>NZ_CAMYBV010000013.1 GCF_947254095.1 uncultured Mobiluncus sp.
GTCCGGTGACAAAATTCGACGCTTCCGAGGACAGATAGATGAGTGTCCCCATCAGCTCGTCAAACTTTCCCCATCGTCCCGCTGGAGTGCGGGCTTTTAGCCAAGCGTCGAATTGCGGGTCTTGCCACAGGTCAGTGTTCATCTCGGTAGCAAAGTATCCGGGAGACAGCGTATTGACTTGAATGTTGTAGCGCGATAAATCCGCCGCGAGACCTTGAGCAAACATAGCTACGCCGCCTTTAGAGGCGCAGTATGGGGCAATGGTTTGCCGCGCTAGCCGAGACTGCACGGAACCAACCATGATGACTTTGCCACTACCGCGTTCCACCATGCGCTGCGCGACCGGTTTCGTCACGTAGAACACGGAAGAGAGATTCGTGCTGATGACCGCGTCCCATTCATCAGTGGGGAACTCGGTGATGGGGTGACGACGCTGGATACCTGCGTTGTTGACCAGAATGTCTGGCGTGCCTTGGCTATCCATAAAGTCATTGAGGGCCTGCTCGGCCTCCTGGGCATCGGTGACATCAAAAACCAGGTGTCCGACCGGGGCCCCCAGTGATTCAGATAACTGCTGGGCTGCTTGGGAAACTTTCGTGGCATCCCGGCCTTGCAGAGTGACGCGCGCCCCAGCTTTTGCTAAACCAGTGGCCAGAGCCAGCCCTAGTCCCCGGTTGGACCCGGTTACTAGGGCAGCTCGACCAGAAACATCGAACCAATTACACATAATCTTGTGGACTTCGCTTTCTAGGCAAAGACGAAAAGCAACGCCGCAATAGCGAAACCGATGACTGATTCGAGAAGCTGCTGCATGGTCCACACCTTCAGGGTGGTCTTTACGTCCATACCCGTCAATCGGCCAACCAACCAGAAACCAGAATCGTTGACGTGTGAAGCAAACACCGAACCCGCGGAAGCAGCCATGGTGATGCAGACCACGCCCCACGGCGAAAGCTGACCGGCAGCCACTGCCTGTTCGACCGCCGGAGCCAACAGCGAAGCGGCCGTGACCAGCGCTACTGTGGCCGATCCTTGTGCCAGACGCAGAGCCACCGCAATCAGGTAGGCAGCCAGCAGGAGCGGAATGCCCAAATCTTCCATCGATTTAGCCAACGCGTCACCGATTCCCGAAGCACGCAAAACCCCGCCGAACATACCGCCGGCGCCGGTGATGAGCACCACGGAACAGATTGGTCCCAAAGCGGAATCAACCACCTTTTCCAATACGGTTTTGTCCTTAGTAATCTTGCCGCCAAGCACCGCAATCGAAACCAGCGTCGAAATCAGCAGCGCTATGGGAGTTTCACCCAGAGTGATGAGGAACTTCACCCAGCTGGCGTCGCCGCTGATAACTCCCACTTTGGACAGGGTAGAGAACCCGGTGTTCATGAAAATCAACAGTACGGGCAGCAGCAGCAGCGCGATGATGGTACCTACCGAAGGGGGATTATCAGGAAGTTCATCATCCGAGACGTTACCGAACACGTGCGAAGCCTCCACCTTGACGCGGGGGGCAATGAATTTAGCCCACAGATAACCGGAGAGAATGAAAGTCGGAATGACGATGATAAAACCTTGCAGCATCACCAAACCCACATTGGCGTGGAAGTAGTCGGCTGCGGCAACAGGGCCGGGGTGGGGCGGGAGGAAAACGTGCATGACCGAGAAAGCAGCCGCAGTAGGAATCGCGTAGAGAACGATGGAACCTTTTAGCCGTTTCGCCACTGCGAAAACAATCGGCAGCATCACAATCAAGCCCGCATCAAAGAAGATGGGGAAGCCCAGAATCAGGGAGGCCACGCCCAACGCTAGGGGGGCACGTTTCTCACCGAAAAGATTAATCATGGCGTCCGCCAGTACCTTCGCGCCCCCCGATTGCTCGACCATCTTGCCGAGCATGGCACCTAAGCCAACGAGCAGCGCGACCGAGGCTAGGGTGCCTCCAAAGCCATCTTTCATCGCCCCCACGATTGAATCCAGAGGCAAACCAGTAGCTAAGGCCGTGAGGAAGCTGACCAAAACCAAGGTCAGGAAAGCATGGAGCCTGAATACAATGACCAGGACCAAAATCGCGGCAATTGCAGCTAAAGCAATGCCGAGCAGCGGTAATGTCCCCATAGTCTGGGTCCATCCCTCAATCTCAAATGGTTGCATCTAAACTCTCCTTTGAACATAGAGCAAACTCTCACTTGTATGTTGTCCGCTGAAACACCCCAAAAGTCCTCGTCAAGAACCCTGTAGGCCAGCGCTCAGCGGTAGATATGTACCCAAAGTCTACTGGAACGCGCCGCGGTTTTGGTTGAAATAGCTGCACAGGTGCAGATAATGGGATTTTTTAGACAATACGCCCGAAAAAGTTGCGCGGGCCAGCCACGAAAAACGATATGGAACTAGGATGGTTTTGGACACCGCCCGGGACTGGGCTATTGACTCGCCACGGAGAACACCATGAAGAAAGATTTGCAAAAATTATTAGTTACGCCGACCTCTTTTGCCTCTGCGGAGTTGGAGTTTGCCCGCAATCTTTTGGAAGACAGCGGCTACGAGGTGGCTTATAACCAGTCAGGCAAGCCCTTAGACGCTGATTCGTTAGTCGCAGCCGCACGCGGTTGCGTGGGGATTTTGGCGGGTTTGGACGATTTTTCAGCCGCGGTTTTGCATCAGCTCCCTGACCTGCGGGTCATTTCTCGTTACGGCGTGGGGGTTGATCGGGTAGATCTGCAGACTGCTGGCCACAACGGAGTCGTGGTGACCAACACTCCGGGAGCGAATTCCATCGCCGTCGCCGAAATGGCCTTGACCAGTATGTTTGCCCTGGCACGTCACGTCGCCCAGTTGAATGAAACGACTCGGCAGGGACAGTGGTTGCGCGTGGTGGGCACCGAGTTGTCGCAAGCCACTTTAGGGATTGTGGGATACGGCTCAATCGGGCGGGCTTTGCGCCGGCTGGTCACGGGCCTGGAAATGAAAGTGCTGGTTTACGACCCGTTTTTCGACCCCGACACCGACCCGACGGTTCAAGGCATGGAGCTGCCTGACCTGGTGCGTGAGAGCAATTTCATCTCTTTGCATCTGCCGCTCACACCGGAGACTGAACATCTGTTTGATGCTGCAATGTTCCGTCTCATGTCTCCCGGCACGTTTTTGATTAACACTTCACGAGGGGGGATTATCGATGAGTCTGCCGCCGCTGCGGCCCTGGAAGCGGGCCAGTTCGCCGGTCTCGCCTTGGACGCTTACGAGCAAGAACCGCCCGCGCCCGACCACGAACTTTTCCGTTTCCCTAACGTCATCGCCACCCCGCACAGCGGTGCCCAAACTGTCCAAAGCCGCATCCGCATGGCAAGGGGTGCGGTAGACAATCTGTTGCACGCTTTAGCCGGTAAACCGGTAACTAATCTGGCTTCTAACTAGGTTTCCTCAATCTGAACACCGCGCAAGTAACTGCAGATATACTGAAAATAAGCCGTGGCCTTTAGGAGTGCGCGATGAATGTTTTAGTTATCGAATCATCAACCAGTTCAGCCAAAGCGATGATCTATGACACGGTCAAGAACGATTTTACGGTTGAAAATGCTTTCTATCCGCCCATGGATAATGATTTGACCCTGCATGATCCCATGGTGGTTTATGAAGCGAGCTTGGCGGCGGCCAAGAAACTTCTGCAGGGTCGCAAGAACATCGACATCATTGTTCTCTCTGGGGTGTGGCATTCCATCGGATTGTTTAACCCGAACCTGGACCCGGTGACCCCCATCATGCAGTGGTCCAATACCAAGGCTTCCGACCAAGCCGAGGCTTTCCGCAACAAACCCCAACTGACCAGGGAATACTATAACCTCACGGGTGGTTATCCCAACGCTATCTATCCTTTCTTTAAACTTGCCTTCCTCAAAGAAGAGGGATACAACATTTCTTCCTACATCGCCATGGGCCAGGCCACGTATAACTTCTATCGCTTGACCGGGAACATCAAAGTTTCTCGCTGTATGGCGTCCGGTTCCGGACTGGTTAATATCACCACCGGCGAATACGACCCCAAGCTGTTAGAGGTGATTAATCTCGAGCCTTCTCAGCTTCCGGAAATTGTCGATAATAGCTATCAGGCGCCGCTTTCCGCCCAGGCTGCAGCCAGTTTGGGGTTACCGGCTGGAATCCCCGTGGTTCCCGCCATGTCCGATGGGTCACTAAATCAGCTTGGCTCGGGTGCCTTGCGCGAAGGGCAAATGACACTGTCGGTAGGCACGTCCGGTGCTTTGCGGGTCACGTCCCCTCAGCCGCAGCTCCACCCAGATATGTCCACCTGGTGCTACATCGGACCCAAGAGCTGGATTTCCGGAGCTGCAACGGCGGGTGCCTGCAACACGGTGGATTGGTTTAAAGGTTTGTCGCTGCGTCCCACCACTTACGATGAACTCGAAGCGGGGATGGATTACGCTGCTGATACTCCGGTCTTTCTGCCTTTCATTTTTGGGGAACGTAACCCCGGCTGGGGCGACAAGCGCAAAGGCGGTTTCTTAGGTCTGACCTCGAAACACGATTTCAAGCTGACTTACCAGGCCGTTTTGGAAGGGGTGTTGTTCAATCTTAAACAGTGTTACGACGCTGTAACCAAACTGAACGGAGAACCCGAGCGCATCCTCATTTCGGGGGGAATCCTCCACACCAGCATCTGGTCCCAGTTAGCAGCTAACGTATTCGGACACGCCCTGACTCCCTGTCTGGTGAAACAAAACTCTATGATGGGTGCCGCCCTATGGGGGGCGTATCTGCTGGATAGCACGCTATCCTTAGAGGATTACGAACCACCAGTGGGTGAGGAAATCGTCCCGCAGGAAGAATACGCCGAAATCACGGCCCAGAAATATCAACGCTACCTAGAGGCCTATAGCGATAACGCCAACCGGTGACGCTAGGCCGGTCCCGACTGGGTTCCACACCCTGATAACTGTGCGATTTTGCGCAATCCATTGCGCAAATGACTCGCTTTCACACAGTTTGGCGACGTATTCCATGCTGGGAGCCTCGCGGCGAGGCGATATAGTGAAGTAATGGAATTGGTACTCTTGACTGCAATCGTCTTGCTGGGTACCTGCGTGCAAGGCTTGGCTGGGATGGGTTTCGGCATGATTGCCGTCCCGGTTTTGGTGGTGGCAGCCGGGGCTCACTACGGGATTCTGTGGGGAAACATTTGCGGCGGTTTAGTCACGTTACTACTGTTCGTGACCGGTTTTCGAGATATTAACTGGTATCGTTTCCGCTTGCTGATGCTCAGTGCCTTGCCAGCTTTGTTCGCTACCGTGGTGGCGCTGCGGTTTGTGCCGGATCGGGTATTTTCCATTTTTGTGGGAATCATCATGCTGGCCATGGTGTTCTTTTCCATTTTTGCCCCGCGTTTTCGGGCGATACCAGTTTTTTCGGGGTCTCTGATTTTCGGTTTCCTCGGGGGCATGATGAGCGCCCTGGTGGCTCAGTCCGGGCCGGTCATGGCCGCTTACTCGCAAACTACCCGGTGGTCTCAGCGCGAGTTCGCGGCCACCTTGCAGCCACTGTTCCTGTGTTTCAACATTATTGTGGTGGCCAGCAAAGTCTGGTTCGGCGGTCAAAACGCCGTGCTCACCTCCCTACCCACCCCCACGATTGCCGCCATCTTGGGGGCTATCCTGGTCGGCACCGTCATTTCGCGATTACTGAAGAAATATGTCAAGCCGCAGTGGGCCCGCAACTTGGCGCTGGCCCTAGCCACGTTTGGGGCTTTGCGAGTCATCATCAGCGTGTTCCTCCCCGGCCTGCCCTAGAGCTGCCCAATGCCTCTTGGAATCGCTTTGAATGAAGCCAGATTCCTCTTGATTTTTTGCCTGGAGAGTGTCGATTTGGGGAATCGTGCAGGTTAGGGCTAGACTTAATGACCTCAGCGCTCGTAGCTCAATGGATAGAGCATCTGACTACGGATCAGAAGGTTGGGGGTTCGAGTCCCTTCGGGCGCGCTGTTCCCCGGAATCCGCTGCGATCCAGCGGACCGGGGAAAACTCATTTAACGCCCACATTTTGTTCCGCAAGCCTCGGGCTGGCTGGCCGGGCTGCCGCTAACCAGCCCCAGACGGACGCTATTGCGGGGATTACAACAAAATCCGGTAAGGTTTAAGGCGATGAAAACAAGCGAGCCGATGATTACCCTGAGCGGGGTTAGCAAAATCTATCATGTAAAGTCCGCGACGGGCGGAACCGTTCATGCCTTGGATAACATTGACCTGACGATAGCCAAAGGTTCGATTCACGGTATCGTGGGACAATCCGGAGCCGGTAAATCCACCTTAATTCGTTGCTTGACGGCGTTAGAAAAACCCACCACCGGCTCCATCACCCTTGACGGTCAAGAAATGACCGCCTTGAGTGAGACGGAACTGCGTCAGGCGCGACGCAAAATCGGGATGGTGTTCCAAGCCGCGAACCTGCTGGATTCCCGCACCGCGGCCGGAAATGTCGCCTACCCCCTCTATCTGGCTGGTGTACCGCACGGCAACCGCAAGGAAAAAGTCATGGAGTTGCTGCGTTTGGTGGGTTTAGAGGATCGTGCCTCGTCTTATCCATCCCAGCTTTCCGGGGGTCAGAAGCAGCGGGTCGGCATTGCTCGGGGTTTGGCCACCAGTCCTCAGGTTCTGTTGTGTGACGAACCGACTTCGGCGCTGGATCAGGAAACCACCAGTCAGGTTCTGCACCTGATTCGTGACCTTTCCGAAAGTTTGGGGGTCACCGTGGTGATTATTACGCACGAGATGGCGGTAGTACGTGAAATTTGTGATTCCGTCACCCTGCTGGAACACGGCAAGATTATCCAAACCGGCACGGTTGAGGACATTTTAACTGAGCCAGAAAGCCGTTTAGCGCTGGACCTGGTTCCCCGACCGCAAGTCAAGAGCAAGCCGGTGCTGAACGGTAAACCGGCCGCGCTGGTGGACATTGCTTTCAACTCGAATCCGGGCAAACCTACCGGTTCTGCCGTGATGTCGATGGTTGCCGCGGCGGGGGCGGATATCGCTGCCGGAACATTTGAAACTGTAGGAAATACCCAGGTCGGACGGTTAGCTTTGGCGGTTTCGGCTGAAAACATGAACGGTCTGATTGCGGCGATGCGTGCCAAGGGTGTGTATGCGAGCGTCAGACCTTTGGAGGCTTTGAACTTGGAGGAGGAAATCTAAAATGCTGGAACTCCTGCCCACCCTGCTGCCACACAACGCAGATTTAGTAAACCAGGTGAATTCGATTGCTTCGTCAGTCCAATCCATACTTCCCGCCGGACCTGGCGATCCGACCTGGTTTGACAACCCCGCCATCACGCGAGAGATGCTTCCTGCCACCCTTGAAACCCTCGCGATGACAGCCGTTTCGACCCTGTTCACGGTGCTGTTTGGCCTGCCGGTGGGGTTGTTCCTGGTTTCCACGGCGAAAACCGGCTTGATGCCCAACGCTGCGGTAAACAAAATTTTGGGATTCATCGTGAACTTGGGACGTTCCCTGCCGTTCCTGATTTTGGCAGTATTCATTCTCCCGTTTACGCGCCTGCTGATAGGCACCACGATAGGCTGGCAGCCGGCCTGCGTCCCGCTTATTGTCGGCGCCACGCCATTCTTTGCCCGCCTGGTCGAATCCAACATTATGGGTGTGGATTCCGGCAAGATTGAGGCGGCACAAATGATGGGTGCCAGTCGCAGCCAAATCATGTGGGGCGTGCAAGTCCGCGAGGCTCTTCCTGCCCTGATTCAATCCACGACCGTGCTGGTCATCACCATCATTGGTTATTCCGCGATTACGGGGGCGTTTGGCGGGGGAGGCTTGGGCTCTTTGGCCATTAATTACGGCCACTCGCGCTATCAAGCCGACACCTTGTTGGTTTCGCTGATTGTGATCGGCATTATCGTTATTATTCTGCAGGCCATCGGGGACTTCTTTACCCGGGTTGCGGATCACCGCTAAAATCCCTGGTCTGATAGTTCAATAACGAATTACGTGGGTTATACCGTTAGAATTGTCCCAGACTGTCTTAACTGTTGGTGATTATCGGAAGGAGGGGGTTTTGGAGTTCTTTGACCGCGTGAAATCCAAAGTGTATCGTTCCGGCCCTGACAAACCTATAGATGTGACTCAGGCTATCCGCCAAGCCATGGATCGGGGCGCCATCCCGATGTCTCGTGAACGTACCGTGGCACCAAACTATTTCGAGATTTCTATTTCTCCCGAGACTGACGCCGCTTTCGAACAGTGGGGTAAGGAAGCCTTGCTGCAAGAGTTTGTGCGTGATGCCAACGCCTACGCGACTGAGCAAAATTATTCCTTGACCGGTTCGGTTTATGTCGAATTTACGCCACTGAACCCCGAACAGCACCGCCTGGAAGTTAAGGCACGCTCCGTATCCGGGGCCCGTCCGGTTTCCGGCATGGAACCCGGAACCCCAGCCGAGCCTGTAGCACCGCCCTCCCAACCCGAACCGCAACCGGCTCCTGCACCGACTCCCGCTAGTGAGGGCCTGGAATGGAAACCTGTGGAATCCACGGCTCCGGACGTCCCAGCTAACTCCGGCGGCACAACTAACCCGCAGGAATCCGAACTTTTAGCGAAGCACGAACAAAAACCTCTGTTGGAAGTGGTCGGGGGACAGACTTACCTACTGGTGGGAGAACGTACCGTGGTGGGACGGGGACGCAACGTGGACATCGCTTTGAGTGATTCCGGGGTGTCCCATCAACATTTTGAAATTGTCCAGGTCGGCACCAACTACGTCCTGCGCGATTTGGGCTCCACGAACGGAACTTTTGTAGAGGGAAACCGCGTCAACGAAGCTACACTCTTAGATCGCAACGTGGTGACGGCGGGCCGCATCAAGATGATTTTCTGGCGCCAAGCCGCCCCACCCCAAGTATCGTGAGGCTAGGGACGAGCTGTTGAACGAACTGAGTTTTTCTTTACTGCGTCTGGGATACCTGGTGCTGCTGTGGCTCCTGGTGGGAGGTTCCATCCTGGTTTTGAGCCGTGATATCTACGGTACGGTCGTTACGCGGCGTGACCAGGCCAAATCTATGCGACCTGCCAAAGGCCGTAAACAGCGGAAGCGTGACGCCCAGGTGTCCACGCTTTTGGTGACCGAAGGGCCATTGACGGGGTCTTCCCTGCAGCTCACCGACAGGCCGGTCATTGTGGGGCGCGCTCCGACTTCAACTTTGGTGCTGGATGACGATTACGCTTCAGCTCAACACGCCCGGATTTATCCGCAAGACGGCCAGTGGTTCGTGGAGGATTTGGGCTCAACCAACGGGACTGTCGTGGGAGGAGTGCGGATTACTTCCCCGACCCCGCTCAGCGCACACACCCCGGTTCGCTTCGGGCAAACCATAGTGGAGCTGCGCTGATGTCAATCCAACTGCGTTATGCGGCTCGTTCTCACGTCGGCTTGGTTCGCAAAAACAACCAGGATTCCGGCTATGCCGGGCCGCATCTGTTGGTGCTGGCTGACGGAATGGGCGGTCCCGCCGGAGGCGACATTGCTTCTTCGGTGGCGGTGGCGCATTTGGCTCCGCTGGACGCAGATTCCCACGCTGCTGACGACTTGTTGAACCTGCTGCGTGACGCCATTGGGGAGGCTCACCGAGATTTGGTGGAGCTGTCGGGCAGCCACGAGGAGTTGCAGGGTCTGGGCACCACTTGTGTGGCGATTTTACGTTCCGGAAACAAGATGGCGATGGTTCACGTGGGTGACTCTCGAGCCTACCTATTGCGGGACAATGAGTTGACCCAGGTGACGAAAGACCATTCTTTTGTGCAGTACCTGGTGGAATCTGGAGAGCTGACCCCGGAGGAGGCCGCGCACCACCCGAAACGTTCCGTGTTGTTGCGGGTGTTGGGGGATTCACAAGGCGACGTGACTTTGGACGAGTCCGTGCGTGCGGCCGTGGTGGGGGATCGCTGGTTGCTGTGTTCGGACGGGTTGAGCGGAGTGGTTTCCGCCGAAACCATCGCCACCGTTCTGGCTGAGGAGCAAACGCCGGAGAGCTGCTGCGAAGAACTCATTGGTTTGGCGCTGAAAAGCGGTGCCCCCGACAATGTGACATGCGTGATTGCCGATGTGGTGGATTCCGATGAGGAACTGACCGCTACCGCCCCCCAGATTGTGGGAGCCGCCTCCATTCGACCTGCCGGAGCCAGTATCAGCGAAGCCACCCCCGCAGAGAAAGCCGCGATGCTGCGCCGCGGGAAACCTCTGGAGCAGGATGAATTTGCCACCCGTACCCCGAAAGATCCCCGCAAGATGTCCCGGCGGGGCTGGTTCATCGGCATATTTTTGACGCTGGTGATTTTGGCGGGTTTGGGGCTCGGAGCCTGGTTTTCCTATGGCTGGACTCAAAAACAGTACTTCTTGGGGGTGAACCAGGGCAAAGTGACCCTGTTTAGGGGGATTGACCAATCCATCGGCTCGTGGGATTTGTACCACCCTGTCGAAGAGATGGGGCTACGCGATTCCGATTTGGCTCCCGTCATTCAGCAGCGCCTGGAAAAGAGCATTTCTCTGCGGAGTCGTGAGGAGGCTCGGGAGCTGATTGCGTCGTGGCGGGACACCGGAATGGTGAAGGAAACGAAAAAGCCCGCACCGAAGCTTGTGACCCCGACCCCGGCAACACCTGAGACAACCACGTCAACCGAAGAATCCCCGAATATTGCGGGAGGTAACCAGTAATGGCTACCATTGTGCAATATCCTGCCAGATCCGGACGCCGCTCCGAACTGGTCTTGCTCATCCTGGCGATCTTGGTCGGGGTCGGAGCCTATCTTTCCATCATGGTTTCTCATCCGGAGGCTCCCCAGGTTTGGTACTGGTATTGCATCGCTATCGCCGTGGGGGGAATCGGGCTGCACGTGGCGATACGATTTTTGGCGCCCTATGCCGATCCGGTCATTATGCCGGTAGCTGTGGCGTTAAACGGGATTGGTTTGGCGATGATTTCGCGCCTGGACCTGTACTATCAGCAGCGCGCCGATACCACCGGTTCCACCGCGGTGCGTAACGCCATGTTGACCCAGGTCAACAACGAACGCCAAGTCATTTTCATGGTCGGGTCCATCGCGGTGGTAATCCTGACCCTGCTGGCGTTTCGGGATCATCGCAGCCTGCGAAAATTTGCCTGGCCCGCCCTGGTTGTCGCCATTTTGCTGATGCTTTCCACCAAGATTCCGGGACTGGGTCAAACCGTCAACGGTGCCGATATTTCCTTGCGGATTTTGGGATTCACGATTCAACCTAACGAATTTGCCAAGATTTTGCTGGCGATTTTCTTTGCCGGATATCTGGAATACCGCCGGGATTCCCTGGCTATCGCTGGGAAAAAGATTGGATTCATTCAGCTGCCCCGATGGCGCGACCTGCTGCCGATTCTGGTCGTCTGGGCAGCGGTGATGGGTCTGTTGGTGCTGCAAAAGGACTTGGGGGTGGCGCTGCTGCTGTTCGCCATCTTTGTGGCCGTACTCTATGTCGCTACGGACCGTCCGTCTTGGATTATCTTTGGCGGGGTGTTGATGATACCGATGGCCGTCGTGGCCTATCTGTCCTTCTCTCACGTGCAAGACCGGGTGACGAACTGGCTGAACGCTTTAGACCTGGATGTCGCCAACCCGGATCGAGTCGGCGGTTCTTGGCAGCTGGTCAACGCCCTGTTCGGCATGGCTTACGGCGGCTTGACCGGAACCGGGTGGGGTTTGGGTCGGCCGGGTCAAACTCCCTTGGCAAACTCGGATTTCATCGTGTCCTCCATCGCTGAGGAAATCGGTCTGACCGGTATGTTAGCCGTAATGCTGCTGTACCTGATTCTGGTACTGCGCGGATTGCGAGCCGCGATGGGGGTGCGCGACGGTTTCGGGAAACTGCTAGCCACCGCTTTGGCTTTCGGTATTGGGGCGCAGCTGTTTATCGTGGCGGGAGGCGTGACCCGCCTAATTCCCTCGACCGGTTTGACTGCCCCGTTCCTGGCCGCGGGGGGCGTTTCTTCCGTCGCCAACTGGTTGGCAGTAGCGATTCTGCTGCGCATCTCCGATTCAGCACGTCGACCAGTCCCTTCTGATGGGTCCGGCGGTTTTCGGTTGACATCCGGTACCGGTGACTCGGGAGATGCTGGGCTCGGCGGGGGGCCTCTTGACTACGCCGCCACCGAACGGGTGGTGATGCCCCAGTGAACGCTCAGATTCGCCGTTTAGCGGTTGCCCTGATTGTCATGATTGTGGCGTTGATGGGGGCGTTAACCTATCAGCAGTTTATTTTTGCTCCGACCCTGAATGCCCACCCCCTGAACCGGCGGGTCACCGACGCCTACTGGAACCAGGAGCGCGGCAAGATTGTGACCGGAGACGGCGCCCTGGTACTGGCTCAGTCACTGCCCGTGGGAACCGAACCGGACGTGACCTACGCCCGGAACTATCCCCAGGGCGCAAAGTACGCCCATATTACGGGTTATTTTCCGGCAGCGATTCGCGGCCAGATGACGGACCTGGAAAAGGCCGCCGAACCGGTCTTGTCCGGCAAAGCGGATTCCCAATGGATGCAGCGTCTGCAGGACCTGTTTACCGGCGCCCAGCCGCAGGCTGGAAACGTATCACTGACCATCAATCCGGCAGTCCAAGACGCGATGACCGCGGCTTTGTCCGGGAAAACCGGCGCCGCCGTGGCACTGAACCCGAAAACGGGAGAAATCCTGGGAATGGCATCCTCCCCCGCTTTTGACCCCAACGCTTTGAGCGGCCCGGACGGCAACGCCCTGCAAAGTACCTACAACGCTTTGGTCGCCGACCCGCAAAAACCCCTTCTGAACAGGGCAATTAGCGAACTTTATCCCCCCGGTTCGACGTTTAAGATTGTGACCACCGCGGCTCTGCTGTCTCACGGGACGGTTGCCGCAGATACGATTGTGGACGCCCCCGATTCTCTGGATTTGCCGGGCACCAACGTGAAACTCATCAACTTTGCTGGAGAATCTTGCGGAAACGGCCAAGTGCCGTTGCATAAAGCCTTTGCCATGTCCTGTAACACCCCGTTTGCCGCATTGGGAATGCAGTTGGGCGGCGAGCCTTTGCAGGCACAAGCCAAAGCCTTTGGTTTCGGCACCGTCCCGAACGTGCCTCTGACCGGGGTGGCGTCCCAATTTCCTCCTCCGGAAGCGCCGTCTTTCCTGGCGAACGCCGCGATTGGCCAGCAGTCCGTGCGGGTGACGCCCCTACAGATGGCGATGGTGGCGAGCGCTGTCGCTAACGACGGAAAAGTCATGACGCCTTACCTGATTAATCAGGAACTGTCCTCCGATTTCCAGGTCCTCAAACAGTATGCTCCACAAGTTTTGAGCCGGGCGGTGTCACCGGAAATCGCCGCCAGTATCCGCCAAATGATGGTGGAAGTCGTGCAATCTGGAACCGGCAAGGCTGCCGGTATTCCCGGCCTGAATGTCGCAGGTAAAACCGGAACCGCCGAAACAGGGGTGGGGCGCGGCCTAGATCAGTGGTTTGTAGGATTTGCCCCGGCAGAAGACCCGCGCATTGCCGTAGCGATTGTGGTGGAGGATCCGCAGGGCGTGTACGGTACCGGGGGTACCGTGGCTGCTCCGCTGGCACGCAGCATTCTGCAGGCAGGAGTGAGCCAATGATTGGGGCAAATACGGTGCTCAACGACCGTTACCGCCTGGTTTCTATCCTGGCGACCGGCGGAATGGGCGTGATTTGGCGCGGTTGGGACAAACGCAGCCAAAACGTCGTCGCAGTGAAAGTGTTAAAAGAGGAACTCATCGGTCAGGCAACATTCCTGGCCCGTTTGCGTGCCGAAGCCACCAACGCCGCCCGCCTGCATCATCCTAACCTCGCCGCCGTTTTTGATTGGGGCGAAACAGATGGCCAGGGCTGGATTGTGATGGAGCTGGTGGAGGGCCGTCCCCTGTCAGACATTCTGGCGGGAGGCCAAGTTCTGACTTGGGAACAGCTCGCCCCGATTCTGATCCAGATCGCGAACGGCCTGCAGGCTTCCCACGAGGCGCACGTCATACACCGTGATGTAAAACCCTCGAATATTCTGGTTTCCGACAAGGGCGTGGCGAAACTGACGGACTTCGGGATTTCGTTGGCTCCGCGCGCCGAGGCCCTGACCGCGGCCGGGATGGTGATGGGTACTGCCCAGTATCTGCCTCCCGAACAGGCGATGGGTGAAACCGCGACCGCCTTGGGTGATATTTATGCTCTGGGTGTCATCTCCTACGAAGCCTTGGCTGGAAAACGTCCGTTTACGGGCCCCACCCAGGTAGACATCGCGATGTCACACGTGAAAGACCCGGTTCCGCCCCTTCCCGAAACGGTAAATTCCCAAGTGGCAGCGTTGATTTACCAAATGTTGGAAAAAGACCCGCGGCTGCGTCCCCAATCGGCGAAACAGCTCGCTGAGGCGATTCAGGCGCTGTGGCACGGCACGGTACCGCTGTCGTTTACCCCACGCATGAGTTTTTCACGCAATTTGGCCGACGCTCCCCCGACCGCTCAGATGCCCGTGGCACCGGTCGAGGACACCCCGAAAGATGTGTCATCGGAATCCCCGTCCGCAAATGCACCCGCCGTATCTGCTTCTCCAACCCAACCTGCGGCGGCGTCCCCGGTCACTCCCACCAAAGCACCTGCTGCGCCGGTCGACCCGGCACCGCAGCCCCCTCGTGTGGTCTCGGCCAAACCTGACGCGACGGCTCCCGCAGTTGGCCCGCACCAGACCGATTTGGTCCCGCCTGCCGCTTTTGCCCCGGAGACGTCCGCCCCGCCCTTGCGACCTAATTTTCAGCGGGTAAAACCGGCTCAACCTGCCGCTATACCGGTAGGTTCCCAGGCAATCCCTTCCGAGCGTCACGAGGAAATGATGCGTTACCTGGAAGACGAACCGCTGCCCCAGCCGGAGTCGGGATCGAAACGAAAACTTGTTGTTGCATTAGTCATCACCGCTGTGGTGTTGATAGCGTTGATTTTTGGGTTGGCAACCACCCTGCGTACCGGAGCCTCAACCGGTAACCTTGAATCGGGCTTGACCGTAACGTCGGTTGCAGCCCCAGCCAGCTCGCCAGTAGAGGAGGAAAACCTTGAGTCAGTCTGACCGGATTATCGGCGGGCGCTACGAAATTAGCCAGCTCATCGGACGCGGCGGTATGGCGGAAGTCCATATCGGTACTGACACGCGCCTGAACCGGATTGTAGCGATTAAGATTTTGCGTCAGGACTTGGCGCGCGACCCCGTCTTTCAGGCCCGCTTCCGCCGCGAAGCCCAGTCGGCGGCGAACCTGAACCATCCCTCTATCGTGGCTGTCTATGACACGGGTGAGGAAACCATCACCGCTTCTGATGGCGCTGAGATAAAGGTGCCCTACATCGTCATGGAGTACGTGGAAGGTCACACGGTACGGGAGCTGCTGACGGACGGGAATCCGGTTCCGCTGGAGGAAGCGGTCGAAATCGTTTCCGGTGTCCTGGACGCGTTGGAGTATGCTCACCATCAAAACTTGGTGCACCGCGACATTAAGCCCGGCAATGTGATGATTACCACGACCGGGAAAATCAAGGTGATGGACTTTGGGATTGCTCGCGCCCTGTCAGATTCCCAAGCCACGATGACGCAAACCGATGCGGTGGTGGGCACCGCCCAGTATCTGTCTCCCGAACAGGCACGCGGCGAACAGGTTGATGCCCGTTCTGACCTGTATTCCGCGGGGTGTTTACTGTTCGAGCTGCTGACTGGCCAGCCCCCGTTCAAGGGCGATTCGGCTGTGGCGGTCGCGTTCCAGCACGTTTCTCAGCTGCCGCCTCTACCTTCCTCGATTGCCCCGGATATTCCGGAATCTCTGGACCGCGTGGTGATGAAAGCGTTGGCGAAAGACCGTGAAGACCGCTATCCCGATGCCGCTCATATGCGCGCTGACCTGCAGGCTTCTCTGCGTGGAGGGAACGTGGCGGCTCCCGCCACGTCAACCTGGACAGCTCCTTTGGTCGGTGATACCACCGGTGCGACCACTGTCTTGCCGCCTGTAAATCAGGGGTACCCCTCTAACTACGGAACCGCTAGGTCTAACGCAATGTCTCCTGCGGGACAGACCACCCAAACTTTGGAGGCCACAGATTCGACCCAGAACCATCGCGGTAAAACCAATAAGAAACCGCTGATTATTGTCATTGTGCTACTGGCGATTTTGGCGGCTTTGGGCATCGGATTTTGGCTGGTTTTCAGCGGAGACAAGCCAACCGATGAGATGGTTGAGATTCCCTCTCTGGATGGCATGAACCAGGAAGAAGCCTCCACCGCGATTAACGATGCGGGACTGGTGTTCCGCCTGGGCCGCGGGGTCAGTTCCGAGGACATTCCGGAGGGTATTTTTGTTAAATCCGATCCGGCGGTGGGAACGAAGGTTGCCAAAGGTTCCAAGGTGTTTGTCTCGCTTTCTACCGGCCCGGGCGATGCCAGTGTTCCCTCGCTGGCTGGGCTGACTCAGGATCAGGCTCGGAAGGCTTTGGAGGCGGAAGGCTTAGAGATTGGCAGCATCACGACCTCTGATTCGGGCACGATAGACAAGGATAAAGTCATTAAATCCAACCCCGCCGAGGGCGAAGCGGTTAAGAAGGGCGACTCGGTCGACCTGGAAGTGGCCTCCGGTAACTTCCGGATTCCTCAAGACCTGGTGGGAGGCACCAAGGAGGCTTTGCAACAGTTTGTGGACGCCAACCGGGTGCGTTTGACGATAACCGAAAAGGAAGATGCTACAGCTGCTCCGGGCACCGTGTTGTCTTTGGACAAGGCCGGTCAGTTGGTTGGGCTGGATACCTCTATGACCGCGGTGGTGGCGATTGCCCCGAAAGAACCCACGACTAAGCCAGAAGTTCCGACTGATGCCCCGACCGCACCTATGGAGCCTTCACACGCCCCGGAATCGCCCGGCACGTGAGGCGGGTTGCCGTACCCGGGGAGGGCGTGATTTCGCTAGCGTCGATTAGTTGCCGGGCTGCGGTTGTTCCGCTGGTTCTCCAACCCAGGTTGTTTTGCCGGTTCCGGTAGCGGGGTCCAAGACGGTGCGGCAATAGAACTTATTGCCGTTGGCATCAACTATCATCTGGCCAACCTCGCAGGTCGCACCGCCTTGCTGAGCGCGCTGTTCCTGCTCCATCTGCTGCTGTTGACGCAGCAACTGTTCTTCGGATTCTTTCCGGGCCTGTTCTAAACGTTTGTCATCTATAGCTTTGGTGACCGCGGTGATGTCCTCATCCAGACGATCCACGGAGGCACGCATCGATTCGTTGAGACCATCGACCTTATCGTCTGGCACGGTTGACAGGGAGTTAACTTGGTTCAAAAGGCGTTTCGCGTCCTCAATCTGAGCCGCTAGAGATGCTCTGGGTTCGGTATTAGCTTCTATATCCGCAGCGGTTTGCGCCAGTTTTTCCGCCTGGGCAATCTTATCTGCCAAGGCTTTCTGGGCTACCGTCAGACTGTTGAGATTTTCAGCTTCCTGAATTTCTCGCAGCGCAGCCTCCAGCTCAGTTTGCTGCTTTTTCAACGCTTCAGCCTGAGCCATCATGGTGGAGGTTTTCTTGGCGACATCCTTACCGGTACATTCCAGAGGTTTCACTTCTTTACTGGCCTGCCGAACTTTCGCCTGAATGTCATCAAGCATCGCGGGGTCTTTGACTTGAGAGGAATCAACCGCGGTTAAAGTATTTTCCGCGTCGGACACTACCTGCTGCAGCGAAGTGTACTGTTTGGTTAAATCCTGGCTGGCTTTCGCACAAGCCGAACGCGCTCCTTGGGAATCGCCGCTCAGCACCCACATCGCGACCAAGCCGATAACGAGCGCCACCAAAATGACAGCAGACACGATGATGGCTATGGTCCAGCGGCGGCGGGCTTTGGCGATTTGTTCCGCGGGCAGAATCTGAGGATTAGGGCGTGCCCGGTTGGGGGTACGGCCCTGCTGCGCAACGGGTTTTTGCGTATTTCCCACCATCACTCACCTCTCACCGCCAAAACTAGCTAACTCTAGTCTAACCCGGTAATAGTTCGGAATAATATCCCGGCTCCGGAATCGGGCTTTAACACCAAAAATCACCCCGTTGATAGGTAGGGAAACCTGACACATGCCCCGCTAAGCCGGGCGCTGACCGTGTTCCGGGAGGGTTTCCCGCCCATGTGTGCAGGATTCAGACCCCTTTGCATGGACAAACCTTAAGGTTACCTTGGAAAATGCTAGGAATATGGGTATAATGGGAGGTAATATCCATTTCAGAGGTCAAGGCCGGTGTACTCATGGACGAATTATCTAAGGAAGAACTTGAGGCTATCAATCCCGATACCCCCCTGGTTCGTCTGCAGACTATCGCGCAAGACGCTCCGGAGCTGCGCCCTGTACTAGCTTTGAACCCCTCAACCTATCCTGACCTGTTGGATTGGTTAGGTGAACTGCAAGATACACAGATTAATGCGGCCTTAGCGAAACGCGCCAAACTGGTGCAGCGAGGCGAACTGAAAAACTACGCGATGGATTGTTTGTCCTCAGCCAAGCCCGTCTCAGAACCGCCAGTCCACCCAGAACCCCAAGTATCTCCACCGAGCAAGCCGGCGACAGACCCGCAGCCCGAAACTTACCAACTGACGGAACCGCCAGCTTCTGAGGAACCTCAGCCCACCGGAACATCGGATTCGCCCGTCGTTGAAAATCCGGACCTTTCCGCTGGTGAAGTGGAGTTACACCAGGACGGTGCGACTTCAGCCGCCACGGCCGCGGCCGAAATGGCGGCGATAAACCGGGCACGAACCGCCGCTCCTCAGGATTACACGGCCAGCTACCCCGCAGCTCCGGCTCTCTCTACTACCGAAAAGATTGGTGCCCGGCTTCCCAGTCCTGCGATGACCGCCAGACATCGGTTCAACCGGTTGTGGCTGTGGATGATTTTCGGGTTATTGATTTGGCTGGTCGTGATTATGCTGGTTGTCTGGGGGCTCACCAGCCAAGCTGAAAAACCAGTTTCACTCAGTGCCAACGCGGCCGAACCCACCCCGAGTGTCAGCGCCACTCCCCAAGAGCTGGTACAAACTAGCTTGCCGGAAGGCTACACCGGCCCCACCAAGATTATTGAGGTTCCGGGACCCCACCCCGGCCAGACCATAAAACAGGTTGTCCCTGATGACAGCGCGAGCGCCAGCGCTTCGCCTACGCCCACGCCCACACCCACGAATCCGTTGGCTCCCCCCGCAAATGCCAAGATACTCAATAGTTTTACCACTGCTGATGGCAATGTTCGCTGCATTTTCGGCAAGTCACAAGTACAGTGTTTCGCTAACTCCACGGATCCTTACTATTGTTCTGCGCAAGCCCCGAATTCGGGATACAGCGATGCGCTTTACGCCTCGCACAGCCGCAACCACGAGTATGCGTGTATCGAACCTATCGACACCGCCACAGAAGGGACTTTGGCTGCCAACGAAACGGTGACGAACGGGATTTTTGCCTGCCACGCCAGTAATTCCGGCAACCGCGTGGTGTGCTGGAACACCACCGCAGGCGACGGCATCGTGGTGGGCAGCGACTTGGCGGCACGTTTCGGGAAAGGCAAGTACATTCCTCCGCAGTGGGATAAGTAAGCAGCGTCTTACTGATTGCCGTCCCTAGGTTTGTAGGCCGCGAAATATGCTTTACCCCCGGCGGAACCGGGGGTGAAGTGCAGGTTTTATCGGGGTTATCGTACTGCCCCGTGTCCGGCTGCGACCTGAGCCATATCTAAGTTCCGAACCTGGTGCAGCAGTTCGTCCAGCTGAGTGCCTTGGAGCAAACCGGCCTCACGGAACACAAGAACTGACTGGCGGAAAATCATCAGCGTCGGGATGGAAACAATGCCCGCCGCACTCACCAACGGTTTTTGTTCCTCGGTGTTGACGGTGCCAAAGAAAACGTCCTGGTTACGCAAGGAAGCCTGTTCAAAAACCGGGGTAAATAGGCGGCATGGACTGCACCACGGAGCCCAGAATTCGAGCACCACAATATCGTTCTCACTCATGGCCTGAGCCATGTTCTCTTGAGTGACAATATTTACTGCCATGAGTCGGTGCTCCTTCCTGCAATGAGTTTAGCACAGAGAGATAGGACTCTAAGTTTATTATCTTCAAATATTTAACTTTATTCTAGAGGTCAGCGGCGACCAGTTCAGCCAGCTGCACCGCATTGAGCGCCGCCCCTTTGCGCAGGTTATCGCCGCAGACCACCATGATTAAGCCCCGGTTATCCGCAACCGCCTGGTCTTGACGGATGCGACCTACCAAGGAGGGATCAATCCCGGCAGCATCGAGCGGGGTCGGCACGTCTTGCAGCACCACCCCAGGGGCACCGTCTAATGCCTGTTTGGCCTGTTCAACAGTAATGGGGTGGGTAAATTCGGCGTGAATGGTGAGGGTGTGGGAGGTCAGCACCGGAACCCGCACACAAGTGCCCGACACCCGCAAGTCAGGTATGCCCAGGATACGACGTGATTCGTTGCGCAGTTTTTGTTCCTCATCGGTTTCGAGACTGCCGTCGTCTACGTATTTACCAGCAAAAGGCACCACGTTGAAGCCGATGGGAGCCACGTAGGTTTCCGGGGAGGGCCAGGCAATGGCTTTGCCGTCGAGAACGAGTTTGTCCAGGTTAGAGACGTCTCCCACGGCTTTTACCATGCGTTCCAGTTCGCGCACGCCTTTCAGTCCCGATCCAGACACCGCCTGATAGCTCGAAATTGTCAACCGGGTCAACCCCGCGAGGTTGTGCAGTACTTTCAAAGGCGGCATGGCCGCCATGGTGGTGCAGTTCGGGTTGGCGATAATGCCTTTCGGTCGGTTTTTCAAGTCTTGGGGGTTGACTTCACTGACAACTAAGGGGCATTCCGGGTCTTTGCGCCAGGCGCTGGAATTGTCAACCACGACAGCTCCTGCCTGAACAAATTTCGGAGCAAATTCGCGCGAGGCGGCGGCACCGGCACTAAAGATAGCGAGATCCACCCCGGAAAAGTCCGCTGTCGCGGTGTCCTCCACCACGACCTGCTGACCACGAAAGTCAACCACAGTACCCGCCGATCGGGCTGAAGAAAAGAAACGAAAACGGGAGGCGGGAAAGTTCCGTTCCGTGAGTAGAGTCCGCATGACCCGGCCGACCTGACCGGTCGCACCCACGACGGCTACACAAAGATTGTCCTGGCTCATCGTCCCGTACCTCCATAAACCACGGCTTCAACCTGTTCAGCATCGAGACCGAACGCGCTGTGAACCGCACGTACGGCTTCGTCCAGCTGATCCTCGCTGACCAGGACGCTCAAGCGGATTTCCGAAGTGGAAATCATGTCAATGTTGATTCCCGCTTTGGAAAGAGTCCCAAAAAGTTTTGCAGAAACACCCGGATTGGTTCGCATTCCGGCGCCCACGAGCGACAACTTTCCCACGTTGCCGGTGTGGACGACCTTTAGAAAACCTCCTTCCGCCTTCGCACCTTCTAGCGCCTTTACTGTGTCCGCAGCATCGGCGTGGGGTAGAGTGATTGTCAAGTCGGTAGCGCCTGGCTGCACCGTCGACACGTTTTGCACAATCATGTCGATGTTGGCGCCGGCCCTCGCAATAATCTCAAAAATGTGGGCGGCTCGACCCGGTTCGTCGGGCACTCCCACCAAGGTAATCTTGTCCTCGCTGCGGTCATGCGCGAGGCCGGAAATAATCGGTTCCTCCACGGGGGTCTCCTTCATGAGCTGGGCTTCAGGGTCAAATGTCAAAGCACTGTCGGGCACCAATCCCTTTAGCTCGGGATGAGCCGGGCCATCGGAGATCCAGGTGCCTAATTTGTCCGAAAAGGAAGAACGCACGTGGAGGGGCACGTGGTAGCGCCGCGCAAACTCGACAGCCCGAAGATGCAGGATTTTTGCGCCGTGGGCAGCCATTTCCAAGGTTTCTTCAAAAGTTGTGGACGAAATTTGTTTTGCCTTAGAGACGATACGTGGGTCTGCCGTGAACATACCGTCCACATCGGTATAGATTTCACACACATCGGCGTGAAGGGAAGCCGCTAACGCCACCGCGGTGGTGTCTGAACCGCCACGGCCCAGTGTAGTCACGTCTTTACGTTCGTTCACGCCCTGGAATCCCGCCACAATCGCGATGTTGCCATCATGAATAGAGCGGGCTACCCGTTCTGGAACAATCGAAACGATATGTGCCTTGCCATAGTGATTGTCGGTCAGTACCCCGGCTTGCTGGCCTGTATAGGATATGGCGGTTTCACCGAGTTCGTTCACGGCCATCGCCAACAGGGACATCGAAATCCGTTCCCCGGCAGACAGCAGCATATCCATTTCCCGCTGGGGGGCTTTCTGCGTGACGGAACCGGCCAAATCCAGCAGGTCGTCGGTGGTGTCTCCCATCGCGGAAACCACTACCACAACTTTGTGACCTGCTCGTTTGGTGGCAACAATACGCTTAGCGACACGCTTCATGGCCGCTGCGTCCGATACAGACGAGCCGCCGTACTTTTGCACAACCAGCGCCATGAAAACCTCCCTTAAGCCGACACGCGGCAGTGAGGGCCGCGGCACCTTTACTGCTGACGTCTCGATTATAGCGATTATGCCCGAAACTCGTGAATTCGCCGCCGGGAGGCGAATCGGGTTTTCCCGACAAGCGGTTTGGAGCAGGTGGCTGTGCGGCGGGAGATTGTGGGTGGGCAGTTTTTGGGCAGACAGTTTGAGCGAATCGAGGTTTCTACAGGCGGCGTCGGCCTTCCAGGGCGCGCCCTAGTGTCACTTCGTCAGCATATTCCAGGTCGCCTCCCACCGGCAGACCGGAGGCCAGACGCGAGACGGGAATTCCCATGGCAGAGAGCATTCGCGCCAGGTATGCCGCGGTCGCTTCGCCTTCCGTATTGGGGTCGGTGGCGATGATGACTTCCTTGATGGCGGAATCCTGCAGGCGCGTCATCAGCCCGGCAATCCGCAGCTGATCGGGGCCGACCCCGTTGATGGGATCCAAAGCGCCGCCCAGAACGTGATAAAGCCCGCGATACATCCGGGTACGTTCCAGGGAAACAATGTCGGTAGCTTGTTCCACCACGCAGATAAGCGACTGATCTCGGCGGGAATCCTGGCAAATCACGCATACCGGATGTTCGGTGATATTGCCGCAAACCTCGCAAAAGTGGACCTTTTCCTTAACGCTGGTCAGCGCCTCGGTGAGTCTCTTAATGTCGGCTTCATCCGCGCTAAGCACCCAAAATGCAATGCGTTGGGCGGATTTTGGCCCCACTCCGGGCATTTTCCCCAGCGCATCGATGAGGTCTTGCAGGGCATCGGTGAAAATTTGGCTCATCACCGACCTGCCTTTGCCAACGGGGAACCGGGCGGGTTTTTCGGATCAATGATGGTTCCGCCCAACATGGCTTGCGCGGTCTGGATTCCCGCTTTCATTTCCCCCGAAAGTTGCGGGTCAGGCTGTTTACGTGGTTCACCAGATTTTTTCGAGTCACGAGGTGTGGTCGCGGTTGCAGGTGTGGGTTCCTCCGGGGGAACCGCAGGGGTGGGTGCCTCCGGAGTGACAGCGGGCGATTCTGGCTCAGCATCGGCCGGCTCCGGTGTGAGGGCGGGCCCAGCGGGTTGAGGCTGACGTTGAGCAGAGGATTCGGGCCAGTCCTGCGCTACCGGTGGTTCAAAAATAGCCGGGTCAGGCGGCTCTGGTGTGGGGGCGGGCGGTTCCGGCTCAGCATCGGCCGGCTCTGGTGTGGGGGCGGGTTGAGCAGCGGGCGCCCCGAAGCCAGCCACCACTCCGCGCACTTCCACATTGAGGCCGGTGAATCCCTGAATGACCCCGGCCAGGGCGGAAGTGTGGCGTTCCCCGAAAGCTCGCACCAATCCGGGATTCGGGAAAGCGATTTCTACCGTCGAGCCGCGCATTCCTTGCAGCTGGCCGTGGGATTCCAACAGGTTCCCGGTCGCGGCGTGATTTTGCTTCAAACGAGCCATGATTTTGCCCCAGTTGGCACGGATTTTTTCATAGTCTCTATCTGTGCCAGTGCCGGACTGGGCCGGTTGAGCGTCCTGGGTGGGAGCGGGGGCAGAAGTCGCGGTGGGAGCGGGAGGCATGGCGGGAGCGGGTTGGTCTGCCGAGGTATCGCGTCGAGCAGGCTTTTGCCCGGACTGAGCGCTTGGGCCTAGATTATCTGGCTGATCCGTACCGCCGGTGTTACCACCGGGAATGTCCCACGGGGTAGGCTTGAACTCCCATTTTTCCTCACGAGACGCCATAGTTGGCTCGGGCTGTGAAACGGTGTCCTGTCCGCGCTGTGGAGGGGAAACCGGCGCTGGTTTAGACGCGGAAGCGTCCGGGCTCGCGGATGCGCCTGACCTCGCGGCAGGACCAGCCGAGCCCGCAACGGCGCTGGTGGGAACCCCTTGTGAAGGAGTCTCAGCGGGCGCGGGCGCCACCAGGGAGGCAGGAACACCGCTATCCCGAGAGCCAGACCCGGTAGCTTTCGCTGCCACCCGCGCGGTCGATACCGCTCCCTCGGCAGTGGTAGACGCTGCGTCATCTGAAGTAGCCAACAGCAGTTTCGCCACCAACAGTTCCAATGCCAGACGCGGGGAAGTCGCCCCCACCATCTCGGTTAGTCCCTCGTCAACAAGTTCGGCACAGCGCGTGAGGGTGCGCGGACTGAGAGCCGCCACTTGGGGACGCATCGCCGCCAGTTCGGCCTCAGGCAAATCACCCAACACGGCCCCGGCTCCCGCCCCAGCGAGCTTCATCACCACCAGGTCACGCAAATATTGCAGCAGGTCCTCGACAAAACGCCGCGGTTCATGCCCAGTTTGAATCATCCGATCCACCACCGCGTAGGCCTCGGCACCGGAGCCGGACACCAAAGCGTCCACCATCCCGCTCAACAGAGCGGAATCGGTGTAGCCCAGCAGGGACACGGCCCGGTCATAGTGCAGCTTCGGCTCGGCCTCGCCAGCAATGAGCTGATCGAGGATGGACAAAGAATCGCGCACGGATCCGCCTCCGGCCCGCACCACCAACCCCAGCACCCCGTCCTCGGCCGTAACGCCCTCGGAACGGCACAAATCCGCCATGTAGTCGCGCAATACCTCCGGGGCAACCAACCGGAACGGATAGTGATGGGTGCGGGAGCGAATGGTAGAAATGACCTTTTCGGGGTTCGTGGTCGCAAAAATGAATTTAATGTGGTCCGGAGGCTCCTCTACCAGCTTTAACAGGGCGTTGAAACCTTCCTTAGACACGTTGTGTGCCTCATCAATGATGAAAATCTTAAACCGATCCCGCGCCGGAGCATAGGCCGCCCGATCGCGCAGCTCCCGAGTGTCGTCCACCCCGCCGTGTGAGGCCGCATCAATCTCGATGACATCCAGGGAACCCGGCCCGCCTGTCGCCAAATCCCGGCAGGAATCACAAGTCCCACACGGGGTAGCGGTCGGCCCCTGGGCACAGTTCAGGCAACGCGCCAAAATCCGAGCGCTGGTCGTCTTGCCGCAGCCCCGCGGCCCCGAGAACAGGTAAGCGTGGTTAACCCGCCCATTCGCCAAAGCCGCCTGCAGCGCCTTAGTTACGTGTTCTTGACCGATTACGTCCTCGAAAGTGTCGGGACGATAGCGGCGATACAGGGCAGTCATCATGTCTCTACTCTACCCGAGCCCCGGTGGCGAAAATTTTTCAGTTCCGCACAGTTATTTCGGCCGAATCAAACCCAGCGCCAAACCCGCCCCAGCGGTGCTGGCCAAAAGCGCCAGTTCTGGCGTTCTTCGCTCGCCCCTGCGGGCTTGGTGGCACCATTTTCTGAGCCTGCAATAGTATTTCTAGGTTACGCTGTCTGAGATTCTGTGGAAGAGCCGCTGGGTTGTTTGGTGTGACCAGACTGGTTCTTCTGGGGTGTGGGCTTGTTAGCACCCTGAGGAGAGTCGGACGTCTCACCAGCCTGTTTCACCGGAACGTCGTTAATCCGGTAGCCGTACTTGACATGGTTGTATTCCTTGGAGGCGTCGATGGTGATGGTCTTGGTGTTAACCGGTGGGTACAGAACCGGAACAGTCCACTTTTCACCTGGTTTCAACAGCGGAATGGCGCCTAGGCTTCCGCCCGTCACCACTCCGTGTATATTTTCCCCGTTAATTCCGATACGCGGATATTCCAACGGCACGGTACGCGCCGAACCGCGCAGAATATCAGGCCCGTAGAAGACAGAGCTGATATTGGTAGTCGTCTCTTCCGGGCGATGAAAGCCGCCCAGGTTCAAAGACATAGAGACAACCTGGTCAACGGCTTCCACCGTGAATGTCACCAGGGTGTAGTTCGGGTAGGCCACGGCCTCGGAGGTGGAGACTTGCACATACTGGGGCTTACTGGCTTCACTGCGGCTGACATTGTAAAGCACTGCCTTGGGCCAATCAGATTCCTGGGCATACGGGGCAGGCATTTCCGCGCTGGTCGCCTGCAGTTCGAGTATTTCCTTTTTAACCGGAGTGTTAATGGAAACTTGCACCCGTCGGTTCTTTGCCCGCGAAGCATCGTCAGTGTTCGGCACGGCCGGTTGCGTCTCGCCTTTGCCCGAAGCACTGAAAGTGAAGCCGGACAACTCCGATTTGCCTTCCAGCACAGCCTTCACCGCGTTCGCCCGATTTTCACTCAACACCTGGTTGCCCACGTTCGTATCCGGCACGTTATCGGTGTGACCCACGATAGTTACCTCACCCGGCTCGTGTGTCGCCAACGTTTTCGCCAAGTCGTCCAAGGTCGCCTGGGCTTCGGGCTTAATGTCCCATTTGCCGGAATCAAAGAATACGTCGGCAGCCAAAGTCACGTCCAGGCTCTTTGAACTCGAAGCCACGTCCATGCCCGGAACTATGGTGAAAGCCGAGTACTCCCCGTGGTTATCTTTTGCTGCCTTGTCGGGCAGGCTATCCAAAGCTTTTTGCAACGACTTCGGGGCTTGGGCGGCGTCTTGGACCGGAACAGCGTAGGCGAAACCGATGAGGCCCAAATCCACCCCGACTGTGCCCGGATCATCGCCGATGTCCCCGAAGGGTACCAGGACGCTTTCGGAAATCGGATCCCCCTCCTTGCCGCTGAAACTGCTGCTCCCCTTCTGGGTCCCATCCTGTTTGACGTAGGGAACGTGTTCTTGGTCGTCGCGCCAGGGTTCAAAAACCTCGGTGTCCGTCAACAGATACATCCCCGAATATTCCTTTTGCGCAGGGTAATCCGGGGTGGTGAGAGCCGTACCGACACTGCCTCTCACCATGGCAGAGTTCACGTCATCGATGCCCACCGTGAGCGCCAGCGCCGAATTGCCGTTATCCAGCCGATACAGCGGGCCTACCTGAGCCCACATGGAACCGGCCTCAAAGTCAGCTTTCAGGTCGACTGCGCCTGGTAAGCTTTGCGGCGCCTCTTTACTGGCCGAAGAGTCAGTCTTGGCTGGTTTTGGGGTATCTTTCCCGCTGTGTACACACCCCGTCAACGCCAGCGCCGCCACGAAGGTCGCCGCCACCAGCGTCCTCAAACCACGTTTCACCATGAATCGCCAGCTTTCCGTAGTAGTCACACTCAATTTGCAGATTAACAAGCTAAAGTATAATCCCGGTTTTCAACCGGTTAATTTCATGTAAAAGTATCCGCGGATGCCGGGAAAATAAACGTTCCCCGCGCACCCGACAGGGAGCCCTTATCCTTGCTGTCTTCCGACCCTGGGGAGGTTCAGACTATGCCGTCACGCGGGGAACAAGACTATTCTACTTGGCGGCCGCCAGAATTAGGAATTCTCCAGCCACGACCATTCCGGGGCGGGGACGTCCCGCAATGTCGCCTTCAGCCACGCACACGCTGAGGGGGAATCCCGCCGCAACCTCCAAAACCCAGAAGTTTTCCCCCGTCAGGGTGTTGGAATGCATCTCTGCGGCTGTAACTTTCGCAGCCAGCACGGCTCCGGCGTGTGCACCCTGCTTTTGCAAAACGGAAACAGCCCCGGTCGAAATAAAGGTCGGCAGGGTGTCTTCCGGGGCGCGCTGCGGTCCCTCTAGAGCCGCGCCGAAAATTTTGGCGGTCTGACTCGCCGCGTAACTCCCCACGTTTTCGTACAGTTCGACCCGCTGCGCTAGGGCGGAAATCCCCAGTTTACCGGCGTTGGCACGTCCGGGCTCGTGCCCCAGCCCGGCTCGCATCGCCACGCACGCCTTGCCCACAGAACGCTCCGTCCCCCCTTGTGCGTCAACTATGTCAACCAAAGCAAAACGGTCTGCCATCTCGACCCAGCGCGCGTCCACTGCGGCGCTGGCGTTGAAATCCTGGTGGATATCCGCAATCTTTTCCGCAACCACGTCAAACACGGCGACCGCGCCGGAACGATCCACGTATTGGAACGTGCCGTTTTCCATGTCCCCCACCACCGGGGTGCATTGGTCAGCCGCTTGGGCCAAAATTTCGTCGGCTCGTTGCTCAGTGGTCATCTCAAAGCCCACAGCCCGCCAGGTCGGTCCAATGGTAAAGACTTTTGTGCCGCCCTCACCGTTGGATAGGCCCAAAGCGTTTTCACCCGCCACACTCATGGTTCGCTCCTCATCAGCTGCTCACGGTTTTCCCCGGTTTACCTTCGGGATTCTCTGAATTTCAAGTCTAAACCACAAGCGGGGGCGAAGCCGGTAAATCCACACTGATTTTCAAGCTATAATAAGCCTTGGTCGTGCAGTGTCGGACGTCCCGCTTTCGGCGCGGACTTACCGCCCGCTCAACGATTTTCTGAGGCACTGCTGAGGGACCGCAACAGATTAAGGAAGTTATTACTATGGCAAGAGTTGTCGTGTTAGGTGCGGGTATTTCCGGTCATACCGCCGCCATGCATCTGCGTCGCAAGTTGTCGCGGCGCAATCATGAAGTCGTGGTCATTTCCCCGCGCGCCAACTGGAACTGGGTTCCCTCCAATATTTGGGTGGGCACCGGAAAAATGAAGAAGAAGGAAGTGGTGTTCCCCCTCGCCCCGCTCTATAGGCGCAAGGGGGTCATTTTTCATCAGGCGGCCGCGAAAGTTATCTATCCCGAGGGTCGCGGCGATGATGCGCAGCCCCAGGTCGAGATAGAGTTTACGGGGGGCAAAAACAAAGGTCGGCGAGCTTTGGTGCATTATGACTACCTCATCAACGCGACCGGCCCGAAGCTGAACTTTGCCGCCACTCCGGGTTTGGGCCCGGATTGCGGCAACACGTATTCGGTTTGCACTCCTGACCACGCCGAACAGGCCGGGGTCGAGTTTCAGAAAATCGTCCAAGAGATTAAAGAGACCGGGACGCCCAAGCGATTCGTGATTGGAACCGGCAACGGCGGGTGTACCTGCCAGGGCGCCGCTTTTGAGTACTGTTTCAACACTGAATATGACCTGCGTCAAGCGGGGGTTCGGGACCAGACCGAGGTCGTTTACCTCACCAACGAGGAAAAGCTCGGCGACTTTGGGATGGCCGGCATGCGGTTTAAGGACAACGGCTACTCTACCGACTCCCAGTTGTGGACGGAATCGCTGTTTCGGGAACGCGGGGTGAAAGCCATCACCGGCGCGGGGGTTCGCGAAGTGCGCCCACACGCTCTGACTTACGAGGATTATGACGGCAATATGCACGAGTTGTCCTTTGATTTCGCCATGCTGCTCCCGCCGTTTACCGGGGTCGCGCTGGAGGCCAAGAAACCTGACGGGACGTTGATTCCCGAAATGTTCAACCCGGCTGGATTCATGAAGGTGGACGCGGACTATTCGAAGAAGAGCTCCGCGCAGTGGTCCCACGAGGATTGGCCCAAGACTTACCAGTCCCCGCTGTATAAAAACATTTTTGCCGCCGGAATTGCTTTTGCACCCCCGCACGGGATTTCTAAACCGCACCAGACTCCCAACGGCACCAACATCACCCCGGCGCCGCCACGTACCGGAATGCCGTCGGGCTCAATTGGCAAAGAAGTCGCCATGAGCATAGTTGACTTGATTAACCAAGGTCCCGAGGCGAAACTGCATGAAGCCTCGATGGCGGTGTTGGGGGCGGCTTGCGTAGCCTCGACCGGCACCGGTTTTAAGAAAGGCTCCGCGGCCGCAATGGTAATGTTCCCCATCGTGCCCAACTATGACAAGTACCCGGATAATGCCGGACGCCACCCCAAACTGAGTTTCGGACGCATCGGCCTGTTCGGGCATTGGACCAAGTTCCTGCTCCACGTGGGCTTTATCTATAAAGCGAAGTGGAAGCCGTTTTGGTGGATTATCCCCGAGTAGCCCCCGACCCACGTAGAGAGGATTTTCATAATGACTGACTTTAGCGCGTCTCCCACGATTGAGGAACTATGCCCGGCCACCGCCGAACGGATTGCGGCGGCCCCGAACCCTTCCCCGGCGACTTTGCGTCGCCGCCAAAACCCGTTCCTCCAGCTGTTTTCTTTTGCGAGCTTTAACTGGCGGATTTTGCGCCTGGTGACGATTGCCAAGTTCGGTCCCCAGGACTGAAAAATACCTCCGAGTTCTTCCCGGAAGCAACACGATTCAACCGACGAACACGCCGCACGTCAAACACGTCAACCACGCCACCCGAGTCAACCAAGTCACCCAAGCATTCTTAGTAGCTGGCCGAAAAACGCATCAGCCGGCGTAGCCGTTCGGGTTTTGCGACTGCCAATTCCACGAATCTCGGCACATATCGTCCAAACCTAGGCGGGCCTCCCAGCCCAGCAGTTCCCGCGCCAAACTCGCGTCGGCGTAAACCGTGTCGATGTCTCCCGGTCGGCGCCCGTCAATGACGTAAGGGATAGGTTTGCCGCAGGCTCGCTCCATCGCATGCAGCAACTCCAGCACCGAATACCCCTGTGAGGTACCCAGGTTTATCGCCTTCGCGCCCCGATGTTTCAGCCCATAATCAATGGCGGCCACATGCCCGCGCCCGAGGTCCATGACGTGAATATAGTCGCGCACCCCGGTTCCGTCCGGAGTGTCGTAGTCGTCGCCAAACACGTGCAGTTTTTCGAGCTTACCGACGGCGACCTGGGTGATGTAGGGCATGACATTGTTCGGAATGCCCTTAGGATCCTCGCCAATCCGGCCGGAGGGATGCGCCCCGATGGGGTTAAAGTAGCGTAGCAGCACGGCGGAAAACTCGGGGTCGGCATGGCACACGTCACGCAGCATGATTTCGTTCATCAGCTTGGACCAACCGTAAGGGTTCGTCGCGGTGCCGGTCGGCATGGTCTCTTTCAGTGGGGACACCCCGTCGGCTCCGTACACGGTGGCGGAAGAGGAAAAAATCATCAGGTGACAGTCGTGGTCCCGCATGGCTCGCACCAGGCACAGGGTCGCGTTGAGGTTGTTGTCGTAGTATTCCACCGGCTTGGCCACCGATTCACCCACGGCCTTAAGCCCGGCAAAGTTAATGACCCCGTCAATCTGGTGAGCCGCAAAAATACGTTGCAAAGCATCAAGGTCACGCACGTCTTGCTGATAGAACGGGATTGTTTCCCCCACGATTTCTGAGACGCGCGTCATCGCTTCCGCGCTGGAGTTATACAGGTTATCGACGCAGACCGCACGGTATCCCGCCTCATAGAGGCAAATCAGCGTGTGTGTACCGATGTATCCGGCTCCCCCGGCCACCAGAATGGTTTTATTGCTCATTTTTTTCCTTTCGTTTTTTCACAAGGGTCCCCGCTGCGTTGGCGGGTTGAGGCGCTAGTTCACGGTGTTCGGGTTGAGGTTGAAAGTCTCTACCGCCCAAGGGAATCCCCACTGGAACAGCGCGGCCACCACCGCCAGCACCAAAATCGCCATCTCGATGCAGCGCAGCCACTTCGGGCCAGGCATCACGGCAAACAGCCATTTGTACATTCTGGTTTCCTCTCTGTCTACCCGACCAAGCCCTCAGCCGGCGCGGGGCTGGCGTCGCCGGGCTTGGCAGTCGCGTTCGGGTCAGCCGCCGGGGCATTGGTCCCGTCTTGTGGACCCTCCGGGGCGGTGCCCTGACCAGCCTGTTTCATTGCCTCCAACCCTTTGAGCGCGAAAGGCCGGCCCTGCGTGCGCGGCACCCAGTAGGAAAACTTGGAGTACACGATGAATCGCTGGGTGTTGCCATATTCGGGGTGGCAAGTCGTGAGGGTCATGAGCCGTTCATGCGGGACGGTGTCTTTCGCTTCGTGAGGAACCGGGTAAATCACGTCTCCTTGTGATGGCAGGACTATTTCGGTTGACGTGACCTGGTAAACCAGCCAGGCTTGGGAGGTTTCGACCACCAGCGGGTCGCCGGTTTGCAGCTCATGGACACGGCGGAACGAGTTTCCGTAAGAGCGCCGGTGGGCGGCCAAGGCGAAGTTGCCGAGCTCTCCCGGCCCTTGGGTGTCCGTGTAGTGTCCGGCATAGCCCGTGTCCAGCACAGCTTCGTTCGTGCCCTGCATGATGGGGATAACCATTGAGTCCCAGCGCGGCACGTGCAGGGTGGCAAAAGTCTGGCCTACCGCGGGAATGGTGACGCCAGGAGGCGGGTCGGTGCGCTGTACTTCGGTCGTGGCGGTCGCGTCGTTCGCGGTGGAGCTTTGGAAAGACTGTACCGCGGCCGCCGTCGCGCCTTGTACCTGCCAGGTCGTCACGTAGAGCTGCCACACAACGAACAGTCCCAGAACAACCCCGACCGTCAGCATGGTTTGTCCAATCCCGCTCATCACCAGGACCGATACGGGGGTGCGCCGGCGTTTTGCCGGCGCGGCTGTTTCGTCTGACTCGATTGGTTCGGTGAGCTCAGTTGTCTCGGCGGCCTGTTCCGGGGGACGGTTCGAGGTTTGCGGGCGGGTTTGTGGTTTTGCCGGGGGTTCACCAGGGGTGAGCGCGGGGTTTGCGGGTCGTGTCGCGGCCGCCGGGGGGCGCGAAGGCGCGGGGGCAAAAGCGGGGACCGCCGGGTTCGCCGTGCCGGGTACTTGGTGATTCGCTAGGCTCGGCACCGGGGGGTTCGCTAAGCCCGGAATCGGCGGGTTCGCCACATTGCGCGCCGGTACGCCGGGAGGAACCGGACGGTTAGGCTGGGGCAACGCGGGTCGAGCCGCACCGGAAGTTTCGGCAACAGATTGGAAACCTGCAGGTGGAACCGCCCTTGTGACCCCTTGTGGAGACACCTGGGGCGGTCGGGCGGACGGCTGCGCCCCGTAAGGAGGGACCCCGGCAGGCTGCGCCATGGGAGGCTGAACCGCGGGGGGCTGGGCCGCTGGAGGCTGGCTCGACGCGCGAGACAGTGGCGCGGGCGACAGCGGTGCGGCAGACGGTTCCTGAGACTCGCGGCGCTGGCGGCGCGAGGGAAACCGCTGTGGTACGGGACGCTCTTCACTCATTCCAACCCCTTGACGCGCGGATAAACCAACGTCCAAATTTTACCAATTTCCAAAGGTTTTGGCTTACGGTTATCATTAACCTGTTAAGCAATCTTTTGTCACAAGGAGTCATTGTGCCCGAATCCAAAAAGCGCAAGCGCGCCTCGAAAGTAGTTAAGTCTGACAGCGAGTTGCGTCCCTCGTGGACTGAGGATATGAAACGCTCCCCCAGCTGGTACGCTCCGGCGGCCCTGATTATTATGGGCGTGGGTCTGCTGTGGATTGTGTTGCACTATATCCTGGCGCAAACTGCGGGGATTAATCTGTTGGGGCTGGGCAACTGGAACATCGCGGTGGGATTCGGCGTCATCATGATCGGTTTCATCATGCTGATGTGGTGGAAATAGGGCTTTTTTTCTGCTTAATTTTTTATTGCTCGTCAGCTCGTTTTCCGAGCAATAACAGTAACAGCGAAAGCAAATTCGGGGGAGTGCAAAAAAACCGACCGGCAACATCAGCCGCCGGTCGGTTTTTTGAAGTTTGTTTTTACTTGTCGTCGGCAACAACGACCAAGTCATCGTCGTCGATGTCCTCCCAGGATTCCTCAGCCCAGGGATCCTCGACAGGACGGGTGCGACTGTACAAAATAAACCCAGCCACCGCGGCGGCTCCGGTCAACAGAATAGTCGCCAACCAGGGGTGACGAATCGGGCACTTCTTTTTGGGGTTCATAGCTGACTTGACTCCTTCACTAGCTTTGGAAACTTTTTCGGCAATAGTACCGTCACCGGCAACCGCCCTCGACACTGCCTCGTTTACGGCTTGCGCCCGCGGCAGGAGGTCTGTTTTCACCTTAGTGCCAAAGTCCCCGACGGCTCCACGAGCCTTTCCAGCAACCTCAGCAGCATTCAGTGCCATGTCTTCCCCGGCTCGCTTCATGCAGTCCATATCGATGCATTTCGACAAGTTATCCAGCATTGGATCCTTCTTTCACTCACACCGAGCCGAACGGACACGGTTGGTACTATTTTGCCTCTTATTTGAAATTTTTGCAGGAAATAGGCCTGTTCATTTTTCCTGACCGGCTCACAGCGGGGCCTCGCCGCTAGCGTTGAGGGTGCCTGAAATTGCTTTGCGCCTGGGCCGCGCGCATGAAAAGATAGAACTATGCAAGCAACAATTCACACTTCTGCAGGCGACATCAGCCTGGAACTTTATCCGCAATCCGCGCCGGTCACGGTAAAGAACTTCACCGACCTGGCGACCGGTGCGCGTCAATGGACTCACCCGATTACCGGGGAAACCTCCACGGACCCGCTCTACAACGGTACGGTGTTTCACCGGGTCATCTCTGGTTTCATGATTCAAGGCGGGGATCCCATCGGCACCGGCACAGGCGGCCCGGGCTACGTATTTGACGACGAAATCGACCCGGCCTTGGGATTCACCGAACCTTACCTGTTGGCGATGGCTAACGCCGGCACGCGCGGCGGTCAGGGCACCAACGGTTCCCAGTTCTTTATCACGGTCGCCCCGACCACTTGGCTCAACGGCAAGCACACGATTTTTGGCCGCGTCCTGGACGATGCGTCCCGCGCTGTCGTGGACAAAATCGCCGCGACCCAAACGGACCGCTCGGATCGTCCCCTGGAGGACGTCATGATTGAGTCCATCGACATCACGGAGTAAACCCGTTTGACCCGATACTCCGGTGGTTTTGAATGTACTGTTAAGTCATGAAAAACACCGCAACAGCCCCTAAGCCTTACGTGACTTGGGGGCTTTGTATTGCCTTAATCATCGTCTGGGTTGCCGAGCTGTTTATTCCCGGAGTCATTCAGAACTTTGCTTTCCTGCCGCTCCTGGGCCTGTTTGAGCCGTGGCGTTTCATCACCGCGGCGTTCCTGCATTCGGTGCCCTCACCGTTTCACCTTGCGTTTAACACCTGGGCTTTGCTGGTGGTCGGCAGGGCGCTGGAACCGGTCGTGGGTCACGTGAAACTGGCTCTTGCGTTTGGTATCAGCGCTTTCGGGGCGCTCATGGCGCAATGCCTGACCGTTTTTGTCGACCCGAACGCCTGGATCACCCCCACGGTGGGCGCGTCCGGGGCGGTCTTTGGGTTCTTTGGTATGGTCCTGGCGATTCAAAAGGTGCTGCGCCTGCCCTGGACGGAAATGGCGACCTTAATCGGGCTGAACTTTGTCATCGGGTTCATGGTTCCTAACGTCGCCTGGGTGGCCCATCTGGGGGGCTTGGCGGTGGGTCTGGTGCTGGGAGCCTACACCGGCTGGGTACTGCGTAACGCGACCTACGTAGCAGTTCGGGGCACGGGCTCGGAAGACACTCACTTTGCTGCCAACGCGCCCGAGACACTGCAGAATCCAGGCACCGCTCTCAGTTCACCGGATGCGCCGGACGCCCAGGAGACTTCCGACGCCACGGCGCCAGACGGGTCGAAGGTTCCTGACGGGGCGGATTCCCCGGCTGCTCCGGCCGCTCCCGTGGTGCGCCGAGTGACCAACACGACCACACGGCTGCGTGACCTCGCGGTTTACGGCGGAGTTTTCGCCGTGCTGTTAGTGAGCAACTGGGCTTTTTACCATTTCAACTACGAGGCTATCTACAGTTTCTTAAAATAATCCCCCGAAAACAGATTTATAGGGGGGAAATAGCGCCGTAGCTGCCATTATTGGCAGCTACGGCGCTATTTTCACTGTTTAGCCACAACTCCGGCTGGTAGAGGCGGATACATCGGGGCATAAAACATTACATCAGCGGACAAAAACCCAGTTCGCGGGCCATCTACAAACCTGGGTCTCAGCAAGCTGTCATTCCGAGGCAAGCGTAGGCTATCGCCGTTCATCATCAACAGCGCCGATTCAACCTGACTCGTACAATTTTTGTTGATTCTTGGCATATTTTCCTAACGCATCTCATCCAGCCCTGCGAATCTCGCGAGCTTAAGGGCCGAATCGATAGCATTTTCGAACTCGAGTCCTGCCGCATAGGGAGACCCTGAGACGTATGAGTTCCAGATTCCCCGCATGATGTCGGATTCCCTGACTTCCTTTAGGACTGCCGAGTAACCGGCCATTCTGTTGATTGTGCCGCGCTTGGTTGCGGTGGCGGCGACTGCCTGGTGGAGAGATTTCTGATCGATGTCTTCCGACCTGAGACGAAACAGCGTGTGGATGTCATAGAAATCGCGGCCGCGCGTATTCGCGATTCCGCGGGACACCACTGTCTCCAGTTTTTCTGCGAGCACTGTTTCGAGTGGGTAGGTGAGCACCCGCACGACCCCCTCCTCGAACATGAGCGGGTAGCGGTACTCGACGTGTCCCGGGACTATCTCGTCACCTGTGGTTATGTCTAGCTTCATTGGCACGTCTATCTTGCCGTGTCTGACACGAAGATGGACACGCCAATTGGCGTACTCGTCGTCCTCACGTATTGGCTCGATTCGTTCAAAGGAGAACTCCATACCATCGCCATCGTCGATAGCACAGATGGCGCAGACGGCTTCACTCACTGTCCGCTCGTCCATGTCCATGCCAATCACCGTGGTGTCCATGTCCATGGTCGTTCTCTGGGAAATGCCCGTCATTGACGAGATGAGCAGGCCTCCCTTTAAGACGAATATCTGTGCGTAGTCGCTCTGTTCGAGCCGAATCAGCAGGCGCTCGAACAGGTACATCTGCAAAAGCTCCTGTGGTTTTAGGTTGGCTTTCTTCGCCATCTCCTTGATTTTGCCCTTGAGGCTTGTATCGCTTCTCATCATCTGAGCACCTCCAGATACATCCTGAACGCATCCTCAACTCCAAGCGCGCAGCACATCCGCGCGAGACCCTCAAGGTCGGCATCACGTCTCTTGAAATAGCCCGCCACCGCGTCACGTACGAGTTGCGGATCGGCACCCTCAGAGGACCTCTGCGAGATTAGGTCAGCCACCGCCCGCTCCGCGCAGTACGCCCGCACCATAGCACCACCGGGAGACTTCACCTCCGTGATACCCAGCTCGTAAACGTCCGGATTGACCCTGTAAATCCTCACGTCGGGATGCTCGCCGGTAAGACCGCGCGGGTTGTAGCCGTGCGGTACGGTGACATCAAGCGCGTAAGGCATCCTGTCGGAGAGACCCGCGAGGTACAGCGCGCATCCATGCGAAATGACACACTTCCTCCACCGGTATGAGACGGCAGCAAACTCGTCACCAAAAACCTCGGGCAAACAGTAGACACCCCTCGTAAGCCTGTCTATAGCCCCAGACTTCAACGCATGAGAAATCGAACCCGGCAGAAAGCCCGCGCTCTTAATCTGCGCCGCACTGACCACACCCCCGGCACTCTCGATAAACCGAACTATCTCATTGCTTTTTCCCAAGGCCGCTCCTTTTGATTATTAGACACAAAACATACCTTATTTGTGTCCAAAAATCAAAGATAGCGATCTAGCTAATAATTGCCCCCCCGAAACAGATTTATAAGGGGGAAATAGCGCCGTAGCTGCCATTATTGGCAGCTACGGCGCTATTTCCCCCCTTTTAGCCACAACTCCGGCAGGTATAGCGCCGATTTAGAACCGCACACAAGCTGAAACGGCGAGGTCGTGAGACCTCGCCGTTTCAGTAGCCTAGGGCTTATGTCGCCTACTGCGCGTCAGACTGGCGCTTGCGCCGTGCTGCCAGCAGACCAATCCCTGCACCTGCCGCAATCATCAGGATGGACAAGCCACCGAAGATTGCTGCTTGCGCACCGGTCCGAGCCAATGTTGGTGGAACCTTCGGGTGCATCGGAGGCAGGGTGGTTGCCGGGGCAACCGGGATACTCGGCGGGTTGCTCGGAGTGCTCGGCGGCGGAGTCGTGGTCTCAGACTTCACCGGCGGCGGCGGAGTCGTGGTCTTGGACTCTACCGGAGGCGTACTTGGCGTGCCAGGCGTGTACGGCGGCGGCGGAGTCGTCGGCTTCACCACATTCACGGTCTGCGAAACATCCTCGAGATCTTCGTGAACCAGAACCGGGGTGTAGGTGCCAGCCGGAGCCGTACCAGCCTTGGGCAGGTTACCAGCGTAGGCCTTCTCAAAGACGACCAGCTTCTCGCCGTTGCTCAAGCCTTGCGTATCCTTCGCGGTTAGCGGAATCGACATCTTCCAGCTGCCGGAGCCGTCAGCCTCTGCCTTCAAGCCGGCCACGGTCACAGGCGAACCAACGATGGAGCCGTCGGACTTCTTGACCAAGGTACCAACCAAGGTGTAATCAGCACCAGCCTTCAAGCCGTTGTAGGTCACCGTGTCGTTCACGGTCGCGCCCTCACCAGCGGTAATCGCCTTGCCGCCGGACAGCTCAGCCGTGGTCTGGAGGTCCAGAGTCGGACGACGAGTGATGATCTGTTTCGGATCAGCGTTGTCGCGGTGTTCCACAATCGGCTTGTCGTTGGCCTTGGGCTCTGCGCCGTCCTTCGTCATCTCGTAGAGAGATTCGAAGAATACCACGTCAGCATCCGGGTTAGCGTCGGCAGGAACCACCATCGGCTTGTCCTTGTCAACGACCCACTCGCTGTTGTCGGTTTCAGCCGTGACCTTCGTCCACTTCACCAGCGGGTTGCCGTCGGCACCCAGCACCGGCTTGTTGTCGTTCGGGTCAGCCGTGTCATCGACGTAAACCAGTTCGGTCTTGAGCCAGTAGTCGCGTCCTTCCACCAGGTTGGTGTAGGTGACGGTATCAACCACAGCCGTGTCCTCACTCGGCTTGAGCATCTTGCCATCATCAGCGGTCCGAGCCACGGTCGCCAAGGTCGGCGTGACCAAGCTGAACTCGTTGAGAGCGGTGACGCTCACAGTGGCAGCCGGGGTGATGGTGAAGGTCTTGGTGGTACCTTCGGAACCATCAGTCCAGCCTTCAGACTTCCACTCAACCGTCCACTTTGCCTGGGTCGGAATCTGCGCCTTGGCGTCGGTTTCCGTAATGGTTATCTCAGTACCCATCGGGAAGCCGTCGAACCGCGGGCTGACAGCCTTGCTCGGATCCTTCGGGTCAACCGTCAGGTTGAAGCTACCCTCCAGAGCAGTTCCTTGCTTGGCGGTCTTATCCTTCGGCAGTTTAGCCTTGTAGGTAAAGTTCCAGGTTGTCGGAATCTTACCCACCACGTCAGCGGGCAGATCCGCAGCCGTCTTGATTACCTTGGTGACCTGGAATCCACCGAAGTGGGTGGAAACCTCGAGCCACTGAGTGCCAGCACCCGAAGCGAGATTCTCTTCATGGTGGAAGGCAATCAAGCCCGAAGCCGTCTCACCGGTCTGCAGTCCAACCAGCTTGGCTGTAAAGGCATCAACGTCCTTCGGCATCCGATACAGATCTTCCCACAAGACGACCGTCTTATGTTCCTGAATCAGCTCGGTCGGAACCTTCACATCGATGGTCCAAGCACCGTTGTGACCACCCTTGACGTAGCCGCCCTCAACAGTGACTTCGCGCACCTCAGAGGGGACGTAGTCAATCTTGTGAGCCTGGCCCGCCTTGTCGTATTCGACGAAGTAGGTGTGCAGCAGGTACTTGCCGCCCTGCAGGTTCTGGTAGCTCACCAGGTCGGTAATCGTGTCGCCATTGCTGGCCTTCTTACCGAACTTACCAGTGGTGTGCGTACCGATGGTGACTTCGTTGGTGAACACGTTTTCAGCGGTCACTGTCACGTTTGCAACGCGGTTTTTACCGTTCGGCGTGCCGCCGACGATCACTGTACCCTCGCCGTTCTTCGTGGACTCAACGGTCACGCCGTTGGCCTCGGTGAACTTCACGGTGTCCTTCAGTCCGGCTTGCTCTTCAGCATTCTGGACATTCTCGCTGATGGTGCACTTGTCACCCACGGGAATACCGTCGATGGTTGCTGATTCACCTTCGTGCAGGGTAATCGTGTCATTCAAACCCTTTTCGGTACAGGTAACCGTGAACACGTACTTCGCGTTGGTGCGTTCGACATTCGCGGTGTTCTCATCCCATCCGGTCACAGCCTTGGTCAGGGTCAGGGACCCGAACTCAGGGCGGTTCACGGTGATGGACTGAGAATCAGCAGTAATGTCGTTGTGCGTAGCCACCGGCTTATGGTCACCCTTCGGGGTCACCTTGCCGCCGTCAGCATTTTCATACGTGCCTTCCGCCCAGAGCTGCTCGAACACGACCAGCTTGTCGCCATCGGACTTAATGTCCGCAGCCTTGACGGTGATGTCCATGGTCGTTTCGTAAACCTTGACATCCTTACCGTACTTGGCTATTTCGTCAGCGTTCGGGTCCACAGCCATGCTCGCGGTGACCTTTACGGTCTTCGCGTTAGTAGCCAAGGAACCAGTGTTGCCCGCATCGTAGGCAATCTTGCTGTAGACCTGACCGTCCAGAGCGTAGGTCTTGCCTTCCTCGACGTTCGCCATGCGGATTACGTCGTGAACCGTGTAGGTTTCGGGAGCCTTCTTGCCTTCCTTGTTGACGCCTTCCCAAACCGTCAGGTTTGACTTGTTGTCGTCAACACTGGCAAGGGTGCCCACGCCAGGATGCTTGACCGTCACGGTCTGGTTCTCATCCTTCGGATTCTTGTGTTCCGCGACGAGCTTGCCCTTCAGCTGCAGCGATTCGAAAGCTACCAACTTATCGTTAGCCTTCAAGACGCTCAACGGTACGGTGAACTCGACAGTAGCGGCTGTCCCATCCTTGATAGTTCCGCTCACGCGAGTAGCGCCGTTCGTTGCCTTCGGGGTGGTGAACTTGCCCGTACCAACCACACCGGTGTCACTGACCGTACCGTTAGCCGCGATACCCTTGAGTTCACCGCTAAGGGTGTACTCGGTCTCAGGCAGCAAGTTGTAGTACTCGACGAAGTCCGTCAGCTTGACGTTATCGCCTTCCCAAACAAACTTCTGGCCTTCGTATTCCAGCTTGGTGCCGATATGTGGCACGTCCACAACCGTCACAGTCTGGCGACCATCGTTCGGGTCTGCGTGGTTAGTATCCCACTTGATGGTGCCAACGTTAGCCTTGATGGTTTCGTCATCACCTGTCACGAGGGATTCGCGTGTCAGGTATTCGTACGCCACCAGCTTCAACTCGCTGCCAGCATCCTTGGCCGCTTTCATCGGAGCCTTCAGCTGATCGGTCGTCACATTGAACTTGATGTCCTTCTTCACGTCCACATTCTCAGCAGTGAACCTCTCTAGGCCATCTGCCAAAACTGTTTCGTTAGGCTGACCGGCGTTGTACACCAGGCGGGAAACCAACACGTACTTCTCACCCTTGATGAGACCCTTCATCTGCACCTTATCCTGCAGATCCAGAGCCGCATCGGTCGCGATGACCTGGGTGCCGTCCTGAGTCAGGTCGGTTTCAATACTCGGGTTGTAGGAGGTCTTTACCGTCTGATTACCATCTTTCGGATCCTCGTGCTTCAACGGAGGTTCGTTCGGCTTATCGTTGCGAATCAGGGTCTCGTAAGCCACATACTTGTATCCAGGCTTCAAGATGCCCTTGTCGAACGAGTTGTAACCGACCTTTTGCGTGCCGTTGGCCGCAGTCGGGGTGAAGGTGGCGGTGCCGGTGATACCGGTATCGCTGACCTTACCGTCCAGACCGATTTCCATCAGGGTCGCATTCAAGGTGTAGGGAGCATTCGGAGTCAAACCAACGTAGCTGACCGTATCAACCAGCTGCTTCGAGTCGACCGGAATGGTCGGGATAGTCGGATTCTTCTCCCAAGCACGTTCGCCGTCCACGCTCAGCACCGTCTTAATGTCGGGCTTCACGCTGGAGCCAACAGTCTGTGCCGGGTCGTTCGGGTCTTCGTGAGTAGACTCAGCCGGACCGTCTGCCTTATCGCCGAGGTACAGGGTCTCAAACACGACCAGCTCGTCGTTCTCGGCCACAGTACCGGCCGGAATCTCGAAGGTCATGAAGTCGTCCTCGGTCCAGGTTGCCTTTTCAGCCTTGAACGACTTAGAGGTCACCTTGATACCGGTGGACTTGTTTTGAGTCTTGTTCCACAGTTCGCCAACGACCACGTAGGTTTCGTCAACCTTCATACCGGTGAAGGTCACGGTGTCCTTGACCGTCGACTTAGCGTCAGCGAGGACCAGACCACGTTCGCCCTCAGCTCTGGCCTTAGTGGCGAGCTTCGGAGCCCAGACAGTCTGCGAGTCATCGTTGATGTCGTGGTGGATCAGGTATTCCTTGCCCTCTTGGTACACGGTCTCAAAGACCACGACCGGCTTACCCAGAATCAAGTTCGCCGGAACCTCGAACTCCAGGAGCTCAACGCCAGTACCGGAGGTAATAACCTTCTCGACCGGACGGTCTGCCTGACCATCCGCACGGTAAACCGAGTTTGCCGGGCCAATGACTCGCTCCACCGGAGCCAATCCAGGCACAGGCTTCTTGGTTTCCTTATCCATCAACTGACCGGACAGCAGGTAGGCCTTGGGCGTACCATCGGCGTACTTGGCATCCAGATTCAAACCGGAGTAGTCAACCTTGTCAACAATGGTGACTGCCTTGGTGTTATCAGCGACCTTGTCGCCGTCAGCCTTATCGGTAGCGGTCGTCTCCAGAGAGCCAACCCGCACGGTCTGATCCTCAGAGGCCATATCCTTGTGGTCCGCGACGACTTCGCCCTTGGCGTCCACGAGTTCCTCATAGACCACGAACTTCGCGCCGGCCTTGACCTTGTCAGCCGGAATCGTGAAGGTCACATTCTTATCAGTCGTGCCCTTAGTGACTTCGACGTTCGGAACATCGCTGGTCGCGACGACGGTCTTGCCGTCCTCAGCCATCAGCTTGCCCTTCAGGATGTAAGTACCCGGAGCGGCGTTCGTAATGGTCACCTTGTCGTCAACGGTAACGTCCTTCTGATCCTTCTGGAGTTGAACCAGCTTGGCACCATTCACAGTTGCGGCGGTAGCCAAGGACGGGTTGTAAACAACCTGCGAGTCATCGTTGATGTCGTGGTGGGTAGCAACGGTAACGTCACCATCCATCAGGTCTTCGAACACAACCACCGGGGCGGTAGCCAGAGCGGCCTTGTCCACCTCGAACTTCACAATGGCCTTCACAGCACCCTTGTCCTTCGAGGACGGGGTCTTAGCCACGAACTTCGCGGGTGTGACCGTGACGTGCTTGGCGTCAATCGCATCCCCGGCCTTGACCTGGGTGCCGTCAGCCAAAGTGGCGTCAGCCTGATAGTGCAGGGCACCGGTAACGGAGTATTCCTTGCCTACCTGCAGACCCTCGTAATCGACCAAGTCGTAAATCACGACCTTGGCGTGCGAATTGTCGAGGTTCTTATCGCTCGTATCCGAACCCTCACCGTCCTTGCCGCCATCATAAGCGGTGGTGGTAATGGAGTTCTTTACCACGTTGATGGTCTGTGCCGGGTCCTTCGGGTTAGCGTGCTTGACCACAACCTTGCCCTTGGCGTCGCCATCGTGCAGGGTTTCAAAGACCACCAGGTCCTTGCCCTCTACGATGCTGTCAGCAGGAACCGTGAACTTCATGGTCTGCTTGCCAATGATGCCATTCGCGTCAGAGGTGACCGGCACCGGCTTTACAGTCACACCCGGCACCTTGCCGGCGTCAGTCTTGACACCGTTAGCGTCAGTGGTGACGTAGTGCAGCTCACCAACCAGGGTGTAGTTGTGCTTCGGCTCGAACTTGCCGGTGAACGTCACGGTATCGGTGATGACCGCGTTCTTCTGACCAGGAATCATGGTCTGGTTCCCGTCGGAGTCCTTCGCGGAGGTACCCATCCCGCCGGAGTGAACCGTCTGAGCCTCATCGGTGATGTCGTGGTGGATAGCCACGGGCTTGCCGTTCAGTTTCAGGTTTTCAAAGACCACCAGGTCCTTGCCCGTCGGGGTAGGCTGGCCGTTTTCGTCAACCCACAGACCCAGCTCCTTGGCCTTCTCCACGCTCATCTCGAAAGTGAGATCCTTCGCGAACTTGCCATTCGCGTCGGCGACAACCTTGACGTCTCCGTCCTTGTTGAACACACCGGTGTGAACCGGATTGCCGTTCGCGTCGGCCATCATCAACTCACCGTCGATGGTGTATTCCTTGCCCGGAATCAGGCCGGAACCGGTGACGGTATCAATGATCTTGATGGGCTGAGTCGGATCGACGTACTTGTCGCCGTCGCCGTCCTTCGCGTCAGTAGTGACGCCGGGGACGTAAACGGTCTGAGCCTCGTCCTCCGGGTTAGCGTGTTCAGCAACGGTAGCCCCCGGGTTGGTGGGCTTTCCGGCCGTCTGGTCGAAGTCGCTCGCCTTGTAGAGTTTCTCGAACACTACGTACTTCTCACCACTCACGACCTTCACACCTGGGAAGGTGAGATCCATCGTGCCGTTGGCGGGAGCACCCTTGGCGATGCTCAGCGTCTGGAACGTGGTCTGAACCTGCGTGGTGTTATTGCCGTTAATCTTCATCAGCTGGCCGTACATGACGTACTTGCCCGGAGCGATGGAGTTGTAGGCAACCTTATCGTTCACGACTACGCCGGAGAGTTCCTTGGTCTTGGAATCCGTTACCGGCTTGGCGTTAGTCATGTCCACAGTCGCGTTGCGCGTGACATCCTTACCGTTAATGTTCTGGGTGGTAGGAGCACCATCCTTCACATTCGCGGTCGTACCGATTGACGGGCTGTAAACCGTCTGAGCCTCATCGGTAATCTCGGCGTGAGTCGCTACGACGACATCGCCATTCTTGAGGTCTTCAAAGACCACCACAGTTTGGCCTTGCAGAGCCTTAGCCGGAACCTCAAAGGTCACGTCGACGCTGCCGCTGAAGGTTTTATCCGTGGACTCTCGAGTCAAGTCAATGGTGACAGGCTTCACCGTGACACCTGGTACTTCAGCTTCCTTAGTGACCTGAGTACCGTCAGCCAACGTAGCGTTAGCCTGATAGTGCAGGGTACCGGTTACGGTGTACTTGGCGCCGCCATTGAGGTTCTTGTATTCGACCTTATCGACGACCTTGACAGTCCCTGTGGTCTTGGGGCCAACCGCTTGGGTGCCGCCAGCCTTACCGACAGTGGCGTTGGTCTTTACTGACGGGGTGAACAGGCGCTGGCAAATCACATCAGCATCGTGCTTGGCAATAGCCTTTGCCTCAACTTGGTCAGCCGGAGTTCCCTTCGGAACCAAGTATTGCTGAACATAGAACACCGGTTCACCGTTGTCGACACTAGCGACGGCTTCTTGCAACTTGGTCTGGTCAATAACGATATTGCCGTTCTTGCCTACGACCCATTCATCAACACCGCCCTTGGTCAGACCATTCGCATCCGCGCGACCTTCACCGACTACCTGAGAATGGTCAGTTGACAACACTACGCGTCCGTAGAGTTCGTAGTCGACACCGTCCTCAGCCTTGGCGTTCTTGACCCAAACCTTATCGGTTATCTTATTGGTCGCCTTGTCAACAACAGACAAGAGCTTTTGCCCATTAGCCGTGGTCGCCGAGGTCTTCATCTCGGGGCTCCACTGGGGAATTACGGTCTGGTTGCCTGGCAAATCAAGCTCAGCGGCAATCATGTTGCAGTTAGAGTTGCAAACATTGAGTACACCGTCATTCAGGTAATTCGGATCACGGTAAACCATTACCGCCACAGAAATACCCTTGGGATACTTCTTTAGGGTATCCACAGAAATCGTGTAGGCAGAATTGTGTGCAGTGTCAAACTTGAACGTTTGTGTCCCGTAACCGGCACTTTGGTTCGTAATATCGAACTCCTGCCACATGTACTGCTGCTTCACGCCATTCTTATCTATCCAGGTAATGTGGTCTCCACCATTAAAGCTCTTGACTTTACCCTTGGAGGTGTCGAACAGGCGACCCACCGCTACGTAGTGACCAGCGGGTAGGTTACTGGCCTTTACCGTATCGGAAAGAGTGACGTACTTGTCAGTCTGCTTAATATTGAGTTCAAGGGGCTTACCTTCTTCTCGCTTACCATCTACACCTTCTTGAACTAAGGTGGTGTCCACGTTATAGAAGCAGTCCCACTTGTTCGTCATGGTGACGCTGACTTGAGTTGTTGCCTTCGCTTCAAAGCTTATGGCAGCCTTGTCTTTATTATCTTGCACCATGTCGAAGGAGTAGTGACCCTCGACCGGTTCAACACCGGCTTCATCGAAAGTCGCTTTCATGTCGACATCGTGGTTCCAGCCCTGGTAATAGAACATATTGTAGTCGTTGAAATTCTTATCCAACTCGGCCACAGTACACTTAGCACCGTAAGGAACCTTCACCGGCAAAGTTACAGAATCGCCGTTAGCGGGAACCTCCCAAACGCCGTCTTTATGCTGGTCATCACTGACAGGCTTGCCATCGCAGGTAACCTTCATAAACACGGATTCTCGTGTCATGAACTTATATCCGGTATTTTGCTGTGCGTTGAAGTGCTCGACAGTGTGCGTACCGTTGTAATCACCGTGAGGTTTAGAAACGGCAATCTTCTTTAACACCAGCTCGACGTCTTTGTGCGTCAGCTTGTTCGTAGCAGTCAAGCCGGTAGTGGAACCGTCCTTGCCGATAGTGAACTTGCCGGCGGTAGAGCCGTCCGCACCGAACACGAAGTTACCCTCAGCGCCGACAGCAGTGTAAGGAGTCGGCTCTACGCCCTTAATAGTCGTAGATTCATTCAAGGACCAGGACACTTCGGCAGCTATGCCAGTGGTGGTACCGCTCGGGGCAATCTCGCGGATGGAGCACTTGGAACCGGTCGGAATATCCCCGGAAGTCCAGGTTTGACCTGCCTTGATGCTGAACTTGTTAGGAGCAGCAGCCGTCCCGACCTCGGATCCGTCCGAGGTCACACACCAGTATTCGAAGTTGTACTTACCGTTCACAATCGAAGCGGTGGAGTCGGCGTCAATCACCTTCTTGACGCTGAACTTGCCGTTCGCGTCAGAGTAGGTGTTGGTCACCGTGACGTCAACCACATTGTCCTTTTCGACTACAAAGTCGTTCTTCGACAGGGTAGCCGACAGGGTCGAGCCTTGCTCAGTCTTTGCACCGGCCTGATCCTCGGTGATGTGGCACTTGTAGCCGACAGGGATGTTCTCTGAGGACTTGTGGCCCTTATCGGTGACACCAGTCACCTTGCCTGTCACCTTTTGAGTGGCATCGTTCGGGTCAGCACAGGTGTAGCTGAAGTCGTAGGACTCCTTCACCGTGATGTTCTTGGCGGCATCAACCTTCTTGATAATCTTGAACTTGCCCAGCTCGCGCTCGTAAGTGTTGATTACCTCAACGGTCCGGCCCTGTTCGGTATCCAAAGTGACCGTGCCGGTCGCCTTGTCGGAAAGGACTTTCTGACCTTCTTTCATCTCCACGGTCCAGATGTGTCCGGCCACCTTCGCGCTGGCGTCAGATTCGGTGATGGTACAGGTCGCACCGACCGGAATCTTCGCACCGTTCACATCAGTGGTGAACTCGGCACTGTCGCCGTCCTTAAAGGTCTTGCCGTCCATGATGACGTGGTCTTTGTGATCAGTCGGGTAGTTACAAGTCGCTGAGAGCTTGACCGTCTTAGAGCCAACGTTGGTGTTCTCACCAGCCACGACGGTCTTTTTGACCACCAGCTTGGTGTCGGGCACCGTGAAGTCGTTGGTGGCGCCAATCATCAGCGCTTCGTCTTCCTTATCCACGGTGAACGCCACGCCGTTGGGCTGGGCTTTCGCGTTGGTATCGAAAGGCTTGACTTCCTTGCCTTCAACCGGGTCAGCTGAGTCGACTGTCCACTTGGTCGTGACCTTTTCATTCGCCTGAGCCACTGCCGGTTTCTCCCACACGACACACTTGGTGCCTACGGGGAGTTTCTCGACCTTAATCGGGTCGCTGCCGGCTTTCAGGTCGTAACCGACACCGTTCTTAACCGCTCCGGCCGGGGTCTGGCAGGAGTAGTTGAAGAAGAACTGTTCGGTGTGGTTGCCAGTGTTGTTACCGGTGAGGGCGGCCTTATAGAACTTAAAGCCGGTCATCTTTTCGGTGTAAACGTTGGTGGCAGCGAACTGGAAAGTCGTGGTCACGGTCTGTTCACCGGACGCCAGATCTTTACCTGCCGGAACGAACGAGGTAGACACGTACTTCAACGGGTTCGTGTTCGGGTTGTTCACCAGCTGTTTGTTGGTGGCGTCCAGTTGAGCCTGCGGCTCAGCCACGGAACACTTGGAGTCCTTCGGCACCACAATCGCTGCCGATTCCTGACCGGGTTCTACTTCGATGAAGTCAGCCTTTGCCTGGGAGCCAAACGGCTTGGCCTGAGTGTAGGTCTTACCGTTCGGGGCTGTACAGCTGTAGGTGAACTTAAAGGTGGCATCGGGTGCGAAGATAGCTCCGCCCTGGACGACCTTTTTAATGGTGAAGCTCGCCTTGTCGTATTCCAGCTCGTTCTTGGCTTCCAGCTTTAACACCTGAGCCTCGCCATTCTCTTGTTTGGGAATGGTGAACTGCTTGAAGCCAGCGTTAGTGCCGGTGGCGTTGGCGAGGTCCGTCACCCAAGACGGGGTGACAGTGACACCGTCAATCTTTACCGGATTTTCCTTGATGTAGCAGGTGGTGCCGACCAAGATGTCCTTGTCAACGGGCTTGGTTTCCCCAGCTTTCACGTTCAGGGTACCTTTGGTCTTAGCATCATCGTCACACTTGTAATCAAAAGCGAAATCGGTGGCGGTAGCCTTGGCGTCGCCGTCAACAGTCTTGGTGACAGAGAACTTGCCGTAGTTTGCCGTAACCGTGTTGGTGGCCACAACCTCCACTTTCGGCTCGGCGCCTTCCTTGATTTTTACCACAGCGTCGTTTCCACTCGCCGAAGTGGCACCCTTATATTCGACCTTGCTGGTAGCAGCCGAGGTGGACGGGTCGTCTTCGTGAATCGTGCACTCGGTGTCCACCGGGTACTGGGACGAGGTCCAAGTATCGCCAGCCTTCAGGGAGAATTTAGACACATCATGACCACAGGTGACAGTGAACTTGAATTCCTTCAGCGGGTTCGCACCGTCAGCCTTGACCTTCTTGGTCAGCTTGAACGAACCCATCTTCTGTTCGTAAACGTTCGTCGCTGTCACCAGCACGACCGCGTTCGGGTTGCGTGGAACGTCAAATTTTAGGAGCTTAGAGTTGTTGACATCGTATTGTGCACCACTGAGGTCGAAAGACAAATCCTTAAAATTGGCTTTTGCGATAGCGGGTTTCCGCGGCTCGGTGATGGTACAGGTCATACCGGGTTTAACACCCTTGACTGAGACAGCTTCTCCGTTACCAGCCACCGGCACGTCATCGGATACTGGCTTGGTCTTGCCAGACTCATCCGAGCATGAGTAATGCAACACAAAGTCATCGTTGATGAGCTTGCCATCGGTAAACCTGGCAATCTTCCGCAGGCTGAAGGATGCATCAGCGGGCAGGTACAGGTTCATAAACGACACCTGGTTGGTGAAATCGCTACGAATCGGACGGAGCGCCACCGTGTTGGACTGGACAGGTTTAACCAAAGCGTCCGCAGCGGAAATCGTGACGTCATAGCCGCTGGGAGGCATCGGCTTCGTTTCGGTCACTTTGCATCGGGCGCCAATCGGCAAGTCCTTTACATCGTGGCTCCACGGATTGCCATCCGCGTCAGATGAAGAATCCTCGGGAAGCTCGAAACTTCCGCCCACACCTTTATCACAGGTGTAGGTGAAGTGGAACTTGCCGCCGTTAGCGTTCGCTGCAGCGTAGGCGTCGAACTTGCCCTCACTGTTGACGTACTTAAAGACTTTAAAGCCACCGGTTGGTTCCTGATAGGTGTTGGTCACCGCCAGGTTGATGTCACCAGCGTCGCCCATCTTAAACTTGGCTTTCGAGCCAATAGTCTTGCCGTTCAGGTTGACCGGCACGGGGCTACCTACCATCTCAGCATTGCCCCCAACCCAGCGCGGGTCGCTAGCCAAATCGACCGGAGCCGGCAGGTAGGTTTCCTCCACGGTGCAGGTAGTACCGGGGGTTACCTCAATCGGGCTGGCTAGATACCCTGCCCAAGCGGGGCTTGTGTTAGCCACGCCACCCCGAGCCGGAGCGTAGAGGGTCGCGGTAGTACCGTCGTCACAGCTGACGCGGAAAGTCACGTTGCCTTCGGCCTTATCGGTAGGACCTTCTACTTCCTTTGACAGGGTCAGCTGGGCCTTGTTCTTAACGATTTTAACGGTCTGATCCGCGTTCTCGCCAACGTGCTGGGCGATGATGTTGAGCTTGCCATAGGCAGAATTAACTTGTCCACCGCCGGCGTACTTCGGGTCGGAAGTCGCCAAGACTTCTTCGTAATAGAAGTAATCCCCGTGCTTAACCTCAGAGGCCTTTACCTTATGTTCGAACAGACCTGTCACGATACCCTCACCGCTAAACTTGGCGTCGGCAGTTTGGGTGAATACCGTGGTGGCGACTCCGCCACTAACTTTCTTAAGGGTGCCAATCAGGTACTTAGCAATCGAACCGGTATCGGCGGGAATGTTTTTATACTTCACATCATCGGTAAGGGTGATGACTTCATCTGCCTTGGAGAACGTGGCGGTTTCCGCGCCACCGGGCATCGAGTCAGCGCCATTCACCTTCGCGATGGTGGAAATGGAAGGCTTCGGCTCTTGAACAAAGGTCCATGACACTTCCAGTTCCCCGGAGACAGTGATGGTCTTGGTCAAAACCGCTACCTGACCTTGGGTAGCCCCTGTCGGGGCATCAACGAAGTAAGGATCCTCGACGTTCTCAACCGAACCTGCGAAAGAGATCTTAAACGCTTTCTGGTTAGCAATCTTCAGGGTCACCCCATTGACCGCGTCCTTCAAGCTAATCTGGGTGATGGCTTTACCGTTTTGATCTGTAGCACCCTCAACCTTGAGGAAAACCTTGTCGCCAATAGCCTTACCTGCAGCCGAGTTTGGGTCGTATTCTTTCAACTTCACGGTCAATAGGGACGTGCCGTCATTAGCCGGTTCCAGGGACTCCTGGTCGAGGTGCATGGTTTCCAAGGCCTTGACTACGTTTGGATCCTGGCGATTCTCATACGCCGCCTTAGCTTGCTGAATCAACGTCTTAACATCGGTATCAGCGGCATTACCCCATTGCTTACTGTCCGCATCCCAGGCGCGGCCATTATCGGTTATACCAAAAATAACCATCCAAATTGCGTTCTGGTATTTGCCCCAATGTTGTTGGCCATTCTTGGCAAAGTGCCAGGCAAGAGCCTTAATCGTTTCTGCCTTTTCGGGATGTTCCTTTGCCCAATAGATTGTTGATTTTGATGGGTCAGTATAAACATTAGCGGGCCCGCCGGGAGATCCATAGAAGGGTTCAACACAGAAACTGGGAACGCCGTTTACAGAAAATGAGTTGGTTTTGTCGCTGGGGTAAATAGTCAGGAATTCAATATCCTGCTGTTTTGTACCTTGACCATTGAAGAACTTTTTCGCCCATTTCCAAACATCTGTCTGACCATGTCTCACGTGTGCCGTCCAGTCCTTAACCAAGACAAAGGAACCGAGCGGGACGATAGGTCCGTTTTCTTCACAAGCCTGAATGCCGGGGAACTTAGAGACACTGGGTGTCTTGCTGTACTGTTCCTCGAACCAAGCCAAACCCTGTTTACGTAGCTTGTCGAACTGGGCGTCGAGGTTATCCACCATTTTTGCCTTGGTGGCAGCGTCGATGTTATGTGCAGCCACAAACTGGTCAAGTTGATTCAATACATCGGTTTTAGCGTCATCAACCTGTTTATTAAAGGCGGCAATCGCGGTGTCTTTATCAACGCTGGGATCAAACTTGAGCTTAATTTCTTTCATCTTGGGCTCAAATTTGTAAGCGAAAGGAACCGCGCCGGAAGTAGCCGTCTGGGTGGGAGTAGGGTTCGCACCCCGGTCCGCTCCTACGGCAGCCGGCGCGGGAGATTCCGGAGAAAGTTCTAGAGCTGGGGAGGATTCCTCAGGGCTGGCAGGCAGCTGCGGAGTAGTGGCCGAACCGGTGGACTCGGTGGAGGTAGCCGGGTCGCCGGAGGGGTCGGAAGTCTGAGCAAAAATACGCGCCTGAGTCGCGCCGGTATCAGCCGTCTCGCCTTCGACTGGATCTAAGCTCAGAGTGAGAGTATCTTCCTCTGCAGCAGGGTCAACAGAGGAAACAGCGGAACGGCTGGAGGTAGCCGCCTGGTTGGAAGATCCAGAAGCATTAAAAGGCAGCGTGGTGGAGGAGCCACCGGGGAAGATAACCCACGCACCAAAACCTTTTTCGATGTCCTTGCCAAGTGGCGTCTCATAAAGTTTGCCTCGGTCAGGAGCTACCTGTTCCAGACCATCGCCACGATCCCACTGTGGGGTGCCCTTCTGTATGCCCCAAGTCGAAATGCGATCGGCCTTGGTAATACATTCCTTGGGCAGGTACTGAGCCGTGAAATCCCCGACCTGGGCGGTCTCGCCGTAGTGCTCCGCCGCTTCCTTCGGGTCTTTGGTCGAGAACAAGTGACCAGTGTAAGCAAGTATGAACCGTTTACTTTTATCCTTCTGCATATCTATTTGTGCATTCGGTGAAACGGTCACCGTGGGATGAACCGAAGCCTGGGCGCTCGGAGTCGCCGCCAGGGAGGGCATAACCAAGCCGCCAACGGCCCACGCCACGGCGATAGCCGAAGCTATAACCCCCGCGGTCCAGTTCCGGCTCTTTTTACTCTGTTGCTTAAAGCTCACCAAAGTGGGCTTTCCGGGCTGGTTTTGCCGCGGTTTCTTGGCTATAGCACTCATGCTCAAATACCTCCATTTGTTAGCCATTTCTTCGGTCTGACCCGTTTTTGGGGACACTTCACCTGCTTATATACAGTGATAAGAATACCAGGTTTCCCAGCTATCTCCAAGAGTACTTCCAGGATTGTGCTGACAATCTGACTATCACTCCAGAGTCGTTCGGTAAACCCCAGTATTGCTTTAGGAAAACTCAGCTTAACCGGGCAAATTTCGCGAAAATTAGCGGCAGTTTTCAGCGCCCTCTAAGAATCCAAAGCTGAGTTTGTCACCTCGAACCGGGGTTCCAAAACTGCAAATAAACAGTAAAAACGGCGGTTTTCTGCAAATCTCCGCAGTTTTTCTCGCGAACCTGAAAATAAACTTAAAAATCGAATTCGAACCTGAGAATGAAGCCTCCCACCGGCGCTTTTGCTCCCGAAAACGGACCCAGAGCACCCGCGCGGCGGCACCGACCTTGTGAAAACACCTCTAACACCGGATCCCACAACCCCGCCACCGCGACCCCCAAACCCGACCAGACATTTCCAGGATTCCTTAAGCCTACACGAGGCCCCAGTTTCAGATAATGAAACGGGAAAACCCTCTGATATGGCCAGAAACCCACAAGAATCCCCGAAAAATCCCGGTGAAAGAATTTAGAAAAACAACTTGTAATTTCCTGAAAATCGGGTATAGTTGTGTATGTAGCGGCGTTGACGCTGGACTTTCCGGTAATCAACGGTCCGCCGGGATTGAATTTGGAGGAACCATGCAGACACAAAAGAAGGGCATGATGGCCGCGGTGGCGCTCGCCATGGTGGTGGCTTTGAGCACCCTGTTGCCTGCTCAGGCTGCCGACCACGAATCCAAACTGACCGGAAACACTCAAGTACAGCCCGTAGAGATCTCCTACGGCGACTACGAACAGGTCATGGTAGAGGTCAGCGCTGATTAGAACAGTGAGCAAAAGCCTTTAGACCCGCCGCAAACCGGTGGGTCATTTTTTTCGCCCTCTCACCAGGCATAACACCAGACGGAGGAACCTATGGAACGCAGCAAAATACTGGAAACCCTGCAGGAACACGACGTCGAATACAAGCTGGTGGAACACCCGCCGGCCACGACAATCGAGTTGGCGGACGAATATATCGAGGGCCACGAAGGCGTGCGCACCAAGAGCCTGTTCCTGACCAACCGAAAAAAGACACGCACGTACCTTTTAATTACAGACGAGTTTAAACAGATTGACCTGAAAGGTTTTGCCGGCGAAGTCGGGGAAAGCCGCCTGTCGTTCGGGTCTGGAGAGCTGCTGGCTCAGACCCTCGGCCTGGAGCCGGGAGTCGTTTCACCCCTCGGAATGATTGATCCCGGCCACCGTTCGGTCGAGCTCTACCTGGACAAAGCCATGATGCAGGAGGAAATTTTCACCTTCCATCCGGGCGACAACCGCGCCACCCTGTTTATGGGAACCCAGGATTTCCTCCGGCTCTATGACGAGCTGGGGATTGCATATCATCTGGTGGAGGTGTAATCCCCACGCTGGGTTCGCGGCTTGGTTTAGTCGGCTGGCGGACTTTATTTGCCGAGTTGGAACGGTTGGCCGGGCCGTCCACACCAGGTGACGCAGGTTCACGCTAGTTGGCGGACTTTATTTGCCGAGTCGGGCCGCCGACGCGGGCGCCCAGCCCGTTGTTACGTCACCAGCCCAGGCGCAGCCACCACGCTGTAACCACCCCGCTTGTGAAAGTCCCAACGCAACCCACCGCGCTTGTGACATCGTCAGCACACCCCGGCACGAGGTGGCTCTGGTTACATAGCGTCGATGAGGTCGCGCACCAGACCGCTGGGAGTGGTGTTCAATTTTTTGGCCAAGGCGGTTATTTTGTTTCTCCGGGCTTCGTCCAACCGAATTGTGAAAGGTTGGGCGTTTTTTCCGACTGTAACGGGCCTGCCGGGCTTGGAGGGAGCGAGATGCGAGCCCGTGTACTCGGGTTCGGTCTCTTGGGCGGTGGCCCATTGCTCGATTTGTTCATCGCTGTAGGTCGTACCGTTTGCTGCAGTCCAATTCATTTTTCCAGCCCTACCTCTCTCAATGTTTTCCTGGTTGCTCTCATAGCGTGGAACACATGCCAAGTTTCGTTATCATTCTCAATCGCGATGTACTCAATGAGTTTTCCATCAGCGATTCCTACACCCACCCATTGCACAGGGTCGGTCTCTCGGGGGATACATCTCAACGTTGTGTTCCAGGCTTCGCGCACCATCGCCGGTGTTATGTCGGGGTGGCGTTGGGCAATCCGGGCGTTTATGTATATCTCCACTGCATTTCCTGCCCACTATTATGTACGACATATATATCGTATTATGTATTTCATAAGTGTGCAAGGCATTTTCACGGTAAGGCGTTACTTGTGATGTCACCAGCCCAGGCGCAGCCACCACGCTGTAACCACCCCGCTTGTGAAAGTCCCAACGCAACCCACCGCGCTTGTGACATCGTCAGCACATACCAGTGCGTACCCCCCGCATACCCCGCGAATTTGCGCAAGATAGCGGGTTCGGGTCTGTCTCTTATACACATCTCCGAGCCCACGAGACATCTCAGGATCTCG
>NZ_CAMYBV010000014.1 GCF_947254095.1 uncultured Mobiluncus sp.
TGGACACCCTGGTCGCGTTGGGGGTGAGCGTGGCGACGCTGTACTCCTGGGGGGCGCTGATTTTTACTCCCGCCGGCCGTATCGGCATGACCATGAACATGAGCCTGAACCCGCTCGCCGCAGCGCACGAAACAGGCTCCGGGGGCGAAATCTTTTTCGAAACCGCCGTGATGATTACCGTATTCTTGCTGACCGGACGGTATTTGGAGGCTCGGGCGAAGTCCTCGGCTACCTCGGCGCTACGCGCTTTGCTGTCCCTAGGGGCAAAACAGGCCCTGCGCGTCACCCGCCCCGGCGACCCTCGTGACACGACCACGCCTTGGGAAACTGAAACTGTCGACGTCGCCGCGCTACAGCCGGGGGACTACTTTTTGGTACCGGCCGGGGAAAAAATCGCCACCGACGGCATCGTGTTTGAAGGACACTCCACTGTTGACGAATCCATGCTGACCGGCGAGCCCATCCCGGTCGAAAAGTCCGTGGGCGATAGTGTGACCGGGGCCACCATCAACGTCCAAGGCCTGCTGGTCGTTCAGGCCACCAAAGTTGGTGCAGAGACGAAACTGGCCCAAATCACCCGACTGGTGACCCGCGCTCAAGCCGAGAAAGCCCCGGTTTCCCGCCTAGCGGACCGAGTGTCGGCAGTGTTCGTTCCGGTGGTAATCGTCCTGGCTGTCCTGACTTTCGCGCTGTGGCTGGGACACGGACAGCCGTTCCCTGCTGCTTTCACCGCCGGGGTATCAGTGCTGGTCATCGCCTGTCCGTGCGCGTTGGGGTTGGCGACCCCGATGGCTTTGCTGGTGGGGTCCACCCGGGCCTCCCGGGCAGGCATCCTGCTGAAAGGCCCCCAGATTCTGGAGGAAACCCGGCGCATCAACACCCTGGTCATGGACAAAACCGGCACGCTGACCAGCGGGGAAATGCGCCTGGAGGACGTGACGGTGTCCGCTTCGAGACCCGCGGGGATGGAGTCGCTGGGAGACACCGAGGCCCTCGCGTTGGCGGCCAGCCTGGAGGCCGGATCCCCCCACCCTATTGGAAAAGCCCTGGTCGCAGCCGCAAAAGCGAGAGACTGCGGGAGCGGACTCGGTGCCCCGACCGGGTTCGCCACGTTCATCGGGCGCGGTGCCGGAGGTTTCGTGGACGGCGTGGCCTATGCGATTGGGAAACCGGAGTGGCTCACGGCGATGGGCGCGGACATTCCCCCCGACGTGGGTGCGGCGATTGGGGCCGCCCAGTCACAAGGCCGGACCGTGGCGGTGTTGGCTATGGGTGCGGACTGGTCTTCACAAGTTTCCGGGGACGCCTCCCCGGTGTTGTCAGGCAAGCCCGCCGGTAACGGGCAGGAGTCGGCGGAGCGGGCCAGCACGGAAATGACCTTGAAAGTCACGGGGATGACCTGCGCGTCTTGCGTGGCCCGAGTGGAAAAGCGGCTCAATAAACTTGACGGGGTTTCGGCTTCGGTGAACCTCCCCTTAGAAATCGCCACCGTGACGCTCACCGCGGATGTCCCGGCTGAAACCCTGATTGCGCAGATCGAAAAGGCCGGGTACGGGGCCAGTTTGCTGGACAGTGCGGGAACCGCGGCCGAACCGGGCCGGCGCACTGAAAACAGTACCGCGGCGGTGGCGGGAGACCTGGTGCAGGCGCGAGCCCTCGCCGTGTTTACGTTCAGCGACCCGGTCAAACCCGAAGCCGCACACACGGTAGCCGGCCTGAAAGCGGCCGGTATCGAAACCGTCCTGCTGACCGGGGATCAGAGCGAACCGGCACGCCTAGCGGCCGACCAGGCCGGAATCGAAACGGTCGTGGCAGGGGTCAGCCCGGAAGGCAAGGTCGACGCAATCCGGGAACTGCAAGACGCCGGGAAAATCGTGGCGATGGTCGGGGACGGTGTCAACGATGCGGCCGCTCTGGCCGCTGCCGATCTGGGGATTGCCCTGGCCACCGGCACCGATGCGGCTATCGGTGCCGCGGACATCACCCTGGTGAACCCCAGTTTGGGCGCCATCACCCAGGCCATCAACGTGTCTCGAGCCACCCTGCGAAACATCAAAGAGAACCTGGCCTGGGCTTTTGGTTACAACATTGTGGCCATACCCCTGGCGGCCGCGGGGATGTTGAATCCGGGGCTGGCGGGGGCTTTCATGGCGTCCAGCTCGGTGCTGGTGGTGCTGAACTCCCTGCGCCTAAACCGCGTCCACCTGTGATTTCACCGGATTTTTAGGCGAGCGGCACCGCGGTACGAACCGGGCGGCACTCAACCTTTTGGGCGGATTAGCGCTGGGCGTAAAGACGCTAGACTAAGGGAGGCCAGCGAAGGGACGGTGCAAAGTGGCTTCTGAGAATGATGCTGACGCTTTGACGCCGGCGCGGCGCAAACGAGTGCTGTTGGTGTGCTCGATGACCGTCGTGTGTACCCAGCTGTATCTGAACGCAATGAACGTGACTCTACCGGCAATTCGGGCGGATTTGCACGCCAGCACCGGGGAGCTGCAGTGGTCGTTGAACATTTATGCCCTCGCTTTGGCAGCCATGCTGATGGTGACCGGAGCTTTGGGCGACCGTTTTGGACGCCGCCGCACCATGATTGTGGGCATGGCGACTTTCACGGCCGGCACCGTGTTGGCTGCCGCCGCGTGGGTGCCGCTGGTGCTGATAGTCGGCCGCGGTTTGCAAGGGCTGGGGGCGTGTATGCTGCCGGTTATCAGCCTCGCGGTCATAAACGACGTGTTTCGCGACCCGGTGGAACGCGCGAAAGCCATCGGGTTTTGGAATGCGCTGCTCGGAGTCGGTTTAGCCGCCGGGCCGGTGTTGGCTGGAGCCTTGGTGACCTGGGTCGATTGGCGCGCCGTGTTTTGGGCGCCGCTCCCGCTGCTGGCGTTGACCCTGGCGGGCATCATCCGGGAAGTCCCCGAATCGCGTGATGAAACCGGACGCCGTCTGGATATTCCCGGCCAAATTTTGACCGCGGTACTCATGGGTGCCCTGACTTATGACATCATCAGCTTCGGGGAAGGCATTTTTGGTCTCCGCGAGTGGATTTTGGCGGGGATATTTGTGGCGGCCTCCCTCGGTTTCGTGTGGCGAGAAACCCACACGCCCTGGCCGATGCTAGATTTTCGTTACTTCCGTTCCGTTCCTTTCGTCGGGTCCCTGTCCGTCATGGAGTTCGTTTTCATTACCCACGGCGGTTTCATGTTCGTGTTTGCCCTCTACCTGCAGCTAGACCTCGGTTTCACCCCATTGCAGGCCGGATTGATGATGCTGCCCCTAGCGCTTGCCAACACCATCGCGGCCGTGGCGGCGGGACGTATCGTCGCCGCGGGCAACTACCGCGCGGCGTTCCTGGTAGCCGGCATCGGCACCCTGCTGTTGGGTGTTTGCCTGCTGCCCCTGAACAGCACCGGCCCGGTCGTGTTGCTGTTCGTGGCCACAACTTTGGCAGGTGTGGTGTTGGCATTCACGAATATGCCGGTGACGAACCGGGTGCTGGCAGCCATGCCGGAAAGCCAGGCCGGGGTCGCTTCCGCCACGACTTCCACCGCCCGCCAAATCGGCATGTCCTTGGGGATTGCGGGCTTCGGCGCGTTTATGAACCTGGGGGTGGCGCGCGGCCTGCCCATTCACGAGGCCGCCCACCCGGCTTGGTACATCACCATCGCCCTGGGGGCGGCGGTAGCCATCATCGCGGTGGTGGCCACGACCGGCTGGGCGCGCGGCACCGCCGCGCGGGTGCGCCAAAGCCTCAGCTGAGCGCGCGCCCGGCGAAGACTGCCAGACCTGCCAGGACCACGCCTATTGTTATGACCGGCAGAACCGGCAAACTCGCAAGGCTTGCCCGTCCCCCAGCTCTGCCCGAGTGCCAATCCTGCCAGATCTGCCAGAGCCTCAAGCTAGTGGCCAGATCTGCCAGAACCGCGCGCCCAACCGGCTAGCCCAAGAATTCTGGACCGGCCCGGGATGTCGATGGCGCCTCCGCCACCAGCCCGATTTTCAGCGGTTTTGCCACCCGAACGGTCACCATCCACCCCGAAACCGTGCAAGACTCCAGGTGAGTACCATTCTTGGTGGCGTATTCGCCGGCGGTCGCGCAACCGTCCCCACCGGTCAACACCGCGGTAGCCCCCGCAATGGCAGCCAAATCACTGGCCTGATGAGCGGCAGTGGCACCAGCCGCAGCCACTCCGACCTGAGCCAAACCCAAGGTCAAAGCCAGCCCCAACAGAATCAGCCCCAAGGCCATAATCGTTCCCGAGCCACGCTCCTCACGCAGTCTCTCCCGGAGCGACTCCTGACCGGCGGTTTCACCATGAATCTTCACGAGGAATCACCGCCTGCGCTTTTGCGCTCATACCGAGCATTCCGAGCATCGCGGGCATTTTTTTGGTAGCGCTGCACTGCACGTCCTTGCCAGTGGTGCTGACGCTCACCGCACCAGCCGAACCTCCGGCTCCCCCCAGCAACCGATTGCCGGCTGCCACCGCCGCCGCGCTGTCCTCACCAATCGCCACCGACCGGCAAGCCGCTCGCGCCGCCGCGTTGACCTGGACGCCGGCCATTCCGGCTGCCCCGGTCAAAGCCAACGCCACCACAATCATGATGACTGCGGGAAAGGTCAGCGCGAGCTCGGTCGTAACCATCCCGTTTTCCGAACTGAGGCGCCGCCCGTGAGCCAGCCAGCGGCGTACCAGGCGCCAACAGAACTGTTGACGCCAACCTTTCCCGACATTCATCATCATGTTCAGACCTGCAAAGCCGCTTCGATGATGGACTGCAGTGCGCCTTTCAACTCGCCGCCTTTCATAATCATCAGCAACAGACCCGCAAAAGCGGCCGCCGCCAAGGTACCGATGGCGTATTCCGCGGTGGCCATGCCGTCCTCCTCGCCCTTGAGACGAGCCCAAAAAGACAGTGCCTTCGTTTGCAGTGCGCTAATCTTGTTCATTTTCTTTCTCCTTTTTCCAATTTGTCTCGCGGACTTTCCGCGTGACCGCCAGCCGTCACGGTGACGAACTGGCACCCCCTTGTGTTTTGACAAAGGGAAGTCTGTATTCGGCCCTCATGAAATGAGGTCCTCAATCGTGGACACCACCACCGGCACAATCCCCAGCGCAAAAAACGCCGGCAGCAGGCACACCCCCAGGGGAATCATCAGTCGCACCCCCAAACGTTCCGCCGCGTCCAAAGCCCGGTGAATCTCCGCGGTCCGAGTTCGCGAAGCCCCGCGCACCAGCAGCGGCACCGGGGACGCGCCCTCCTCCCACGCCGGCTGCAACACGCTGGCCAAATCAATCCACTTGGTATCCGCCTGCGCCCACGCCTCATCCCAGTCCGCCCCCAACAGCAGCATTCGCGCCACCACCGCCAAATCCGCCTCCTCGCTGGCGACGGACACAGCTTGCAGGGTGGATGTTAAAGACACCCCGTTTTGTTGACACGCCGCGATAATATCCATCGCCAAGGTCGGATCGAGGCCCGGCGTGGGGCTGCCGGTAGCCTGGCGAATCATGGCTGCTGACCACAGGTTTCCCGCCACCATCAGACCCAGACCGACGACGAAAACCCAGGTATTGATACCGCCTCGAAAAGCCATATCGATGACGTCCACCCCGATAAACTGGGCCATTCCCAGCGCCGCCAAAGGCAACACCCCCAGCAGGCGAGCGGTAGCTTTGGGGCCGACCTGCGCGGTGTGACGTTTCGCCGCGGTCTCTAGCGTGGCGGCAATCCCGTCCGCAACCCGATTCAAAATCTCGGCCAAAGGGGCTCCGACCTGGGTCGCTACCTGGGTAGCAATCAACATGCCCCGCAAGGCCTGAGCAGTCGCCTGAGGGTGGCGCACCCGAGCCAGCGGGTTTGTTTCCGCCGCTCGCCCCGCCCGCAAGTAAACGAAGCGTTCCCGCAGTCCCGGCCGCGGATGAGCCACAAAGGCTTGTATCGCGGCGAAATCCAGGCGCGCATCCAAGCGATGCAAGGTGGTGGCCCAGGCATTTTCAATACTGGCTCCCGCCTCGAGACGGGTGGCGATTTCCGCACACAGCAGCCCCACGTCCAAATCCCTCAGCCCCTGTGGTGCCGGGCGCCTGCTTCGCCGGGAGAACACTGCACGCCAGGGCGCTGCGCCTCCCGAACGTTTTGCGCCGCGAACACCCCTTGCGGCGCGGGAGGGTAGGTCGCGTGGTTGCGGTTCACGCCCGCTGCGCGCACCCATCCCTGCTAACAGTCCCGCGCCTGCCAGCAGAACCACGGCCACCACCACGGTCACCAGCTGTGTCGAATCCATCAGCGCACCCCCTGAATACCCGCAAATTCGTGGGCGGACAGGTTTGGCACCTGATTACGAGCCCCCACAGGGTTCCATTCCAGGTGGGGAACTTGCCATTTCGGTGGCGGTGTCGGGGCGGCAATCCGACTCGTTTCCACCAGTTCCGGTTCTGGGTGCAAAATTTCCGGGTCTGAATGCACAAGTTCGGGGTCCGCGGGTTCAGGTTTCGGGGTCACAAGGTCGGTGCTGCGGCTGGGCGTGTCCGCCCCGGTGGCGGGGGAGCCTACCGCAGGGGAAACAGTCGGCGCGGGGTCCAATGGTGGCTCGGGCAACTCAAACTGGGCGGCAAAATCTCGCCAGCCCTCTAACCGTTGCACCGCCCCGGTCTGAGGATCGAAATCCAACACCGCTCTTGCCGTCAAAGCCCCATCAGAACCGCGAGCCAGACGTGCCAACTGCACCACCGCGCGACGCACCCGCCCGTCCTGATTACGAAACCGACGCAGATGCACGATGACATCGAAAGCCGGCAGGGATTGAGCGCACAAAGCCTCGCGGCTCATGCCCGCTAAAGCTCCCAGAGCCTCCAAACGCGCCGGCACCTCCAGCGCCGAGTTGGCGTGAACCGTCGCCCAACCACCGCGGTGACCCGTGTTCAACGCGGAAAGCATCTCCCGTACCTCGCCACCCCTGGCTTCACCCAAAATCAAACGATCCGGGCGCATCCGCATCGCGGCCTTCACCAAATCAGACAAAGACACTCCGCCAGCCCCCTGCACATTGGCACCCCGCGCCTGCAAATGGACCATGTGCGTATGGGCCGGGCGCAGCTCCGAAACCTCCTCGATACAGATGAGGCGCTCATCCGGGGCCGCCAACCCCAGCAAACACGCCAGCAAAGTCGTCTTTCCCGTTCCGGTAGCCCCGGTTATCAACCCCGAAGCCCGCACCTGCACCAACCGGCGCAGCACCTCAGCGAGCCACGGGGAAACCATGCCGGACGCCACCACCGCCTCCAACGGCAGCGCTACCGGACTGGGCACCCGCAACGAAATCACGGTCGAATCCCCTGACAGCGGCGGTAACACGGCGTGCAGACGCACTCCCGAAGGCAGGGTCGCATCGACAATCGGGGTCGCGTCGTCGAGCCGCTGTCCGGCCGCGGCCGCCATGCGCACTGCCGCCCGGCGTAGCGCCACCGCCGAGCCCATGCAGAAATCCGGAACTTTTTCCAAACCCGCACCGGCATCTATCCAAGCCTCCTCGGGGCCGTTGACCAGCAGATCCGTGACTCCCGGTCGGGTCAGCAGGGAACCGAGCGGCTCATCGACACCCTCTAAGGATTGACGCAGCCCGCGGGCGCCCTGTGCCAACTCTCCGGTCGTGGTGGCTGCCGGAGCCGTCTGTAAAACGGCCTGTGCCGGGTCCAAACCCGCCGCGACCAGGCGTCGCATTTCACTAATGTTCATCGTCGTGTCCTTTGTTCCAGATGCAGCAGGCTTGCCGCGAGGTTTTCCGTGAGGTGCGCCACTTTTCGGGGTAGCGGGGCGATGAGCCCGTCACAGCCGAAACTGTCCCAAATCCGTGCCGAGTAGGACCAGTCAGAAACAGCGATTTCCGGGTGAATTCCGCACAACGCCCGGCGGGCCTGACGCGGGGGCAAACCTCCGCCCGGAACCACGACGAGGTGTGCGGGGCAGGGAAACTCCGGGGGTAGCGTTTCCCAAGCCAGAAGCGCCGCCCGGGAATAATCCGCGACCCACACGACAGCATCCGCCCCCACTGTCCCTTGCGACATCCCCGCCCCGGACAGCGCCGGCGCCCCCGCTCCGGAACCCAAATCCAGCACTAGGCAGGGGAAAATCCCCGCCAAATCGCGCAGCACACCCGGAACAGTTTCGGCCCGGTCTAGGGACCCCGAACCGCCCAGCAACGCCACGTTTTCCCACGTCGGCAGTCCCGCCGCGGCGCGAAACCCCGGAATTTGACCCGAAACCTGCCAAGCGTTCCAATCCAAATCCGCCCCGCTGACCGGCTCCACCCAAGCGTCCAAGGGCAGGTAGGAGCCGCTACAGTCCACCCAACAAACCGGGGGAGTGCCGCTGTGCCCCTCGCTATCGCCAAAAGAGTCGCCACAGGTCGCATAGCTGCCCCCGCGCCCTCTGTTTCGGCTACGGCCGCTTTCTCGCGTGTGTTCACGAGTGTGTTCGCTACCGGTTTCGCCCTCTGCCGCCACCGCGAGGGCGCGCGCCAGCAACCCCGCAATGACCGTCGTATTGACTCCGGGCACCAGGCCGCGAACCGCCACGGTGAAAGCGTTGCCGGATTGCTGGAGCATGAGGCTCAGCACTTCGCGTTCATCAGCGGGTAACACCAGAGCGGGCCCAGCCTCCGCTCCTCCGCTAGTCTCGCCTTGCAGGCGCACCAGGTAGGTTCCCCCCGCGAGCCGGCCTGGACAGGCGGCGGCCGCTTGGGTAGAGCAAAAGACCGGGCCGAGCCGCGTCCCGGACCAGTCTTGCGGCCCCGTGACCCGCAAATCGGCGCCCGCCAGCGTGGCGAGCATTTCGAGCTGCTCCCGCCACGCTTTCTCGTGCGGTTCGCACAGCAGCGTCACCGTTTTGGAGGTTTTGACCATGCCCCTAAGTTTTCGTCCCCGAACGGCAGACCAAAAGCAGAAAAATTTTTACCTGTGGAAAACCCCGAAATCGCGGCCTTGTGGATAACTTGATGAAATGTGCTACTGGCTGGGAAAACCGCTAAAACTTGACCCAATTTTGGGGAAGTTAAGTATCGCTGTAGTCCAGCGTTATACAATGGCTCGGTGTCCGATAACCTTCCGCAGCCTCCCAGGAATCCGGTTCCCGGGCAGGCCGGCGGCTCGCCGCGCCGCCGCCAGGAGCAACCGGCGCCTCCTCATGCCCGCCCGCAGGTCCCGGCTAATCCCTTGCAGCCTGCGCAAACATCTGGTAATCCGCCTGTTCCCTCCCGGCTTTCGAGCCAAAAAACGGTGCAGCCACGAGTGTTGCCGTCCCGCTCCGCGGTGCGGCGCGGATTGGTGACTCCCCCGGGGCAGAACGCCCCGACCCCTCGACCGGCTGTGCCCCCGACCCAGCCCGCTCAACCCGGTCAGGCAAATCCCGCAGTCGGGGTGCCCTCGACTGTTCCCCCAACCCAGCCCGCTCAATCAACCCAGCCGGCTCAACCCGTCCAGCCCCGCCCGACTTCGCTGACTCCGACCGCCGCTGGTGTCCCAACCGCCTTGCCGGAAGAAGAAATCGATGAGGCCGAAGCCGCAGCTTGGCGGACCGAGCTCGCTGCCGCCGCAGCTCAAAACGAAGTCGAACAGGTCCCTGAGGACTTGAGCCCCGAACCCGCCCCCCCGGAGGCACCCGCCAAGCGCCCCGGCACCTGGAAACGGTTGGCTTACCTGCGCGATCAGTCTCGTACCCTAGCGAAAACGGGAGCCCCGAACCCTCCGCCCAGCACCTTGCGCGCTAACCTCATCGGGATTCTCACCGGCCTACTGGTGGCGCCCATCTCGATGATGTTCCTGATTTGGGGTACGAAAACCGTAATGGACGCCAGCTACGGCGCGGGAGCTGTCGCCATCTTTTTGGGGATTTTTGAAATCTTGGCCGGAACCGCGCTGCTGTCAATAACCGGCGTGGTCACGGGCTACTATTCGTCGTTATCCTGGGCGATTTCCGCGCTCTGGCCGGTGTTGCTGACCGTCCTGGCCAGCCCGATTCGCGGCTTGGTCGCCACCCACAACGACACTTTGACAGGAGCCTCGCAGTACTCGCTGTGGTGGGATTTCCTCGATGGGGTTTCCACGTTGACGGCGTCTGGATTATTCCCCACCATGGCAATAGTCATGGTCGGGGCATCTTTGGCGTCTCAGATTGCCTATCTGGAGGGGCGGGACTTTGCCCTGCAGGAGCATCAGCTCCGCGAAATTAACGACCGTGAACCTGGCGCACCCATTGCCCCGCCGTCACGTCTGAAGTACCATATCCTGGCGATTCTAGCAGCTGTCATCTGCACGATTGCGGGGATGCTGGCGCTGATTCCGCTGCATGACCGTTTGGCGATCATCACCGGAGCCAGCGGACATTTGTCCAAGTTACCGGCGGTCGCGACTTACGGGCTGCCGATTCTGGGCATCCTCATGCTGTTTATAGCGGTTTATTCGGGTTCCCGCTCCGCCGCCGGCTTACTGTTTGCGGGCGTGACCTGCGGTATTATCCCCGGTATGATTCTGGCTTTCGGCGAGGCCTCAACTTCTGGGTGGGCCGAACGCCTGGTCAGGTTCCTTTCCGATCACCTCACCGCCTCCATGCACGTTTCCGGCGGACCGCTGACGACCTTCGGTTTTGTGTTGATTGCGTGCGCTTTGACGTTGTGGTGGTGCCGGCAAGCCGGGCAACGCGACGAAAAGGCGGACCTCGCCGTCCAGTCCTAGCCGGTTTTTCCACGGTGTTCACAAGGGGTTTTGCCCCGGTTTTTTCGTTGCTTTCTTCGGTTTTCCCCAGCGCGCCTGGTGAGATTGGCCGGGTTCGTGCGCTAACGTGTTTTTCGAGGTGACTGACGAAGGGAGACTCCCGTGACCGAAGAAAATCAGCCGGCAGAATTGCCTGACTACCTGCGTGACGCGTCCGAGGACGCCGATAAAACCTTGGACGAGGAAGTTGATGCCGCCAAGGCTTGGGCTGAGGCTTTTGCTGAGTCCGGCGAAGACTCCGATATCGACCCGGAGGCAGACCCGCAGACTGAACCAATTGCCGAGCAACCAGTGAGCGACTCGGTTGAGGACAGCGAACCCGAGGGTCAGTCAACCACCGTTGGTTCAGATAACAACGAAAACTTGGTTACCCCGCAGGCTCCCGCGCCGGAGGGAGACGCCCCAGCGCCGGAACCCGAGCCGGAACCTGACTCGATTAGTGACACTTCCACTCAGGCTTGGTCCTCGTTCTTGAACGAAGAAACTATGGCGGAAACTAAAGATTCTCCTGCTGACGTGGTTGACTCTGATGTTCCAGATACGGCGCCTGCGCAACCCGCCGAGGAACTGGAAACTACGGTGGTGCGTCGCAAATCCCTCTTGGGAACAGAACCCGAAGCGGCCCCTCTGGCAGGCGCGGCGCCGACAGACGCCGCCAACGAAATCCCGGAAGATGTCGACCCACAATGGCAACCACGTCAACCAGAACTTTTGGGTAACGAAGACAAAAAACTCAATGAATCCACGATGCTGGCCGGAGCCTCCATCAAACCGGCGAAAATCAGCCGGGCCGGGGCACACGCCTGGTCCTTGCTGATTAGCCTCATCGGGGTGCCCCTAGCGTGGGCATTCCTGCGCCACGCGGGAGGACTGCTCTACGGTTCAAACCATTCTGCTTGGGACACGGGCAAATATTCTGTGGAAGGGCTCGCCTTCCTGATTCTGGGTCTGGCGGCGGTCATAGTCATCGGGAGCTTTGTGCGACTGTCCTCGCTGGGAATGTTCGTGTCGGGAATTTTATTTACCCTCCTGGGCGGCGCCTTCGTGGTGGTTCCGGGAGCGATGAAAAGTGCGGTGGGCACCAGTTTGCAGGGAATGCAGGACAGCCCGGTGATGGCGTTGAAGGTGCTGGGTTACCTCATTGAATCGGCCGGAGCATCGGGACAATTCTTGGTGATTGGCGTCCTGCTCATCATGATTGGCGTGGTGGGACATACCGCCCGCCGCAAGGGCCGGGTTGACCAAATCGCCGACAAGGCTTTGGCTCGCGCCGAAAACGCCTAGCCCCAGGCGGCAATCCAGAGTTTAGACGAGGAAGTCTTCGGTGGCACAAAACAGCGGTTTAGCAGGCCTTGGCGCAGTATGGGCCGAGGTGGTGGCGGGACTGGGCGCCAGAGCGCGTGAGGCCGATTTGGATTCACGTTTTCGCCTGGCCGCCGAGGGCAGCGTCCAAGACCGGATTTTTCACCTGCACTCGGGAAAAGTTAAGCTGACCCGCGCGACTACGATGGGCCGTGATCACCTGCTGGAAGTCCTAGGACCAACCGACACGTTCGGCCTCAACGCCCTCACGGACAACCCCGTGGAGGACGTTGACGATTCCGACTCTGTCCAGCGCTCTGCCGCCGCAGCAAAACAGCCCAGGGAATCGGGAAATGAGAATCCTCACAGTACCCACCGTCCAGCGGGACAAACCGCAGCTCGAACTTGGTTTGCCACCGCGACCACCCTGGAACCGGTACACCTGGACTGGGTCTTAGTGACGGATGCCCGGGAATACTTGGCAAAACACCAGGGACTGCACCTGGAACTGCTGCGCGCCCTGAACCGGCAAACCGAGCTGCTCTACCAGCGCACTATGGCTCTGCGGGACGTGGACGTGCCGGGACGTATCGCGGCGGCGCTGCTGGAACTGATGGAGCGGTTCGGACAACCGTTGGAAGCCGAAACCGCAAACCAGCCCCGACCAACCGAGGAAAGCCCCGCCGGAGGGCAAATGTCAGGACAAATGGCACCTTCCTTCGCGGTCACAAGCAGCGGAAACTCGCCTCGATCCGCCTTCCCTGTCGGCGGGGTGCGGCTACCGCACGGACTGACTCAACTGGAGTTAGGACAAATGGCCGGAGCCAGCCGAGAGACGGCCAACAAGGTGCTGGCAGACTTTATCGCCCGTGGCTGGATCATTCAAAAGCGCAGGTCAATCATCATTATGAATGAGGAGCGGCTGCGGTATCGGGCCTCGTAGAACAAACGCGGCACCCTCGCAGACGACGCCGAGCTACGCCAAGGGGCGTTTGAAGTAAGCGACCAGGGAATCCCCGCCGCCCGGCCCGGGCACTATCGCCACCAGTTCCCAACCGTCCGCGCCGAATTGGTCCAGAATCGCTTTCGTATTGTGCACCATCACCGGTGCCGTCAAGTATTCCCACTTCGTCATGAACTCAGCCTAAACCGTGGCGGGTCGAGCCGGAAACCGGCCGCCTCACCCTTGGAACATAAACACTGGTGAAAGCTACTTTGAGAGCGCTGCTGGACGGCGCGAGGCGCGAACGTGAGCCAGCACGTGGGGGGCGTGCTTCGTGCGCAGCTCCGCCGCTAGCGCATCATCGGCTTCGCGCAGCCAAGTTTCCCAGGAACGCACCTCGGGATAACGGCGCAACATGGCGCGACGCTCCCGTTCGGTCAAACCGCCCCAAACCCCGAAAGAAGCGCGGGAATCTAGCGCATCGGCTAGGCATTCCAAGCGGACGGGGCATCCGTAACACATAGAACGGACTTCACGTTGGGCTGCACCTTGGACAAAAAGTTGATCCGGAGGGCAATCTGCACACAGTGCTTTAGCTGCCCATGTTTGGTCTCCATTGACTGACATATGAATCTTTCTTTCTCGAAAGCCAGCTTGCCTTTAACACCTTAGCCGCCGGTCAAAGGAATTTCAAGGGTGATTTTTTGTAAATTTTCCGGGACACATTTTACCCTGAGCATAATGAGTCTTTCTCCTGCCATCACCAAGGGTGTGAAAAACCTTTGCCCAAAAGCGGTCAGGTGACGTTTTCAGGTCGTGCTGCCTGAGTTTAATTTAGAAAGAACCGTGCCCGACCTTTAGAATTGAGCTATGGGGAAAAATGACGCAGCCAGTACAACTTCCGCACTGTCCAAGACCCGTAAATCGCGAGTACTCGCCCTTTTGGTAGCTTTTGTGGCGGCAAGCGCGGTCGCGGGCGTGTTCACCGCTGGTTTGGCCCTGCCCGTGGTCGGCGCCGCTGCCATCGTCAGCGCGAAAGGTGCCGAAACCCTCGACGACCTGCCCGCCGACTTCACCACGTCGCAACCCTCCATGAAATCCATCATCACCGCTGCTGACGGCACCCCCATTGCCGAGTTCTATGCGGAAAACCGCATCGTCGTCCCTCTGGCGCAAGTTGCCAAAACCCTGCAACAAGGCGTTATCGCCATCGAGGACCGGCGTTTCTTGGAACATCAGGGTGTCGACATTGAGGGTATGAGCCGAGCTATCCTGTCTAACCTGGCCGGCAACGACCTACAGGGCGCCTCGACCCTGACCCAGCAATACGTGAAAAACCTGCTCATCGAGCAGGGCCGTGTGGCTGGGAATCCGGACATGATTGAATCCGCCAGTGAAGCAACCTTGGAACGTAAAGCCCGGGAAGCCAAACTGGCCATGAGCTTGGAACAAAAGATGAACAAGTCCGAAATCCTGGAGGGCTACCTGAACATCGCCCAGTTCGGGCCCTCAGTCTACGGGGTAGAAGCGGCCGCCCAACACTATTTCTCCAAGCCTGCCAAAGACCTCAGCCTCGCCGAATCTGCCCTGCTGGCGGGAATTCCCCAGTCCCCTAACGGACACGACCCCATTGCGCACCCCGAATCCGCCACCAAACGCCAGGGACTGGTGCTGGACGCGATGGCTCGCGACGGATACGTCACCCCGGAACAGGCCAAAAAAGCCAAGTCAATACCAGTTTCAGAACTGCTGCATGTCTCGAACCAGCAGCAGGGGTGTGGGCTGGCCGGCAACGCCTCGTACTTTTGCTCCTGGGTGGTAGGGGAAATCCTCTCTTCCTCAGAGTTCGGCGCCACCTATGCGGAACGCCAACGCTTGCTGCTGCGCGGCGGGCTCAACATCAAAACTACCCTCGACCCGAAAACTCAAGATGACGCCTACAGCACAATTACCGGACGCATCCCGGTGGGCGACCCTTCTGACGTGAAGATTGCCCTGTCCAGCGTCGAACCGGGCACCGGCAAAATCAAAGCCATGGTCCAAAACACCAACTACGGTGTCGACCCGGGCAACAACGCGGTGACTGAAAACTCTTACAATGCCGACTACGCTCACGGCGGTTCTGCCGGTTTCATGACCGGATCGACTTTCAAGGTGTTTACCCTGACCCAGTGGTATATCGATGGATACGGCGGCTATGACCAAGCCGGGGGACGCTACAGCATACCCGCCAAAGACTGGAAGATTTCCTGCGCTCCGGAACTGGCCAACACCTGGACCTTCTCCGAAACCGGCGGCTCCAAGAAAGGCGCGATGACGATTGCCGCCGGCACCGCGAACTCCATTAACGGTGTGTTCGCGAACATGGCGAGCAAACTGGACTTGTGCGACATCGCGAAAACTGCCGCCAAGATGGGGGTGAACGAACCTGACGGTTCGCCCTTCAAGCCAAACCCCTCTTTCGTTATCGGTGCCGGCTCCGCTACCCCGCTGCAGATGGCAGATGCCTACGCAACCTTTGCCGCCCACGGAGTCTATTGCGATCCCATCGGCATTACTTCCGTCACGGATTCCTCCGGGAAATCTTACGATGTGCCAGACGCGAACTGTCACCAGGTTCTAACCCCCGACGTGGCCGATAAAGTGGCTGCGACCTTGGAGGGAGTTCTGCATGCCGGCGGGCGGTCCGCTGCTATTCCCCGCCCGGCCGCGGGCAAGACCGGCACGACCGACCATAACGAAAACACCTGGTTCGTGGGCTTCGTTCCCCAACTGGCGGCCGCGGTGTGGGTCGGGCACGCGAACGCGAATATCCCGGTGGGCTACCAAACTATCGGGGGACGCTACTACGGTTCCCTCTACGGTTCCTCCATCGCTGCCCCGACCTGGGGAACTTTTATGACGGCCGCCTTGCAGGGAGTTCCGGTCCAGCCCCTGCCGAAAGTGAATCTGGGCTCTACCGGCGTGTTTGTGGGCGGGGGCTACAAGCCCAAGACTGAGGAGAGTCCCACTCCGACGCCTTCAGATTCGGCCAGCCCGGCGGCCCCCGGAAGCGGCGCAGGTAATCCGGGAACCACCCCCGGCGAGGGCGGGGCGAACCCCGGAGCAAATCCGGGCGCCAACTCTCCGGCGCCACCTGCCCCGCAGCCTCCAGCGCCCGCCCAGCCGGTGCCTCCTGCCCAGCCCGCACCCCCGGCACAATAACTAACAAAATAAACGGCGCACAAGGAAAGTGAAGGCAGACCCTATGGATTCCTCCTCGTGGACGCGGACCTGGACCGTAATGAAAGTCGGGGCGCTGGCGGCAGGAGCCGTGGCGTGGACTGCTGCACGTGCTTCCCGCTCCTACCAGCTGCGTCATGTGACGGTTCCCGTGTCCGGACGGGCTTTGCGTTCCGTAGCTGCGCCGGAGGCGGAGGCAACAGCGCCGCGTTTCGGGGTGGCGGGCACGCCACAGTTTCCGGGGTTGCGGATTTTGCACCTGTCGGACACGCATTTTTATCGCGGCCGCGAGGACTTAGTCGGCTGGTTGCGGGAACTGGCTAAACGGGCAGGAACGGACTTTGACCTGGTGGTTTTGACCGGGGATATGCTGTCGTCGAGTTATGGGGATGAATATTTGGTGACTCCGGCGCTCCAGCCGTTTATTGATTCGGGAGTGCCGGGAGCCTACGTGTTCGGCGATCATGATTTCTTTGCTAGCCGCGTGGGTAATCCTTTGAAGTATTTGTGGAGTACCAGCGAGTCCTCCGGGACGGGCCCCGCGGGCGTCAAACGAATCGGCGAGCCTGGTCAGGGCAATCGGCTCAGCCGACTGTTGGCTGATTCCGGCTGGTTGGACCTCAATAACGCGAACGGCAGCTTGGATGTGCGCGGGGTGCGCCTGGAGTTTAGCGGGGTCAACGACCCGCACGGGCGCCGCGACCGTTATGTTGGTTTTGAGGCCGGCGGTTCGAGTTCACTAGGTTCGAGCGTTGCCGTGGGCCGGAGCGGTCAAGGCGGCGAGGTCGCGGGTGGTGAGGTCACAAGCGGTGACGGACCGCACCAGGGCGGGGCGAGCGCTAGTGGGTCGGGTAGAGCCGGGGTCACAAGCGGCGGTGAGGGCGGCTTTTCCAATGCATACTTGCGGGCCACCGGTCGCAGCGTCCGCCTGGGACTGTCCCACGCCCCTTATGCGCGAGTGCTCAATGAGTTCCTCTCAGATGGCACTGACATGGTGTTTTGTGGGCACACGCACGGGGGGCAGGTCTGTTTGCCGGGCGGTCACGCCCTAGTGACGAACTGTGATTTGGATCCCCAGTTCGCCTCCGGCCTGTTCGAGTGGCAAGCCGATACACACCCCGGACGCGAAAGCGAAACTGGGGAACCGGACCGGGCGAGCATGAGCGTCTGCGTCAGCCCCGGCCTGGGGACCTCGCCTTTCACCCCCTGGCGCGTATTTTGCCCGCCGGTGGCCTACATCGTCGAGCTGGTCGCCGCCTAGGCTGCACTCGCAGAACATTAGCCCCCTGAGCCGCCGAGCCACGTGCCGCTTGACTACCGGGCCGTTAGGCCGCGCCAGCAATGCCGACCCGGGGATCGGGGTTTTCCTGCAGGGGGTTCAAAATGGTTCTGCGGCGCATTTTCGCCCGCTGAAGCGTTGATAATCAACCTAGTGTGCATAGGCTGGTACCGTTACAATAGAAACGTGAGAAAAGGGGGGAAATGATGGAAACTGTGAATCTTGAAGAGCTCGTTTATCGAACGGGCTTGTACCTCCCTATTGAGGTCGACCGTTATGTGGGATTACCTGAAAACACTACTGTCCGGTGGGGTTCTCCCTTGGATCAGACCCAACCTATTGTGACGCGGTTGAATCGGCCGCGCCGATCCCCTTCAATTCCATTTGTGGGAATTGCAGAGGCCACGATGTTAAAGGCATTTCGTAAAACCGGTCTGAGTATGCAGAGAATACGACCTGCGGTACAGGCGTTGCGTCAGAAGCTAAATGATGATCATGCGCTCCTTTCAGAACGCCTCTATACCGATGGTGCCGAGATTCTCTACGAATACGCTGAGCATGCGGACGGGGAGGCCATGAAGCTCGTTGTTGCGCGCAATGGTCAAACCGTGATGACGGAAGTCATTGAATCATATTTGCAGCGCATCTCATTCTTTGATGAATGCCGCACCCCGAAAGAGATTGATTTAACGTTGCGCTATGGTGGCGTGCACGTGAGTGTAAATCCCCAGGTTAACGGCGGGGTCCCAACATTGAAAGACTCCGGTCTGGCAGTGGGAACTCTCATGGGTTTCTTAGAGGCCGGGGAAACATATGCCTCAGTTGCTGCGGAATACGGCCTTGATCCAGGTTTGGTTGAACAGCTCGCTATGTGCGCATGAAGAGAATGTCTGACTCATGCCCACCTTTTTCATAGACCGCTGTTTAGAAGCCAAGACTATCAGGGATGTATTGGGTGACTCAGGGCTTGATGTCGTGTATCTTTCCGACTACTACGGTAAAAAATTGGGATCCACCGTTACCGACGTAGAGTGGATGAATCTGTGTGGTCAGAAAGGCTGGGTTGTATTAACCAAGGATTCCCGCATTATGCGGAATGCAGTGGAATTTGATGCCGTAGTGCGTAACCGATTGGTGTATTTTACTTTCTCAAACGCGAACATGACTATGGCCAAACTCGCCGGGATTCTGACATCTCAGCTAGAGGCTATCCAACGCCGAAGTAAGGACCCGGGACCCAAAATCTTTGTGATACAAGCGGACCGAATTGAGAACAGAACTGGAGTCATTGGCACCGACCGTGACCCGAGAGTGCGAAACCATTAAACCCTGGTCGTGTTTTGACTCTACCGACCGAAGTGCTGGGCACCGGTCCTGATGCCCAAAATCGTGATTAAGCCGGAGAGGAAGTGCTTGACCCTGATATGCCACCCCGTTCCTGGTTCTGTTCCACCATGTCACCCACTGAAACGTTGCGGCATATCCACCCCATTGAGCTGGCCTGGCTCGAAATCTGCCAAGACTTGCTCGCGTCCCACCAGCAACGGCGGGTTCACCCCCGCCCATCCAAGACTTCTGGGACATGATTCACACCACCCCAGAATTTATCGAAAAAGCCATCATCTACCCCAAGCAAGACCTCGTGAACCTGTGAAGCATGAATCGGTGGGCGGTGTAAGTCCGGGGCAGTCGAGCGCCACAAGTAGATCGTTTACCCTAGTGACGGAATAGCAAGCGGGGTGTCAGGCCGTTCTGACAAAGTTTGGGTTGACGCTGGGGCGGCCTAAGAATTAGGTCCACGTGGTTTAAGCGTTGACCGTGTTTTCTTGTCTCCATTGTTCTGAAGCGTACTGGGTTTTGTTCCTACTTGTTTTTGAGAGGATTAGGGATATGTCTAAGAGGTATTCTCAGGGGTTTAATGATCGGGCGGTGTGGTTGCTTTCTGATCGGTTGGCTGCTGATTGTTCGTGTATACAGCGTTCGTAACCGATGTTTATAGCCGAAAGATTGTAGGCTGGGCGACGCGATCCTCAATGAAAACCGAGGCTCTACCGCTGGAGGCGCTCGAGCAAGCCATCCAGGCAGCGAAAGAAACTCTCGTGAATCTTACGCATCACTGCGATCATGGCTCGCAGTACACGAGTATTGCCTATAACGAGAAACTGGCTGATTACGGGATCAAGCCCTCCACGGGGAGGGTGGGTGATTCCTACGATAACGCGCTAGCCGAGGCTATCAACGGCCTATACAAGGCTGAGTTGATCTACTCCCACCCCTGGGCATCACTGACAGAGGTTGAGTTCGCCACGCTGAACTGGGTGCACTGGTGGAACAATGAGCGCCTACACGAAGCGCTCGGATTCCGCACTGCAGCCGACATTATCGATATGTATAATCAAACCCGGGTCAGCTCACTGACCCCCGTATAAGAAACGAAACAAAACCCAGTACGCTTCAGTATTAGTAAAGGAGGAAACTGAGTGTCTAAACCTTCACGAATCGTGGGGCTTGATGTAGCGCGCTCACTCGCTATCATCGGAATGATAGTTATCCACATGGCCTCGCTACTTTGGAGTACCAAAGTAATACTCTCTGGCCTACCCGCATCATTATTTGCCATCATCGCCGGCGCGACGATGATGATTATTGGACGAAACTACACCAGCACCACTTTCTTGCGGCTGATAGCCCGAGGCGCTTTAATCATCCTCATCGGCCTGGCACTACTGCCCGTGGGTGGACAGATTCAAGTGGTCCTCATCGTAATGGGCCTGGTAATGATCCTAGTTTTCTGGATGCCCGCATTGGGAACGTGGTGGAGGCTCGGTCTATTTATTGCCGCCACAATCGCCGCAACAATCGTTTACGCCCCCATCGAACTGCCACAGATTTATCCGCTATTGGCATGGATTGCATACTTCATCGGTGGCATGCTTCTTTTCGATGTGTACCTGCGCGGCCGACTACAGCGCAACCCCGATGAGAACAGCAACCCTAACACTCGACTGAGCTGGATCGTAACCGGTATCAGCGTTGTCATAGCTGGTATCGGCATCTACTTCCGATTTGACCCAGACATTCCTAGCTGGCTCAGCTTTACCGGTCACACCGGTGTTGCCGGAGAGATTATCCTCTCCGTTGCCGTTGCAGCCGTAGTGATCCACCTATGTGTGCTCATAGGCGATCTCTCTTCAACCTTGGTTTACCCTTTCGCTGCCATGGGAACAATGTCGCTAACCATTTACATTCTGCACATTCTCACCGCTTTCTACTGGCAGCAAAATGTCGCGTTGCATTCCACTTTGTCAGCAATCGGTTTCATCGTATTCTTCCTCGTCGCAGCCAGCCTTTGGAAGAAGTTTGTAGGACAGGGTCCTGCTGAGAAACTCGTTGCCACCACGATCAAGGCCATTGTTCCTTCTAGGAAAGGGAATTAACCGTGAAAAAATCACATTTTTCGGTCGCTGCCATTGCCAGCGGCGTCCTTCTAATGACTGCCACTCCGGCTCTCGCGCTCGAATATGGAGATCCGGCGCCCGATAATGCGGAAAGCAGTTCCGTTGCTGCGCTCAAAATGGGCAAAATCGGTAGCTTTGGTGACTGCACGGGCACACTCGTTGCCGACCAGTGGGTACTCACAGCCCGCCACTGTCTAGAGTCGGTCAACAATGAAGGAACCCAGGCACGCATCGCTGGAAAGGTCTACAACGCTGATTCCTGGGCTCTTTCGCCCACATCTGACGCAGGGTTACTTCACCTGACTGAAAAAGTCACTAACGCAACCCCCGCAAAAATCTCCCACGATATTCCAGCCCCAGGGCAGACGGGAACTCTTTACGGTTGGAGTAGCAGCTCGTCAATGGCACGATCTGGACAGCTACCAATGGCCAAAATGGTTGTCAAAGAGCTACTAGGTGGCGCACCTTCCGGTTCTGACACGCCGAGTGCTCCCGAAACTCCTTCCGATTCCAAGGCACCTACCGGCGCTGATGCGTCTACAGAGACTGCCCCGCCACAGGCTCCACAGTCAAAACCTGGAATGACAGAAACTGGCCAAACCGAGTCTAATCCTGAGGGGATGTCGGAAGTCCCCGCCGACAACTCCATACAGCCTAGGATCGAAACCTCTATCTTGGATGTGCAGTCAGTTTCTAGAGCTGGCATGCAGGGCGGTGACTCTGGTGGCCCGTTCTTTGTCGACGGAAAGCTTGCGGGACTTGCTACCGCTGGAACTGCCAATGGGGATCCGGACCTTCCCTCCCCTAGTGCTGCAATCACCACAGTTGCAGGCACCGCCGAATGGATCGACAACATTATCTCTGGCCGCGACACCAAAAGCGTTCTAACTGCAGAAAACACTCCTGCACCGCCAGAGAACATTCAAACCAGTGGCGATAATATTTGGGGTTACCTTGCGATCGCACTCGTAGGCCTTGCGGTGGGAGCGATCGGCTCACGTATCCGCAAAGCGCGCCAGTAAGGATTCCTACTGGACTGTCTAGCGAATAGCATTTCACCCTTTGAAGCCGTCTCCCAGAAAACTGGGTGGCGGCTTCAAACATTAGCTCTTTTACAGTCATGCGACCCGTATCTGACCGCCTTGCCTACTGAAGTTCACAACCGATCAGCATTGCTGAACCAACAGGAAGATCATAGAAAGCCAGTAACCGAAACCTGGCTCAATCCGTGCTTGGGTCACGAAACACGGGCGTTAAAAGTGTACGGCTCCGTTAGGCCGTGTACTGGAGGGCTATGCGATCTTCCGGATGACGATCATTCAGATAGAGGACGGCCAGGAAGAACCACTCCGCTGGTTTCATCAAAAACCACACAGCATCAGCCGCCCACTGCGATCTGATCAGCTTGGCAATCGGGAAGCCATACGTGTCATATAAGCGCCGAATAACCCGATGGGTTCTGGGCACACGCTCTTCCAGCATCTGCTCAAACGCATTTGCCACAAGCAACTGGCGATTGACAACTACCGGCCGTCCATGACGTAATCCCATGCGAATCGGCTTTACCACCGTTCGGTGTCCGCCAGCCGCCACGGTGCAAAGGTAGTGTTCGTCAAAATACACGTTTTGCGGGGCAACCTGCTGTGACAGGTTCCAATCACTGGTCTCTGTAAACGCCCTCACCACTAAGCTCGGCGATTGGCCAAACAAAGCTAGAATCCCGACCAGCACGGCAAGTAGCGGGAGCGTCGCTACAAACCCCAGAAGGGGCCAGCGTTTCGCATCAGCCACCATTGCATCCAGTTTGCTCAATATAGAGGAGCCATCAATGCGGCCTCGTCTGTCTTCATCAGCTTCGTAGGCTCGAACTTGGATTGCAACTATTTTCACCACAATCGCAAGCACAGCCAGCAAAGGTAGAACTAACAGCGCGTCTAGGCCCTTTTCAAAGGTTGTGATCTGAATAGTCCACGCCAGGCCGAACGCGACACCCAAATAGAGCCCCGCAATCGCAATCACAACTACGAGGGGCGGCAACTGCTTGGCCTCGTTGAAGCGCAAAATGAGGAACCCGAATACGAACAGTAACGAGATGAACAGCACGTGTGGCCATGCCCGCGTGTAAATCGGCGCATGAGTTTGATAGTTTACCAGTTGAACGTGCCAGTCCGCAGTAGGCACAACCTCTTTGAAGAACCCTAGGTATCCGAACTCATAAACTGCTGAGACGCACAGGGTCCAAACGTCCAGACCCGCATCGAGAACCGGCAGATCCTTACCACTCCCCGCTTTGGCCGCACGGATTATTTGGCTGACAGTCAGCGCTACTGGGTAACCGGCCGCGAGCGCGACGAGGGCTCCTCCAACCAGAATCTGCCCGAGAATCTGACTTGCGCCTGAAGGAGGTTGGGATACGAGGTAGGCAATCGCTCCGGTGATTCCGATCAACAGAGCCAAAACGATTCGCGAAAAAGAGGGGTGCTTGCTGGCGTAGCGGTACAGCTTCACTTGTCCTCCTCTCCTACAAAACACGATACACGCGTTTTCTAGACCCTTGAACTAGCGCAGGACTTTACCGGCCATATAGTGCTTAGCTCCGTTGATGTCGCACACGCAACGGGCGCGACTCCAAATAGCTCGAAGTCGCGCCCAGTATATGCGCGTGGTTAGCGAATATTGTCGATTACTACTATAAGTCGCCCTAGAACGAGTGGAGCCCCGCGGGTTAGCCCTCTAGCCAAGCGATCTACGAGCATACGCACCGCCCGATCCTTAAACTCCTACGAATACCACTTGGCGATACCCAAATCCTCTCAAAACAGGTAGGAACAAAACCCAGGATGCTTCAGGTTGTCGGTGGCAGTTGAAAATGGTGCGTTTTTGGCTGTTGATTTGGGTTTTTGTTGCAGGGGTTTGTGCGTGTTGCGCCGTGGGGGTACGCGGGGGGTACGCGGTTTTGAATGTGACGAAAACGCTTTCTTGATATGATTGAATCATACTGAAGGAGGGGTTGCGGTGCGTACTACCAAACAACTGAGTATCACCTTGCCAAACAGCATGGCTGAGGCTTTACGACAACGCGTCGATTCCGGGGAATACGCCAGCGAGAGCGAGGTTATCCGAGACGGACTGCGCGCCTTGTTCGCCCGCGATGCGGCAGTGGAGCAGTGGCTACGTACTGAGGTGGTAGAAGCCTACGACGAATTGAGAGCCAATCCCGACCAAGCCATCACATCTGCGGAATTGAGAAAACAATTAAAAGAGGCCAGAGAACAGAAAATGGCCGCCGCGCAATGAACGCGGTTGTGTATTCTCCACAGGCACAAAGACAGCTCGCTGACATATGGTCCTGGGTTGAGACGAGGTCAGGATTTCCGGAACGCGCCGAGGCATTTGTCGATTCCATCATCGAGTTTTTGCGACAATCTTGCTGATAATCCGCAAGTAGGTATCCAGCGAAATGACCTCAGGCCAGGACTGAGAGTAGTTGGATTCCGCAGACGAGTCAATGTCGCTTTTGCTGTAGTCGCCCGAAGGGTTGAAATTCTCGGCGTTTACTACGGCGGACAGGATTTCGAGAGTCAACTTCGTGGTGGAATGTCGAGTTCTACGCCACCCACGGATTGACCCAGTTCCAGCATGTGCTCTGGTCAGCTTTCATTCTGTGGTGGGGTGGGGGTCGGAAGTGGTTTACGCACAGTGTCATGGATAATCGCACGGACTTCTGCGGACATAGAGCGTCCATTGCTCGCCGCGCGAATGCGCAACAGGCGTTTGTCTTCTTCATTCAAATCTCGCACTGTGAGCATTGTCATTATCGCACCCCCCTTGAATGCAACGACTGCATTGCATACAAAATTATACCTCAGCCAGTGACAAAAAATGGGTTGGGGTGTCTGGCGGGGTGCTGAGAAACAAATTGAAAAAGCCTGTTCAATCCAGTGTTCTCACCCTCCTTGATAGGAGTCTGCGAAGGTCCCCAAAGATGGAACTTGATACGGAAAGGCACCGGCTCCGATGAAGTATGCGCATTGCCGTCCGAATCTCGCCAGTTAAACTCACGCTGAGGCCAAGTAGCCGGCACAGCAGGGTCGTTAGACTTCGCGGTAACGTGACCAGTGTCGTGGAAAGGAGTGCCTGGCTCGATAACCTTAGACGAAATGTCAGAGGAAAACTCCAAGGAAACGTCTGTAGTAGGAGGAATGTTGGGTACATCGCCACGATTGTCGGTGGAGAGGTTCTTTAGGCGACCAGAAAGCAAATTCTGGTAATGGCGACCCTTAGACAAGGGGTACTGCTCCAACAAAGTGTTGTCAGGAACATTAGAAATCTCAACCTTATAAGACCATGGACCCGTACCCGTGCGCACAAACCCGATAGGAGTATCTGGGTGATAATGCTCGTTATACGGCATTTCCCATACCTTGGGTTTACCTGGGGCGCTAACTGCCATGTCGCCTGTTAAAGTTATTTTTACCACGGGAGGGTGTGTAGTCATACCGACCCAAGGAATCCAGTAAACCCCAGGTTTATCACCTATAACACCAGGGGCGGAAAGAGAAGCCATTTGTCCAACAACACCTTTATCTTTACCTCCATCCCAATTAAGAGTGGGTTTATTTATTCTCAAAGTCTGAGTACCCCAAAGCCTAGCACTATGTACAACACCTGTATCAACAAAATTTTTTACCTGCCCACCTTGAGCATACCGCCAAGGAGTTCCGGTAAGTACAGAAATCGCTTGTTTAATTGCTAAACCACGATAGGGGTCATTAGCAGGCGGGTCATAACCAAAAGCGGCAATCGCGTACCCAATTTGCTTAATAATGTTGGGGTCGGTAATAGTCTTGGGGGCTGTCCCGTCTGGTTCTAAGTAAATAGAGTTAGTTGGAGCTGGTGCTGTGTAAGGAACAGCTGAGGGGCTAGAACCATTACCAGGACCAGGTCGGTGGTCCATAAGAGAACAATACGCTGCACCTATCGACCAATCGGTGGAACGGTAAGTAGTCCCATGCCAACCAACACGCATCTTAGGGGTCATCATAACGTTACCGGCATTAGCCGTGGACTGGTTATTGACAATAGCTACGCTCGCAATCAAAGCAGATGATAGGGCGACAGATAATGCAATAATAAGAGCAATGAGTTTCTTAGAAATCGTTTGTGTCATTGTTAATACCCCTTATCCAAACACGGTCACTGGGATAGACAGTTTAGCTAACATGGAACGTACCCAGTCAGCATCGGTCTTAGTGCAGTTACCAAATATGTCTGAGCCACAGAAAAGCAAAGTAGCTTTACCGTCAGACGCAATCTGCAACAGACCTGTATTAACCCAGCCATCACGCATCAATGAATAATTATCAAAACCTACTGAACCCTCAGCAGTATGCGGAAGGTCTAGGGTAAACCCAGTTAACGAGTCAACACCTTTTACGAACAGGTCAGAATTGGAGAAAATTCCGCCCTCTTTCATGGACAGTACTTGAGATTCTTCAAAGTGTTGCGGCGAACCTACTGTAACGAACGAATCCACCTTGGAAAGCGGTTCTTTGAAAGACGCGTCTTTCAAAGTCGAGTTATAAAGCAGGACAGGCTTACCCGAAACAGCGGTCGCTTCCATCAAACTCGCCAAATCATTACCCTTAACCAGGTAAGAACTGGTAAAACCTTGCGGATAGGCGTGCTTAGCCACGTACAAAGCGGTCTGATACCGAGTCAGACCCTTCAAAGGAATCGCTGAAAGGGCTTGCACCGACTTGTAATTGCAGGCAGCACCCACGCAATACAGGTTAATAGCTGAACTGGTATACGAATTAGCTGGGATAGTACCATCAGAATTCATCTGGATAATCGGGCTACCCTTGATGTTCGCCTGGGTAAGCATAGTATCTACCGCAGCAGACGTAAGATACACATCCCCAGTAGGTTGCTTACCGTGATAGATAGCATCGTTTACACTAACAGTGTCCGCAGCTACCTGACCCGTAACCTTGGCTGCCGAAAATTTGGCAGTCTTTGGAGATGTCGCAATCACCTGCCGCAATGGCTCGACTTGCTGCCACTGAGGATTCTTAGAATCCACTATCAGCTTGACGCCATCTTGAAAACTACCTACCGCAGCTGACTTAGCTACCTCCGAACGGTCAACTAAGTAAACTTTGGAATATCCTGGCATTATCGAGTGAGCCACATCAAAAGTGTCACTGCCTAAATGCTTAACGGTAGCAGTACCCCGTGGGGTATCCGTGGTGTTAGCTAGCGCAGGAGACGCCCCCGCTAAACCAGCTAACGACAACAATAACGTAGCCGAAGCCACGTACTTTAAATAACTCATACATTTACTCCTATCTTGAACACTGTGATGAGCAAACAAGTAAAAAAGCAAATAAAACTCCCCTATCAACCCGAATAGGGAGATAGGGGAGTTTTACGGTATGAAATTTTAGTGGTAAACGGTCACGCGAGTCATATCCAAAGAACCGCAAGAAATCATTACATCACCCTCTCCGACCATAACCCCGTTAGTATCAGGACGGAACCATGGACCATGTGTAGCAACAGCGGAAGCACCGCATGCAAAAGACTTACCCGAACGACCGGCTTTCTCTACCCAAGCCCAATGCCCTTTAGAAGAATTCAAAAATTGATAAGCGACAACATCTGCTATATCTTTAATGCTGGCAATATATTCTTGTTTACCTGTAATAGTAGTGAAATTACCCGCAGACGTACTCATAGAAGCTATGATACCTTCATAAACACCCGAACCTCTATAAGAGGGCATGATTTGAGTAATAGTTTCTTTAGAAAGACCTGAGAAATGATGAATACAATTATAAGAACCCTGTCCCAAATCTCGACATCCCTGCTCATCACGAGGCATACCCGAAGCCCATTCCCGATACTGAGCAATAAGCTCAGGGTTACGGTCAAGGTTCAAACGATACTCAGGTAAACGTCTCTGAATAGCATTCTCCAAAGCTACTTCAAACTCATCAATATGCGCCTGAATGTACAAGGCACTCTGTTGAGGTGTCATACCACACAACTCACCTTGACAATTGTCGTTGGTCTTAGTGCCGTTATCATCTTGAAATTTCCAGTTCTTGTTGAAAATGACTGTAGCTACCCTATAGTCATCACTAGAAACAAGGTTCGTGCCAAATAGGATAATCCCTTTACTTTGGAAAAAGTCAACCACAGCATTGTCCTGAATATCACGAGGAGCACCGTAAAACGCTGCTACGCTAGCCCAATCATAGACTTCCGTGTATTCATTGAAATTCCAGCCCTGGAATGCTCCAGTACCGGCGAAAAGCGGGTTGATTTTGCCTGCCCAAGGTAAGCCGAGACCGTTGGTAGGTTTGGGTTGAGGTTTTAGGGTAAGGACGTTATCGGGTAACGCTCCAGGTCCGCCTAGGAAAGTGACGTGGGCGAGGTTCAAAGCGTTGATACGGTCATTACCATGCCCAGAGGGGTGTACCAAAAGAATCGGGGCGTCAGTCAAAGTGCCGCCGACCACGGCGTCAATAAAGTTATCCGAACGCCCCACATACGCCCTTGTGAAACCGTTAGGGAAAGCCCGCTTCGCTAACAGTTCAGCCGTCTCGAAACGGTCTTTACCCTGCACACGTTCCTTAGCAGACACATAGTTACAGGCTGCACCGATACAAACCCGTGCCATGTCAGCGGGAAGACCCGCCACGCTAGGGACACGCCCGTCAGGGTAAGCCAAAACGATTGGCGCATCAGTCAAAGCGCCGGAAGCAACCGCGTCTACCCCATCAGGGGCAGCCACATACAAGTGATACAACGACTTACCATTGAAAGCCCGTCCGGCAATCAAAGCCGAAGTTTCCTGACGGTCTTTCCCGCCCATAACCCACGCCTGGGCGCCTGGAGTCTTATAAGCATTGATAGTAGAAGCCGGAAAGGCTTTGCCCAAGAAAATGATTTCTTTAGGGGAATACCCCTGGAGGGCTTGCATGGTGCGGGGGTTTACCTGACCGAGAGGGGACAACAAGACCGGACCATCGGTAAGCTGACCCGCCACCAAAGCATCTACAGGCAAGTCACCACGGGCGATATAAACCGTGTCCTGATGACCCGTAAAAGTACGAGCCGCTATCTGCACCGCCGTATCATAACGGTCGATACCGCCGATGCGATCCGTCTTCGGGGCGGCTTGCGCCAACCCCACACCCGTACCCGCCAAAGCCAGACAAGATACTACTGCGACAAATTTACGATTCATGAAAGTGGGCTTTCTACTTGGATTGTATGCAAAGGTGCCTCAACTACACCGACAAGGAAACCTTCGATATCGGGTCCATTCTCTCACGTACACCGGCGTTTTAGGCCGTTACGGCAATAAAACATGGGGGCGATGCCCCCCGCTGCCAGGGCTTGCTGCGCTTTCTCCCGATTCGGGGTTCGCCATCCCCTGTCGGGCTTCGTCTCCCGCCTCACGCTTGTGCCCTGCTGAGCACCGAAAGGCTCACTGGCTAAATGTCCACAAGATGCGAGAAAGCTCAAATTCAGAGACAGCGTCGGTGATATCGAATGGCACCTCATGAAACCGGCAAAACGACCAGCGCTATCTCGGCAAAGTACTGGGTAACAGCTCGGCAAAACGACCGATAAGTTTCCGGCAAAACGACCGATAGGTTCTCGGCAAAACGACTAATAGGCTGATAAAACCCCGGTATGCTCACGAAAATTTCTGACGCTCCCGAGGACTATCTACCCCGGTATCGCCGCTGCCCTGACGGCATCGTGATCGTCCCCCTCGCCTTGCTGGGGTAACGCTAAGCTACCTGCATACAAGTACGAATGATTAACCGCCGGGGTTCGCTCCGCTCACACCCTGTCGGGGTATTCGCAATCGCTACGCGATTGCATGCCCCTTAGCCGGGGCTTTCTGTACTCTCGTCGGGGTTCGCTCCGCTCACACCCTGTCGGGGTATTCGCAATCGCTGCGCGATTGCATGCCCCTTAGCCGAAGCGGCAAATACCTTCCGGTTTTGTTTTGCCGCGGACTGCGTCCGCGGCTACGTTGCGCGGCCCAGCTCACTTACGCAAGCAAGCTTGCGACGCGGCTGTGTCGCGCAACTAGCCCGCTTCGCGGGCAAAACAAAACCGGTCAAGGTGCTTACCTTGACCGGAGTCGGGGTGGCGGGATTTGAACCCGCGGCCTCTTCGTCCCGAACGAAGCACGCTACCAAGCTGCGCCACACCCCGTGCGTTTTGCAACCCCTCAATTATACAGATGAACCGAAATATCAGAAATCGCGACCGGTCCGAAAATCCGCGTCGCGCCATGAGTCCCACCAGAAACTGCCATGCACTGGCAAGCATCGCCCAGGTGGCGCAGTCGCCCCTAGAGTGCCACGTTCGCGGCTTTCGATACAATCGACCCGTGAATATCCTCGTCGTTTGTACCGGCAACATCTGTCGCTCCCCGATGGCTGAAATCGTCCTGCGCGAAACCGCCGCCAGAGAAGGGCTTGACCTGCGCGTATATTCAGCAGGAACCTCAGACGAAGAGCACGGTCACGGTCTGGACCGGCGTGCGGCAAAAGTCCTTCGCGAAGCCGGCTATACCCTGCCCACCAGCCACTTCGCCCACCGCGCCACCCCTGCGGAACTACGCGAGGCCGACCTTGTGCTAGCAATGACCACAGGTCACGCCCGCATTCTGCGGCGCATGATGGTCTCCGCCGGGGTCAGCGCCGACAAACTGCACCTGTGGCGGGAGTTCGACGGCACCGTGCCTTTCGGCTCCATCAGCGATTATCTGCAAACGTCGCCAGGGTATTCCGACCAGTATTCTTCCGGAGGTCACGCGGACGTGCCCGACCCCTGGTATGGCAACCAGGACGGGTTCTATCGCACTTTGGCGGTCGTGGAGTCCGGTGTTCAGGGCCTGTTGCGTTGGCACAAGGCCGGAGGGGCAGAAGCTCGGTAGGGCTCGGCTTGCCGGTCTCACGCTGTTACGGAAACGCTCTTTTGAGCTAACGGCGGATGCCGTTAGCTCAATGCGTGTTTTCTGTTTGGTGTTCGACCGGCGCAATGTCCACTGGACATTGCTTTTATGCCGGTCTCACGCTGTTACGGAAACGCTCTTTTGGGTTGAGGGTTCCACCCTCAACCCAATGCGTTTCCGCAATTTGCACAAAACTTTGGTTTCGGGTCGGGGAGTTTTGCCCCGCAGTTCGAGCAAAAGCCTCCGGCGCCCCCAGCCGGGGCCGCCGGCTGCGGTTTACCGCAGTTAGAACAGAACTTGCCGGTGTTTTGCGTCCCACAATCGCAAGCCCAAGCCGCGCCGGCCGCACCCGCAGCACCCGCCGCCCCGGCCTGCTGAGCCTGCTGCGCCGCCTGCTGCTGCGCCGCCTGCTGCTGCTGCATCTGCGCCTGGTTCGAAGCGGAAGCCGCCCCCATGAAACCGCCGCCGGCCTGCATTCCCAAGCCGACACCCATCATGGCCATACCCGCGCCCGCCGGATTCGACCCGGCGTTCTCGATACCGCGCGCCACGGAGCCTTGCACAAACCCCTCGCGAATCGTGGGATCTTGGAGCATCGCGCCCTGATTGCGCATATCAATCATCTTGCGCGACTGTTCGTCGTAAGAAATCGAAGCAATACCAACGGCCTGAACCTCGATACCGCGCTGTTGCAGCCACTCGGCGTCCAAAGCGTCGCGCATATACTTCGACAGCTCGCTCATCTTGGAGGTGACCTGGGAAATGCGGATTCCGTCCACGCTCATCTGGTTGATGGAAACCTGCAACGCCTCCAGGAACTCGTTTTGGTACTGTTCCTTGATGTCGTCGATGTGTACGAGCGTGGCATCACGCGGAATTGCCTCGGCATAGAACTTCAGCGGGTCGACGATACGAATGGAATAGGTGCCGTGTGCGCGCAGGAACAGCTCGGCGTTATAGAAGTTGTCAAAGTATTGCACCGGGTTAGGAGTGCCGAACTTGATGCCCTTAATCTCTTGCAGATTGACGTAAAAGGCCTGTTGTGCCCCGGAAGGAGTGCCGCCGAACTTGAAACGATTCCACGTCTCTTTCAGCGCATCGCCCAAGCTCCCGGTAAACAGCGACGGCGCCGAACCGGAATTAAACGTGTACGCGCCCGGCTCGGTGGAAAAGTCCACAATCTTGCCCGAATCAGTAACCAGCAAGGCTTGACGGTCATAAACCAGCAGCTTAGAGCCGTCAGTGATGATGTCCTCGGAGCCGCGCTTGTTAGACCCGCGCCCGCCTTGGCGCATCTGGACGCCCTTGGTAAAGACGATACCTTCCCCCATGTCTTGAGCGGCGATGGCATCCACCCACTGATCCGCAAGTGTTCCGCCGATAGCGCCTGCTGCCGCCTGAATCAAGCCCATGTTTTCCTCCTAATGTCGGTGTTTTCAACAGTCCGCTCAGGTCGCCTCGCTGACAACCCGGCTGATTCGTCTCCAGCTTTCACTAAAAATCTAGACGATTTAACACCCAAAAGGGTGAAAACTCAGCCGGTTTCGTGTCGACCGGGCATTTTTCAGGAGGGGTCTGAGCGGTCACAAGGGCGGTGCGTCCGGGTTTTCACCCATTTGGGTGTTCGTTTTGGGCGGTGGCGCTGAAAACATAGGGGTGGAGAATCCCGCAGTGGGAGTCAATACCAAGGAGGAAATCATGGGTTTATTTGATGCGAAAGAATGCGCGCTGTGTTCTCAAAAGGCCGGAATGCTCACCAAACAAAAGCTACAAGACGGCTTCCTGTGCGGGGATTGCAAGAAAAAACTATCCGACCTGTCCTCGGGGTGGAAGCAACGCACTGTTGCGGACGTGAACGAACACCTGGCGTTACGCGAGGCAAACAAAGAACGTGCCGCCCAGTTCCAAGTCACCCGCTCGATTGGGACCGGCGGTTGCCTGGAACTTGACGACACCCACGGCTGGTTCCGGTTTAAGATTGGGCGCGACTACCAGCAGGGCAACGCCCAAGTATTTGCCTTTAACGAACTGGGTAATTTCTATGCGGAAATTCATTACGATTCTTTCGCGGACGATGAGGACAACGACGGTATCCCCGACCAGTATGATCGCGATTCTCGGGGTTCGCTCCGCAGCGGCATGGGAATGATGGGGACGATGGGTGGCGAACTGAACTCCCAATCAGCCAATATGTTCGTCAACGGTTCGGGAATGGCTCAGTATTTCCGTTCCATCGGCGATCAAATGAACGATGCGGGAATGCCTTCCGAAGTCACGGACATCACCATGGTGGTGGGCACCACCAACCGGTTCTGGCCCGAAGTACGGTTGCGCGGTTCGTTCTTTGGGGTGGGTAACGATATGCAAAAGTTGCAAGAAGCTCAGCAGACTATTCAGGCCCTCGCCCAGCTCCGCGCCGGTGCTGGCGGCATGGGGGCTCCGATGGGCCAGCCGATTGGGACGATGCAGCCGGGTATGCAGCCGGGCATGATGGGTCAGCCGGGCATGGCTCCTATGGCTGGGGGCATGATGGCCGGGGGCATGGGTATGCCCCAACCAGGTATGGCGCAGCCGGGTATGCAGCCCGGGATGCCTGGCGCTATGCCGATGCCCCAGCCCCAGATGGGGGCAGTTCCCCCGCAGGGCATGGGTGCCCAGATGGGCGGGGCACCAGCTCAGGGCGCACACCCGACAAACTGCCCCGCCTGTAATGCCCCGGTAGACGGGCAATTCTGCGGCAGTTGTGGCACCAAAGTTTATTGAAAACCTCAAACTGGGCGCCAGCCCATTGAAATTCCAGATGCGCAGCGAACCTATGGAGTGAGGTTCGTGCCAGCGGGGGCCTCCACGTGGAGGCCCCCGTTAGTTTACGCTCGACAAACTCCGGGCCAGACATTTCCCTTTACGTAGCGGGGAATGTGGTTGCCGCACTCCACGGCTTTGCTGCGGTTTTGTTTTGGCATAAGTCCGGGTGGTGAGGTTGCCAGAGTGTCTCTCCTTGCGTAGCCGGACACGCCGAAATGGGGCGAGTACTCAGCTTTTTACTCAGCCTTTACTCATAGACAATCGGCGTTAGCATGAATCCTGTGAGACATTCAGCATTTATTCATAAATAATTTCAGCATTTCTAAATCTATTATCTGGATTAACTCAGGTTAGATATTATTTGTCACCTGAAATGTTTTCTCCATAGAGAGTATGTTAGGACAATTGCACTTTGTCTAAATGCCGACTCTTCCGCGCTATTTCAATGTTCTATACCAATGATTTAAATTTTCTCAAAAAAGGCATTCAGTTTCTTGAAAATAACAAATACCATATAAGCAAAGCGATTTTCAATCTGTCGCCTATTTAACACGGAGGTTATAAAAATGGGTCGTTCAGCTACGAGAAGTGTTACCCGCGGGGTGACACACACAAAGAAGGGCGTATCCGTATTTAGTGCGGTCGCTCTCGGTCTGGGTGCAGTAGTAGCACTCAACATGGCTGCTCAAGCCGATTACACCAAACCAGGTACTACCGTTGCTACCGCCATCAATGCCGATGCTATTGAAGGCAATGGTCCGTGGCCCCTAAAGAGTTGGGGTGGCATAGAAGGTACCTCTGGCACCACGGATAGTGTGGGCGGGGCGCGTGTTTCTGGCTATGCGGTGATTATGGACAAGTCCACCAATGCGGTGAACAATGGTGGAAACACCGCCGTCCCTGCTGGAACCAAGATTTATATGCGGTGGCAGGACACGGATGGTCAAGTCTCACCCATTTACTACGCCACCACTCACAACAATTACACCAGTGCCGCCGACGGCGCTTATGCTTTCAGCGTGCCCAAGTGGACTGACTCTGCGGGCAAAGATCACGTAATGCTTCCGGGTGCGGCGAGGCGACCCAAGATTAAGGTGTGGTTTGAACCTTTCAATGACCCGATTACTGGCGAACAGGTCGTCCTGGTTCGTGATGCCAGCGCCGGTCCTCGTGGTAACCCGCGGGTGATGGGTGACTATGACAAGAAAACGCCCGTTACGGGGGCGGGTGCGCAATATGTGGATTTGCAGTACTTCAGCAACGTGACCCTGTTCGGCTACCAGATGCCTGCCGAATATATGATTGCTCCTCTGGAGCGGCAAACGGTCAGCCACACGCCTTATAAGGAACGGGGTAAGTTCAGGGATTACATTCAAGGCCGGGTCTGGCTGGAAATGCAAGGTTCTCCGGTAGGTTCTGGACCAGACTATGACGGGAAGGACACCCTTGCTGTTGGCTACAAGGTCGTTTTCTCCGTGCTGACCCCGGAATGCGCCATCAAAGCTGAACAGAGTGTTAAGGAAGCCGGCTCGGACAACATTGCGCGGGTGAAAGCCGCGAAAGAATTGGTTACCGCAAATCCGAGCTGTATCCAGGAAACTACCACCGCCACGGTAGACAAAGACGGATACTATGTCGCCCAGTTCTCCAAGGATACTTTCACGAAGAAGAAGGTAGTGGTAGACGGCAAGACATACCTACTTAGTGACGCGCAGCGCAACTTTGTCTATGGCTACGTGACCGATCCGCAGGGTTCCGTCATGCCGGCGTACTCTGCGTTTACCGACAATGCGTGGAATGCCCCGAACGAGTTTGCCGCTGCGATTCCAACAGCTTCGCCGGCCTTCAACCTCACTCACTGGTACAACACTCATTTCGCGGTCACACCGTACTACAACGTGGGTATCAATCTGGACAAGTACGTGGCGAATAAGGTCGGAGAAACCGTGACTGCTTTCGCTACCGGTAAGTCTGTCCACCCTGGCGGCTCCAAAGTCGTGTGGACTGATCCCGCCGGTAAAGTAGTTAAAACTTGTGACGGCGTGGAACCCGGTTCCGGCAGCTGTGCCATGGAAGTTCCTGCTGATGCGGTTGACGGCACCGCCTACACCGCATCGCTGTACTTGGGCGACACGTTGATGGCGATGGACTCTTTTGAGTTCGTAGAGCCCGAAAAGGTCGCGCCGAGCTTCACCGCAGAGGCGCCGGAAATTAAGGGAGTCATTAATGAGCTCATTGCGGAAAAGGTCGTTCCTCTCAATAACCCTGATGGTTTCAAAGTCGCTTGCACCGCTACGGGCTTAGCCAAGGGGCTGCAAATTTTCTATAACGCGGACAAGGGTGGCTGTGTCATCTCGGGCGTGCCTGAGGAACTGAAAGACGTCGACAGCACTTATACCGTCAGCGCCACTTGGCTGGATAAGGCAGGTAAAGACACCACTGTCACGGCTGAGGGCAAGATTAACATCACCAAACCCGGTGATGACGATAAAGACGGTGTCAACAACCACGATGACAAGTGCCCTGACACCCCGAAAGGTGCGACAGTAGACGCTGATGGGTGCGCTATTGCGCCTACCATCAACGATCCGCAGGGCAAGGGATTCGCGGTAACCGGTATTAAAGGTCAACCCATCACGCCAGTGATTATTCCCGTGAATAATACCGGCAATCTGACCATCACCAGCTGTGAAGCGGATACCTACATCGGTGGGGACACCCTTCCGACTGAAACCACAAAGACCAGCGAACCCACCAGTGCCGGCAAAGAACCTGCGGGCAGTACTGCGTCCAGCGAGTCTGCTGAATCCAATGCCGAACCAAACTCGACCACGACCCAGAGCGCACCCGAACCTGCCCCGGCGGTAGAACCCGTGACTCCGGCGTCCGGTCAAGGTGTGGGCGTGTTCGCTGAACCTAAGGAAAGCACAGTTGCTGGACTGCCGAAGGGCTTAAAGGTGGAATGGGATCAGGCTCAAAGCGCCTGCGTTATCTCCGGAACCACCGATGTGGCGCTGGACACCCCCATCAATGCCACCGTCTATGTCAAGTACAACGCGGACAAGCGTGCTGACGCGACCCCAGGCACTTCTGAAGAAGAACTTAAGGTCGACGGGACCGTGTTTATTCACGACCCGGGCCTGGACGACGACGACAACGATGGTGTGTTGAACAAGGACGATGCCTGCGCGGATACCCCTAAGGACACTGCGGTGGACGAAAAGGGTTGTGCCAAGGCTCCGGTGGTCACCAAGGTTCCGCTGATTGAGGGGACGGTAGACAAGGAAATTACTCCGATTACTGTTCCGGTGGCCAACGACGGCAACAACACCATCGTCTCGTGTGAGGCTACCGGTCTGGTGGCTGGTCTGACGATTGCTTGGGACGAAACCGCCAAGGCGTGCGTGATTTCCGGTACTCCGACCGAACCGACCGCGGGAACCGACCCGGTGGAAGTCAATGTCAGCGTGAAGTATGACTCCCCGGATAACAAGGCGTCTGAACCGAAAGACAGCGCCTCAACCTCCGGTCAGCAAATCGTCAAGTATGGCGATACGGACGGCGATGGCACGCCTGACAATGTGGACAAGTGTACGGGGACTCCTACCGGAGCCAAAGTCAACCCCGATACGGGTTGTACCGTCGCTCCCGAAGTCGGTTCTTTCCCGAAGGTAGTTGGCACTGTGGGTGAAGAAATCGACCCGGTCAAGGTTCCGGTGGCTAACCCCGGTCAGGCAACCGATTTGGTTTGCCACGCCACGGGCTTGGCGGCAGGGCTAAAGATTGATTACGTGGCGTCAGAACACGCCTGCGTCATCTCAGGCACCCCCACCACGAAAGCTACGGGCAAGGTCGAAGTGACCGTAACCTATAACCCGGTCGATGACGGTACTAATGACAGCAAGGTCACTAATCCGGTCAAGGGAGAAATCGCCATTGTGCCTCCCCAGCCCGGTGACGAGGACGGCGACGGCGTAACTGATGACATTGATAAGTGCCCCGGCACCCCCCAAGGCACCTTGGTCTATCCGGCAGACAGCACCGACCCGAATAAACAGCCGGGCTGTGAGGTCATTCCGGATCCGATTACACCGGCAGAACCTTCCACACCGACAGAACCCCCGGCACCTAAAGACAGTGACGGTGACGGTGTAAACGATGACAACGATGCTTGCCCGGGTACGCCAGCCGGTACCAAGGTTGACGCGAAGGGCTGCGCCGTAGCTCCGACCGTGGGAGCCGTCCCCGCCATTGAAGGCAAAACTGATCAGGCTATTACTCCTGTGGTGATTCCGGTGGATAACCCGAACCACACCCAGTTTGCCTGCTCTGCCACCGGTTTGGCGCAGGGGCTGAGCATCGCGGTGTCTGCCGATGGCAAGTCTTGTGAAATCACCGGTACACCTACCGATCCGATTAGCGGGAAAGTCACCGTGACGGTGACCTATGAGCCCGTCGATAACGGCTCGACCGGCAGCGATTCTCAGGACGGCACCATTAACATCACGAAGCCGGCTCCCTCAGATGACGATGGAGATGGCTACAACAATGATGTGGATAAGTGTGCGGGAACTCCCGCTGGCGCCACGGTCGACAATAAGGGTTGTTCCGTAGCCCCGGTTATCTCCGGTGTTGCCGATATTACTGGTGAGGTTGGTAAACCTATCAGCGATGTCACCGTGAAGGTAGAAAATCCGGGTAAGGCTGTCCTGAAGAACTGCAAAGCCAAAGGTCTGCCGGCAGGACTAGGGGTGGCGTGGAATGCTGAGCACACGGCGTGCGTCATCTCCGGTACGCCTACCGAAAAGGTTGACGGCAAGTACACCGTAGGCGTGGCTTACAACCCGGTTGACGACGGCAAGAAGGGCGACTTGTACGCCTCTGGTGAAGCCAAGGTCACCATCAGCGATAAAGATGACGACAACGATGGCATTCCCAATAGCAAGGATAAGTGTGCCAACACTCCTGCTAAAGCCAAGGTCGGCGCAGATGGCTGTACCGTGAAACCTCGGGTGGATACGGTTCCTAATGTGAATGGTGAAATTGACAAACCTATCCAGGACGTTGTGGTTCCCATCAGTAATGAGGGCCAAAACAAGATTCTGGAGTGCAAGGCTGCGGGCTTGCCTAACGGTTTGAAGATTGCGCTGAACGCAGAGGGCACGGCGTGCGTCATCTCGGGTACCCCCACGGAGGAAACCTCCAACAAGGTTACTGTTGAGGTCGTCTATGACCCGGTTGATGACGGCAGCGACATTACCGGTACCGTCAAGGGTGAGGGCGACGTGAGCATTGTTGACTCCGATAAGGATAAGGACGGTGTGGACGACAGTGTCGACCAGTGCCGCAACACTCCGGCAGGGGCTAAGGTCGATAAGCAAACCGGCTGCTCGGTAGCTCCGCGCTTGGGAGATACTCCCGCTATTACCGGCAAGGTTGGCGAACCGATTACGGGAATCACCGTATCGGTGACTAACGACGGCAAGGCTGCTCTGGGTCAGTGCCAGGCAACCGGCCTGCCGAAGGGCGTGACCGTCAAGTGGAACGATGTCAACAACAAGACAGCCTGTGTCATCTCCGGTACTCCGACTGAGGAAGCGGGCGGGGAATACGCCGTCACCGTGACCTACAACGCGGTTGATGACGGCAAGAAGGAATACAAGCAGGCTCCGGCGGCAAAGAACACCATCAATATCGCGAAACCTGAACCGAAGGATAGCGATGGCGACGGCGTCAACGATGACCTCGACAAGTGCCCCAGCACTCCTGGAGGTACGAAAGTTGACCAGAATGGCTGCTCTGTGAAGCCGAGCATTCCTGCCGACCTGCCGGAAATCAAGGGTCAGGTGAATCAGGAAATCGACCCGGTGGTCATTACCGTCACCAACGATGGCGGAGCGGAAATCCAGTCCTGCAAAGCTAAGGGCTTGCCCAAGGGCTTGACCATCGCCTACGACCCGATGAAGAAGGCGTGCGTCATCTCCGGCACTCCCACCGAGCCGACCGAAAAGGTGGATTACACCGTGACCGTAACCTATGACCCGCAGGACGACGGCAAGAACGAGCCGGCGACCGTGGAGGGCAAGGGTAGCGCGACCATCAAACCGGCACCGCGACCGGGCGGCTTTGGCGGAAGCATCGGCTCCATCGACCCGGGTGACCGACTGCCTGACCCTGACAGCCCTGTGGTTGCCGGAGTCACGGAAAAGCCCAAGGCGGGTGTTGCCCAGCCCGGTAGGCCCCCGGTGGCGGGTGTGAACGAAGCGCCGCGCACGATTGCTCCGCTGACGGTGACGAGTCAGCCGCGTCTGCCGCAGGCTCTGGCGCGTACCGGTGCGATTGCAATCCCGGTGATCCTTGGGGTGGCGCTGGTAATGGTTGCCGGTGGTTTGATGTTCGTTCGTCAAAGCCGCCGCGAGGAAAAGAAACACTGAGTATTCTCAGGGCTGATTCGGGATTTCCCTCTCAGGCGTTTGCTGCGGAGGGAACCCCCGACCCCCGGGTTTGACCAGGAGTATTAACTGAATATGTCCCCGGTTCGCCGCGTTTGTGGCGGGCCGGGGACTTTGATTTTTAGGGTGCGGTAGGGGACCGCCCTGGTTTGGCTGGGGTTTCGCTTTTCGGGGTCACAAGCGCGGTGGTGGGGTTTGCTGGTGCACAAGCCCTTTGTGGGGGCGCGGCCGGAACTCTCAGGGGATTTTCAGGTGAGAAACGAATTTTCCAGTATCTTTACAGGTTTGTATATACAAATAAAGCCATTATAGCACGGTTTAAATCTAGTTTACCAGGGTGAATGCGGGGTAAGGTAACACTTATCAAATCCTGTTTTTATTCTGAGTAATAGCTGGAGTAATATCGTATCAGGGATAACGTTTTCCGAGTTCATGTTCCTACAGGAAGGCAAGATAGTATACGTAAAGCAAAAATGACGAAAGCCGCACTCGCCTATGTTGGCGCAGCTGCTTTGGCTTTCTCGACTCTGGTTGCCGGCACCGCCGGCGCATATGCGGACAATCCGGGGCCAATCAGTGGGGCTATCGAGAGCACCACGGACGCTTCTGCCGGCCACACCATCTCCGGTTGGGTTTACAACCAGAAGGTCGGCAACATCGTAGCCGACGGCGACGTACCGAATCTTGCGGATCGAAATGTCGTCGCCAAGACCAAGAACTACACCGATCCCCACGCGATTCGCGTGCCGATGCCGGGTGTGAGGGTCTACGGTCAGTGGATGGAAGGAGATGGCAGTCTTTCTCCCATCTACACCACCACCACCGGCACGGACGGCAGTTTCCACATGGGAATGAAGGAATTCACCAAAGCTAATGGTGAAATCGCTAAGTTTGACGCTAAGCCACATGCTGGAAAGGATCACGAAAAGTACCGCGTGTGGACCATCAACCCGGACAGCGGAAAGTACCAGCTGCTGTGGTCTTGGGGACATAACAATTTTGCCCCGATTGAGCCGGGTATGGATGCGGCCGGACACGCTCGGGTTCTCGACACGAAGGTATTTAACCTACGCTTCGTTTACGCCGAACGCTTCGATTCCTCCCAGCTTCACCTCGCCGACCAGCGCGACAACGGCAAAGCCCTGAATTCTGGCAACGTGAAAGGCCGTGTCTTTTGGAATCTTTTCTTCAACGGCGGCGGCGAATGGCGGGATCTCGCCCAGTATGGTTACCATTACGAGAGCTACGAGGACATTCCCATTATGGGCGTCAAGGTGACCGGCTCCTACCTGAGCGATTACGCCGTGCAGCAAATCACCGCGAAGTACCAAACGGTGGGGAAGACCCCTCGGAAGGGGAAATGGACCCCGGCGGACGAAGCCGAGATGCAGGCTTGGATCCAAGAGAAAATCGCCAGTGAAGGCGCGGACAAGTGGATTGCAGAAACTGCCACCACGACCACGCGCGGCGACGGCACCTATGCTTTGCAATTCCGCGGCACCTGGGGCAACCCCGACTACAGCAAAGACAATAAATGCAAGCCCGCTCAAAAGGCTTTGCTGCATACCGTGGCCGCTTCTGCCGCTGACGGGAAGTTTGGTGCCGGGTGCGACCATAAACACATCAATGATGATTGGGTGTTTGTCTCCATCGATAACCACGACGGAATTGTCCAGACTTCTCCGTACTACCGCCCGTTCTTCAAGAGCGATCCCAGCACCTACTGGACAGAAAAGTGGGCTCTTAATAAGCACAAAAATGGTTTGCAAGAAGTCAACTTTGCCTTGTACCCCGGCCAGATCGTATTCGATGTGACCCCGTATAATGACACCGATAACCTGGCTAAGCGCGGCGATACGGCTGAAACCACCACTTCTGGTTTGCCCGGTGCCTGGAATGCCAGCACCCGCTACCAAATCGAGTGGACAACAGGCAACCAGGTTGTCAAGACCTGCCTGTCTGAACTTCCGGACAGCACGGGCAATCTGAGTTCCTGCCCCTTCACTGTTCCAGACGATTTGGCGGAAAAGACCGTTTACGTCGCTAACCTCTACGGGTTTAGCGCCGATGGCAGAGCCCGCCAGGGAACGCCTTTGCGGGTGGATTCCTTCACCGCTCTTCCCGAGACGAAGGATGCCGACGGTGACGGTGTGCCTGATGACAAGGACAAGTGCGCCGATACCCCGGCTAATTCTGTCGTGGACGAGGATGGCTGCACCTTGGCGCAGCGTTACAAGCCGAACTACACCGACACTCGGGCTAAAGTTGGCCAGGCCGCTACCTCAGAGCCTCCCACGTTTGACGACGTGACAACCTCGCAGGTAGAACACAAGCCGTACAACGGACTGGGCAAGGACGGCAAGGCTTCCGCAACGGACTTCGAACCTGAGGATGGTACAGCTGCCCCGAACGGTGCCATCACCTTCATTCCCACTGCGGAAGGCACAAATATAGTGCAGGTCACCGTCACCTACAGCGATAAGAGCAGTGCGAAAACCCCCGCGAAATTCATCGCTACCGATGGCGACAAAGACGGCGACGGCGTGAAGGATAGCAAGGACAAGTGCCCGAACACCCCGAATGGATACCTGGGCAAGGTGACCGAAGACGGTTGTGCCATCCCCACTGTGAGCGACTTCGCAGTGCGCGGCACTGTGGGCAAGGTCATCAACCCTGTTCAGATTGCCATCGTTGACCCGGACAATATTGTTACGGACTGCACCTCGACGGATCTGCCCCTGCGCTTGACTGCCAAGTGGGAAGACAATAAGTGCGTGGTAAGCACCGCCACTGTTCCCGACAGTGCTTTCAGCCAGGACGACCTGAAGGTTGATGTTGCGTACAAAGGCGGTTCCGCCACCAGCAATGGCAGCGTCGTTATCTCTGACAAACCCGATAGCGATGGAGACGGCGTGCCCGATCCCGAGGATCCGAACAATCCCGGCAACGGTGAGGACCACTGCCAGGACACCCCGGCTGGCGCTTATGTTGACAACAACGGTTGCTCCGTAGTCCCGACCGTCGGTCCGGCCCCGAACATCAATGGCACAGTAAACGAGCCCATCACCCCGGTGGTGGTGAAGGTTACCAACCTCGGCAAGGCCAATATCACCTGCGAATCCAATGATTTGCCGGCGGGCTTGACCGTTGCCTATGACGAAGCGAAGGGTGGGTGCGTGATTTCAGGCACCCCGACCGTGAAGGTTCCGGCTGGCACCACCTACACCGTGACTGTCAACTACACCCCGCAGGATCAAAATAATCCGGCTGGCTCTTTCGACAGGACCGGTAATGTCACCATCAAGGGTAAGGATTCTGACGGCGACGGAGTGGACGATCCAATCAACCCGAACAACCCCGGCAACGGTGAGGATCGCTGCCAGGGCACCCCGGCTGGCGCCAAGGTTGACGAAAACGGCTGCTCCGTAGCCCCGGCCGTCGGGACTGTCCCGGACGTGGATGGAACGAAAGGCCAGCCCATCACCCCGATAGAGGTGCCGATTGCTAACCCCGGCAAGACCACCAACCTGGTGTGCCACGCGGAGGGGCTGGCTGCTGGTTTGACCATCAAGTTGAACAAGGAAGGCACGGCTTGCGTCATCTCGGGAACCCCGACTGAGTCCAAGACCGGCGAGGTTACGGTCACCCTAACCTACACCGATCCGACCGATCCGAACACGCCGAAGACCGCTGATCCCGGCACTGGCAACCAGTACATCAAGGACAACGTCCCCACTGTGGGTAATGTCCCGGATGTGGTTGGAGAAACCGGGAAGCCTATCGCTCCCGTCGAAGTTCCGGTGAGCAACCCCGGCAAGACCACCAACCTGGTGTGCCACGCGGAGGGTCTGGCTGCTGGTTTGACCATCAAGTTGAACAAGGAAGGCACGGCTTGCGTCATCTCGGGAACCCCGACTGAGTCAAAGACCGGAGAAGTGAAGGTCACCCTAACCTACACCGATCCGACCGACCCGGATAATCCGAAGACGACGAAACCTTCGACCGGCAAGATCACCATCACCACGCCCGGCGGCACCACCGGCCCGACCGGCCCGGTCGGCCCGCAGGGACCGACTGGCCCGACTGGCCCGACTGGCCCCCAGGGTCCCGCTGGTCCTGCTGGTCCTGGTGGGACCACTCCGACCCCCCCGGTGGCTGGTGTCCAGGAGCATCCGCAGCCTGCCCCGAATGCAAACGGTGGCGAGCAAGCTCCGCAGCCCCCGGTAGCCGGAGTAACCGAGACACCGTCCCTGGTTCCGGGTACTCCGTCTCAGCCAAAGATGCCTAGCTCCTTGGCTCGCACGGGCGTGAACTCGGTACCCTCCAGCATCGCTTTTGCGGTTCTGCTGTTGGGATTGGGCGCGTGGTTCAGCCTGCGCAGTCGCAAGCTCGACCAGGAGTAATCAGCTGAACATAACTGCATAAACCGAGAGACTGGCTCTCTGCGGTAGAACCATTGGCGGGAACCTCCAGTGAGGCTCCCGCCAATGGTTTTTAATCGCGTGACTATCCCCATCAAACAGAGTCAGCATTTTAGGGTATAAATTCTCGATTATGAGCGTGGAATTTGGCCCGGAGAGCTACACTTAATCACAAAGAGGGGGAAAAACGACCGTGGAAAGTGACCAGGAACACCTTGTGAACGAGACAGAAGCAGCTCACACGGCGGCAACAATCGATGCCCCTATCCGCCAGGCTTACCGCGGAAAACGTCCTGCTTCCACCCCGGTGTGGTTCTTGGGGCAGTCCGTGTTTCAGCACCCTGACAATTGGCAGGATTTGAGCGGACGCGAACAGGTGGATTATTGTCTGCTCCCTGAAATTGGGGTCAACACCGCGCTGACCCCGGTGCAGCAATTCGATGTTGACGCCGCCCTGTGCACTTCTGACGTGCTGTTTCCCTTGCGGCTGGTAGGTTTTGACCTGGCGCGCCAGATTGATCCCAACGGCGAGCCCCTGCGGCCCCTGCGCTCCACTATGGACGTGGATCGAGTTCTGGCTCTGCCCGACCCCGATTGGTCGCGGATCGAGGCTGTCAGCCGGGCACAACGCAGCGAGCTCGCGCCGGAAAAGGTTCTCATCGCCATCGCCGGAGCGCCTTTCGTACTGTCGTCGTTGCTGGTGGAAGGCTCCGCCAACGCCCCGCAAAACCTGCAGACCCGCATCTTCATGCAGTCCCAGCCCCGCAACTGGGAGCGGTTGATGGGCTGGACTTCGAGCCTGGTGCGGAATTTCCTGGCTGCACAAGTGCGGGGGGGAGCCGAAGTCATCCAGATGGTCGATCCGTGGGTGCGCACGCTGACCGAGGGGGAGTATGCGTGCCTAGCGGAATCTTACGCGCGAGAAATTTTCGATGAGTTTGACGATGACATCACCAGGATTTCTTGCAGCCTCGGCGCTGAACATTTGCTGTCATCGGTCGTCCCTTACGTTGATGTGCTGGGTATCGGCGAGGAGCTGACCCTAGCGGAGGCGGCCAGAATCGCGCCGGGCAAAGTCCTGCAGGGTAACCTCGACCCGGACCTTATTTTGCTCGGTGGTGATGAGGTGCGGGACGCAGCGCGTCAGGTGCTGGAATCCGGGTTGAGTGCGCCTGCTCATGTTTTCAACGTGGCGGGCCGGTTGGATCCAGAATCGGATCCCGCCGAGGTTCACCGGCTGGTCGATTTCATCCACGACTACCGGTTTTAACGGTTTTGCGGCGGCCCTTGCCGGATTTTCCCTCAGCTTAATTTATACCTTCTACCAGCACATACGTGTCAAAAAATACAAAGTTGAGCCTAGGCGTATCAAGTTTAGCTGGCACTCTGGGAATAAGAGTGCTAATCTGGTTGTTGTACTGAATGGAACCGGAAAAACCGGAACCGCAGCCGAAAACTGAAAACGAGAAACTGAAAAACTAACTGGAGGATACAAATCATGGCTACTTATCGTGACCCGTTTGCTGAAATCGATCGCATGTTCAACACCGCGATGCACTCGCCGGCGACCCCGGCGATGCCCTTGGATCTATACCGGGAGGGTGACAAGTTCGTCGCCCGCGTGGATCTGCCCGGAGTGGACCCCGCGACTATTGACATCGACGTCGAGGACCGCACCTTGACTATCTCTGCCCAGCGCAAACCCACCGAGGGTGAGGACCTGCACTGGTTGAACCGCGAGCGTCCCGCCGGGACCTTTGCTCGCCAGCTGACCTTGGGATACGGCTTGGCAGTCGATCGGATTGCCGCCTCGTATGAAGGAGGGGTCCTGACCGTGACTATTCCGGTCGCCGAAGAGAACAAGCCGCGCAAGATTCAAGTCGCGGTGGGCGGCGACGCTGACAAGGTCATCGAAAACTAGCGGCGGCGCGGGCACAGCACCACAACGCTGGTGGAAACCCCGACCCCGCCCTTGTGACAAAAAATCTCCCCGGTCAAAGTGCTTGACCGGGGAGAATGTCGAATTTGTGGAAAGTCTCTCTAGTGAAAACTAGCCGACAGAAACCGAATCCGCAACTTCTGCGGGGGTTTCCGTAGTGACCGGGGCATCCAGCGGGGGACGCACGCCACGCGGATCCTTGACAATCAAGTAAACCGCCCAAATCATGCCGCCCAAGGCCACCACAAACAGGCCCAAGTAGGCATCATTGAGCATATCGAGAGGCTCGGGGTTGAACACCTCAACACCGTCTGCGATGTATTCAGAAATCAAGTCCACAATCCACATCAGGGAAGCGCCCCAGTACATCCAGCACAGCAGGTCTACCCGCATTTTGGATTGCGGAGCGTGGGAATACCACCACGCGGTCGAGGCAATGGCGGCAAAGAGAGTAATTAATAGGGTCATGTCTGGCTCCTTACGCTTTCGGGTTCATCTCGGAGACGCTGCGGCGCTCGGTGGCGCGAATGACCGCGAGTCCGACTGCCCATACGACCGTCACCAGCACTGCCATTCCGACTCCGACAGTGCTCATCTCAAAGAGCATTTGTCGCGCATCGTCAGGGTTGGCGGCCGCCGTGAGGAAGGGGAAATACGGCACGACTTCGCCATGCCAGAAGTGTTCAAACATCAACAGCACAGCCCCGCCCCACAGCAGGTTCGTCAGCCAGTTCAGTTTGCGAACCAAAACCAGGGTACGGGCGGATTTTTCCGAGGCTTCGCCAGTCGCGGCCTTGTGAGCGAGATGCTTTTTCACAGCCGTCACCGCGACAGCTTCAGCGGTGGGAACAAGAAAACATGCCATTATGAGTCCTTTTCAATATGAGGATAAAACCTAGCATTCATTCTAGCGTGTCTCGCAGGTTTGATAAAAAATCGGAACATATTGCACCGGCACATGAACCACTCAGCGGAAAATATCGGTGAACTGGGGGAAGACGCTAGGAAATCATGCCCAGTTCCCGCCAGGTGTCCAGGGATTCCTGAGCTTCCTCAGCGGTCAGCAGGTTCATCGCGAACCCGTTTTGAATCAGGACATAATCACCCACCCGCGCTTCGGGAACGTAGGCCATGCAGGCGTCTTGCACTTGACCAGCCACGTCGATCCGTCCCATCGGCATCACGCCGGGGGTAATCGACAAAATCTGGCAGGGCACTCCTACGCACATGACTGGATCCTTTCCGCCGGGGGACGCGAATCGGTAGCCGAACCGCTCCCGCTCTCCCTATTCTAGACGTTTTCGACTTTCAGTCCCATCTGGCCGGCAGGGGCAGAACTGATGGGTAGGCAGGGGTCGGCTTCGCGAATGGATTGTTCCCAAGCGCCGGCCTGTTGTGCCTGGTCTAGGGCATAAGCCTGGGTCAGCAGTTGCGCCAGCCAGGGTTCGTTTTGAGCGGTGGGGGTGAGGATACGGGCCGTTTGAATCGTGCTGTCGGCTCCGATGGTATAGGTATGGGCAAGGATGCCGCGCGGTCCGTCCACCAGTCCGGTCCCGCTACCGGGAGTGAACTGCACGGTCGTCGGGTCCACGAGTTCTCTCAGGTCAGAGCTTTCCACGAGTTGAGTGAGCTGCTGGGTCAAGGCTTCGGTCCGTTCCAAGACATGCAAAGTAATGATGGCCCGCGCCCCGGCAGCGTCGCGTGCGCCAGCCAGCCACCGCGCTTGTGCCGCCGCCGCCCGCGGGGTGGGCAAAGTACCGATGGAAAGCTGGGCGACCGGACCGACCCGGTATCGCCCGTTCTCAGGTCCGTCAGCTCGCAAGTATGGCCGCGGGGCGGGGGAGCCCGGAATTTCCTCCGTGACCCGCTCATTCCACCGCGAAAAATCAAACTCGTCCACCGTGCTGGTACCCCGCACCACTCTGACCTTGGTCCCGAACACGTCAGGGTTACCGTCAGCGTCAATGAGAGCCACGTCCGCTCCGGTAAAGTCGCCGGTCCCAGCCGCTTCGGGGGAGGATGCTAAAGCCGCATCGCACAGGGCTGCGGCAGCGTCCCGTGCGGTGGCGAGGTCTGCGGACAGGTCGCACAAGGCCGGGGTAGTGGGCCACACGCTGACCCCGCCGGGTACTGCCGTCGCCGGAAAATGACCCGGCGAACCGGCCGCGACCAGCATCTTTTTCGACACCCGTTTCAGCGTCACCCCGGCGTCACGGTCCTGCATTAAAAACCGCAGCGAATGGGCCTCCACAATCGACCCGTAGTGCAGCAGTCGGCGGGTGAGCTGCGCCGCGGGAGCAATCGGAGGCAAACCGCTCAAGACGTCCAGCGCCCGGGTCCCGGCCAGGTGATGCGCCACCGGGCAAATCCCGCACAGATGCTCGGTTATTTTCAGGGCTGCGAGCGCGGTCTGGCTCTCCAACATGGCGTCCACCCGCGGCAAACCCTGCAGGTCAAAGCGGGCGTGGGGGTGGCCGGAAGAATCGTGGGTGACGACGATGCGTCCCTCCATCGGGTCGATGATTTCGTCAAGATTGATTTTCATGATTCTCCTGAGACAATTAGTTTATGCATGAACTTGGGCTGTTAACTTCGGTGGTGGCAGCGGTCGAAAATGCGGCCGCTCAGGCTGATTCCCAGGTTACCCGAGTTGAAAAAGTTGCGCTCGATGTGGGCACCATGTCGGAGGCAATTCCAGAGGCTCTCTACGGTTCCTGGCCCATTGCCCGGCAGGACAGTATCTGCGCCGAAGCAGAACTGGAAGTCACCATGATTCCCGCCAGCGTGTACTGTTCGCGGTGCGCGCGGGATGTGCCCATTGATGAGTTTTTCGCCCTGGCCTGCCCGGAATGTGGGATGCCCACCGGCAACTTGACTCACGGGCGTGAGTTCAAAATTGCCTGGGTGCAGTGGGATACCGAGCCGGCGGACGCCAGCCACGCCGCGGAATCCTCGTCCGCGTAGTTCGCGTAGTCCGCGTAGGGGTTTCAGCTGAGCCAGGAATCGAGGACTTCCGCTGCGAGTTCGACCGCGCGAGGAATACCGCTTTGGGCGCTCTGGGTTAGACCCAGGCACAAATCCACGTGTTCGCTGACCACCCCGACAACTTCGAGCACGCGCGGTTCCTTGCCGGTCAGGCGGGCCGAAGTCAAAATGTCGAGCAAACCGACCTGGTGAGGCGACATTTTCATGGACAGCAGGCGCGGGACGTGGTCCCCGCTCAGGTGCAGGGCTTGACCGGGAGCGCGTCCGTTGCCGGGAGCCACCGAATCCAGAATCAACAGCTGTTCTGATTCCTGCACCACCGGCACCAGCTCCATACCGCCGGTGCCGCCCTCCAGCAGAGCCAACTCCCCGACCTTTTGCGCAGCCTGCCAGGCAGGACGGGTCGGTAGGAGCTGCTGGAGGCCGGCCAAAATCTGTAGGCCGATACCGTCGTCACCCATAATCGGGTTACCCACCGCCAGGACGGTAAAACGCGCTCCGGCCCAGCCGGTGGCATCGACGTCGGAAATATCCGGCAACGGAACCTGACCATCAAGCTGGTCCGGGGCGTCTGGTGAATGGGAACACTCAGCGGAACGATCCGCTTGAGTAATCGCGGCAGGCTTTTGAGCCATCAAAACCTTTCTACAGTTCGGGGGCGTCAACCGGCTTTGACGTGCGGCGCATCCACACGCCGCCGGAAATCATAGCCGAGATACCACCGTGACGTTCCAGGGAATCCGCGCGGAAAGCCAGGTAGATATGCGCAATCACGAACGCCCAGAATATGAACATAATGGCAGCGTGAATCAACCGCATTTGTTGAATGCCAATCCAGTCATTCGGGAGAGCCATTAATTGCCAGAACAGGTTCTCATTACGGTGTGGCAGGGCGTAAAGCGCCAGGCCAATTACCATTTGGAAAGCGCCCAGCACGTAAATGGACGTGTAGGTGAGCTGCTGCAGCGGGTTGTGTGCCACGTACAGCGGACTTTCCTTGCGCAGGAACAGGTAGAACCCCAACGTCTCGCCCAGGTGTTTCCAATCTTGTTTTTTCTTTAACGGCCAGAACGTTTCCCAGCGCATATAGCGGTCCTTGGAAACGAAAGCGATAAAGACCCGAACCGCGCCGACCGCCATCCAGGTAAAAGCTGCGGTGAAGTGAATGAACCGCATAATCCCCATCAGGTATCCGATTTCGACACCACGGAAGAACGTGTCACCAAAGAACGGATCCATGATGTAGTACCCGGTGATGGACAGCAACACAATCAACAGTACGTTCAGCCAGTGCAGGAAACGCAGACTTGCAGACCATACGCTCAAGCGGACCCAGTCCTCCGTGGTGGGGGTCAGTTCGTCGCCCTGCAAGCCGGTGCCGACCGGGCGGACGTTGACGAAACCTTCCATCTGGAATGGAGTTAGCTCACCGTTTTCGTCCACGGTAGCGGTGGCGACTCCCAAGCAGCGGTAGCCACGCGAGCCCGCCATCTGGGCGTTCTTGCGCAACAGGGTGCGCTGGGCACGTTTGGGCTGCGCCACGTTCATGACGGATTCCAAGTCGCCGCGCACAATCACGGTCTGTTTGGATTCGCCCGTCTTGGTACGTTTCATGTCAGAGATACGCGCCAGGGAATAGCGGCGATCGCGCGGGGGGTCGAAATCCTTTTCGGGAATATCGACGTTCGGTGCGCCATGGCGGAAGCGATAGCGCAGAGATTCCTTGAGAGCGACATCTACCGGATCGGTGCTGCCCTCAGGGGATACCGCAGCCATCGCCAAGAGACGACGCATCGACAGGTCAGAACAGCTGAATCCGCCGCCAACCTCGATACCGTTCGCCTGGTTGCTGTCCGCCGCAAAGAACTGAATCTGGTTTTGTCCCTGCGGGGACGTGCCGGAAACCGGGCTGGCCTGCACGGTTCCCGTGGCCGTGCCTCCGGTCAACGCCTCCGGGGCAGGAGTGCTCTCGGTACTCATGAGGTCACCGCCTCGCCAACCAGATTACCGTCTGGATCGAGGATGTGAACCCCGCAGGACATGCACGGATCATAAGAGTGGATGGTGCGCATCGGTTCCAGCGGCGCTTTCGGATCCAACAGGGGGTGCGTGCCGGTACCCATTAAGGATTCTTCATAAGGGCCGGTCACGCCGTTGGCATCACGTCCACCGGCCAGCCACGTGGTCGGTACGACCGCCTGGTACCGCTCGACCTTGCTGTTCTTAATGGAGACCCAGTGGGACAAGTTACCGCGGGCGACCTCAACGAACCCGTAACCTTGGCATTCTGCCGGCCAACTGGACGGTTCCCACTTGCTGGCATCGAAAACGTCAATCCGGCCTTCCTTAATGTTGTCGACCAGGGCGTTGTAGTCCTCCAACAGCAGCTGGGAAGAAACCCTGGCCTCGGCGGCGCGAGCGAACGTCCGACCCATCGTGGAGTTGAGCTGTGCCGGGGTAATCCCCAGGGTTGCCATAGCCTGGTCAAGTATCTGTTTGACTGGCTCGTACCCCTGCGCATACGCCAATATCATCCGCGCTATCGGACCGACCTGCATCGGTTTGCCGTCATAGCGGGGCGCTTTCGACCAGGTGTACTTATCGTTGTCACCCAGCCATTCAAAAGGCGGCTCGGGTCCGGTGTACTTGACGGTGGTTTCACCCTTGTCCGGGGTCAAACCTTTATCGTCCCCCACCGAGTACTCGTACCAAGCCGAGCTGATGAACTCTTCAATCTTGTGTGGATCGAAGGGGAGAACCTTGCTGATGTCTCCGTCCATGATGACCCCCGGCTTAATGGCCGTGTGCGAAGAGGAGATACGGGACTTATTGGGATCACCAGCAAAAATGGACCCGGCCAAACCGACCGCGAGGTAGTTCGGGTGGGTTGCGCCAATATCGAAGTAGTCCTTGTAAACTCCGGCAATCGCCAATACATCGGGGTAGTAGCAGTCATTGACAAACTCGATGATTTCGTCAATCCAGGTCTTGATTTGATCCATCTGTACCTGGTTGATGGACTCTGACGAGTTCGGGTCGATAGAACAAGCCATGCCGCCCACCAGGAAGTTGGGGTGGGGGTTCTTGCCGCCAAACACCGTGCAAATCCGAATCATGGACCGCTGGAACTCCAGAGCGTCCAGGTAGTGCGCCACGCACATCAGGTCGGCTTCGGGAGGCAGTCGGTAGTCCGGGTGATCCCAGTAGCCGCCGGTGAAAATCGACAGCTGACCGGACTCGAGAATCTGTTTAATCGTGTCTCGAACTTCCGTGAAACGTTTCAGGTTGTTGCCCCGCCACTTCGAGCCGATGGATTGAGCGAACTCCACGGTTTTCTGGGGGTCCGCTTTTGCGGCGTTCACCACGTTGACGAAGTCCAGGGCGTGCAGGTGATAGAAGTGAATGACGTGATCTTGGATTTCTTGCGAACCTAGGACCAAGGAACGAATCAACCGCGCATTTTCCGGTGGGTTGGAGCCAATCGCATCCTCTACCGCGGTGATGGAAGCGATGGCGTGTACCGAGGTGCACACCCCGCAAATACGCTGGACGAATGCCCACACATCACGAGGATCACGATTTTGGACGATGGTTTCGATACCGCGGAACTGCGTGCTGACGCTCCAGGCTTTCTTAATCTGCTTCCCTTCGGTTTCCATCTCAATGCGCAGGTGACCCTCAATACGGGTCAACGGGTCAATAACAACTTTCTCTGCCATTACTTAGCCTCGCTGTTCTGTTCAGTAGCTTGCTCGGTTGATGACGGGTTCGGGGAACCGGTGGGAGTGTCGCCGAATGCGGCCATCGGGGAGTTCTTGGTGGCCTTGCGGTCAGCGGCGGCACGAGCGGCGGTCACGCCAGCGTGGGCAGCCACCCCGGCAGCGACGAGACCGGTCAGACCCAGACCAACCTTTTCGGCAGTAACTTCGATTCCGAAACCAGGAACTGTAGGCAGTTTCTGGTAGAAAGGAGTGAAACGGTCAAAGAAATCCCGTTCCGTACAGCCGATACAGGGGTGACCGGCGCCGATAGGCCAACCGGCCTTGAGGTTCCACTGGAAAATGGGGCAGGGGCTAAAGGTAGAAGGTCCTTTACAGCCTACATCGTAGAGACACCAGCCTTCGCGGGCTCCGGCATCGTCGAAGCTGCGCACGTATTGTCCGGCGTCGAAGTGCGGACGACGTGGGCACGAGTCATGGATACGCTGACCGTAGGCAAAGAGTGGACGACCCTCGGAGTCGAGTTCGGGAGCTTTGCCGTGGGTCAAGATGTACGCCAAGGAAGCCGTGATGACCTCGCCAATCGGAGGACAGCCGGACACGTTGATGACCTGCCTGTCCTTGATGATTTCATCCACCCCAACCGCACCGGTGGGATTGGGCTTGGCAGCCTGCACTGAACCAAAGACCGCGCAAGCTCCGACTGCCAGAATCATGGTGGCGTTCTCTGCGGATTCCCGCAGTATCTGTTCGGTGGTCTTACCGCCGATGGTGCAATAGATACCACCGTCCTTGAGTGGAATGGAACCGTTGACGACCAGGATGTGTTCCTTGGCGTTCGTGTCATCCAAGGCTTTTTCAGCGGCTTCCCCGGAGGCTGCCATCACCAGCTCGTTGTAGTTGACGGACAGCAGATTCAGGACGACTTCTTCCACTGTGGTGCCGCCGGAGCGCAGCGTAGATTCCATGCATCCGGTGCATTCCTGCAGCTGGAGCCAGACCACATTGGGTTTCGTGATGGCTCCCAGCTTGTCAGCCAGTTCTTCACCGGCCGTCCGTGCTGCAGAGGCATGAGCCAGTTCGGGAGTCCCCACCGCGAAGATAGCTGCCAAACCGGCACAGAACTTGACAAAGTCACGTCGGCTCACGCCGGCACTGGCAAGGTTTTCCGCGAGCGTACCCGCCCGCCAAGGTTTAATCTCATAGCTCATATGCGGTCCCTCAGTAGTAATGAACTTGGACAACAACGTCCATGCTATTATCCTACCGCGTTTTCGCAGTTGAGCCTAAAAACCGGGCAAAAAGTGCCATGCCTTTTCGCAAAGCTCAGATGACTTATTCAAAGTTCTTTCAGCCATTTAACCCACGCGTCGACACCGTCGCCATTCTGGGCAGAGACTTCGATAACTTTCACGCCCGGATTGACCTGTTCGAGGTAGCTACGGAATTTGTCCATGTCGAAGTTCAAGTAGGGAGCCAAATCCATCTTGTTTACTACCACGATTTTCACCGAGCGGAACATGACCGGGTACTTCAACGGCTTGTCCTCGCCCTCCGTGATTGAGAACAGCATAGCTTTCGCGGTTTCACCGACATCGAACTCGGCCGGGCATACCAAGTTGCCCACGTTTTCGATAATGACCAAATCCAGCTGGCTGAGATCCAAGTCGTCCAGAGCATGATGCACCATCGGGGCATCCAGGTGACATTCCCCGCCGAAACCGTGACCGGTATTCAACAGCGAAATCTGGGCGCCGTAACCGCCCAAACGCTCGGCATCCAGGGGCGTCTCAATATCGCCTTCAATAATCCCGACCCGCAGTTTACCCTGCAGCTGCGCCA
>NZ_CAMYBV010000015.1 GCF_947254095.1 uncultured Mobiluncus sp.
CGCGTGGCCAAGGCCAGGGAGATCCACAGTTTCCCTATTCGACGCACTTGCCACTCCTCATCTGACTTGGGTACTTCTCGACAGTCTGTCCCGTTCCACCAGGCGGCAGAGAAATGGTTTACCTCCGCCGCGGGGCTTGCACCGTTCGCAGCGGCGGTAAACCGCTAAAAACTACTCGTTGGGGTCCCGCAATAGGTAACCGACACCGCGGCGCGTCTGGATGAGCGAGGGCGGTATCTTGCCGTTTTCGTCCGGGGCGTCGAGCTTGCGACGCAGGTAGGAAATGTAAGATTCAACGATGGCGGCATCGCCTTCCCAATCGTATTCCCACACGTGATCGAGGATTTGCGTCTTTGAAACCACACGGCCTTCGTTGACCATGAGGTAACGCAAAAGTTTGAACTCGGTGGGTGACAGGTCGATGAGACGACCGCCGCGATGCACTTCGTAGAGGTTGTCGTCTAGCTCCAGGTCAGCCACGCGTAGTAACGGTTGTTCCACCGCGGAGCGCTTCGTGCGGCGCAGGATGGCGTTGATACGCGCCACGACTTCCTCCAGGCCGAAAGGCTTGGTGACGTAATCATCACCGCCAGCCTGCAGGCCCTCGACCTTATCGCGCATATCGTCCTTGGCGGTCAGGAACAGAATCGGCATATCAACTCCGGAAGCCCGCAGCTTACGGGTCACGGTAAAGCCGTCCATGTCCGGCAACATGACATCCAGAATGACCAAATCGGGTTTCTCCGTTGTGGCTAGGCGTAAGGCCTCGGTGCCATCCCCGGCGCTTAAGACGTCATATCCCGCGAAACGCAGGGAAGACGCTAAAAGGTCGCGAATATTAGGTTCGTCATCCACGACCAAAAGTCGTGCTTCGCTCACTGCAGGTTCCATAACCATCCTCGTTAACCAACGTGTTCAATATGTCGTGCAAGTTTTGGAGACACGACACTCCATACATACATCTTAACGGCAAAAGGTAGTGCTGGGTGCAGCTTGGAGCGGATTTCCCATCGAATAGTCCGGAGAATCCCTGAATTCACGAGTCTCTGGCGACTCGCTGGGTTGGGAAAGGCTGGTTCGGGCGACGTAAGCTCGCGTCGAGTCCCTCGCGGTGCGGTGGTTTACGATAGTGTCATGTCTGAAATTGGTGGGAGTCCCAGCCCGGCTTTGCGAGTAGGCGTCATCGGTATGGGTGCGGTCGGCCCGGTCTTGGCCGCGGCGTTCACACAGGCAGGCCACATTTTAGTGGGAGTCTCGGCACGTTCGCAGACTTCCCAAGAGCGGGTGGACGCCATCCTCCCCGGTGTTGCGGTGGTGCCGCCGGCACAGCTGGTGCCCGATTGCGACCTCGTGCTGTTTACCGTGCGGGATCAAGAAATCGCCCCTCTGGTTACGCATTTAGCAGAGTCACAAGCGTTTCGAGCGGGTCAGCTGGTCGCTCACGTGTCCGGGGCTCATGGATTGAATGTTTTACAGCCTGCCGCCGCAGCGGGAGCCATTCCCCTAGCGCTGCACCCGGCGCAAACGTTTTCCGGGACGTCCTTGGATTTGCAGCGTTTGCCGGGAACCCATTGGGCAGTGAATGCCCCGCGGGCATTGCTGGCCGTGGCTCAAGCTCTAGTTTTGGACCTCGGCGGAGTACCGCACGTGTTGCCTGACTCGGCACGTCCCTTGTACCACGCGGCTTTAGCGCACGGGGCGAATCACTTAGTAATCTTGGTGTCCCAAGCCTTGCGAGCGCTGCGAATGGCGGGTCTTGACGACCCGGCAGCCTTTGCGGAGCCTTTGCTTAAGGCCGCTTTTGACAGAGCTTTACAGGAAGGGGAAGCGGGGCTGTCCGGACCGGTGGTGCGGGGGGACTCCCAAACCGTGGCTCTGCACCTAAAGGCGTTGCAGGACGGACCCGTCCTTGACAAAGACGACTTGGATCCGGCACTGCCTTTTGACGATTTGGCTGACCTGCCCGATTCCTACCGCGCCCTCGCCCGAGCCGCGGCGCAACGGCTACGGCAACGCGGAAGTTTGAGCCCCACCCAGTTCGACCAACTTCAAAAAGTTTTAGGCTGAATGCAGATTCTGCCTCGATTAATCCCCGCGTGCCCGGATAAGATGTCCCTATGAGTGGTGAATTATTCAATCCTGAGGGTGTGACGTTTAAGCCGATTTCCATGAAGCTCATCACGGTGCGGATTTTGGGGCTGCTGGTGTGGATTGTGGTTTTCGCGCTGGCTCTCGGGATATTCGCGGGGGCAATGATGTTCACCCAGGAACTGCCGTGGTTTTGGCTCCTGGAGATTGTACCGATTGGTCTGCTGGTGTGGCAGCTGTGGTTAATTCCGCGTCAGGTCAAGGCGTGGGGCTACGCCGAGTCCGAGCGGGATCTGTTCTTACGTCGCGGCATCATGTTTAAGAAAATGTGGGCGATTCCTTACGGGCGGATGCAGTTCGTTGACGTGCAGCAGGGGCCTATCGACAGGATTTTCGGCATCGCCCAGGTCAGTATGAAGACCGCTTCGATGGAATCGGCAGCGAGTATTCCCGGATTGGACCATGCCGAGGCAGATCGCTTACGTCAAATCCTCACCGCACGCGGTGAATCCTTGCGAGCGGGATTGTGAACACGGCGAGGAACGACAGATGACACAACCAATTGATCCGGGCTGGGAACCCTCGGATGAAAAGCCGAAAGAATCTTCGGCGGCTTTGCCCTCACAGGGCTTGTCGGAGGGGATTCCGGGCAGTTCTGACATCTCTAGCGTTACTGCACAGCCTCCGGTTTGGCGTAAAGTTCATCCTCTGACACCACTAGCCCAGGTTTGGGGGGCTCTGGTGGTGCTGGTAGCGGTCATTTTTTCGCAGCTTGACTCGATACGCGACGTTTCCCAGGCGATGTCGGCGATAAGAGCAGGGGGAAAGGTCTTGCCGGTGCTGCTTTTTTCCCTACTGGGAATCGTGGTGCTTCTGCTGTTGCTGGTTCTTTTTGCCTATCTGAGCTGGAGGTTTACCGCTTACGCGCTGACTGATGAAGCGGTTTTGTTTCGCCACGGCATCATTTTCAAAAAAGAACGTCACATGCGGTTGAACCGAATTCAGGCGGTGGACGTTATCGCCCCGCTAGTGCCGCGTCTGCTCGGTTTGGCGAAGCTGCACGTGGATTCCGCGGGAGCCAGCGGTTCTCAGATTGACATTATGTATCTGAAAGCCTCTCAAGCTCAGGCGTTGCGGGCTGAAGTCTTATCGAAAGCATCTGGGCAAAAAACCGTAAACGGCTCCGCGGCGAACGCCGCTAATTCTTTAACGAATGGTACAAAAATTATCGGGATTGGTGAGGCCGGACTGGTCGGGGACCTGCCTGCCGCCAGTGGGGAAGCCCCGGAGACAAAGCTTTATGAAGTTTCGACCGCAATGTTAGTGGGTTCGATTCTGCGTTCGGTGTCCACTTGGTTCGCGGTATTATTGATTCCGCTGCTGTTGGTACTGGGGTTAATCCCTGCGATAGCCATTTACCTCAGTGGCGATGCAGACAGTTTTGCAGCGGCCTTGTTGATTGCCCCGCAAGCAATATTGGGTGTTATCGGTGGTGTTATCGCCACTATTGCCGCGGTGATGCAAAAAGTTAACGAAGGTTGGAACTTTACCGCGGCGGCCTCTGCCGATGGAATCCGTCTGCGCCACGGACTGACGACCCATGATTCCCAAACCATTCCTCCCGGGCGGGTTCACGCCGTTGTCTTGAAACAACCCCTGCTGTGGCGAGGCAAGGACTGGTGGCGGGTCGAGTTAACTATGGCCGGTTATCAGGGCGCCGCCGAAGGTAACGGCAACAATAAGAGCAAGACCAGCTCCCACGTGATGTTGCCGGTAGGAACGCGAACCCAGGCGTTGCAGGCATTGTGGATGATGGAACACGACCTCGGCGCGGTCACCGACCTCAATGGCGCCGAAATTGGAACAGCCGGTACAAACTTATTGGAAGTTATGATGTACGGCTCCGGGCCAGCGCCTGGTATTTTTACCGCTTCGTCGAAAGCCCGCTGGTTTGACTGGATTACGTGGAACCGGAAAGCTGCTGTGCTGACCACGACGATGGTGATGATTCGCGACGGCAGAATCACCCGCCGCGTATCTTTCGTGCCTCATTGCCGGATGCAATCCGTAGCTCTGCGGCAAGGACCGTTGCAACGGGCTTTGGGAATGGCGAACGTCAAACTGCACTTGGTGCCGGGGGTGGTGCCGACCACGGTGTACCATCTGCCCAATGAGTCCGCGCAAAGACTCTGGGAACTGCAAGTTTCCCACGCGGACATGGCGCGTCAGAAAGAACCTTCCGCCGCCTGGCTGGAGCGAGTAACCTCTAACCTGGAGGCTTGTGCGAGTATCGAAGAGCACCAAACAGACAATCTCAGAGAGGATTAAGACTGTGGAGTTGTTGAAAACCAGAGCAGAATTAGCGACTTGGCGCAACGGCGTCAGGGGCAAACTCGGTCTGGTCATGACGATGGGAGCCCTGCACGAGGGTCATTTAGATTTAGTTCGGGCCGCGAAAGCCCAGGCGGATACCGTGCTGGTGACGGTGTTCGTCAACCCGACCCAGTTCGCCCCCGGCGAGGACTATGACACCTATCCTCGCGACCTGGCGGGGGACGCCGCCAAGCTCCAGGCGGTCGGGGCTGACGCACTGTTTGCGCCTACCCCTGAGGTGATGTATCCGGCTGGCGAGGCTTTGGTACGTTTCGACCCCGGTCGCGCCGCCACAATCCTGGAGGGCAAAACTCGCCCCACGCACTTTGCCGGAGTGTTGCTGGTGGTGGGCAAGATGTTCCACTTGACCCGTCCCGACGTGGCAGCTTTCGGCAAGAAAGATGCCCAGCAGCTCGCTATAGTTTCCCAGATGGTTACCGACCTGGACTTCCCCCTGACCATTTTGCCGGTGGAAATCCGTAGGGAACCCGATGGTCTGGCCTTGAGCTCGCGCAATCGCTACCTGTCCCCCCAAGAACGCGACACCGCCCTCAACCTTTCCCAGGCTCTGAAGTGGGGGCGAGAAAACGCGTCCCGCCTCGGTGCGGGCGATTTGGCAGCCAAGGTGCGTGCGCGCCTCGAGTCGGTGCCGGGTATAGACGTGGATTATGTTGCCTTGGTGAACCCGGTGGGATTCGTGCCGATTACCGGCGATTTTCGTGGCCGCGCCATCTTGGCGCTGGCGGCGAAAGTCGGTTCCACTCGGCTGATTGACAATATGGACGTACAACTTTAGAGGTCACGAGGATCCTGCCGCGCCTTTCGGGGTGAACCTGGGGTCCCGGGAAATGTTGCGACCCTAGCGTATTTCGGATTACCCTGTGAAAGACCCCTGGGGCGTCAGTACCTGAGGAACAAAGCGGGAAACCTATTGAGGGGGAAATATGCGGATGCGAACCATGATGAGCGGCAAGATTCATCGCGCTACCGTGACCGATGCGGACATTAACTATGTCGGATCCATCACTGTTGACGCGGATTTGCTGCAGCGCGCCGACATCCTGCCGGGGGAACAAGTTGATGTGGTCGATGTCAATAACGGTTCGCGCTTGACCACTTACACTATCGCCGGTACCCGCGGTTCTGGCACGATTCAGATGAACGGACCCGCTGCTCGCCTGGTGGTTCCCGGGGACCTGGTCATTATCATCGCTTACGCCACTGTTGATGAAGAAACAGCTCGAAACTTGACTCCTCGCGTGGTGCACGTAGACGCGAACAACCATCCGGTTAACTAACTACGGGTGCTGCCGCTTACTCGATGTGCAAGAACAGCTGCTCGAGGTGCTTGATGTTTGCCGCGCGTTCCGGTTCGCTGGCCTCGACGGTGCCCTGCAAACTGGAAACCATCAGGGCAAAAGAGACTCGGTCTAAGCGTCTCGATGACTCGTTCAACTTAGAAATCAACGCGCTTGCGTCCGCGTCGGTATCCATGAGGCCAATAACCTCATCTAAAGACTGTTTGGCTTCGCTCAGCCGGGCGGAAACAGTCATTTTGTCAGCGGCGGAAAGTTGCATCGAATCCCCTAAACATCGTGATTGACTTCTTGGGGCAATTTTACCCGGCTCGCTCCCGTGGGGGACCCGGTTGACGGGGGCAAAACCCTTGCGAAACAACACTCCCTTGTAATGGTCTAAACTAGGACGGTGGCTGAAAACAAAAACAAAACTGAGAACGTAAACCCAGCGCCGGCGACGGGCGACGATGAGACGTATGCTGCCGAGGCTCCTGAACAGATCCGAATCCGTGCGGAAAAACGTGCCAAGATGCTGGCCGAGGGCAGAACTCCCTACCCGGTACATGTGGATATTTCTGCAACCATTTCCGAAGTTCGTCAGAAGTACCCGGATTTGCAGGCAGGGGAAGAAACCGAGGACTACGTTGGCTTGGCCGGGCGGGTTCGTCTGATGCGTTCCAGCGGCAAGCTGGCTTTCGCTACTTTGCAAGAAGGTAACGGCTCCACCATTCAGATTATGGTCAGTGAACGTGAAGTCGGCCCGGAATCGATGTCCGCCTACAAAGCGGAGGTTGACCTGGGCGATCACCTGTTTGTCCACGGTCGGGTCATCAGCTCTAAACGCGGAGAGCTGTCCATTTTCGTGGACTCTTGGCAGCTGACCTGTAAAGCGCTGCGCCCCTTGCCGAAGTCATACATCAATGAAGCCGGCGAAGAAGTCTCCTTGAGTGAAGATATGCGGGTTCGCCGGCGCGACCTAGATATGATTATGCGCCCCGCCGCCCGTGACATGGTGCGCAACCGTTCCCGTGTGGTGCAGACGCTGCGCCGCTACCTGGACGAGCATGACTATCTCGAGGTAGAAACCCCCATGCTGCAAAACCTGCACGGCGGGGCTGCCGCCCGTCCTTTTGTGACTCACATGAACGCCTACGACACGGAGCTCTACCTGCGTATCGCCCCGGAGCTGTTCCTGAAGCGTTGCCTGATTGGCGGAATAGACAAGGTTTTTGAAATCAACCGGAACTTCCGTAACGAGGGTGCGGATTCTTCGCACTCCCCGGAATTCACCATGATAGAGGTGTATTGCGCTTACGGAGACTACCATCAGATTGCGGACCTGACCCGAGAGATGATTCAGCGCTGTGCCCGGGACGTGTTTGGCTCCGAAGTCGTGACCTTGAACGATGGTACCCAGTTCGATTTGTCCGGAGAATGGAAGTGGATTGACCTCTATGGTTCCCTCTCTGAGGCGCTGGGTCAGGAAGTTACAGCGCGTACCCCGAAGGATGCCTTGGTCACTTTGGCGGATCGGCTCGACATCGAGCTGGAACCCTACTATGCCTCCGGAAAAATCGTGGAAGTCCTGTGGGAAGAACTCGTTGGCGACAAATTGTGGGAACCCACTTTTGTTTGTGATTTCCCCGAAGATACCTCGCCTCTGGTTAAGACCCACCCTGACAAGCCCGGCCAGGTGCAAAAGTGGGATTTGATGATTCGCGGCTTTGAGGTTGCCACCGGCTATTCCGAGTTGAATGATCCGGTGGTGCAGCGGGCGCGTTTTGAACAACAGGCTTTGGATGCCGCCAACGGAGATCCGGAAGCTATGGAAGTGGATGAGGACTTCCTCATTTCGATGGAGCAGGGGATGCCTCCCGCCGGCGGGATGGGAATGGGCCTGGACCGTCTGCTGATGACCTTGACCGGAGCAGGAATCCGCGAAACTATCACGTTCCCGCTGGTCAAGCGGGTGTAGTGTGAGCCAAAGCGGCTTCGGTCGGTTTGCCCCCAGCCCGTCGGGAGTCATGCATTTCGGGAATCTGCGCACTGCGGTGGCAGCCTACCTGTTCGCTAAATCCAGCGGACGCAAGTTCTTGGTGCGAATAGAGGACATCGACACCGGACGCTCCCGTCCTGCTTTTGCCGCGCAATCTCTGGAGGATTTGGCGGCGTTGGGAATTGAGAGCGACGGGGAAGTTGTTTACCAGTCGCAACGCCACGAGCTGTACCAAGCCGCTTTGGAACAGTTGGTACAAAAGGGTTTGGTTTACGAATGCTACTGTTCGCGGGCAGACATCTCGGCAGCGGCCAGCGCCCCGCATGGGAAACCCGGGATTTATCCGGGAATCTGCCGAGATTTAAGTGATTCTGAGCGAGCGGAAAAACGGGCCGCCCTGGCAGCGCAAGGCCGCAAACCGGCCTTGCGGCTGCGAGCCCCGCAAGGAGTGGAATATACGGTACACGATTCCCTGTTGGGGCCGCTGACCGGCCTGCTCCACGATTTCGTGCTGCGGCGTACCGATGGAGACTGGGCTTATCAGCTGGTTGTGGTGGTGGACGACATTAATCAAGGCGTGGATCAAATTGTGCGGGGGGCTGATTTGGCTTCCAGTGCTCCGGTGCAGGCCTGGCTCACTGAAACTTTGGGAGGTCGCCCCGCCGTCTATGCCCATGTGCCGTTGGTCATGAATACGTTGGGACAGCGCCTGGCTAAGCGAGATAAATCGGTGACGCGTCCCGAACTGAACTCCCAGGGGTGGTCTGACCAACAGATTCTTTTGCGTGCCTTGGAAACGCTGGGGTGGCAGACCGCGAAAACTGACGCGACACAACTGTTGACCCGCCCCACGAAAGAAATCCTCAAGCAAGCCGCGGCGAGCTGGAGACCTGAAAATTTGCCTGCTAGTCCGCTAATTTTTCACCCCTAGGCGTCGCGATTGACAATCCCGGCCTAAGACAGTGTGCCTGAAAACGGGGTCAGATGAATATAATTTGGGCGCCTTCCGATTTTTTGATGAAGTCAGGGGCGGTGATGATTCCGGACACCCCTTTAAACATCATGTTCTGGCGCAGCTCCATGAGATCCACGGTCATTTTGCATCCCCACAGATGACCGCCCATTTCTACAATCTGCTCTAACAAATCACGTACGGGGGGAATGCCGTTCTTTTCCATCATCTTGTTCATGTACCAGGTGGCGAGGTGCGTGGCACCCGGCAGATTTCCCAAGCTGGGAGGCATGTAGCGTTTACCCCATCCGGGGCGGATTTTCTCCAGAAGGGGAAGGTGCAAAGCCGTGTTTCCCTGCATGGTGAATTTTAGAGAGTCCATGGTGCGTTTCGTGACAATGTCTAGGCCCCAGAAAGTAAAGAAAATATTGACGTCGATTTTGTCCGTGAGAGCCGCGATCGACATAATCAACGCCGGGTAAGCCATGTCAAGGTTACCTTTGGAACAGATAAAGGCCATCTTGCGCTCATCCACGTGCAGCAAGGGCTCCGAGACGCGCCAGAAATCCTTGTCAAAGAAATCAGTTGGGGATTTGTCCATCACTTCGCTCTCCTACGGAACCTAGATACAGCCTACCGGTTTGGGAATTCCGGACACGTAGGCGATGAGTTTAACCGGTTTAAAGGGGAAAAGCTCGAACAGTTCGGAAATCGGGAAGTCTCCCGCCATTTCGAAACGTCTCAACGAGGGACTGACTTGATATTTTGCGAAACTTTCCCGGGCGAATTCGATGACTTCCCAGTGCCGGGGCGTCATCTCTAATTTAATAGCCCTAGCCAAGTCGGCACCGATTTCGTGAGTCCACTGATTCGGATTGGTCATGAAACCTTCCGAGTCCACGTCGATGTGAACTCCGCCGGCTTCGTGGAGAACCGGGATTTCCAAAACTTTCGTGGAAAATGCCGCCGCGAGACAAGCATTGGGACGACGTTTCCAAGTGGGAGCGATGAAACTTGTAGAGTCTTGAGAAAGATCCGGGGTATTGAGTGGGGTGGTGCCATCCGGCCGTAGACCCCACCGACTAAATTCCTTACCTAAAAGCTGTATATGAGAAAATCTATCGAAAATCTGCAGGCCTACCATGAGCACACTGTAGAAAACGAACATGAACCGCTTTATGAGGTGGTTCATCCGGGTCTGTTTCAGCAGGGACATAGGCCCCAGATAGGGGAAAATCCATTTGCCCGTTACTGCTGGTACTGTGTAGGAACGGTCTATCACGGTGGACTTGTTGTAGCCTGTGTCAACGATGCACATGGCGTGGCCGTCGTAATGGCGAATCATCGGCCTACCGCTCATGTAATCAAGCAAGTTAGAAACTAATACCCTAGATTGGTATACACTTGCGGAACCAGCTTTGGAAGTCGGTAAATCGGCAGTGTCACCAATGACAAAAATATCCGGATATTCACGGTGCTGCAAGGTTTCCAAGTCAGGATGAACGAATCCCATTTCATCGCCCAGTTCGGAATCAACGATGAACTGCTGACCACGCATGGGGGGAATGGTCACCAGCATGTCGTAATCAACGACCTTCCCGTCGTAGGCATACATTCGTTTTTCTTCCGCATCGATATGTCGCACCACGAAATCAGGCTGGACCTCGATGTCGCGCAGGCGCAAGAGATTAGAAAGATTCCGGGCAGCCACGGGCTGCTCAAAAACCTGGGATTGCGGGGTAACAATTTTAATATCGATATCATCGCGAACTCGGTGTTCAAAGAAATAGTGGTCGGCTTTAAGGGCAAACTCAATCGGAGCGACAGGGCAGCGGATAGGGAATTCAGAGATATGCACGACCAAACGGCCGTGGTCGAAAGTCTGCAGTGCCCGGCGCAAGCGACGTGCCCAAGCCAAAGTATAAAAGGAATAAATCCCGGTGTTCAGGACGGTTCCCTGTGCCATGCCTTCGACCAGCTCGGGACGGCACTCGCAACCTGTCGCCAAAATCAGGTAATCGTAGGAAATTTGCTTGGTCTGAGTGGTGACGGTTTTCGCGACCGGATCGACCGCGGTGACTTTATCTTGCAGGAACCGGATACCGGGGAGGAAGGTTTGCCGCCGCCACCGCCACAGTAGCGGGTTGGGAACTTTCCCTAAGGTCAGTGAGACAAAACCGGGCTGGTAGTAATGCCGGGCGGAATAGTCGATGACGGTGATTTGGTATTCTTTGCTGTCCAAGCGGCGCACCAGTGAGTTTGCGGTGACTGTGCCGCCGGTTCCTCCGCCAATAATCACCACGTTTTTCATGCCAAGTCTCACCGCCTTAGGATTTCACCTTCGAATTCGTTAAGAATTCTAATGAGATTTGTGCCGTGGTGTGTACTGTTGAGGGTCTCACTCCTGGCTCAACCTATTTTTAAAGTGGTTGACCAGCTTCGCTAGTCCCCACGAACGGCCGGTGTCGACAGGGTTCCAGTCTGAGTTCCAACTGCTTTGTTGCTGGGTCGCGAAAATATCCGCGGGGTAGGCGGGCAGTGCCGCCGAGACCAGAATCTTGCGAATGTCTACTTCACCGCTAATCGCTTCGTCCACGGCGCGCAGCAAAGGCAGCTCGTCCAATAGCTGCGGGCAGCGCTGTTCAATGAGTTTTACCGCCAAGGGTGTGGAGTACACCCCTTCGACCGTATGCCCCGCTGCCTTCATCTGGGCTTCGGCTTCGGCCGGATGCTCGCCGCGTCCCAGCCGCATTCCAAAGAACTTATTGCGCCCCGAAATGCCGGTAACTTCCAGGTCGCCCACTCCGGCCAGCCCAATGGCAGATTCCTGGCGACCTCCCAAAGCCTCGCAGACCAAGGACATTTCGCGAATTGCCTGGGCGAACACCGCGGCGCGCAAGTTGGATTGCGGAGATCCGGTTGACTCCTGGATGCCCTCGGTCACGCCCAAAGCAATGGCGTAGCTGTTTTTCAAAGGAGCCAGGACTTCAACCCCGGTCGTGTCCTCAGAAGGAAAGGCGCGGTAATAATCAGTGCGTACCGCTCGGGCATAGTGAACCGCGGCTCCTAAATCCTGACAGGCATACACTGTTGCGGTGGGTTCGCTCAGCGCGCATTGGCGGGCAATAACCGGCCCCCCTATGGACACCAAGGTTGGTAGCTCGGCTCCGTTTTCGGCGGCGATCTTTGCCATCGCCTCAGCCAGCAAATAAACCTCGCCCGCCTCGTCCTTGATAAAGCCTTTCGTCAGTACCCAGACCGCCCTTACGCGACTGAAGTAGGGCGCCAAGCGTTTCGTGATGTCAGGTAAACCTACGGCGGCGACACAAACGGCCAGGACTTCCGCGCCTTTCACCGCCGCGTCGAGGTGTTTAGCGCGATAGGTCTTAACCTGGGGGGCCAGAGGCACGTGAATCGCCGGGTGAGTTTGCCCCAGAGCGTAAGCATCCAGGACGGCATCGTCGTATTCGGTTCCCCACATGGCTACGTCCCAGCCCGTGTCTACGAGGGGCCGGCAGAGCGCCGTGCCCATCGCCGACGCTCCTATTACGCATATCTTTGGCATAGCCCACCTCTCAGGACAAAGGGTACCAAGTCACTTTACCGCACTGGCGACGGGGGAACCTACCCGGGAAGGCGAAACTTAGATGAAGATAATCTGCGACCCTTCAGACAGTTCGATGAAGGTACCGGCATCGACTATCCCCCTGACGGACTTGTGCAGATGACGAGGAGTCAGCTTCATCATGTCCGCCGAAAGTTTGCAGGCCCACAGATCCGCCCCCAACTGAGCAATTTGTTCAATCATGTCTCGTACTGGTGGAATCTCGTTTTTTTGCAGTTCATTTTTCAGGTACCAAGTGGAAAGTTTCGTCATGCCCGGAAGTATTCCTAATGAAGGAGAAAAATGCATATCCCCCAATCCGGGATAATATTTTTCTAGCGCGGGAATGTGCATGGCGGTGTTGCCTTGCACGGTGAACTTGAGCCGATCCATCGTACGTTTATTGATTAAGTCCAACCCCCAGAATGTAAAGAATATATCCACGTGGACACCTGCATTGAGAGCGGAGTGAGCCATAATCAAGGCGGGATAGGCCATATCGAGGTTGCCTTTGGAGCAGATAAACGCCATCTTGCGGTTTACGTAAGTGATTTCGTCTGCGTCTTGCGCCGCGTCGGCATTTGTGGGTGTTTCATGTGCTTGAGTCATAATCCTTGTTCCTGATTTTCTGTTTCGTCGCTCAGAAGGTTCGTGGGTTAGATTTGCTAGTTTGGTTCGTTTTTACACACACCCCACCGGTCTCGGAGCCCCAGCGATGAAAGCTAGCTTTTTCGCAGGCTTGGCTCCGAAAATTTCAAACACGGTTCTAACCTCGAACCCACCAACTTTAGCAATCCGTCCCAAGGTAGGAGAGACACCGTGCTGCTCGAATTCGTGGCGGACAAAACGCACCACTTCCCAAGCCGTATCGTCGAGCTCTAAGTGCAAAGCCGCCGCCAACCCCTTGGCTACTTCGTCATTCCACTGTTCAGGACGAATCATGAAACCCTCATCGGTCACGTCAATAGGTATGCCATTGACTTGATGCAGTACGGGAAGTTGGCCTCTTGTGGCGAATACTGGCGGTTCTGGATTCAACGTGGAGGGTTCAGACGCCAGTGGAACTGGAGGAGCCACCTTGACTCGAGGAATCCGAACCTGTGGAAAAGAGGGCGTTTTTCGACGCGGTTTCGGGGGAAGGGCAGTAACCCCATCGTCCCGCAAGCCCCATCGTGCAAAATCCTTGCCGGCTTTAGGCATATCACGAGGTAACAGTAACGGAAGACCGCGTATTAAGAGACCCCAATATGCGAGGTAGAACCCCATTTTAGCCATGTGATTGAGACGTGATTCTTTCAACAGGCGCAAAGGACCCACATAGGGGAGAGGGAACTTGCCCGTTACAGGCTGAACGTCATAGTTAAAGTCGAGCAACAGCGCCTTGTGAAAACCTGATTCAATAAAGCAGTTGGTGTGTCCGTCGAAAGACTCCGTCATGGGCTTGCCACGCATGTAGTTGATGAAATTTGGCACGAAAGTCTTGGCCTGGAAATGAATTGCTGCTCCCGCTTTGGAAGTTGGCAAATTCCCCGCATCTCCCAGTACGAAAATATCGGGGTAGGCGGTGGATTGCAGCGTGTGCTTATCCACGGAAACATAGTTGGATTCATCGCCTAAGCCAGAATCAGCAATGTATTGCTGACCCATAATCGGAGGGGTTGTCACCAGCAAATCAAAAGGGATTTCCCGCCCATCGTAGCCCCTTAGAACTTTGTTTTTCGGGTCGATGTACTCGACGTTAAAGTCGGTTTCCACCTCGATATCACGATGGCGTAACAAGTCCCCAAGTTGTGCTTTAGCTACCGGTTTGGTGAAAGCCCCGTCCAGGGGGGTGACGAAAGTAATATCGATGTCTAAGCGACGGCGACGCAGAAAAAAGAACCAATCAGCCAAAAGCGCGAATTCCAACGGAGCCACGGGACACTTGATGGGCATCTCTGAGATGTGAACGACCAGATGGCCATGTTTGAACTGTTGCATGGCCTGGTGTAAGCGAACGGCACCGCCAAAGCTATAAAAATCATAGACGGATTTACGCCAAACCCTAGGATCGTTCATTCCCGGCACTTGGTCAGGACGGGTGGTGCAGCCCGTGGCAATGATGAGGTAATGGTAAGAGATGGTCTGACTTCCCAGCTCCACTGTTTTAGTGACTGGATCGACCCGTTTGATGGTGTCCATAAGAAAACGCACGCCTTTCGGTAGGAAACGCGAACGTGGCTTCACTATGCTGCGGGGCTTATACATACCAAAAGGAAGGAATAAGTATCCCGGCTGGTAGTGATGGCTATTGTCACGGTCCACCACCGTGACTCTGTATTCGTTGGGTGGGAGTTCCCTGTGCAAGCGATTAGCGATGGTTGATCCGGCAGTGCCGCCGCCGAGTATGACGATTTGCTGCATGACATTCTCCTTCGACATCTTCGCCCAGAGCATTGCGTAAAAAGTTATTACATAACATAGAATTTGCTGTTATATCTATAAATTTCCATGTTAACATTAGACAATATGCAGAATTGCATGAGGTTGTTTTTCATTATTGCCCTTAGAATTGTTTTGTGAGTTCATCCGTTTCTTCCTCAGACGTAGACAGTCTATCGGTCTCATCTTGGAAAGGCCGACTAAATTTTCGTGATTCTGTGGCATTAGGGGCGGGCAGATGCGCAGCGTGGCTGTCCCGAGTTACCGGACGCGGCAGCGGGGGCATGATTGGGGGTCGGGTGGCGCTGCGGCTGCAGCCCCAGATTCTGGAGCATTTGGCGGAACACCGACTTATCGCCCTCGTCACGGGCACTAACGGGAAAACCACGACTACGCGGATGCTCAGTGAAGCGGTCTCGGAGGGTGGCTTAGCTGTAGCCTCAAACCGTGGCGGGGACAATATGCCTCCCGGCGTCGTCACGGCGTTGATGTCGAATTTGCACGCGAGAGTAGCGATTCTAGAAATTGATGAAATGCACTTGGAACTTGTCGCAAAAGCGACCTGTCCGCGGGTCATAGTGTTGTTGAATCTCTCGCGTGACCAACTGGATCGGGTCGGGGAAATTGCGGTTATTGAAAAGCGCATTCGCGCTGCAGTTGATGAAAATCCGCAGGCCTACGTGGTAGCCAATGTGGACGACCCCCTGATGACCTCGGCAGCCTGGGATAGTGCGCACCCGGTATGGGCTGCGGCGGGAAAAGGCTGGAGTGGGGACTCGCTGACGGCACCCCGAACCGGCGGAGCGATAATTTATTCCCCTGACAAACCGGATACGCCGACTGACGAACCTCGTGAATTGGCTTCCGGTCTGGATCAGGAAGTATTGTGGCGCTCGGTTCCGGTCGAGGAATTGTTGGCCCATGAGGTGCCTTGGGATAGGCCTCCGACTCAGTCAGATTTCGCCCGACCCGACCCAAAGTGGATTTGGAAAGCCGAGAGTTTCCAAGCTGGTGCCCCTGTGCGGCTGGTAGATACTGGCAGCGGGCAGGAAACGACTGCAACGGTGCGGCTTCCTGGCAGAGCCAACCGTGGTAACGCCTTGCAGGCTTTCGTTGCGGCGAGGCTGCTGGGAATAGAGGCGCAAGATGCTGCCGCAGGTATCGCCAGAGTGAGAGATGTGGCGGGGCGCTACGCGAGTTTTAGCTTGCAGGGACGCCACATTCGGATGTTGTTGGCAAAGAATCCGGCCGGATGGATGGAATCCTTGACGATGCTCAATCCGCAGGCTGGAATCATTGTGGGAGTCAATGGCCAAATCGCCGATGGGACCGACCTGAGTTGGCTGTGGGATGTGAACTTCGAGGCGCTGAGCGGGAAAACTGTGGTGGCCACCGGCGAACGCGGCGCAGACTTGCAGGTACGTTTGAACTATGCGGGCATCGAGACACGCTGGGCCCCGACGGTTTTGGAAGCTATCGAGATGACTGACCCCGGCGAGGTCGATATGTTGTTGAATTACACATGTTTCCGTGACGCACGGGCCGAATTTGTAGCACGGGGGTGGTTGCGGTGAGCGAATCAACGTTACGTATCGGGGTGCTGATGCCTGAGGTCTTGGGCACCTACGGGGACGGTGGTAACGCGGTGGTGCTGGCGCAGCGAGCGAAATTATTGGGTTACCAATCTGAAATTATCCACGTGAGCTGCACTGACGCAATCCCGGAGACTTTGGATATTTACACTTTGGGGGGCGGGGAAGATATCGCTCAAACCATTGCCTCGCGTCGCTTACTGACTGACCGCGGATTGGAACGCGCGGTACAAAATGGGAAGCCTGTGCTGGCCATATGTGCCGCGTTCCAGGTCTTGGGAACCTGGTATACGGACGCGGAAGGCAAACGCACCGAAGGGGCAGGGCTGCTCGACGTGGTGACCTTGCCGCAAGGGGCTCGGGCTATTGGAGAATTGGTCAGTTCTGCGAACGGTTTACAGTTATCGTGTGAGCTGACCGAGCCCCTGACTGGTTTTGAGAACCATGGAGGCGCAACCCTCTTAGGTGGGGATGCGTTGCCGTTGGGATTCGTGACTTATGGCACGGGCAATGGTCAGCCCGGGGTGGCTCCGGGCCTAGCTGACGGTGTTAGCGCACAAGCCGGAGTACAGGCGGGACGCGAAGTCAGCAGGGAGATTCCTGATGGCTATCGGGCTACAGAGGACGGAAGAGCGGTGGAAGGCTGCGTGCAGGGTTCCATCATTGCAACCTATATGCACGGACCGTGTTTAGCGCGTAATCCGCAGCTGGCGGACTTGTTGTTAGCACGCGCTTTGGGGGCGACCCTTCCGTTGGCGATACCGGAAATTCCGGGACTGCAGCGTTTGCGCCGAGAGCGATTAGCGGCGATTAAATAAAATCTTCCGGGATAAAGTCGCTCAATTCGATGGCTCCGATGCGGGGCAAAGGTGCGTTGAAAGCGTGAATTTCGCGCTCCAGATCCACGATTTTTAGACCGTTTTCCTCAAGAGTGCGCAGTTCACCAGAGAGGAATTCTTCAAACCCTACCACCGTAACGTCGTGGTCGTTACGCAGCAAACTACGCAGTTGAGGCTCAAAATCCCCATCGTGAGAAACTAATACCACATTTCCGTATTCTTGTTTGTCGATGGCCTCTAGGGTGCGTTGAATCCCTACGTCAACAACCTTTTCATCCCCTTCGGAGGTGAGGGGAATCGGCTGATAATCCATCGCTAGCAAGGCTTGGACAAACGTCATGGGCATATGGGCAGACGCGTTCAAAAAGAACAGCCCCTTGGTTTGGCCGGGAAAAGTCTCCGAGACGTAGTCACGGACCCGATCCCAGCGGGGGCGTTCGTCAGGGTCGGGGCGGCGCCCCAAGACGCTCAACCCCAGGGTGGCGTCGATGTTTTCTCCATCGACCAGAAGGTAAGTTGTTTCTTCTTCAGGAATTTGCAGCTTCATTGAGTTTTTCTTTGCTTATGGTGTTTTCTTTAAATTTTCACAATTTGAACAGCCGAGATCTTCGAAAACTATCCCGGAATTTTCAAAACGCCTCAGTAGTTTACAACTTTTTTAGCCGTGCCGTCAGTCAGATAAATTTTTCTAAAAAACAGTTTTGACCCGAGAATCGGGTCAAAACTGCTATCGAACTACTTAGCCGGCGTAGGGAAGGCTACCGGAATCCCACTGCCTAACTGAACCAGCATCTCTGCGCTGGTAGAGAGCATTGTCACCCCGATGAGCGGTTCTTGCGGGAGCTTCTCTCGCGCCTGGGCGATGAGCTGCTCGCAACGAGACAATTCCACCTCTATCTGCGGATCGATGCTCTTGCGGCGCAACATGATATTCGTGCGCAGCAGCTCCAGATGCTGTTGCTCCCACGCCAGACGCAGCGGGAACTGAGCCTGCAACTGAGCCAATTCTTGCGCCAGAACCGAAGTGCCATAGACATTAAACAGATTTGCTTGCAGACCGCAGAGTTTGCTCAAGGCTACGATGGGGTCGCCCTCTCCGGCCAGCGCCTTGCGGGCCTTGTCCATAGTCCGTAGCGTGATGGCAATTTCTTGCCCATTCGCCTCGGGGTCATAAGTCCGGATGGTTTGCACGTCCGCATTCAGCCTTTCCAGCATCGTAGAAAGGTATTCTCTGGTTTCAGACAAGAAGGTACCGAGTTTCGTGATGTGTTCCAGGGCGAATTCGGTCTGGGTGACAGCCCGTTCGGAACCGCGCGCATAGCGGATTGCAGTCTTGGCGTCGCCCTCCTGCAGGCACTTTTGCCCGGACAAGATGCCTTTGTAGGCTGCCTTTAACAATCGCTTCGATTGGCTCAAGTTCGCGCTGGCGTGACCCAAATTCGCCTGCGGATAGTCGGCTTCCAGCTGCTTTTCCACGTTCTCAACTTGGGCCAGAGACTTCCGTGCTCGGTTCCATGAATCTGCCAGCCGATTGAGGGAAGCCTTAACTTGATCAGGATTGTGGCGACGTTTCGTGAATTCCAGTACTTCAGCGGACAGGGCCTGCTTAACCTGGTGAGCCGAATCTTCAAGCTGTCCGGCTTCCTCACGGTTGACCACATCGGCTCCCGCAAGCCAGTTCATCAAAGCGTTGGCTTGGTCGCGGGAGGACTCCAGGATCGCGGCGAAGTTGCTGGTTTCCGCTTCTCCAAAAGCTTCCACGGAAGCGTGCAAGTCCTCGGTGGCCGCAAAAATGGAATCGTTCAAGTCGTTCAAGGCATTGAGTCCGCGTTCAAAGTTGGCTTCGTTTTCCGCGGCAGCCGCTTCGTCAAAGAGCATTTCTGGCTCTGGATAGGCCGGCGTTTCCGGCTGGTTGGCTTCCTGCGGTGCCTCCGCAGCATAGACAGCTGCCGGAACTGCCCCGGGGGCAGCCGTCACAACATCTGGGGCGCCAACGGGAGGAACGGGCTGCGTGACTTCAGTTTGAAGCAGGGATTCGTCTGTCGTGACTGAGGCAAATTCCTCGCTGCTTTCAAATTCTCTGTCACGATCGGCGCTCTCGACCGCGTCAAAGTCCACTGTGTCATGAGGTTTTGCTGCGGTGTTGTAAGAATTCCGCCGGTAAATCGCGATAGCCAACGCCACCGTCACCAGCATCGCCAAAATGAGCATGAGGATGAACCAGTTATTGGTGGAACGTCCTGATACATCGGTATTACCCGCGGGGGCGGCGGAGCCAGAACCCGCCGACATAGCCAGATCCATCAACTGCTGGACGAAAGAACTCACGCCCGAAGCGTATTCACCGTTGCTCAACTGGTAGGGCAAAACCTGCATAGCCCGGTCTCCGGCCTGGGCACTATTGATAGCCGAACCAGCGGTGGAAGAGGCCGCAATCTCACCCGAACCGTCCTCATTGGGGTTGTAGGCTATAGAGAGCAGGTAGGAATTGGCCTCCAAATGCGACAGCTGCATCGTTTTTTCGTTCCATTCACGAGGGGAGAGCTCACCGAAATCGGGAACGATAGCGATATAGACCGACATATTAAAATTCTTGGCGGCTTCGATGGAACTTTTTACCTGATAGATGCCGTCATCACCCAGCTTGTTATCGGGGTCGTAAATCTGATTGCTGGAAATGTCCAGGGGATCGGCTGCGGGCTGGATAGCGGGGAAAGCCTGAGCTTGGTTCGCTGGAACGAACCCCGCCATCAGCAGAACAAAACCTGCCGCTATGAAACGAACTCTTGAGAACACAGTAACTTTGCTACTTTCTTTCGAACACAACAAACGTCACCTATAACTTTATCTCAGCTGGGGCTTGCAGTTAGACTGGTTGGGTTGAAAATTTTACCGCAATCGTTAGATTTGTGCGGTAAGTGGACCAAGATTTTAGAGGAGGACAAGTGCCGAGCGGGAAAGTGAAATGGTACGACGCTGTCAAAGGTTTCGGGTTTTTGGCCGGAGCCGACGGTGAAGAGGTGTTCCTACACGCCTCGGCTCTGCCTGAGGACGTGGTGGATTTGCATCCCGGCACCAAGGTCGAATACTCGGTCGTTGACGGCAAACGGGGTCGCCAAGCCATGAATGTGACCGTGGTGGAAAAACTCCCTTCCGTAGCCAAAGCGCAGCGCAAGAAAGCTGCCGATATGGTTCCTATTGTGGAGGATCTTATTCGGATTCTCGACGACGCCTCGGGAAGCCTGCGCCGGGGAAAGTATCCCGAAAACGGCAAGCAGATTGCCAAGATGCTGAAAATCGTGGCGCAGTCTTTTGAAGCCTAAATGCTAGCCGAAAGACTGAAACCAGACTGATACCAGACCAAGAAGTGACACGAAGGAGCTGTTGATGGCTCAAAAACGAACACAAACGACTAAGTCAGCAGGGGCCACGGAACCCGACTCAGTGCTGGCGAAACAGTCCGACCTTGCCCGCAAGGCCCTGAAATCCATCACGAAAGATGAAGAGGTCGGGGAACATCTGCGGGTAGAAGCCACCGGCGAACGCCTAGTGACGCACTTTTTTGAGTGCTTGAAATCGGGGTACAAGGGCTGGGTGTGGGCTGTCAGCCTGACCCGAGTGCCGCATGGACGGATTGGGACGGTGTGTGAAACCGACCTGCTGCCTGCCGAGGGCGCCTTGCTGGCACCCCCGTGGATACCGTGGTCACAGCGGTTGGAGCCCGGCGACCTAGGTCGTAAAGACCGGACTCCCTACGACCCGGACGACCCGAACCTCGACCAAGGATATGAAGCCACCGGCGAGGACGCTGACCAACTGGCCCTGTGGGAACTGGGACTGGGACGGAAACGGGTGTTGAATCGGGAAGGTCGCAATGCAGCGGTAAAACGTTGGCTGCGTGACGCGCATTCGCGCACCGAACTGGATCGTCACGGTAACCCGCCGGCAGATCCGTGCTCTACCTGCGGTTATCTGTGGAAAATCAGTGGTTCGCTGCGGTTGGAGTTCGGTTTGTGTACCAACGCGTGGAGCCCTGACGACGGACACGTGGTGGCGATGGACCACACTTGTGGAGCCCACTCCGAAACCGATGCAGACCTGACACCGAGCACACTGCCGGTGGGGCGGACCTTCTTGGACGACAAGTCCTTGCAGGAACTTGACCCGGATGAGATTACTCTTTCGGGAAAAGCTCAGGACGCATGAGCCCGTGACGTTGCGTTTTGGCTTATTGTCGGGGAAACAGCTAGCGTTAAGCGGTGAGCAATAATACAACGAAACCTGCAAACAAATTCGATAAGAAAACCACTACTGGTTCCGCCCGCACCAGCGGAGGACTGGATGGTTTTTTCGAACTCTCCAAGCGTAAATCTTCCGTAAGGCAAGAAATTCGCGGTGGCCTGGTGACCTTCTTTGCGATGGCTTACATCCTGGTCGTCAATCCTTCCATCCTGATTGCGGCCGCCAGTGCCGGTGGAGCTGAAAATGTCACACCAGCCTCAATAGCGGCGGGAACTGCCCTGGTCGGCGGCTTGATGACAATCTTGATGGGTCTGGTAGCAAACTTCCCCTTGGCTCTGGCGGCTGGTATGGGGCTGAACGCAATGGTGTCTTTCACCCTGGTGCTCGGTCCTTTCGGGCTGTCCTACGGCGAAGCAATGGGGCTCATCTTTTGGGAGGGCGTCGTCATTACGCTGTTGGTGGTCACCGGTTTCCGTGAGGCTGTCTTTAACGCCGTACCCAGCCAGCTGAAAGTCGCTATCTCGGTTGGTATTGGTTTATTTATCGCGCTGGTTGGCCTCATCAACGCGGGGATTGTCCGTCCGGGAGGCACTCCGGTTCAGCTGGGTATCGGGGGATCATTTGCCGGTTGGCCGATGGTTGTGTTCCTCATCGGTTTTGTGGTCATTTTGGTTCTCTACATTCGCAAGGTCCAGGCCGCCATTCTCATCGGGATTGTAGTGTCTTCTGTTTTCGCAGTCATTATTCAAGCGATTGTCAAGATTCCGCTGATGACTGATGAGACTGGCAAGGTTGTCAACGAAACCGGCTGGACCAAGAACATTCCCGCTTTGCAGGGCTCGCCCGTGCAGCTTCCTGACTTCGCCACATTCGGTCAGATTGACTTCTTTGGGGCGTTCACGAAGCTCCCGGTAATTTCCGTGCTGCTGCTGATTTTCTCCCTGATGCTGGCGGATTTCTTTGACACGATGGGCACGATGGTCGGCGTCGGTGCTGCCGGCGGTTTGCTCGATGAGAAAGGCAACCCGCCGCATACCCTGCAGATTCTGCTCGTTGACTCCCTCGCTGCCATGGCCGGCGGTTTGGGCGGCGTTTCCTCGAACACCTCCTACGTGGAGTCCACCTCCGGCGTAGGCGCGGGAGCCCGTACCGGTTTGTCCTCGGTCGTGGTCGGGGTATGTTTCCTGCTGTCTATGTTCTTTGCCCCGCTGGTAGAGCTGGTGCCGGCAGAAGCCGCGTCAACCGCCTTGGTCTTTGTGGGATTCCTGATGATGACGCAGGTGGCGGACATTGATTGGAAGAACGCTGAGAACGCGATTCCAGCTTTCCTGGCTATCGCCATGATGCCGTTCTCGTACTCGATTACCGCCGGTATCGGGTTTGGCTGCATCGCTTTCATCATCATGAAATTGTCGCGCGGTAAGTTCAAAGAGATTCACCCGTTGATGTGGGTGGTGGGCATTTTGTTCGTTATCTACTTTGCCCTAGGCCCCATTCAGGCTCTGATTGCCTAACTGAGTTCTGACGTAAAAGACCCGGCCAAGACCTTGGTCGGGTCTTTTACCATTTATTGTCGTTACAGGCGTTCGATAACGTAGTCGAGACAAGCCAGCAGCGCTGCCGTGTCGGCGGGGTCAGTAGAGGGGAAAGTTCCGATACGCAACTGGTTGCGGCCTACCGCGCGGTAAGGACTGAGGTCAACGATGCCGTTGGCGCGCAAAATCTGGAGTAGCGCCGCAGTGTCCACAGAGGTATCAAACTCTACGGTAGAAACGACCGGGGAACGCTTGGCGGGGTCTGAGACAAAAGGAGCAGCGAAAGACTGAGCTTGCGCCCACGCATAAATCGCCTCAGAGCTGGCGCGAACCCGCTGTTGCGCCGCTTGGAGCCCGCCGAGGCTGTCCAACCACTGCAACTGAGAGTGCAGCAGTTCCAACGTGGCGATAGCCGGCGTATTCAAAGTCTGATTCTTTACGGAATTTGCCACCGCAGTTTGCAAGTTCAAGATTGCGGGAATCCAGCGACCTGCGGAAGGGTTTTCGGTAATCTCGGTGGCTCGCTCCACCGCTTGGGGCGAGAGGAAAGCGAACCACAATCCGCCATCTGACCCCAGAGCCTTTTGCAGGGAAAAATAGTATGCGTCGGTCTGGGCTAGATCGACCGGCACGGAACCGGCGATGGAAGTTGCGTCAATCAACACCAGCTGATCGGCGTGGCCCAGGCGTTTCACCGGCGCAATCGCCCCGGTAGAGGTTTCCTGTTGCGGCCAAGCGTAAACATCGGCCTGCTCACTAAGCTGCGGGAGGGTAGAGTCACCCAACTCGGCCTTGGTGATGAGTGACTCCTCAAGGAAGGGCGCCCCCGAAGTCTCTTTGGCGAACTTTTCACCGAAAGAACCAAAGATGGCGTGGGCGGCACGGTGGCGAACCAATGACGCGGTGGCAGCGGCCCAGAAAGTGGTGGCTCCGCCGTTGCCGAGGGCCACCGTGTAATCAGCGGGAACCTCGAAAAGGTCACGCATCCGAGAGATACAGTCGGCCACCAGATTCTTTACCGGAGGTTGACGGTGAGACGTGCCCATAAGGGTCGAATGACCCAAATGCTCCAGCTGCTCACGACGAATCAGGGTGGGCCCGCAGCCAAAACGGCCGTCTTTGGGCAAAAGTTCGGCGGGAATCTTTAAGTTCGCATATTCACTCACGTTTCGATTATGCCACCACGCCTATCAGGCCGAACAATCCGCGGGAACCAGACCCAAGACTCTTGTGAAGAATAGGGAAGGGGACCGGGAAACTGACCGGAGAAAGGAACTTGACCGGAGAGGTGCCCGCTAGTTAAGAATTTTGATAAGTTAGTAGGGTGTTCTTGGCGGTATAAAACTGATTGTTGCTGAGAAGTCACGATGCAGAAAGAATCACGCGAATGAGTGAACTGGTCGATACTACGGAAATGTATCTGAAAGTCATCTACGAGATGATGGAAGACGGAGTGGCTCCGTTGCGAGCCCGAATCGTGGAGAGATTGGGCCATTCGGGGCCAACGGTCAGCCAGACCATATCCCGTATGGAGCGTGACGGTCTGCTGAGTCTGGAAGACGATAGAAAAATTACGTTGACCGAACAGGGACTGCGCGAGGCCACCGAGGTCATTCGCAAGCACCGGCTGGCAGAACGGCTGTTGACCGATGTCATCGGCTTGCCTTGGGACGAAGCCCACGATGAAGCCTGTCGCTGGGAGCACGTCATGAGTGAGAAAGTCGAATCCCTGTTGCTGGCGCTGCTGCAAATGCCGGACCATGATCCCTATGGCAATCCGATCCCCCGCCGAGTTAAGAACTATAAGAACTTTAATCCCATAGTCGAGGGGGCTACCCTAGATTCTTTCTGGCGTCGTCACCCTGACGGCGGAGCGGTGCAAATCGGGAGAATCGGAGAGCCGGTACAAGCTTGCGACGGTGTTCTTAAGAAATTAAGTGAGGCCAAAATGTTACCTGGCTCTAAGGTTACGCTCAGGTTTGACGACGGTGCTGAGGCTGCCGCACTTTTCCTTGAAAATACAGGGAAAAGCGGCGAAAAAGACCTGCCGGTAGTGACGATTCCCCGCGACCTCTTCAAGCATTTTTTCATAAAGCTATAGGCAAAGATTGCCCAAATCTTGTCAAAATCACCGGGAATTGTTATCCAAATGTGACATTTGAAATTCAATGGTGTAGTGTTAGAAACACGTTCTGAGGACGGCTCAAACCGTCCGGAACCTGAACTTGAAATCAGGCCTTCAAGGAAAGGGACAAGGTTGGCTAACACCACTTCTCGGGCTCGGCACCGCGCCGCAACTAAGCCCGTTACACCTTTAGATTCTTTGAAAAACATCGATGGAAAGAAAGGGTTTGTAGCCGCAGCCTCCGCCGGTTTGGCGCTGGGCACCGTTTGGGCTGGTTCGGCCATTGCCGCTCCAGAAGGCGCAGATACCCCATCCCAGGCCAAGGTGCCGGTCTCCGCTCAGGTAGGCGACGCCGTTGCGCAGGCGCACCTGGCGGTTGCCGCTAACCCGGTGGTCACTGCCCCGGAGAACGTAGCGTGGACTGAGGGTCAGGTCGAGGTACCGGCTCAGCAACAGCAGGCGCAGGCTCAGAGTGCTAACAATCACGGCACCGCTAATCGCAGTGCCGGGCGCGCCGCGGTTTCGGCCGCTCCGATTTCCATTCCGGCTAATATCGCTGGCGGTTCCATCGCGGACATTGCCCTGCGTTACCAGGGTACGCCCTACGTCTATGGCGGAACCACACCCAATGGCTTTGATTGCTCCGGTTTCGTTGGTTACGTTTACAACCAGGCCGGGATTTCCCTGCCCCGCACTTCGTGGGCTCAAGGCGCTTCCGGCAAGCACGTTTCCGCTGGGGAAGCCCAAGCAGGCGACATCGTTTACTACGGCGGCCACGTTGGTGTCTACCTCGGCGAAGGCAAGATGGTACACTCACCGCGCCCTGGCGAATCCGTGAGGGTTCAGCAGGTCTACGGTAATCCTGAATACGTGCGTATCGGTCAGTAACTTTATAACTTAGTGGAGTGGAGTCGGTATTCCGGCTCCACTCTCGCTTTTTATCGCAGTCGGTTTTCTGTCAGTCAGGTTTAAAATCGTGCTGAAAAGACAGTAGACTAGGTAACGTTGCCCTCGTAGCTCAGTGGATAGAGCAACCGCCTCCTAAGCGGTAGGTCGGCCGTTCGAATCGGCTCGGGGGCGCTTTCGTTTAGTCTTGGCCGGGCATGGTGGGCATCCCCAGCAGCGCCGGTTCGTCCGGGTCGGAGCAACAGCCAGACGTAGCGGATTCAGCCGCTGAGAATTCGGGCAAATCTGGGCTCAACTTACTAAAGTCTAAATCGCGCCCCTCGTTGATCTTCGCAGTCGAAATCATGAGCTTAATCCGATTCAGCTGGTTCACTGCCGAAGCCCCGGGGTCATAATCGATGCCGACAATATTTGCCTGGGGATAGCGGTTACGCAGAGGCCGGAACATACCCTTGCCAACGATGTGGTTAGGCAGGCAGGCGAAAGGCTGCACACAAATGATATTCGGGCAGCCATCTTCAATCATGTCCACCATCTCAGAAACCAAATACCAGCCTTCTCCCGCCTGGTTACCCATGGAAGCAATGTCTTTGGAACGCTCATACATATCCATAATGTTGCGACCGGGCAGGAACTTGCCGTTGGTGGCCGACATCGCCCTGTTTACCGTCGCGGTGTAGCGGCGCAAAACCCACAATGCCAGCGGTTTCGTAAACCGGGCTTGTGGATTCATTCCCAGGTTTTCCCAGTCCCATTTTCCGTCCGCGAGCGAGTACTCAAAGAACTGCAGCAGGCCAGGAAGGACCGCTTCGCAGCCTTCATCCTCTATGGTTTGTACCGCGTGGTTGTTTGCGTAGGGGTGGAATTTGACCAGAATCTCTCCCACAATCCCGACCCGCGGTTTACGGGGGATATTCCTTAGCGGGAGGGCATCGAACTCGCGCACGCATACCTTGGTGAGCTTGGAGTAGCTGACACGTCCGAAACCACCGACCCGTTTCCCGCCCGAAGCGAACCACTCGCGCCACAGCTCGTTCCAACGCTCATAGAGGGCCATCGCGGAACCGGGAGCCGCCTCGTAAGGCCGCACCCGCAGCAGCATCTTTTGAATGGCGTCGCCGATAACCAAGGCTTGAATAATTCGATGATAAATCGGAATCGTAAACGTAAATCCGGGATTTTCTTCCAGCCCCTGCAGAGACATGGCAATGACTGGGACCTGCGGATATCCAGCATCTCGCAGTCCTTTGCGCAACAGCGAAGCATAGTTCGTCGCCCGGCACATACCGCCGGTCTGGCTCATGGCTACGGCAGTTTTATCCGGGTCGGCACGTCCGGAAACGAATTCGTCGATGAGCTGACCCAGTACCACCAGCGAGGGGTAGCAGGCATCGTTATTGATGTACTTCAGTCCGGTTTCCATAGTTTGAGCATCGACATTCTCCAGCAGTCGAATGTTGTATCCCTTGCGTTTCAGGACCGGCTCAGCCAGACGGAATTGGATGGTTGCCATCTGCGGCACAAGAATGGTGTAGCCCGCGTCTCGCATCTCTTTCGTGAAGGGGTGCACCTCGTAGACGTGACCAGCAGGGTTCTTGCCGGCACTATGGGCCGCGGACAGGGGACTAGGCACCCCCTCCGGGCGGGTGGCGCTGGCCGGGAAAGTAGCTACAGTCGCTGACGTGAGAGCCTCACCAGCGGCCTTGTGATTGTCGGGAATAGTGTCGGTCGAGGTGTTGGGCAGGAAGCTCACGTTGACACTGCCCGTGTTGTCGACGTGAGCGCTGCCGGTCAGGCCGGCGACGCTGATGGCGTTTCCCTGACGCTTGGTACGATCTTCACGCTCAATGGCGGCCGCGGCCAGGGAACGCAGCCGAATGGTTGCCGCTCCCAAGTTTGAGACCTCGTCAATCTTCAGCTGGGTAAAGATGTCGTTTTGACCTTCCAGAATTTCTTGCACCTGCTCTGCCGTGACGGCGTCGAGACCACAACCAAAGGAAGTCAGCTGCACCAGCTCCAAGTCTGGTTCCGCAGCGACACGGGCGGCTGCCTCATACAATCGAGAGTGGTAAGTCCACTGGTCACGCACCCGCAGCGGGCGTTCCAGACGGCCATCGGCGATAGAGTCCTCCGTCAGCACCGCCATGCCCAAGCTGATAATCGCCTCTGGAATTCCGTGATTGATTTCCGGATCCAAGTGGTAGGGACGACCCGCCAAAACCACACCGCGCTTGCCATGTGTGCGCATCCATTCCAGAGCCAGACGCCCCTGCTCGCGAATCTCGTTCTTGACCCGCGCATCCTCGGCATAACCGGCGTGAACCGCAGCGGTAGCTTCCTCGATAGTGACGTTCCAGTCAGCAAACACTTCAGTCAGGCGTTTCGCCACAAAATCAGGGTCTGCCATGTTCAAGAACGGCGAGATGAAGCGCACTCCGGGGGTATTGAGGCCTTCCATGTTGTGACGCAGCGCCTCGGGATAGGTGGCGACGACCGGACAGTTGTAGTTATTGTCAGCTTTGGGATTGCGGGGCATATTGTAGTTCACGCAAGGGTAGAAAATCGTTTTCACCCCTTTTTCCAGCAGCTGCTCGATATGCCCGTGAGCCAGTTTCGCCGGGTAGCAGATATTTTCCGAGGGGATTGATTCCATTCCTTGTTCAAACAGTTCGTGGGAGGACCGTCCCGAAATCATGACGCGAAAACCGAGCTGGCTCAAAATTGTGAACCATAGCGGGTAATCCTCATACATCCCCAAGACTCGAGGGATGCCGATATCCCCGCGAGTGGCTTTGTCTTCAGTCAGACGACGGTAAGCGAACAGTCGGCGATATTTCCAGTCATAAAGGTTTGGAATCTGGGACTTTTGAGGTCGTTTTTCCAAGCTAGCGCCGCGTTCGCAACGGTTGCCGGTGACGTGGCGAGAGCCGTTGGCAAAGGTAGAGATCGTTACCTGGCAGTGGTTTTGGCAAAAGTTGCAGGTTTTGTGGGTAGTTTCGACATCGAAGGCATCCAAATCCGCCAAGCTGGCCAGCGTGGACTGCGTGGTGGGGTCGTCATGCATTTTGGCGCTCAAGGCCGCTCCGTAGGCTCCCATCAGCCCGGCGATATTGGGCCGAATCACCTCTCGTTTCGTCAGTAGCTCGAAAGCCCGCAAGACGGCATCGTTCAGGAAAGTACCTCCCTGCACCACGACCTTGTCGCCCAAATCTGAAGGATCCTTTAGCTTGATGACTTTATACAGAGCATTGCGCACCACCGAATAGGACAGACCCGCGGCGATAGCCCCGGTATCGGCGCCTTCCTTCTGGGCTTGCTTGACCGAGGAATTCATGAACACGGTACACCGGGTACCTAGGTCTATCGGATCGGGGCTCTGCACCGCGGCAGCAGCAAACTCCTGCACTGTGGTACTCATTGTGGCGGCAAAGGTTTGCAGGAACGAACCGCAGCCGGAAGAACACGCTTCGTTGACTGAAATCGAGTCGACGCTGCCGTCCTTAATTTTGATGAATTTCATGTCCTGGCCGCCGATGTCCACCACCGAAGTCACCCCCGGAGCGATATGGTTGGCCGCTCGGTAGTGAGCCATGGTTTCCACGACCCCTTCGTCCAGGGTCAGTCCCGCCTTTATCAGGCCTTCGCCGTAGCCGGTAGAACAAGCGCGCCCGATAGTGGTGCCTGCCGGAAGCTCCTTACGAATCCGGCGGACAATGTCGATGGCTGCCCGGAGAGGATTGCCTTCATTCGTGGCGTAATGAGAGAAAACAATGCGGTCAGACTCGTCGATAACCACCGCTTTGATAGTGGTGGAGCCGGCGTCAATCCCTAGCCAACAGCGTCCTTTTGCTTCCGTTGGGTCCAGAGACTGGATGCAATTGCGCTGGTGACGCTGACGAAACTCGTTGAGTTCCGCGTCGTTGTTAAACAGCGGGCGCATCCGAGTGGACTCGTGGACTACTTCGGCCTGTTTCAGGCGTTCAATCAGGACTTCCAGGTTCTCCGGGGTGGCAGCTTTACCGCCCGCACACCCTCCGTCAGCCAGTAGGGCGCTGCCCAAGGCCACAAAGAGCTGCGCGTCAGGGGGTGTGTAAAAGTTTTCCACTTTAGGTAGCAGTTTTTGGTAAGCCTGGCGCAGTTCTGGCAGGAAGTGCAGCGGGCCGCCAAGGAACATGACGTTTCCGCGGAGAGGACGGCCGTTGGCAAGGCCCGCAATAGTTTGCGTAGCTACCGCCATGAACACGGAGGCGGCAATGTCCGCATGGGCGGCGCCTTGGTTCAGTAGCGGTTGAATGTCGGATTTGGCAAAAACACCGCAGCGTGAAGCGATGGGGTAAATCGTTTGTGCTTGCGCCGCGAGGATGTTCATCCCCTCGGCATCGGTGTCCAGCAGAGTCGCCATCTGGTCGATGAAGGCTCCGGTTCCTCCCGCACAAGATCCGTTCATACGCTGTTCGGGAGTCGGATGCAGGTAGGTCAGTTTCGCATCCTCTCCGCCCAGTTCGATGATTACGTCAGTCTGAGGGCTGTATTGACGGACAGCTTCGGTTTCAGCAATGACTTCCTGGACGAAGGGTACTCGCATAGAGTTGGCGACTTGGAGGCCGCCCGAGCCGGTGACGGCGGTTTGGACAGTAATGTTGCCCAAATCGGTGAGGACATCTTCCAAAAGGCGGGTTAGTTCGCGACGAACATCGGCCTTGTGACGGCGATAATCGGCAAAGACTTTTTGTCCTTGAGTGTTGAGGGCCACCGCTTTTACGGTGGTTGAGCCCACATCAACACCGAGGCGGATGATGTTCGCGGCACTAACAGTCATACGATGGGCCTCAATTCATTTCCTCGCCGTGTTTTCTAGGAACATATCCAGAAAACTGAGAAATTTTAACGTGTTGAAATTAGAATAATATACAACACGGAATCCTTGGCATTACCGGGAAAGTAACTGGGGAGCCTGGAGAAATAATATTGAAACTCAAAAAATAATTACGTAACGTAAGGCTTGCTAAAATGAGTAAGAGCGCTAACTCATCTCGAAGAGGACCTACGGGACCGCGAGGGGAAACCCGAGAAAGAATCCTCGCCGCGGCTAACGCGGCATTTACCGAACTGGACTATAAACACGCGACCTATCGCGAGATTGCTCGCCGGGCCGCAGTCGACCCGGCTCTCATCGCGTATTACTTCCATTCCAAGGCTCATCTGCTGCGGGAATCATTGGCTCTCCCGGGCGACCCTAAACAGTTGATGACAGCAGCACTGGTGGATGGTCCCCCAGAAGAAACCGGACATCGTTTGGCTGCCACCATTCTGAACACTTGGGAACAAGCTGCTACCGCGGGAACCTTAGAGACGCTGTTTAACCTGTTATTGCAGGACTCGGCAACTCAGCAAACCTTTGCGAATTATGTACAAAACGAAATTATGTCCAGTATCAGGGAACAAATCGGGACGGACTTGGATTTACCAATTGAGTTGATGATGAGCGCGATGCTGGGGGTTTTGCTGTCTCGTTACGTAGTAAAGCTGGAGCCTTTGGTCTCCATGAGTCGCGAGGACCTGATTGCAGTGCTGGGAACGGTGATTCAGCGTCTGTTGGGGCAGCTGGAAACGGTGAGGTAATTCTGACCACAAGTTCTGCATTTCCTCCCTTAGATTCGCCCACTTTTGGCGTGCCATCGCGGAATTGTGCCATATTTCACATATCGTGGATATGTGGAAGAAGATTTGGAACAGCCGGTACAAAGCCCCGGGGAAAGCGCGGAAATTCCCGCCCCCGCTTCCTCTGATCAGGCTGACGCTGCCACCGAGGTCTTGCAGCCTGTAGCAGTCGACCCGGTCCAAGAGCGTCTGGCACTATGGGCCGAAGAAGCATCGGCCTCACCAGGAGCCCGGGGGATACGCGATATTGATGCCCTGGAGAACCTTCTGGATTTGACTGGGGCTCATCCCGCAGGAATAGCCCAGCTGTATGGCGGCCGACTGACAAAGTTATCTTCGTTGCTGCGTGACAGCACCACCTTGGGTGCCGCCCGAGCGGTGATGAGGAAACTTGACGCCGAAAAGAAATCCTCAGTGGCTCGCTGCGGGCTGTACCCCACCAATCTGGTGATTGGGGTAGCAAACTGGACGCAACTGCCGCCTTTTAAAGAATCCGAACGAGGAACACACCCCGAACTGAGCCATTTCAAACTGGAGAAATTCAACCTGCCGGTACTGATGCGCCCCCTGGAACTGGAAGCGGTTGACGGGGACTACACCTTGAAAATGGGCGGATCGGTAGTGATGAACCCGATCCTGGTGAAAGCTTTTCGAGATCGCCATATCGATTGCAATCCTGAAGCCATAATTGCCTCGAGCTTAGAGGACGGCCGCTTGAACGTGACCCCAGCTCTTGAGGCGATTCGTCGGGCAGGACAGGACTTCATACCGGGTTTTGATCTCAAGGAAAACCTTATGGTTGCTAATCTGGGGGTATCCAGCGCAGTACTCAGCTCGGATTGGGACACCATCCTCCCGGTGGCCGGAGATAATCTGCTGGTCAAAGCCTTTGCGGGAGACAAATCGGCAGCTGCCGAGCTCTTGGAGCCGCTGCCTGAAACCAGTCCGGCGGACCGGGACCCGGATTTGGAACGCGGTATTGGCGACTTGGATGTGAGCCAAGCACGAGTTATAGAACTGGTCGCCAGCGGACGTTCCATTTTTGTTGAGGTTCCTCCGGGGGCTCCCGGTTCATCCACTGTTCAGGCGATTTTGGCCGATTGTGGCGCCAGCGGAAAACACGTTTGCTACGTACCGGGAGTGCGCCGAATTGGTAAGGCCACGGTGGAAGGTTTGCAAAAGGCCGGATTGGGCCGTTTCGTGTTGGATCTGACCGGGGCTAGTGAGTGGCGCAGTGCTTTACGAGACCAACTGCTAAGCGGGGACACAGCGTATCCGCAGCCGCCCGTGCCGGTTACGGAGTTGAGCGAAGCTCACGAGAGGCTGCGCCAAACTCGAGACAAACTCAGTGCCTATACACAGCGTTTGCACGTGGTGCGTGAGCCGTGGGGAGTTTCCGCCTATGCCGCCTTGCAGGCTCTCGCCGATTTAACCAGCGCGCAGCCGGGACCGCGCACAAAAGTGAAACTGGAACTTGCCGATGACGAACACTCCAGCAAAGAAGGACGCGAACGGGCTCGTGAACTGCTGACCCGAGCCCAAGATGCCGGCCTGCTAGGGCCGGAACTGCAAGAATCCCCCTGGAAAGGCGTGGTTCTTTCCACCGAAGCGGATGCCCAGGATGTCATCGAGAAAATTCATGCCCTGGCGGACGGTCGCCTAGAAACTCTGCATCAGGAACTTGAGCGGGTCAGCGAAGAAACCGGACTGGTCCTCGCTCCCACGTTGAACGCCTGGAAAGAACAGCTGGGAATGTTGAAGGGAGTGGCGCAATCTCTAGATATTTTCCAACCCGGAATTTTTGAACATTCGGCCGCGGATATGGTCATCGCTACCGCCAGCCGCAAATGGCGACAAGAACGCTCCTTACCGATGAAAGGCAGGGATAAGCGCAGTCTGGTAAAGCAAGCCAAGGATTCGCTACGTCCGGGAGTGGTGCCCAGGGATTTGCATGATGAACTGGTGCGGGTCCAAAGTTTCCGTGACCTGTGGCGCCGCCATGCGCTGCCGGGGGCATGGCCGCGAATTCCGCAAGATTTTGAGGCGGTACAGGAACTTTCGGCGCAAGTTTTTGCCGAGGTTGCGGCACTTGCCCCCATTCTCGGCCAAGTCACCACCCCGGAAGGGGCGAAACCGGAGGAAGTGCCTCTATCCGACCTTCTGAATTTAGTTAAATCCCTAGATGAAACTACGGACCAGGCATTACGTCTGCCCGGGCAGGTGCAGCTGCTAAAGGAACTGAAAGATTCTGGGTTAGGGCCGCTTCTCGACGATTTACGGACCCGGCGAGTACCTGCTGATTTAGCTCTGGCAGAACTGGATTTGGCTTGGTGGTCAGCTATCTTGCTAAAGATTATGCAGAGTGACCCGGTCTTGGCCGGTATTGACGGGGCAGCCATGCACGAGTTGGCGGATACCTTGCGTTCGTTGGATTTGGCACAAATCGAATCGCTACCTTACCCCGTGGCGCGAGCCATGCACGAACTGGCGGATCAAGCGCGCCAAGCCCAAGCTCCGACCGCTGAGGCTTTGCAATCTGTGTTAGAGACTGGGGATACGGCGGCGTTGTCTGACTTCCAAAGTTTTGCCCCCCTCGTTCGCCATCTGCGTCCCGTTTGGGCGCTTTCGCCTTACCTGCTGGCTCAGATTTATGGAAGTTCCACAATCGAAGTTCTGGTTTTGGACCATCTGGATTTCATGAGCTTGTCTCAGGTGATTCCGCTCATTGCGCGGGCGAAGCAGCTGGTGGTGCTCGGTGATTCCCGGCGAGGGTGGACTGGATTTACCCAGGCCGCGGCAAAAGTCCTGCCGGTAGTGTCCCTGCGTTCGGATTTGGGTGAGCTTTCTGAGCAGGTTGCGTTGTTCCTGGCGAGTCACGGTTACGGTGAATCCGTGGCGCCCGTGCCGTCCCCCCGCCCGGCTTCACTGGTGAAACTCCACGTGGTGACCGGTTCGGAAGCGCCTCTGGCACGGGATGGATTGCCTGTAATCTCTCGGGTCGAAATTTCACGAGTGGTGGAGTTGGTCTTGGATCACGCCCTGAACCGAGCCTCCCAGTCTCTGGCGGTGGTCTGTCTGAATCCCGGGGGAGTGGCGCGGATTCGTTCCGCCCTGAGTGATGCCTTGGTAAAAGTGCCGCAGGCTCAGGCCTTTTTTCAAAGTGGAAACGCGCGGGAGCCTTTCGTTGTGGTCGATTCCGCTGCGGCTGGCGGGTTGCGCCGTGACGTGGTCATTATGAGTTTGGGGATGTCCAAGACCCCGCGCGGGCGGGTGCAGTTGAACTTTGGCCCGGTTTCCGGCCCCTCCGGGGTCGCTCACGTGGTGGGTTGTCTGGAAGTCGTGCGCCAACGGCTCGAAATTGTCAGCGCGTTTAGAGCCAAAGAGGTCGATGCGTCCAAGATCAGCGAGCCGGGGGCTCGAATGCTGGTGGATTTGCTGGACTCCGCAGACAACCCTGAAGGTATGGAGCGGGCTTTAACTACCCCGGAATCTTTCGAATCGGAACCGGATCGTCTGCTGGTGGATTTGGCGGAGCGTCTGTGGCGAGCAGGGCTGACGGTGGTACCTCGCTTCGGATTGAACGATGGGATTCAGATTCCCCTGGCCATCGGGTCTGCCGAGCTGCCCAGCGAACTGCTGGTGGCGGTGCTGACCGATGATGACACTTACGTGAAAGAACCTTCCCTGCGTAGGCGGGAGAGACTGTGGCCAGCCCGCTTAGAAGCGGCAGGTTGGAAAGTCATTACCTGTTACACCATGGAAGTTTTTGCGAACCCGGCGGCACAGGCGGCAAAGGTTCGCCATGCGGTGGAAACGGCTTTGGCTAGCCGTCAAGATGCCCTTTCGGTTCCGCTCATCGCAGCTCCCCAAATCGAACTTCCCGAAGAACCTGACAGTCTAAGTTCTGTACTGGACGGTACAGATACATCTTCATCGACCTCCGCCGCGACGCAGGACCCTGAGGAAACCGCTGCTGAGGACATTGTCAAGACAGCCTCCGAAAAGGAGACTTCTGCGGAAAGTCCCGACGTCCCGAACCTTCGCATGGTCGGCACCGCGCGCGGCCCACGTCCCCCGGTTGCTAAAGGGTTACCCCTGGCAGCCTATGGAGACGACCAGTTGGACGAGCTGCTGGAGTGGATTCAATCAGATGGGGTGGCACGAAACGAGGACCAGCAGGTGAACGAACTGCGGGAAACCTTAGAGCTATCGCGTCGCGGCGCCCAAGTCGACGCTGTGCTGCGCCACGTGGTACGTCGGCGTAACGCTGCCTTGTGAGGAAAACGATGGAACAGAACAAACCTACTCCACTTGAAATTTTTGCCGCTCGAAAGGCTCAGACCGAACCGAAACGACAACGTCGGCGAATTCGCAGCCACCGTCGCGCCACTTATATCTCCCAGCAGGACGAAGGCAAAGCCAACCCATTCGCGATTCCCGGCTCAGGAAAACTTGAGGCGACTCCGGAAACACCAGAAGAAATCGACGAATCCAATGACAAACGACTGAAGGCGGACATTCCCCCGCATTTCGGAAAGCTGTAGTCCGGCATCTGCTATCGGCGAACCACGAAACTGAGGTCATAGTCGGCTTTGGCGGCGATGACTCGGCGAGCTTCGTCCTCAGGAGCCGCCAAGTAAGCGATAGAGGCAGAGTTTCCGGTGCCCAAGAAACTCTCTGAGACTGCTTTTACCCCGACGACCCGAGCATTGGAAGCTAACAGTTCCCCATCCACGTTCCCTCCGGAACACCAAATTTCTACCCGCTGCCCGGTCTTGGAGAACCCTGCCACCGCGGGGTCGCTGACTTCGACGGCGAAGGCAACCTCTCCTGTCCGCAGATCCTCCACCGCGTTTTCCACCAACAATGCAGGCTGAAGCACGGTTCCGGAAGACAAGTTAACCGCGGCGGTTTTCCCGATGACACGGTCAGCTTTTTGATAGTGGTATCGGGGAACACCGGAGGGAGCCAGAGCGGAAAGCCCCACGTCTTTCGCGGTAATTTCACAGCCGGCACACACTTCATGTTTGACCACCACTACGGTGGCGGCGGCCTTCTCAGGTAAAAAGAGCGTTACCACAACGAACACGGCCAAGATAGCCAAACCCGCGGCGAGGGGGTAACGCCAATTCCAAAAACGATTTATGTTCATGAGTCCACGCTAGGAAGATGACGGAAAACGCGCCACCACCACGGTTGTCTACCTGTGGAAAACCCGAATTTCACCGCCCTTGTGGAAAACCTCCTGTGATCGAGTAAAACAGCAGTACAAAGGGCCGATGGAAGGGAATTAAGCGGGCAAAATTCCCGACTTTTGAAACTCGGAGCCTGCCAACTTGAAGCAGCAAGAGGGCGTCAACACGCCGGTCACGGGGATGTCGTACTGGTCGGTGGGAAGGATTAGTTCCCGCTGCAACTCATGGGTGTAGCACAGCGCATAGATAGGGGTCTGTTTCTTAACGTAAGGCAAGGCGCGGTCATACCAGCCTCCGCCTTGACCCAAGCGATTTCCTTGTCTGTCCACTGCCAGAGCGGGGGTGATTACCAGGTCCACGGCCGCTAAGGCGGAGGAATCTAAAGCGTCCCCGCTGGGCTCCATCGGTCGGTTCGGGGATCGGTTGGCTAGATCGTCGCGACCGGCATAATAAGCCCAGTCACGGTTGAGCTTGGAACCCAGCTTTGGCACCAATAGCCGCTTGCCCTGCTGATAAAGCGCCTCGATTAGTTCCAGGGTAGGAGGCTCTTTCTTAACTGAGACGTAGCAAGCAATAGTGTGAAAGTCTGCGGCGAACTCCAGCACGCGGTCCCTAATTTCCTGGCCGGCCTGGGAAACCTGGCTATCACTGAGCCGATCCCTAAATCCGCGAATGAGTTGCCTTAACTGCTGCTTAGCGTCTTCGGGTTCCTGCCCACGCAAATCAGGTAAGTTTAGCTCCATCTCATGCACCTTAACATTGTGCCTTAATGTCTCCCTTTTATCAGGTTATTTGGAATAAATACATTAGGCTGGTGTTATGGTTGCTAATGTTAAATGCTCTGTTATTCCCGCTGCCGGTAAAGGTAGCCGTATGTATCCGTTGACAAAATCTGTGCCCAAGGAGCTTCTGCCGCTGGTGGGTCAGCCCGTCCTACTGACAGTTATCGAGGAGGCGCAACGCTGTGGTATCGAGCAGTTCCATCTGATTACAAGTCCTCAAAAGCCTGCCTTGCGCGAATTTTTCACCCCTAGCGAGGACGATAATCCAAGTCACCCCCGCGCATTTACTATGCCGCAGGTTGATTTCGTTACTCAGGAAGTCGCTAAGGGCCTTGGTCACGCCGTCCTGCAGTCTCGTGATATTGTGGGGAATCAACCGTTTGTGGTTCAGCTTCCGGACGATCTCTATCATCCGGAAGACCCATTACTGCAAGCTATGCTGGACGTACATACTGTGACTGGTGGTTGCGTGGTGGCTTTAATGGAAGTGACCACTGAAGAGGCGAAAATGTACAGTTCCGCAACCGTAGAAACAGCTGATTTGAGCGACAAAGTCACTGGCGGTCATGTGGTATTTAAACTTTCAAACATCATTGAGAAACCCAATCCTGAACAAGTACGGTCCAATTACGCTCTGATGGGGCGCTACGTTTTGGATTCTCGTATTTTTGAGATTTTGGCCCAAACTCCACCGGGACGCAACAACGAAATCCAGCTGACCGACGCTCTGGCTGCCTTTGCTGAAATTCCTGTTACGGAAGGGGGCGGAGTCTGGGGGGTTGTTTCCCGTGGACGCCATTTTGATACCGGTAATCTAGCTGGATACGTTCAAGCACAGATCGAACTATCCCTGGAGGATGAGTATGTCGGTAAAACCATGCGTAAATTCATCCAGGGCCTAGCGGATAAGATTTCTGTCAATGAGGATACGCAAGCAGGAGAGTGACGATGCGTTCCGTTGGAGAACATCTGAATCTGTGCCTGCTGGCCGCTGAACCGCTGCCGGAACTGGCAGTGCCCCTGGAAGACGCCGTGGGCTGCGTGTTATCGGCGGATATTATTGCCGAATCCAGCCTGCCCGCAACTGACTTGGCTGGTGGGGATGGTTATGCGGTGCGGGCGCAGGACGTGGCTCACGCTCCCGCAGTCTTACCCGTTACCGCGGACATTCAAGCGGGTGATACCGTGTGGACGCGATTGGTGCCGGGCAGCGCCATCCGGATTGCTTCAGGGGCTCCGCTACCTCCCGGTGCAGATGCAGTGGCGCCGGTGGAGTCAACAGATATGGGCATTTCCCAGGTCACAGTCAACCAGCCGATCTCTCCAGGAGCCTCCGCAATGGTCATTCCCAGCGGTATCGATGTCCCCGGCGGGACAACGGTACTGCGTGCCGGTCAACGTCTGGATGCGCAAAAAATCGCTCTATTAGCGGCTTTGGGTAAGGGACGGGTGCGGGTGCATCCCCGAGTCCGGGTCGTGATTTTGAGCATTGGTGATGAACTTGTAGAGCCGGGAGCTCATCGTGAACCGGGTCAGGTTAATGATGCGAATGGTCATAGCCTGGCCGCCGCTGCCGAGGAAGTTGACGCGAAAACTTTTCGGGTGATGGTTACCGATGAGCGTTCGCGGTTGCGGGAAACTATTGAAGACCAGCTGGTGCGTGCTGATGTGATTGTTACCACGGGAGGTCTATCCTACGGTCCGGCAGATACTGTGAAGGACGTGCTCACGCCTTTGGGCTCCCTACGCTTTGACAATGTGGCCATTGCTCCGGGCCGTCAGTTAGGGGTCGGCAAGTTGGGCGAGGTTCCGATTTATTGTCTGCCGGGTAACCCAGTGGCTGCCCAAGTCGCATTTGAAACTTTTGTGCGCCCGGCTTTGCGAAAGATGGCGGGTTGGTCGAATCTGTACCGTGCTTCCGTGCCGGCAAAAATGTCACGAGGTTGGGTTTCTCCCGCGGAACGTCGTGAGTTTGTTCCCGTGGTTCTGACCGGAAAACCGGGAGAATACCGCGCAGAAGTATTGGGTTCGCATCCGCAGGCTAGACTGGCGGCTCTGGCTCAGGCCAATGCCTTTGCGGTGGTTCCGGAGGACATCACAGAAGTCCAGCCTCAACAAACCTTGCACTGTATGGTTTTGGAATGAGCGTTACAAAATGCGTAATTTGCGAGGTGAGACAGTTTACCCGGGGGCATTTCGGCGGATAATCATCCGGGAAGAAAACCTGAAAGAACGGGGTCTGCAAACGGAGTTCGATTGGCTGGAAGTACGCCAGCTAAAGGGGCGCGACTTTTTCGCCATCGAAAAGTTGCGCATGGGAGACCGGACTTGGTTAGCGCCTTGGGAGGCCGGAGCGCCGCCGGGGTTGGGTCACCCGGTCAGCATGGATGAGTTCGTGAAGGATGCCGCTCGCACCGCGCGCTTGGGTCAGGGGATGTACTTCGGAATCGTTGCCGCAGGCCGCCTAGCTGGCCAAATTTCCCTTAGTTCGGTGCAGCGGGGGGCAGAGATGAGCGCTGCCCTGGGCTATTGGATTAACTCCCGTTTCGCTGGTCGGGGTCTGACTCCGCTGGCCCTAGCTATGGTCATTGATTGGGGTTTTGCCTCCTACGGTCTACACCGTTTAGAAGTGAATATTCGGCCTGAGAATAGCCCCTCACTGCGGGTCATGGAAAAGCTCGGTCTGCGCTATGAGGGATTGCGTCAGCGTTTTCTCTACATTGATGGGGCGTGGCGTGACCATAGTTCTTTCGCAATTACTACGGAAGAATGGCATCCTGGTGACATGGTGGCCAAGTTGGAGATGGCGCGTCAACGTGGCTAGCCGCCGGTCAAAAATTGTTCGCGAGTCAGTGTGAATATTGTTAGCAATGTGGTAGTTGTTAACTGGTGAGGATTCCGCAGCTGGTCAAACTGCGGTATTCCGAGGGGATTACGGAGTGGCGTGACCCTTTTGTACCGCCCGGTCGTTATTTTGGGTTTGTGGGTATCTCTGCATGGATTCTTTTAGGCCTGACACTGGTGGTCATCGGGGTGCTTTTACCCCAGGTGGCCAAATCGCGGCGTCTAATGGGCCAAGCCCGAAACGATGACCGGTTCTCGGACGGAGTGCGCCTTTTGGAACTAGACCAACAGGTGCAGCAACCCCATTCCGTAGAGGTCGCTCTGCATAAAAATCAAGGTCAACTTGGACGAACAGCGACTCGTCCCATTAAGATGGCTCAGGATTTGAGAACCTACACAGAGACGAAGGCCAACCGCGCGGCGGCAGCTTCCAACCGGGTCACTTCGGCTCGTCGTCGCGTTGGCCTGTTGGGTGGCATGGTGTTTGCTTTGGTGGTGGTCAGCGTCTTTGCAGCCACCGGTTTCCTAGCCTGGTGGGTTCTGGCTGCCCCCGTAATGGGTATCGTGGCAACTATCTGGTGGGGGGCGGTAGCGGCGAAGCGCGGTCGCGAGCAAGACCGTCAATTCCAGCAGTCCATTCGGATTCTCGAAAAGCGTTTGGCGCAAAGTCCCGCAGGGAGAGCGGCGTTGCAGTCGGTAGGGATGCGCGGAGCTAAGCAGTGGGCTAGGGTTGCCGCGGCATCGCTAGCAGGAGGAAAACCGGTGCCCGGTACTCTGGCTCAAGCGGTGCAGATAGCTAATGAAGCCGCGCCCGCTACTGCGGTAAGTCTGGCTGAGAACGCAGAGTACCTGACTGATTCGGAACGTCCGGTACAAAATGATAATGAGGCTGAAGCTCAAACAAAGCCGGTAACAGCAGACTCGAGCCCTGATAAAAAGGCAAAATCTGGAACAGAGCCCGGCATTGAAAACGTTGAGAATCCTGTTGAAACTGTGCAGGAAACTACCGCAAAGTGGAATCCTGCTGATCTACCGACCCCGTCCTACACGCTTAAGACGGGTGCCATACGCCAGGTAGTTGTGGAACAAGATTTTCGTGTCGATTGGCAATACGCCCCGGTACCCATGCGTCCGCAGACAGCTCAGATTCTGCCTGCCGGTGAGGCCTTGGCCGCAAAAGACGTGAGTGCGGCTCCGGTGGACTTGGAAAGTATCCTGGAACGTCGCCGCGCCAGCGGAGACTAAAGCGTATTTTCTTTCAATCTCCTGCGCATTTTTGCCGTACTTTCTGAAGGGTCGGAAAAATTGGAAGTTAGCTCCTGCAACCGCTAGAATCTATACGAACCGGGGCATTGGCGCAGTTGGTAGCGCGCAACGTTCGCAATGTTGAGGTCAGGGGTTCGAATCCCCTATGCTCCACCGGACAGACATAATCGCAGGTCAGAGCGTTTTGGGGGTCGGGAAATCGAGTAAAAACCACCCATTAAACCACCCACTTAACGTTTTTAATTACCCGCGAAAGCCGTTCTATCCGTGGATTTACCTGAAAGGACTCGACACCCCTACCTTTACGATTGGAAGTTCGAGCTTGGGCGAAACCGGTTCCGATTCTAGTGTCGTAAATCACAGTCGAACATAAGGAAATGGCCACAGCACCTCAATCGTCTCATCGCTGGAAGAAACTGCGGCATCTGTGCAACCAGATTATCGGTTTCGGGATTGTGGGATTACTGGCTTTCTTTATCGACTACACGCTTTTCGCCTTCCTTTACAAATTCATAGGAATTCATTACCTCATTGCGGCGGTGATTTCCTTCTGCGTTTCCCTAGCCTTCAACTACGCGGCATCGATGCGCTATGTTTTCAGGCACAAGAGCGACATGACTCGCCGACGTGAAATCATCCTGTTCTTCGTCGGTGCCGTCATTGGCTTAGGTATCAACGAAATCATGCTCTACGTCGGCGATGTCGTGTTCCGCATCGACCCTCTCATCACAAAAATCCTCGCCACCGTGGTTGTCGCGGTGTGGAACTTTGTGACGCGGAAAATTTTTTTGGATTCGCGTGAATCAGAAAGTTGACGTGTCAATCACGTAGCGGTAGCGCACCTTGGAATTCACCACGTTTTCCCAGGCTTCGTTGATTTTATCCCCACTGATGATTTCAATCTGGGGTGCGATGTCATGCTCGGCACAAAAGTCCAGGACTTCTTGAGTCTTGGCAATGCCTCCGATGCTGGAACCAGCGATAATCTTTTGATCATTGACGACATTACGCATCAAAAATTCTTGCCTGTGTTCGGGCAGTCCTACTACAGCCACCACGCCTTCAGGCTTCACGCAAGCAACCAGGTCGTCAAGTTCTACCCCATCGCTAAGCGTAGAAACCAGCAGGTCAAACCGTCCTGCCATCGACTCCCAGGTGCCCGGCTCAGAAGTGGGGTGAAGTTCTACGGCTCCAAACCGGCGAGCGTCAGCCTCTTTGGAGCGCGTGCGCGAGATGACGTGAGTCTCGGCACCCAGAGCGGCGGAAATCTGGACTCCCATATGACCCAGACCGCCCATCCCCACGATAGCAACCTTCTTGCCGGGTCCGGCGCCCCAGCGAGTCAAAGGAGAGTACAAGGTGATACCAGCGCACAAAATCGGAGCGGCTTTATCCAGCGGAATGGAATCCGGGATGCGGCAGAGATAGTCTTGTTCAACGGTAATTCCCTGCGAGTAGCCCCCCGCTGTGGGCAGTCCATCGCGTCCCACACAGTTGTAAGTCCAGATGGTGCCGCCGTCGTTGCGGCAGAACTGTTCGCTACCGGCTTCGCAAGCCTCGCAGTGACCGCAGGAATCCACGAAGCAGCCCACGCCGACGCGATCGCCGACCTTAAATTTTGTAACGTTCGTTCCAATCTTGGTAACAACACCCGCAATCTCATGGCCTGGCGTCAGTGGGTAGATAACTGACCCCCATTCGCCACGGCCGGTGTGGATATCAGAGTGACATACCCCGGCATATTTCACCTCAAAATACACTTCAGTAGGGCCGGGCTCACGGCGTTCCAGGGTTACTGGGTGAAAGGGCTGATCGGGTCCGTCCATCGCATAAGCTTTTACTTGCGTCATTGCTTTCCTCCTCAGGTTTTGGCTAAGCCGTGGTGTCGCATAATCGTGAAGCATCGACTCGCCGTGTCGTCATCTCAGCTTAGTTCAATTACGTATGGACCGCTTTGGGTTCTTCTCCTGAAAGTCCATATGCATCGACAAATTAGAATACAAAATATAGGTATAAATTATTTCGATTGAATACTAAAGGGTTTTTGCTACATCCTGAACGACTGAAATAACACCGGTAATCATCAGCTCCACCGCGATGGCGGCGAGCAGCATACCCGCCAATCGCGTCATCACAGCGACGCCAGAATCGCCTAGGAATCGGATGATAGGTGTAGCAAAATGCATAGCGAGCCACGAGGTGAACATCACTGCGAGGGTTCCACCGGTCACCGCGATAACGGACAGGGGATGCTGTCCGGCGTGTCCCATGGCCACCATCAGAGCTACTATTGCTCCCGGTCCTGCCAACAGGGGAGTGCCCAAAGGAACGGCGGCGATATTCAATGAGCCCCCCTCTTCGCCGACAGTTCCCTCCGCACCGGTCAACAGTTGCAGAGCCACAATCAACAGCAGCAGTCCGCCGGAAATCTGTAAAGCTGCGGGACTGATTCCCAACAGGCCGAACAGTTGAAAGCCAAAGAACCCGAATACGAACAGGATGATAATCGCCAACAGGTTAGCCTGCCAAGCGACGGTTTGACGCTGTTTCTTGGGGAGATCTTTGGTTAGAGACATGAACACGGGGAGGTTCCCAAAGGGGTCGATGATTACAAACAATGTGGTGAATGTAGAGATAAACAACCCAAGTTCAGTTTTCATGGACTCCACGATACCCGAAATCAGTTTGCCGGGATAATGCCGGAAATCAGCAGCACCGCGATGAGCCCGCCAATGCACAGACGATAGATGATGAAGGAGTTAAAACTGTGCTTCGAGACAAACTTCAGTAACCAGGCGATAGATACGTACCCAATCACAAACGACATGACCAGCCCCAAAATGGTGGGCACCCAACCTACAGTCGCGCCAATAGTGTCAAAGTTGCTCACTCCTTCCAGAGTTCCCGCGGCAACCAACGCCGGAATCCCCAGGAAGAAAGATAAACGAGTCGCCAAAACCCGGTCAAAGCCCAGGAACAGGCCCGCAGAAATCGTGGCTCCGGATCTCGAAACTCCGGGAATGAGCGAGACACATTGCATTAGGCCAATGAGGAGCGCCTGAATGACAGTGGTTTCATTGTCTGCTTTCGTCGCTTTCTGTGAACCGGGAGTCGGTGTTTTCGCCGCCAGCCGCGCCGCATAGTGGTCGGCAGCGAACAACACTGCTGACCACACCACCAATCCGGCTGCTACGAACCACATGGAACGCAAGCCCGTCTCGATAAAGTCCTTAAACAGCAATCCCACCACGGCAATCGGCACCGACCCAATGATGATGGCCCATCCGAAGCGATAATCGGGATTGTGCCGGACGGACTTGTGAAACAGACCCGTCACCCAAGCCTTTATGATGCGCCAAATATCACTCCAAAAGTACAGTACTGCCGCCGCGATGGCTCCGATTTGAATGACCGCTGTGAAAGCGACCATTCCCACGTCATCAATCTGTTTACCCATCAGGTATTCAGTAATTGTGAGGTGTCCCGTTGAAGAGACCGGCAAGTATTCTGTAATGCCCTCGACGATACCGAGGATTAGCGCTTCCCACCATGACATGGGTTTTATCCTATACGTCGTATCGTGAAACCTTGACAAACGGAACCGGAAGCCCGGGGATTGTTGTATCCTGATTTTGGGTTGGCAATCTGGTGTGAGGGGAAATTTTGGAACAAAACAGTAGAGCTTTGCGCATTGAGGGCTTGTACAAATCTTTTGGAACGCGGGACGTTTTACGAGGTGTTTCCATGAACGTGGAGCCTGGCCAGGTCATGGGTTTTGTGGGGGCGAACGGAGCCGGGAAAACCACAACCATGCGTATTGTGATGGGCATCACTGACGCGAATCGGGGACGGGTAACTTTCGGGGAGGAACCTATTGACGCCACGGTCCGGGCCTCCATTGGATACATGCCGGAGGAGCGCGGCCTGTATCCAAAGATGAAAGTTGGCGAGCAGCTGGAATATTTCGCCAGATTGCACGGTCAGAATCGAAGCAACGCACGCGAATCAACCCAGCGCTGGGTACAACGTTTGGGAGTGTCCGAGCGGCTGAAAGATAATGTGGAAAAACTTTCCCTCGGCAACCAGCAGCGCGTGCAGCTGGCGGCGGCGCTGGTTCACAATCCGGTGATGCTGATTCTCGACGAACCATTTTCCGGATTGGATCCGCTGGCAGTTGATGTCATGAGTGGGGTGTTGCGGGAGTACGCGGCACAAGGGGTGCCGGTCATTTTCTCGTCGCATCAGCTGTCCCTGGTGGAGTCGCTGTGTACGCACGTATCGATTCTTTCGGGCGGGTCCATAGTTGCCTCGGGTGAGGTTGAAAAGCTGCGGCGGGAGGCCGGAACTCCAGTGGTCAGGCTGTGCGGCGACGAAGCCGCCCTAGCGGCGGGGGTGGAAGCCACTCGCAGATTAAACCAGTCGGTACAGTTTATTCCTGGCGGTTTGCTGGTGCCGGTTCTTTCAGACAGCCCTACGGCTCACGCCATACTGCAAGCAGCGGTAGAAGCAGGGGCTGTTACCGAATTCGTCCCCGTGATTCCTTCTCTGGCGGAAATCTTCCGTAACGCCGTGGAGGAAAATGAACCAAAATCCGAGGTAACCGCGACGGTCGTCGCCGAGACTGAGGGCGTGAAAGAGGGGCAGGAATGAAACAAATCATGATTATCGCCGGGCGTGAGTTCTCGGTGCGAATGAAATCCAAATCTGCCATTATCTCTACCATCGTGGGGGTGCTGGTGATGTTAATTGCAGGGGGATTGGCAAATTTCTTTCACCTCTCCGAGGTAGACACCGAAAAAATCGGCGTGACCACCCAAACTCAAAGTTACGCACCGGCCTTTGAACCCGAGACGAATCCCTTTCTGAATACGGCTTCCCCGATGGGGCCGATGTATAAGGTCAAGGGATACGCCGACGATCAGGAATTGGAACAGGCGGTACAAAACAAGGAGATTAGCCTGGGGATTGGCGGCACTGCGAACAAACCGGTGGTGTTCAGCGATGGGCCGGCTTCTCCTACGGCGATGTTGATGATTAACTCCACCGCGCAAAGCGTCATGTTGAGCTCGTATATCGGGAATCTGGGCGGTAGTTTCCAGGAAATCGGTCAGAAAATGCAGCAGGTGCAGGTCGAGGTGAGAGACATCTCAGAGTCCGAGGCTCGCGGGGATGACTTTAACTTCGCTGCTTACCTGGTGGTCATGGTGCTGATTACTCTGCTTTTCGGCACGGTCATGGCATCGGGACAACTGGTGGCTAACGGGGTAGTCGAAGAAAAGTCCTCACGAATAGTGGAAATTTTGGTTTCTACGGTGACTCCTAAGCAGCTCCTCATCGGCAAGATTCTGGGCATCACATTATTGGGAGCTCTGCAAATCGTAATCATGGGCTCAGCCGGACTGGTGGCCTTGTTATTTTCGGGCCTGACCAGCGGAATCCGAATTGACCTGGCCAGTTTCTCCGGCTGGTACATAGTGTGGTTTATCTTGGGCTTAGCGACCTATATGGTGCTATTCGCCGGGGCGGGAGCGCTGGCATCGCGTCAAGAAGATGTTGGCCAGTCCACGCTTCCGCTCATTTTGCTGCAGTTGGGCGGGTTCTACGCCGCCATCTTCTCGGTACTCACTCCCGGAAGCGTGTTCATCAAAGTGGTCTCGCTAATTCCGTTCCTTAACTGCTACGCGATGCCGGCACGTCAGCTTGCCTCCTCCACCGTGGAGTGGTGGGAGCCCTGGCTCTCTATGGTGATAAACCTGGCGATTTTGCCGGTTTTGTTATGGCTGGGAGCGCGGCTGTACCGCAGGGGAATCTTGGCCACCGGTGAACGCATAAAACTGAAGGATGCCTTGCGTCGGGAAGCGGTGTCGTAAACAGTTGAAAACTGGGGGGAAACCCCGGATGTATAACTTCGATTTGACACTGCGTAGGAAACCTACTAAGTTATATATCCGTTGCTCTTGCGACTGACTAAGTCGGTAGAGCGGCAAATCGGGCCTGATGGCAAAGCTACGGAATGAACCGCTGAGGGAGTTCTGTGCTCTAAAATCGGGTTCCCCGGTGCGAGGGAAACTTCGCGCGAGTGGGTTTGTTGGTTTTGATCTCGATAGCGTTTTGTTTTTTGTTTACGCGTTT
>NZ_CAMYBV010000016.1 GCF_947254095.1 uncultured Mobiluncus sp.
CGTACACCCGATAATTTTCCTCGAAAACCCGGCGCACCTCACCAACCAAAACCTCGTCACGCAAGGCTCGGCTACTTGGCGGGCGCTTCTTGACCAGACGATAGCCACGAGAAGTAATAAACCCTCCTTCCAAGCTAGCGCCCAGTGTCCGGCAAATCGGCTCGACCCCGAAACAATCCTTATATGCGTCAATATAGGCGATCATCATCGGGCCGGTCGGTCGAGCTCCGCTGCGAAAAAAGCCGAAGCAGTTTTCAAAATCTCATTCGCTCTACTCAGCTCAGCAACCTCACGCTTAAGCCGTTTCACTTCCTCGTGTTCTTCACGCGTCATCCCCTGCCGCTCACCCGTGTTCACAAGATACTGCTCGTACCAGCGACGCAACGACTCAACCGATGTACCCAGCCGTGGAGCAATCTCGCTGATAGCCCGCCACTGCGTACACGACCTGTCATCAGCCAGACGATCACCAACCATCCTCACCGCACGATTCCTAAACTCCTGCGAATACCTCATAGACATGTTCCAATCCTCTCAAAAACAGACAGGAACAAAACCCAGTACACTTCACCGATACGTATAGTGTGTGGCGGGTAGCATGAGTTTATGAGTTCTTTTGGTAGTCTTCCTCAGGGTTCGGTTTCTGTTGGTTATCAGTCTGGTTTTATGACTAGTCCGCAACCGAGTGGTTCGGCGCCTGGGTCTGGGGGGCGTCGGTTGTTGGTGGTGGGGATTGTGTTTGTGTCGTTGTTGTTGGTTGTGGGTGTGGTGGTTTTGTTGTTTGTTTTGGGGGTGTTCCGGTCTCATTCTGGGTCGAGTTTGGCTAATGGTTTGCAGATGGATATGGAGAAGTTGGTGGTGATTCAGGTTGAGGGTGAGTCGGCTGAGGGGGTACGTCCTTATTCGGTGTTTTTGCCGGAGGATAAGCTTGCGGTTTTTGCTCCGGTGGGGGAAAAAGTTTATTTCAATGTGGTTCGGAAGGCGACTGGTGGTGAGGTTTCGTCTTGTGGTTCGAAGGTGTCGTGGCCTGGGGGTTCTGATGGTAAGGGTGGTTCTTTGCCGGCTTGTGGGCCGGGTCAGCGTTATTCGTTAGAGAATAATGTGATGGCGTGTGCTGATGTGGCTGTTCCGAAGGCAGCTGGTAAGGATGAGGGTTTTGGGCAGGTGCTTTATAGCGGTAAAGATTTGAAGATTGTTGCTGCTCCTGGGGTGGATAATGCCAAGGCGCTTTCTGGTTTTTCTCCAGACGGCAAATTGTTGTGGTCTAAAGAGCTTGCTACGCCGGGTCAGGTGAGTTTTGATGGTTCGCGTGTTATTGTCACTAGTTTTGAGGGTTCCAAGGTGTCTATTGAGGGTTACGGGGCCGTGGAGGAGAGTCAGAAGTCTTCTGAGTCGCCGACCCTGGTTGAGGCCGCGAAAGGGCCGGATAAAGACGCCATCAAAGACTTCGACTTTATGAATAACTTCGTACCTGCTGAGACTGGTGCGGATGATTTTTATTGTGATTACTCCAGCAATGATGGCACCCCGTTATTTCATAAGATTCCAGATACGAATGATGGCTGCTGGTTTGCCATGATCGAGGGAGAATCTCAAGAAATAATAGAAGGAGAAGGTCTATTTGAGGGCTGGCATATACTCTCATTTGATTTTTCTGACCCTAATCTCCAGCCGAAATATGCAGATATAAATTCGGATGGATACACCGATCTCTTGGTTGTAGGCAGACTCCCTGAAGACTTGGAACAGTTCGCCTATATTTTTGACCCCACCGACCCAGAACATCCCTATGTCGCAACATTAGGATTTATTGGTCAGGATTCTTCTTCTGGTTATCAATATGGGGTACACGGGCTGATAGAAGCCAGAGGTAGAGATACTAAGAGCGGGGAACCGTGTGTTATGTCGCGTTATCGGGTTGAAAATGATGCGAATGGCGTGCCCCGCGTGGTCGACTATGAACGGGGGAATTTCTTGGAATGCCTGTAAACCAGTGTGATTCCGAGGGAAACAACCAGCCTGTAAAAATGTGAAGCCCATGTTGCCCTAGACGGCGACGCGCGTCAGTTCCAGGGCAGAAACTGGCGAAAAATCCGCCTGGCTCGGGGCGTTCGTATCCGCAATCGCCGCCGTGATAGCCGCAATCTGCGCCCCATTGTCGGTACAGAACTTCAGCGGGGGAATCCGCAGGGTAACGCCAGCACGCGCGCATTCCTCCGTTAGCCATTCACGCAGCCGAGAATTAGCGGAATATCCGCCGCCTACCACCAGGGTTTTTGCCTCGAAATCGGTTAGCGCCCGCATAGTCTTGCTCACTAGGGAGTCGTTTACGGATTCCGAGAACCCCCGACAAATATCCGCTACCGGCAGCCAGGGTTTTCCCTCGCGCGCGGGGGCGAAATCCGCGGTAAAGTCCGGGCGTCCGCTGACTTCCGGGGCGGCTTCGAGTTGACCAACATAGCGCGCTACCGCGGTTTTCAGCCCGGAGAAAGAAAAATCATAAGGGTGGGTCTTCGCGTACTTTGCGCCGGCCAGACCGCGCGGAAAATCAATCGCCCCTAGTCTGCCTTCGCGGGCCAGGCGGTCCACGTGTGGCCCTCCCGGATAGGGCAGTCCCAGCACCCGTCCGACCTTGTCAAAAGCTTCCCCCGAAGCATCGTCAAGAGTACCGCCCAGTTCCCTGATTCCACCCGCAGCCGCAAAATCGGTGATGAGCAGCAGGTTCGTGTGTCCGCCGCTGACCACCAATCCCACCGCCGGCAGTTCCAGTTCGCCGTTGACCAGCTGGTCCACCGCTAGGTGTCCAATGACGTGATTCACTCCGTAAAGCGGCTTACCAGTGGCTACGGCCAGCGCTTTCGCCCCGGCGATTCCTACCGCCAGCGAACCAATCAGCCCCGGACCAGCGGACACGCCAATCTGGTCAATGTCTGCGAGCTTCACACCCGCCTCATCCAAAGCCTTGGTGACCACGGGCAGGAACGACTCCAAATGCGCCCGAGAAGCAATCTCGGGAATAATCCCGCCGTAGCGGGCATATTCATCCATCGAGGTCGCGACCACATTCGCCAACAGCTGAGTTTTCCCCGCCACGATGGCCGCCCCCGTTTCGTCGCAGGTAGATTCGATTCCTAAAGTCAGTCTTGCACCGTTTAACACGCGTTTATTTTAGTTGGTTTTTTCCGGGGTCTAAATTTCTGCATAGCGCCGGCACAGAATCGCCCGATGTCGGCTGCCCAAACGCGTGGCAATCAAAGTCAAATCCTCGCCGTCTTTGGCGGGTTTTCCCAGCAGTTTTCGGCGCAGCTGCGCGGGGGAGACATCGGCTCCGCGTTTCTTAATTTCCAAAGACCTGATTGGTCGCGCCTTTAGCCCAGCGCGAATCTTTTTTTCGTCTAAAGGTAGGACTTCCAGAACTTTGAACCAGCCACCTAGTTTTGTGTCTGCTGCCTCTGGGGCAGTATTCCGGCTCAGATAGGCGATTTTTTTTGATACCGTTTTTGTGTATGTGTTTTTTGCAACTTGGGCCAGCAGTCCCGCCCGGATGATTGCGTCATCGGGTTCAAAAATCCATTCCCCCAGTTCATCTTCGGTCGCAATAGTCTCGCTTAACTGGGCAGGTGTGTTGCACGGGGCAGCGGTTTCATCGTGCAGCGCAGCCACAATCTTGCCGTGTTTATCCATCAACAGAGCGGAACGCCCCTGTTGACGAATCAAGTCACCCAGCCAGATTCCCGCCTCCACAAGCTCGCCTCCCACAGAAATCCACTGGGTTTCGCACTGGGCCGGCAGGGATTGATAGTTGATTCCAGGGGCAATCTTTACGCCAAGGTTCCCGTGCGGAATCTCGTCTTGCCAAGCGAGAATGCGGGAAAGCGGGGGCTTCCAAGACTCCGGCTGAAGTCGCCTGCCTGAAGCATCGCGCCGGGCTGGGTCTGCGAAAGCGCCATCAACTCCCTCGGCACGCAACTGTTGCCAGTCCAGCTCCAAAATATCTGCCTGCGTGACCTGGGCTTCGGGATAGGCACGCAGGTTCATCAGCGCTGCCGCCGCGGTAGCTTCATCGAGTTCAAAAGCTGTGACCAGCAGCCCCAAACCGGCCAACGCCAGGGATTCTGTCCCTAACCCACAACCCAAATCAGCGACCTTGTGACAACCGGCGTCACGAAAACGTCCGGCGTGTACGGCAGCCACCGGCAAACGCGTCGCTTGTTCCAAACCGTCTCGGGTGAACAGCATTCCTTGCGCGAAATCCCCGAATTTGACCCGCGCTGCCTCCCGCAGCTCCAGCTGAGTCAAAATGGCTGCCACCAGCTCCGGCGCGACACCGCGTTTCCGTAAACCGGCGCTCAATTGGTCTGCGAGCGCCGGCGTGTAGGGTCCCAGGGTTCCCAAGGATTCCAGCAATTGGAACCCTTCTTTACTCAACACGGGCACCAGCGAATTTTCAGCCATAGTTCAATCCTAAGGGCGAGCAGAGCCAAAGAGGGAACCTCGCGGGATGGAGATATAACAGTGCGATATGAAAACGACTTAGCACTCGGGTTGCGAGAGTGCTAAATGCGGCATAAAATACAAAGCGACTGGCAGGGTGCCACCCGCGACGGCGCTCGGTTGGTGAAATATCATCAGGAACTTAGAGAAAGGGCAATCGCAGTGTCGGTTTGCATTAAACCTTTGGAAGATCGGGTTGTTATCAAGCAGCTGGAAGCGGAAACGGTTACCGCTTCGGGGCTGGTCATCCCGGATATGGCAAAAGAAAAGCCGCAGGAAGGCACCGTCGTGGCGGTAGGCCCCGGTCGCGTTGACGACAAGGGCGTGCGTGTGCCGATGGATGTCAAGGAAGGCGACAAGGTCATTTACGCCAAGTACGGCGGCACCGAAGTCAAGTACCAGGGCGAGGAATACGTTATTCTCTCTGCCCGCGACTTGCTCGCAGTGGTCGAGTAATCGAGACGCACTTTGAAAAGGCCGGACGTATGTCCGGTCTTTTCTGTTAAGTTATAACGTCACTCCTCCTGGCACATTCCAGCGCCGCAACGCCGAAACCACAGGAATATGAAGGGCTACACCGATATCCCCAGTGAGCCCGGTTATCGCATTACGCCGATCTCTTGACGGGTTTCCGGACCGCTACTACGCTGGAAGGCATGACTAGGAAGTTAGCATTAGTTCGTCGCCCCAGCCCCAAAATGGCTGATGGCATTGTGACACACATTGAAAAGTCTGCCGTCTCTTATGATCTGGGTTTGCGCCAGTGGGAAGGCTACGTTAAGGCACTCAATGATAATGGGTGGGAAACCGTCGAGGTTGAGCCCGCTCCGGATTGCCCTGATTCGGTATTCATTGAGGATCCTGTTTTCGTCTATGGGGATCTCGCTATCATCACTCGCTCTGGAGCTCCGGAGCGTCGCGCTGAGGTTGCGGGAGTTGAAAAGGCTGTTCGGGACGCCGGATACCGCGTGGCTTACATCAAGGAACCCGGCACCGTAGACGGGGGAGATATCCTGAAGTTTGATGGTAAAGTCTGGGTCGGACAAACTCCCGGCGGCCGCACCAACGAAGAAGGGGTGCGCCAGCTTGCCGAGTACTTGAAGGAATTCGACGCGGAAGTCATCCCCGTGGAAATGACCAAGGTGCTCCACCTCAAGAGCGGTGTCACCGCCTTGTACGACGGCACTGTAGTCGGCTACAAACCGCTGGTGGACGACCCGACCGTGTGGGACAAGTTCATGGAAGTTCCCGAAGAGCCCGGTTCGCACGTCGTTTTGCTTGAGGATAACAAGATTCTGATGTCCGCCGCCGCTCCCAAGTCCAAGGAACTCTTTGAGAGCATGGGTTACGAAGTGGTCGCGGTAGACATCGGCGAGTACGAGAAGCTCGAAGGTTGCGTGACCTGCCTCTCTGTGCGTCTGCGCGGTGACGTGGGCTAGCGGGCAAACTGGACTTTTCGCCACAATCCGGCGCGTCTGAAAGTTAGTGTTTGGCGGGTCGGGCAGGCGATTAGGTTTTCGGTTATATAGACATTTTGGGGGCTGAGCCACTGGCTCAGCCCCCAAAATATATGCAATTTCTAGTGGCGGATTCGCCCCCGCCCGGGCTCTACAGGTTTAAGCGGATTTAGCCTCCCGTTCTTTCCAGTAAGCGGCGCGTTCCTCCTCAGTCATGCCGCCCCAGATGCCATAAGGTTCATGGGCATTCAGAGCGTAGCTGCGGCACTGTTCCAATACCGGGCAAGTCGCGCAAATCGCTTTGGCCTGCGCAGCACGCCGCCGCCGGGTTCCCCCGCGTTCACCGTCTGGATGGAAGAAAGCCGCCGTCCCTAAATCCTTGCAGGCAGCTTCATCTTGCCATTCCCAGGATTCAATAGTCGGAGCGGGGAGATACGTTACATTACTCATTTTCTTCCTTTCCCTCGCGGTGTTTTCTTACTCTTCAAGACTAGGGGGTGGGCCGGCAATCCAGCGTCCTACCACAGGACGATTTAGACTCGCCAGACCGTCCTTCAGTAGTAGTGAACCAAACTCTGAACCCAATCCGAGCGAATCACCGGCAAATCCAACTTGAACTGCGATTCCCACCCTGTCAGCACCGTTAGCGTGAGAGCGTTAGAATAAACATCAACATTAAAAGATTTATTCCCAGGTATTTAAGGAAGGCATATGAGCGAAATCACGAATCCCTTGCAAGACCTTGAAAACGGTGTTGAACCGCGGATTTTAACCGGTTTGACCTATGACGACGTGCTGTTATTGCCTGAGGTTACTGATGTGATTCCCGCCGAAGTGGATACCTCTACTCGCTTTTCCAAAGAAATCAAGCTGCATATTCCGCTGATTTCTGCCGCTATGGACACGGTGACTGAATCACGGATGGCGATCGCTATGGCGCGTCAGGGTGGCATGGGAATTTTGCACCGCAATCTCTCCATCGAAAGCCAAGCCCAACAGGTGCGCCAAGTGAAACGTTCCGAGTCAGGCATGGTGACCGATCCCGTCACTATCGGCCCTAACGCCACTATTGAACAGCTCGACGAACTGTGCGCCAAGTATCGGGTGTCGGGCTTGCCGGTCGTGACTGATGACTACGAATTGCTGGGAATCATCACCAATCGCGACTTGCGTTTCGTGCCCGCCGCCCAGTGGAGTACCAAGACAGTGCGGGAATGCATGACGCCAATGCCGCTGATCACCGGGCGCACCGGTATTTCTCGTGAAGAAGCGATGAAGCTGCTGGCGGAAAATCGCATAGAGAAACTGCCTTTGATTGATGAAAACGGCAAGTTGACCGGCCTCATTACGGTCAAAGACTTTGTCAAGACCGAGCAGTTCCCGCACGCTACTAAAGATTCCCAAGGTCGTTTGGTGGTCGGTGCCGCTATCGGTTACTGGGGCGACGCGTGGGAACGCGCCCAAGCCCTGGCAGAAGCAGGCGTGGATGCCCTGATTGTAGATACCGCTAACGGCGGGGCCAAGCTGGCTCTAGAGATGATTACGCGAATCAAGAACGATTCGGGGTTCTCCGGGGTGCAAGTTGTGGGCGGTAACGTCGCCACCAGGGAGGGTGCACAAGCCCTGATTGATGCGGGCGTTGACGGGGTCAAGGTCGGTGTCGGCCCGGGGTCCATTTGTACCACTCGCGTGGTGGCTGGGGTGGGGGTGCCCCAGATTACTGCCATTTTGATGGCTGCCGAAGCATGTGCCCGCGCGGATGTGCCGCTCATCGCCGATGGCGGTTTGCAGTATTCCGGCGATATTGCCAAAGCCTTGGTCGCTGGCGCTCAGACGGTGATGCTGGGTTCCCTGTTGGCAGGCTGTGAGGAATCCCCAGGTGAACTGGTGTTTATGAACGGCAAACAGTGGAAGCACTACCGCGGAATGGGTTCGCTCGGGGCCATGAGTTCGCGCGGCCGCAAGTCCTACTCAAAAGACCGTTATTTCCAGGCCGATGTCTCCAGCGACGACAAGATTGTTCCCGAGGGCATTGAAGGCCAGGTTCCCTACCAAGGCACCCTCGGCTCGGTGGTGTATCAGCTGGTGGGAGGGCTGCACCAGTCGATGTTCTATACCGGGGCACATACCATTGAGGAGCTGCGCCATCGGGGTCGTTTTGTGCGTATCACCCAAGCAGGATTGCGAGAATCACATCCTCATGATGTTGAAGTCACCGTGGAAGCCCCGAACTATCAACGTCACTGAGGCTAGGGATTTTCGCCTCCAGGGTGTGTGAGAGACTTTGGCTATGAATGAAATGAACCATATGAATGCCCCCTGGCTTCATCAGGAAGTCTTGGGTTTCGACACGGAAACGACCGGTGTCTTTACGTCCCGCGACCACATCGCCACGGTGTCGTTAATCCGCAGGACAAACGGCGAGGATGCGCCGCTTTACTGGGTCATTAATCCGGGCGTTCCCATGCCTCCCGCTGCCGGGCGAGTCAACGGCCTGACTGATGAATATTTGCAGGCTAACGGGGTTGATCCGCGCGTTGGCCTCGAGGAAGTTGCGGGTATTCTCGCGGAAACTATGCTGCGGGGAGTGCCCGTCGTCGGTTTCAACGTCACCTTCGATTTTGCGATTTTGGAAGCGGAACTGAAACGTCACGGTTTGCAAACGTTGCACCAACGCTTGGAGGGACAGTTAGAGCCGATTGTCGATCCCTTGGTGCTGGACCGAATCTTGGATCGCTATCGAAAAGGGAAACGTAACTTGGCCTCCGTATGCACCGCCTACGATTTGCCGTTACGTGATGATTTCCACAACGCTCAAGCCGATGTTGCCGCGACTTTGGATTTGCTCTATGCCATGTCTGAGCGATTCCCGGAATTGCTGGAAATGGGCCCCGGGGAAATTATGCGGTTCCAGGCGGAGGGCCACAGTCAATGGGCTCAGAGTTTCAACGAGTTCATGGCGGCGCGAAAACCGGACTTTCACCCGGTATCCTTGCGCTGGCCGCAGTTTTAACGCCCTTTGAGGGATACGTCAGGTTTAAGAGTAGGGGAGAATAATCAGTGAAATCGACCGAAAGGTCTGAACAGGCAGTGCGACCGGTGGTTAACTTCGTGGCTGCGGGTAAGGGCCGTTTTTTTGATATCTTCATGACCTTGTTTGTAGCGCTGCTGCTCATCTCGAACATCTCCGCCACTAAGCTCATCGGGGGACCGTGGGGATTGATTTTTGATGGGGGAGCCGTCATGTTCCCCTTCACCTATATCCTGGGAGACATTCTCTCGGAAGTCTATGGATTCCGTGGAGCTCGCCGAGCGGTGCTGACTGGGTTTGGGATTTCTATCTTGGCTTCGGCCCTGTTTTTCCTGGTTGCCAAAGCGCCGCCGGCCAGCGGAGACTTCATCACGCCCGCTTTTTCTCAAGTTTTCGGGTTCGTTCCGCGTATTGTGGCGGCTTCCCTTGTGGGGTATGTGCTGGGGCAGCTGTTAAATGCCCTGGTGCTGGTGCGGATTAAAGGCCGCACCGGAGAGCGTTTCCTCTGGATTCGCATGATTGCCTCGACCCTGGTCGGGGAGCTGGTAGACACCCTCGCGTTTTGCACCATCGCTTTTGCCGGGTTGATTTCGGGGCCGGAATTTTTCAACTACGTGCTGACCGGTTACGTGTACAAGTGCGCGTTGGAAATCATCATGTCGCCGCTCAGCATTCAGGTCATCGGGTGGGTGAAACGCGGCGAAAAAAATTATGTACCGATTGATACAGAATTGCCCGTCGCACTGTCTCAGGGCCCAAATAATGGACCAATAGGTACAGAAACCGCTTCGATGGAACTTTCTTAACCTGGAGTGATGCTTTAGTGAGTGAATACTTTGAGGTCGTGGCTCGTCTGGGTCAGCTGGGGCGAGCAGGGGTTATTCACACTCCACACGGAGACATTCCCACCCCCGCTTTTATACCGGTCGGTACAAAAGCAACAGTGAAGGCGCTTATCCCTGAGATGGTTCGGGACCTGGGTGCGGCGGCGGTGCTGGCTAACGCTTACCACCTCTACCTACAGCCAGGACCGGAACTTGTCGATATGGCAGGTGGGCTGGGGGCTTTTATGCACTGGGAGGGGCCAACTTTCACCGATTCCGGCGGATTCCAAGTCCTCAGTTTGGGTGCGGGATACAAGAAAGTCCTCAGCCAGGAATTCGCCGCCTCAGCTCGGGAACGTAGCGCTTCGCGCAATCACGGTAACCATGAACGCTCCGGGGACAAACGCAAACTTTTAGAACAGGCGGAAGAAGCCGCGGAACTGTCGCCTCCCGATAAACGCCAAGCTCACCCCGGCTTAGCGCGGGTTGACGACGACGGCGTTAATTTTCGTTCGCACCTAGATGGGTCCAAACATCGGTTTACCCCGGAAATCTCGATGCAGATTCAGCACCACTTGGGTGCCGATATTATTTTCGCCTTCGATGAACTAACTTCCCTGTTGCATTCCTACGACTACCAGGTAGTTTCCCTGGAGCGGACCCGAAAATGGGCGGAGCGCTGTCTGGCGGAACACGAGCGTCTCACCATAGAGCGTGCCGACAAGCCTTATCAGATGCTTTTTGGAGTGATCCAAGGTGCGCAATGGGAGGATTTACGTCGGAAAGCGGCACACGACCTCGGGGAAATGGAAATCTCGGGGCGGTGCTTTGACGGATTCGGTATCGGAGGCGCCTTGGAAAAGGAAAATCTCGGTGTGATTTGTTCCTGGGTGTGTCAGGAACTGCCTGAGGACCGCCCACGTCACCTGTTGGGGATTTCAGAACCGGAAGATTTCTTTGCCGGCATCGAAAACGGAGCTGACACTTTCGACTGCGTATCGCCGTCTCGTGTGGCTCGTACTGGAGCGGCGTATTTACCCACCGGCAGGACGAATATGGCGCGGGCAGCATTTCGAGAGGACTTTGGCCCTCTCCAGGAGGGGTGCGGCTGCTATACCTGCACAAACTACACTCGTGCCTATCTTCACCACCTGCTGAAGGCTAAGGAAATGCTGGCTTCGACGCTGCTGACCATCCACAACGAGTATTACACCGTCCACTTGGTTGACAGTATTCGTCAGGCTATTATCGCAGGTGGGGACGCGTATCGAGATTTTAAACAACAGACTTTAAGCAGGCTGGGACGGGAATGACCGTTGCGGTATGAGAATGGCGGGAAAACGTGTACCCGGTAACGCTAGAGACTCCCGCTGGGGCGCATTTTGGTAGGCTGAATCCATGAATGATGAAGTTCAGATTGGGCGCGGCAAACGGGGGCGTCGAGCCTATTCTTTTGATGAAATCGCGGTGGTGCCCTCTCGCCGCACGCGAGATCCTCGTGACGTGTCACTGGCCTGGCAATTTGACGCTTATTATATGAAGGTTCCGGTCATGGGGGCACCGATGGATTCGGTGATGAGCCCCCAGAATGCCATCGCCTTGGGAAAAATGGGCGGAGTTGGGGTCTTGGACCTGGAAGGGCTGTGGACCCGGTACGCTGACCCCCTGCCCTTGTACGAAGAACTGGCAGAACTTGACGAAGTCGGAGCCAAAGCTACCGCCAAGTTGCAGGAAATTTACACCGAACCCATTAAGCCGGAACTAATGCGGGCCAGGCTAGAGGAAATTAAAGCCGCTGACGTCATCGTGGCCGGGGCGATGAGCCCGGCCGGCACTCAAAAACTGTGGGACTACGTGGCGGATTCAGCGCTGGATCTGTTCGTGGTGCGCGGTTCCACCGTGTCTGCAGACCATGTGTCTTCCCAGGTAGAACCCCTCAACCTCAAACAATTCGTGCATCAGTTGGATATTCCGGTCATTGTCGGGGGAGTGGCCACCTACACCGGAGCGCTGCACCTGATGCGCACCGGTGCGGCCGGAGTGCTGGTGGGATTCGGCGGGGGAGCCGCCTCCACCACCCGCCGCACCATGGGGATTCACGTGCCGATGGCGACGGCGGTAGCGGACGTGGCGGCGGCACGGCGGGATTTCTTGGATGAATCTGGCGGCAGGTATGTCCACGTTATCGCAGACGGCGGCATTGGTCTTGCTGGCGACGTGGTGAAAGCTATCGCTTGCGGGGCTGACGCCGTGATGCTGGGAAGTGCTTTGGCCAGGGCTTACGAGGCACCCGGACAGGGCTGGCACTGGGGCAGCGAGGCACACCACTCCACCTTGCCGCGCGGTTCTCGGGTCAAGGTCGGCACTGTCGGCACCATGGAACAGGTTATGTTCGGTCCTGCCGACAACGCCGAAGGAACCCTTAATATGATGGGAGCCCTGCGCCGGACGATGGCCACGACGGGTTACACCGATGTTAAGGAACTCCAGCGAGTTGAAGTGGTCACCAGCTATTGAGTAACTCCCGCGTAGTCCCAAAAAAGCCAGGTAAACCCCAGTTTGCAGCGCTACAAACCGCTGCGGGTCGCCGCGCGAATCGCGTGGTACTGGGGCTGTTTTGGCTCATGACACTTGGCCTGATTACGGTGTTTGTTGCGGCAGGAGAGATTCTCGACTTTTATCTCCACCCCGAATGGTCCTTTCCTGCCACTCTCCACTGGGTTCTCGCGATAGTGGGTATTGCCTTGGTCTTTGGGGCAAACTTTTCCTTGTCGCGGCGCTCGACCCGATCCCAGATACGTGAAGAAAATTACGTCCGAAAGACTCTTTTGACCCAGAGTTTTCGAGCTGGACCCGCGCGGATGAATCAGGAAAGCTCCGGAAAAGTCGTGGCGTTGGCAACCGAGTCAGCCGAAAAGTTTACTCGGTATCGTCAAGGGTTTTTGCCCGAGGTTCAAGGCTCTTTCAGCGCGCCGGTGCTGATAGTGGCGGCAATGGGGATTTTTGTTCACCCCTTCCTGGCGCTGTTGATGGCGCTGTGCCTGCCGTTGGCAGCGGGGACGGTGTGGCTGTTCCAAAAGCTCTTTCGGCGTTCCTCGGCGAAATCCGCACGAGCACGGGCGGCTTTAGCGGCAAATTACTTGGAAGTATTGCAAGGACTCACAACCCTGCAGCTGCTGGGGGCGGCGGATCGGATGGGGGACAAACTCGAGACAGTAGGCGAAGAGAATCGGCTAGCTACCATGAGCCTGCTGCGTTCCAATCAAGTCATAATTTTTGTACTCGACACCGTGTTTTCGCTATTCGTCATTACGTCCGTGGCCGCCCTGTCAATGTTCCTGGTTTCTATCGGGGAGATGACTCTGGGCAAAGCGGTGACGGCACTGGGCTTGGCGATGTTGCTGCTGGAACCGATTGACCACTTCGGGGGGTTTTTCTATATAGCGATGGGTGGACGGGGCGCCGGGCGAGCCATCTCGGGTTTTATAAACTCGCGGTTCGTGCATTTGACTGCCAGCTGCGAGGGTGCCTCCGTAGCTCTTCATGGTGATGCTGAAGTTGCGGATGAGGACATTCGTGCGGGAGATACTGAGATTCCCGCGGTATATCTGGATAATGTTGGTGTGCGCTACGGAAGCCATCAGGTTCTGCAAGGGGTGAACCTGAGGGTGTCTTCCGGTGAACGCGTGGCTATTGTGGGGGATTCTGGACAGGGGAAAACTACCTTATTGAACGTAATGAAAGGATTTTTGACCCCAAGTGAGGGCCGGGTTGAGGTCGCCGGTAAAACCGCGGACTTGGCACAGTGTTCGGCGTTGGTCAGCCAAAATACCTGGCTGTTTACCGGCACCGTGCGGGAAAACCTCCAGATGGCAGCCCCGCAGGCATCTGATACCGAATTATGGGATGTTTTGCGCGCGGCCCATCTTGACGCCGAAATTAAACAGATGCCACTGGAACTGGATACTCCTCTAGGTGAAAACGGAGTGGGGCTTTCGAGCGGACAAAAACAGCGTCTCAGCCTGGCGCGGGCCATCGTGAGCGGTCGAAAAATTCTGCTGCTCGATGAAGCGACTTCTCAGGTTGATCTGAATTCTGAGCGAAAAATTTTGGAGGCTCTCCAAGCCCTGGGGCATGACTATACACTCATCATGGTGTCACACCGCGGGGCTCTGACTGCGCTGGCAGATCGCATTTTGCGGGTCGAGAACGGAAAGCTGGTGGAACGGTGACACCATCGAGCAACGCACCCGACTCAAAGAACACGGCGCCTTCTCGCTCGACTGAGGGCAGGGGCTGTTCCTCGTCCACAGTTATTCCCTCTGAGCCAGCCGCGGCAGGGTTGCGGACAGTCGTCCGCTGGTTGCTGTCCTCGACTCGCCCAGTATTAGGGCCGGTAGCTGCCTCCACCCTCGCCAGGCTAATCGATCAAATACTGGGCATAGTCCTGTTCACCATCCCTGCGGTGTTGGTGGTGAACCTGGTGATGAGCAGTGCGGACTGCGGTTGTGTCCGTGGTGTGTCAGCCAACTTGGGGGGACTGTTGACGGTGATGGCAGGGACTGCGCTTCTGAAAGGTTTGAGTCGTTACCTGGAACAATACTGGGGTCATCTGGTTGCCTTCAAAGCCTTGGAACTGTTGCGGACCCAAGCCTACCGTGCCATTTACCCCCAGGCTCCCGCCATAGTGACCAATAATCATAGCGGAGACCTCTTGGCGCGGCTCACGAAGGATATAGATCGTATCGAAGTATTCTTTGCTCACACTTTTGCTCCGGCGATAACCGCCTTCCTGGTTCCCGGTATTGTTACCGCGGTGACTTTCGCGGTTGCGCCCTGGCAGCTGGGCATAGCCGTGGCGGGAATTCTCATTGTAGGACTTTTGATACCTTGGTACGGTATATCTTCTGGACACATGGCCGCGCGCAATAAACTCGCAGCTCGTGGGCGTGTCGCCGCGGACGTCACGGATTCGCTGGGAGGGTTGGCGGAAGTCGTGGGATACGGCCTGTGCGAAGGGCGTCTCGCCGGCAGTGACAGGTTAGGCGAGGAACTGGTTCGAGCCAGCCTACGTGAGACTAACAAGTCAGCATTCCGCGGCGCGTTTCTCTCCGCGTGGAGAATGGCTGCGGTCCTGATCCTGCTGGCGGTGGGCGGCGCGCTCTATCGGTCAGGCACTCTCGAAATGGCTGCCTGGATAGCAATACTTTTTGCGGTTTTGCGCTGCTGGGACGGATTTAAAGCCGTAGTGGACTTCGGAACCGAACTGAATACTTCTCTGGCTGCGGCGCGACGCGTCTACCAGTTGACTCACGCCGGACTGGAGCTTCGCGAGGGGTCGGAAAACGTGCGTCACGGCACGCCTTTGGCAGCGGAATTTAGCCATGTCAGCTTTCGTTATCCCAAACCGACCAACGCGCCCCCGCAAATTAGCGCGGCACCGGGGACTATTGAACAAATCAACCTCAAGTTAGCGCCGGGCTCGTGGACCGCCCTAGTGGGGGCGACAGGTGGCGGAAAGTCAACCCTGTCACGACTCCTGCTGCGTTTTTACGATCCCGAAGCGGGAACTGTCCTCCTGGACGGGCGCGATCTGCGCGAATATCGCCTCGCGTCCCTACGCAAAGCGGTGTCTCTAGTCAGCGCCGAGTCAACGATTTTCGATATGACCGTTGCCGAAAACTTACGTCTGGCCAGTCCGCAAGCCAGTGAAAGCCAACTGTGGTGGGCTTTGGCAATGGTGGGAATGGACGCGGAAGTGAAAGCGATGCCGGGGGGACTGCAGCACCGTGTGGCTTCGCGAGGGGCGGCTCTCAGCGGGGGACAACGCCAGAGGCTTTCCCTGGCTCGGGCCTTGCTGCGCCAATCCCCAATCCTCATCTTGGACGAGCATACGGCGCACCTGCCTGCACCTTTAGCTACCCGCATCAACGATAACCTGCGCAGTCTGAAACCGCGCCCCACCGTCTTGGAAATTACGCACAACTTAGATCAGATTGCCCGAGCCGATTGGGTGGCGGTGCTGGATCTGGGTCACATTGTGGAACAGGGGAAACCGGAGGAGCTCCTGGCGAACCCAGAATCAGCGCTGTGCCGCCTGCGGGGCCAATAAAAGCTCAGACAGCACGCCCAGATTTGCCGTCTACTCACGGCTGGCAGGGGTGGGGGAATTATTGGACTGACAAACCGGGGCAGTTTTGAGAGTTTATTTAACTTAATTTTTGAACAATTTGCCTATTGGAGGGCAAAATATCCCCGATTTCTTAAGCTATCGTGAAAAAACTCTGAAAAAATCCAGATAATTTCCAGTGTATGCTAGGGGTTGTCGGTGTTCTTCGCTGACCATGCCAACTTCAACTCAACGCAGAGCAGGAAACAACATGAAAAAAACACAACGATTTAAGCGGCTCGCTATAACCTTTACCGGGGCAGTGGCGCTGGTCGGAGCCAGCCTGGTAGGCGTGTCCGGACTGACACCGGAGGCTAGCGCTTCCGAAAGCAATTACTTGATAGGCGCCGGTATCTCCGATGTGACCGGCGCTATTGCGGAAAACGGCGCCTTCGGCTACGCCTCGCACCAAGAGATGAAAGGCCTGCAGCAACGTGTGTATGCCCATGCCTTTATCGTCGCTGATCAGGTTACCGACAAGCGCGTGGTTTATGTCAGCGTCGATACCGGCGGCACTTTCAACGCGGTACGGGTACGGGTTTTGGACAAACTAAAGGCAATGTATCCCGGTCTGTATGACGAGGGCAACGTGATGATTGGCATCACCCACTCGCACGTGTCGCCGGCCGGAACCTCCACCGATAAACTTTATGAAATCGCCGCTGAGGATAAGACTATGCACGGGTTCAGCCAACAGGTGTTGGATATCACCGTGGACGGCATCGTCAACGCAATTTCGAAGGCGCACAACAACCTCGAGCCTGGGACCATCGAGATGAAGCGCACTAACGTCCACGGCATCACCCGGAACCGCTCTCTGGCGGCGTACCTGCAAAACGATGACGTCAACAAATACGACGACTCGGTAGAAACGACGATGGACCAACTGGAGTTCACTTCCGCCGCCGGTGAGAAACTCGGCGTATTCAACTGGTTCTCAACTCACGCCACGTCCTTCCCGATGCACTGGGACCTGTATTCCGGCGACTCGAAAGGCTACGCGGAATACCTGTACGAACAGAAGTTCGGGACTGATCCTAATCAGGACAAGACCTTCGTGGCGGCGTTCCCTGCTTCAGGTACGGGAGACATGGTTCCCGTGGCGGGCAACTCGTCCTCCACCCCGGAATTCATGGGAACCCCTGATGATTACTACAACGCTGAAAAGCATGGTCAGGAACAGTTCGACGCATCCTGGCAGCTGTGGAATAGCCCCGGAGACGCAGTAAAAGGTGCCGTTGACTATCGGGGACGTTACGTCCAGTTTAAGAACTATGTCGTCAAAGCGGCTTACACGGAAGGCGCCGGGGACCAGAAACTGTGCGTCCCAGCTCGTGGCTATTCCTTTGCCGCGGGCGGAGAAAACGGCCCCTCGGGAATTCCTGGAATCTATGAAGGTATGACCAGGGACAATTTCTCGGTTCGCGATGTCATCAACAAGGTCGATCAATCCAGCTTGGGCGGTTTGGTGCGTTTCGCCTTTGCCTCGATTTCTTGGACGGGCAATGATCCCTGCCAGGCGGAAAAGCCAGTTTTGCTCCCCGACGGCAAGTGGGGCTGGGCTTCGACCGTGGTGCCGGTACAGTTGCTGCGTATCGGCAACGTGGCTATTGTCGGGGTTCCGACTGAGACGGGCACCATGGGCGTGCGCCACCTGCGGGAATCCGTGGAACGGATTTTGGCACCGCTCGGCGTAGAGAAGGTCATCTTTTCTGGAGCAGCGAACGATTACGCCGGTTATGTTTCCACTCGTGAAGAGTACGCTGCCCAACATTACGAGGGCGCTTCCACCGAGTTTGGTCCTTACGAATTGTCGGCCCTGCAGCAAGAGGTAGATGGCTTGGCGCAAGCTATGGTCGACGGCACTGCGGTCAGCAACGATGCGTGGCCCAAGGTCAGCACGCGAGGCAAAATCAATCGTGCCGGGGTCGTGCTGGACGACAAGCCGTGGCGTCAACAGTTTGGTCAGGTGCTGATTCAGCCCCTCGAACAGTACAACCAGGGAGATACGGCGAAAGCCGTGTTCCGTGGGGCACACCCCAAGAACAACTTGCGCGTGGGCGGGACCTTCCTCAAGGTGCAGCGTCAGGCCGAGGATGGGACTTGGCAAGATTACTTGACGGACCGTGACTGGGACACCAGTTACCGCTGGGAACGTGAAGGCGCCAGCTATTCTCGCACCACGGTCGAGTGGCGGATTCGTCAGGGCACCCCGGCCGGAACCTACCGGTTGGTGCAGGACGGTGACTGGAAGAACGGTTGGAACCACCGGATTATTCCTTACGAGGGTATATCTAATCCATTCACCGTGAACTAGGACTAACGAAAATTACTCCCCCTAGTCCGGGCAGCTGGTTTTCGCCGGCTGCCCGGACTTCGTGATTTCGTCAATCCGGCGAATCGACAAAGTTGGTGGTGCAACCGAGGTGACGAGGAACTAGGTGGAAAACACCTAGGGAAAAGCCCTAAGTACGAGATTCGACAAAGGGTGCGGAGCGGGGTTAGGCCTCCGAACTGGGCCAGTGTCGCAGGGAATCGGGCAGCTGCGGGCGGGACTTGACTGGCAGACGTGATACCACGTTCAGGTAAGATTCCTGAACCAGCACTTTCAACAGTTCCAGGTTGACCTCCGCGCCGGGGTACACGCTGATCCAGCGGTCTTTGTTCATGTGCCAGCCAGGAGTGATTTCCGCGTAGCGCTGGGTCAGTGCCAGGCCGTCCTCCGGCAACACGGCCAAGTTCACAACCGGGGTGCCGTGGACCTCCACCATCACCACGAACCACTTCCCGCACACTTTTACGGCCTCCCACTGCGGGGAATACACCCAAAGCTCGGTCTCTGGCAGCTCCAGAGCCACCGCCCGAGCCTGATCCCACAATTCCTCGGCTTTCATGCGTCCCCCTCGTGGCTGACTGTCTGACTTCTAACTGACGTACCCAGATGATTGTCTGTCAGAATGTTCACTCTAAACTGTAGCGTTTTCACAGGTTTTGTGGGTCTCTCTAGCTGGTGAGCGAATTGTTCCAAAGGTACAACCGGGCGCGGCTATGGGCAGATTCGTGCAGTAATACCTATTGACAAACGATATATAAGTATCGATAATCGATATATGAAGTTTTCTCGAATTTACGTAATTTTGTCGCAAGTTGCCTTGATTGCAGCTCTTCCTGGGGTGCTGTTGCTCCAGCTATTTTGCGTATATGCGGCATGGGAAACGGGAGAGGAATTCCCCGAGGTTAGCCACCTGGTTGTACCATACGCGTTGGCAGCCGTAGCAGCGCTCATTTGTGTGCAGGTACTGATTGTGGCGTTGATTATGCTGGTAAGGGCAGTTAACAAAGGAGCTTTTTTTACTGCTAAAACCATGAAATGGATTAACTTAGCGCGTCTCATGGTTGCTATCGGCCCCGGTATCGTCGCGATAACCGGTGGGCACATGAGCATTTTTGCACCGGCAACCAGACCGGAGCCGCCACTTTTATTCCTCGGCGGAATAGTTTTGGGAGTGGGGCTATTCTCCCTGGTCAGCCTGGCTAAGAGTATTTTTCAAACCGCGCTGGACGACGCGGCAGAGTTAGCGGAGGTCATCTAAGTGATTACGGTAAATCTGTCGGTGTTGCTGGCCCAGCGGGGTATGTCGGTTCAGGACTTTGCGCAGGCTGTGGACATCACGGCGGCGAATGTCTCGATACTGAAAAATGGTCACGCCAAGGCAATCCGCTTCTCTACACTGGAAAAAATCTGCCGAGTTTTGGAGTGCCAGCCGGGAGACATTTTGAGCTACACCCCACAGGGAGATAATCCGTCCTAACCTTTGGAATTTCTGAACCTCAGGCAAAAGGACACTTTGTTTGAGTCCAGAGAAAAAACTGGATAGAGTGGAATCCGCGTTGAACCGGTCCGGACTGTTGAGTTCGGGTATCGCCGGGGAGCTTCGGAAAGAACGGTTGCGTACCATGTGTGCGACTCATTAGACTCCGACGGGCAGGCCCGTTACAGCCAAATTGAGCGGCTCGCTGGGCCAACTCAATAGTCTGGCCGCACCGATTGGTCGGTACCCAGGCTATTGCGGGACCACGTGAGCAAGCGAGGTGGTACCGCGCCCACCGACAGAGTGTCGCAGGCGTCCTCGTGAATGAACGATTCGCGATAAGGACGAAGATGAGCGAGAAAAAACGCGGGTTCTACCCCAAACACCGGGATAATTCCCTGGACGCTAGCCCGAATTTTCCGAGCCTTGAAACCGAAACCCTGGCGTTTTGGGCTAAAGATCATACTTTCCAGGCTTCTGTAGATGCCCGTCCCGCTGGTCAAGACGGCAGTAACGAGTTCGTGTTCTATGATGGACCGCCCTTTGCCAATGGCTTGCCGCACTATGGCCACCTGTTGACTGGCTACGTGAAAGACATCGTGGGGCGTTACCAGACCATGCAGGGACGCCGTGTGGAGCGGCGCTTCGGATGGGACACTCACGGTTTGCCCGCCGAACTGGAGGCGGAACGCATTCTCGGCATTGAGGACAAGGAACAAATTGAAGGCCCTGGCGGAATGGGCATTGAGGCCTTTAACCAGGCCTGTCGTGAGTCGGTACTGAAATATACCAAAGAGTGGGAAGAATATGTGACGCGCCAGGCGCGCTGGGTCGACTTTGAAAACGACTACAAGACCCTCGACCCCACCTTTATGGAATCGGTCATTTGGGCGTTCAAGACCCTCTACGACAAGGGCCTCATCTACGAAGGCTTTAAGGTGCTGCCTTACTGCTGGCACGACGGTACCCCCCTGTCGAACCACGAACTAAAGATGGACGACGAAATCTATCAAAACCGCACCGACCAGACCGTCACGGTGGGTATGCGTCTGCGTGACACCGACGAGATGGTGCTGATTTGGACCACGACCCCGTGGACGTTGCCCAGCAACCTAGCGGTCGCCGTCGGGGAGGACATCGACTACGTGCGCGTCACGCCGACCCAGGGGGAGTTGCAGGGGCAAACCGTAATCCTGGCCCAGGCTCGCTTGGCGGCTTATGAAAAAGAACTTGGGGAAAACCCGGCTGTTTCCGCTCCTTTCAAAGGCTCTCAACTGGTTGGCCTGGAGTACTATCCCATTTTTGATTACTTTGAAGATGCCAAAGCTGCCGCCATCGCCGATGGTACGGCAGACCAGCCGGGACACGTGGGGCCGGGGTCGAAAGCCTGGACCATCATCAGTGCCGACTTCGTGTCCACCGAGGACGGCACCGGGCTGGTGCACCTCGCCCCGGCCTTTGGTGAGGACGACATGAATGTTTGCGCTACCCACCAAATCGGGGTGGTCATGCCGGTAGACGGAAACGGGGTCATCACCCAGCAAGTCCCAGATTACGCGGGAAAGAACGTTTTTGAGGCAAACCGCTACATCATCGCTGACCTGCGCGACGAAACCGGCCCGGTAGCGACCCGTGAAGCGCGGCAGCGTCCCTGCCTAGTGAAGGTCGCCTCTTACGAACACTCCTACCCGCACTGCTGGCGTTGCCGCAAACCGCTCATCTACAAGGCAGTGTCCTCGTGGTTCGTGCGCGTTACGGAGTTCCGTGACCGGATGGTGGAATTGAACCAGCAAATCACTTGGACACCGGAACATACCAAGAATGGTATCTTTGGTAACTGGCTGGCCGGGGCGCGCGACTGGTCAATTTCGCGCAACCGTTTCTGGGGTTCCCCAATTCCGGTATGGAAATCGGACAATCCCGCCTATCCGCGCATTGACGTTTACGGCTCTTTTGCGGAACTGGAACGGGACTTTGGGGTCAAGATCGATAACCTGCACCGGCCGTTCATTGACGGGCTAACCCGCCCGAATCCCGATGATCCCAGCGGAAAGTCCACGATGCGTCGTGTCCCGGAAGTGTTGGACTGCTGGTTTGAATCCGGGTCTATGCCCTACGCCCAGGTCCACTATCCCTTTGAAAATCGGGAATGGTTCGAGACGCATTACCCCGGCGACTTCATCGTGGAGTACATCGGCCAGACTCGTGGCTGGTTCTATACCTTGCACGTTTTGGCGACCGCGCTGTTCGACCGGCCGGCGTTTTTGAACTGTATCTCGCACGGTATCGTTCTGGGTGATGACGGGCGCAAGATGAGTAAATCGCTGCGCAACTACCCGGACGTTAACGAAGTTTTCGACAAGTACGGTGCGGACGCGATGCGTTGGTTCCTGATGAGTTCCCCGGTGGTCAGCGGGGGCAACCTGATTGTGACCGATAAAGGTATTCGCGACACGGTACGGCAAACGATTCTGCCGGTGTGGAACGCCTACTACTTCTTTACGCTCTATGCCGGCACCTGTCAGCAGGGCGCGGGCTACGAGGCGAAGCCCGTGGACGTGGATGATGTAGCGAGCGTCAACGCGCTGCCGATGATGGACCGTTACCTGCTGTCCGCCGCGCGCCAGCTGTTCCACGATTTGCGCACGGAGTTGGATAACTTCCACATTCCGGAGGCTTGCGAACATGTCCGCCAGTTCACCGAGGTGTTGAACAACTGGTACATTCGCATTTCTCGCCAGCGTTTTTGGGACGAGGATCCGGCTGCCTTTGACGTGCTCTACACCGTGTTAGAGGCGCTGATGCGGGCGATGGCTCCGCTGCTGCCTTTGATTGCAGAAGAGGTCTGGCGGGGGCTGACCGGGGGGCGTTCCGTACACCTGATGGACTACCCGAACTGGGACGATGCTGTCTACGATGGCGCGCTCGTGGACGCCATGAACGAGGTGCGCGACATCGTCTCGTGCGCCCACGCCTTGCGCAAGGGCGCTAACCTGCGGGTGCGTTTGCCGCTGAGCCGCCTCCAGGTGGTCGCCGCGGATCCGGAGGCTCTGCGTGATTACACGACGCTCATTGCCTCCGAGGTCAACGTCAAGTCCGTGGAGGTGCTCGGCGTTGCCGAGTCCGGATTGCAGTCGAGCCAGGAACTGACGCTCAACCCCAAGGCTTTTGCCCCCGAGGTGCGCAAACTGACTTCTGCATTGTTCCAGGCGCAAAAGTCCGGTCAGTGGCGCTTGGACGGTGACGCCGTGGTGTTCGACGGGGTGGAACTCGGTGGAGAGCCGGTGCGCCTCACGGGTGAACAGTTCGGGCTGGTGACAAAGGTTGCCGTCGAGCCGGGAACTGTTGCTGATGTGCTGGATAGCGGCACTTTTGTGGTGCTGGACACCGAAGTGACCGAGGAGCTGGAAGCGGAAGGCTACGCCCGCGATGCGATTCGCGCGGTGCAAGACGCTCGTAAGAACGCGGGTCTGGACGTGGCTGACCGGATTGACCTGACGCTGGGCGTGCCCGCCGATCACCTCGAATGGGTGAAGACTCATGAGCAGCTCATCGCCGGAGAAACCCTGGCCGTGTCCGTGAGGGTCAATCCTTCGAGCGGCAAGGAACTGGAAATCAATGTGACCAAGCACGTTTAGAAATCTGTTCAGAAATTTTCATAGCGAAGGGCGATAATCTTCCGGATTACCGCCCTTCGACCTATTTACGATTCATTTTTCCTCGTGGTGTCTTGTCCCTTAGATTAATGTGGGGTAAGCGCGGCAACAAGACTGAAACAATACTGAGATGGGTACTGCGGTAAGCTCTACCGACAGTGAGAGGTTCACCGCTCTTTCCGTCTATACTCCAAACGCCACGAAGTCAAGTGTTTGTAAAAAACACTGAGAATCTGATAGAAATGGGTGTAAGAGGAGCCTCATCTAGGTGGAGGCCGGGGTCAGAGGAATTCCGGCATTCTGTCTAAAATCCCGAGAGAACGAGGCGAAAACACGCGAAAGTGGCGGAGAGATGCGCAAACTTTTTATACTTTACGGCCCACAGGGGGCCGGCAAAACGACGTTTGTGCAGGAAAATAAGCTCGAAGAGTTTTCCGTCAGCGCTGATGAAGTGCGTCGCATGTTTTCCCGCTATGTTCCCGCTCTCGATGGCGACAAGGTCTTAATCGCCGGGGAACATTTGCAGCGTTTGACCCGCCGCATTGTGCAAGAACAAGCTGATAACTTGATGTTTCTGGGCTCTCCGGTCATCATCGATGCGGTCAATGCCTCGCCACGCTCACGTTCGCAGTGGGAAGCGCTGGCGGATTCGCACGGCTACGACGTCTTAGCGGTGGACTTTACCCAGGTTAGCCGGGAGGAATTGCTGTCCCGTAACCTCAAACGCGGGGGAGACCGGATTCCAGATATTGAGTCATTCTTGGATCGCTTCGATTCCGTTCCGCCGCCGCAGACCATCACCCCGGCACAGATGCTGGATTGTTTTAAAACTTGTCAGGTTGACCTGGGCAATCGGCCGGTGCGGGTGGTTGGCGATGTGCAGTCCTGCGGGGGCGCCTTAGAACAGGCTGTGGCAGAACTGGGCACTCCGGACGCCAAGTGGATTTTTGTGGGCGACTTGTTTGACCGCGGTCCCGATGCCGGAAAAGTCTGGAAAATCCTGCGCTCCGTAGACAACGTGGTGATCACCGGAAACCACGAGAAATCCCTTTTGAACGCCTTGAAAGGACGAGGCACCAAGAGCGCCACCGCGGAATCTGTGAAACAGTTACTGACCGCTGGTGCGACCCGCCAACAACTCGAAGATTGGTATCGTTCCACCGTGCCGTTCTATGACTTCCGAGTCGGGGGGACGCCCGCCACGCCCTCAGTTTCCGATGCTCAGGGAACGAAATCTGAACCGGAGAAACGCCCGGGAGCTCGCGAATATTTTGTATCCCACGGTGGGGTATATCCAGAAACCATCAGAGAAATCCGCCGCACCGGCTACTGCGATTTACCTGATGATTACTTTATTTTTGGGGCGGGTACGCGCGCCAACACCTATCGGCGGCGCTACGAGTTCAAAAACTTCCCTGAAATGGGGGACCATGAAATCGTCCAACTGCACGGGCATCGCAACGAAAGTCGGGAAAACTTTGTGAACCCCGGGGTGATCGACCTCGAATCCGGGGTGGACAAGGATGGTTGGCTCTCGGTTTACGCTATCGACGGCGTTACCGGTGAGGGCCAGATTCACAAGTACCGCGAGCCGCGGGACTGATGACCGCAACCACGCTGGTGATTCCGTCAAGGCACCATGGGAAACGTTTATTTCGCGCCGTTTACGTGGTCGGGGTGCGATCCAGTGCGGCCCGTCTCGCCCCGATCCAAACTGTCGAGAGCCGCTCGCGCGGGGGCATCTAGTGCAAACTCCAGCACGGCAAAGTTCTCTCGCATCCTCTCGATATGATTCGACTTCGGGATAACCACGTCGCCGCGCTCTAGAGCCCAACGCAACACGACTTGAGCTGGGGTCCGCCTCAGGCGTTTGGCGGTCTCAATCAAAACCGGGGTGTCAAAGAACCGGCCTCGCGCCAGGGGAGACCAGGCCTCAATGACCCCGCCATGCGCTTTGGTGAATTCCCTAACCGCGTTATTGGCAAACCATGGGTGTACTTCAACCTGGTTGACCTGCGGAAAAATCCCCGTCTCAGATTGCAGTCGCTGCAGATGCGAGACTTCAAAGTTCGACACCCCCACGTGACGGGCTCGCCCATCAGCCACGAACTCCTGCAACACCCGCCATAAACCGGGATAGTCCCCGCCGTAAGCCTCGGGCATTGGCCAGTGAATGAGGAACAAATCCACGTAATCGGTTTGCAGACGCTGCAATGACTCGGCAAAAGTGCGGCGGGCTACATCAGGCTCGTGATGGGGATTGTTCAGTTTGGTGGTTAAGAAGAACTCGCTGCGCGCGATTCCCGATGCCTGCAGGGCCGCGCCAACTTGCGCTTCATTTCCATACATTTGGGCGGTATCAATGTGCCGATACCCCACTTCCACCGCGTTCTCCACGATTTCTTGGGCATTTTCGGGAGCAATTTTATAAGTACCGAAACCTAGTTGAGGAATCCTCGCGACCGGAGAACCTGAGCTGTCGTCGCCGCACCCGAGGGGAAGCAGCGGAACCCCAAAACTGTCCACCACGGCTTGTGACTCCGTCATTTTCCCTCCATTCTGGCGGTGGTGCCGCCTGAGAAACGAAACACGATTACTCTACGGATTTCACCTTATAAATCATCAGCCCGCCAATCACGAACATCACGGCCATCGCGCTGAACAAGACCGTGTAGCCAATGGAATAGCTGGCGATGAAGACAATTACCGGAACTCCAAAGATGGGGGCTAACACCTGCGGGAGGGTCGCGGAAATGTTGAAAACACCGAGGTCACGACCGGAATCGTCAGTGGGAGGAAGGACTCGGGTGGTGATTGCAAAGCTCACCGCGATGAAAATACCGTGGCCAATCCCAATAAAGATCGCAGCGAGAATCGTCCAGGTCCAAGTTTGCAAGAACGCGAGGATGAGGCTGCCAATCGCCATGGTGACTGAGGAAATGAAGATGAGCCGTCGGTACTTCATCAGATAGTCGGCGACAAAACCGATGATGAAGGCGCTAAACATGGTGAGCAGCGCATAAATCGTGGACAAAATCAGCACGCCGGTGGTTGGATTCGGGTAATGCAGCACATCTTCGAGGTAATAGAGCAGGTAAAGCGCTATCGTCATGAACGGTGTGAACATTAGGAGGCGGGAGAGCCAAGTCCAGATGAAATCCGGGTATTTGCGCGGCGGAACCCAGAACCGCTGGAAAAACTTTTTGATGGGGATCGGGTCTCGGCGAGAACCGAGGAAACGGTCGTTGGAGTTCCACAAGTAGGGAGTCACACAGATGGTTAGCAGCAACACTAAGACAACGTAGGCAGCCACGATGCCCATGTAGTTGTGGATTAGATTCGTACACAGGGTTGCCAAGCCGACTCCTAGCAAAGCTCCCAGGTTCTGGCCGGCTCCCAACCAGCCGCCCATTTCTCCGCGGTACTCAATCCTGACTGAATCGTTCGGAATGGCGTTGGTAGCGATAAATGCGGCGTTTAGCGCCGCCTGGGTCAAAACCCACGTTCCCGCCAAAGACGCGGGACACCACGACAAAGTCAAGCCTGCGAGCGCGAAAACTCCGCATAAAACCCCGCCCAAGACCCAAGGCGCCCGACGTCCGTATTTTGAGTAAGTCCGGTCAGACAGTGCTCCGAAAACAGGAGCGGCAATCATCGCCATAAATGCTCCGCAGCCGGTGACTACGGAAAGCACAATTTCTTTTTGGTCGCGAGCTATCATCGAGGCTTGCAAGCCGATGAGTAGCTGAATGGGGGCAAATAAACAGGCATAAATGCCGACCTGAGTCAGCAGAAGGGCGAATTTCCGCTTGGTCGCGGGGACTTCCAGCGGTTCAATGGTTTCTTTCTTGGCGTGAAAAATGCCGGGCGACCAGGAACGCGGCCACCGACGTGGTCCTTGCGTAGCGGGGGTCAGATCCGGAGAGTTCACGCGTTAAGCCTAACGTTAAAACACCTGATTGCAGGACGATTTCGGTCATACAGGGGGCAGAGATGACAAAGATTTCAGGGTCAGGAGGTAGAACCCCACGGACGCGAGCTGAGAAATGATGGAAACGGCAACCATCGCGGGGATATTGAGGTCATAGAGTGCTCCTATCAGCCAAGATCCGAGGAACCAGGCGATTCCAAAGCCGGTTTCAAAAACACCGAACCCGGTGGCGCGCCGATCCTTGGGCATAATTTTGGCTACCGCGGCTTTCATGATGCTTTCTTGGGCGCCCATCCCCAGACCCCACATAACGATGCCAATGACGATGAACCAGGGGTTGCCGCTCAAGAATACGAATGCTGAAAACGGCGCCGTCAGGAGGGTTGAGACAATGAGCGCCCGCAAGCCAATACGGTCGAACCAGGTTCCAAAAATGAGCGCGGCGATGGCGTCGACCGCCATTGCCCCCGCGTAGAGCAGCGCCAATGCCGCTTTCGGGAAAGCCGCAGTTTTCGCGGCATGCAGAGTAATCAGCGTGAAGTCCGTGAAACCGAAAGCGAACAAGCAGATAGCGGCCATATAGAGGGCAAAAGCTCGGTTGAAACGAAAACCGGGGGCGTTCGCGGAAACGGAGGGTAACGCGCTTGTGGGGGCGCCGTCGGAAGGGGTGTCGCCGGTGGGGGTGTCGCCAGTCGGGTCGGGCGCACCAGGTTCCCGGAGCGAGTCAGCCGGGGCGGGGGCGTTTTCCGGCGAGGTGGCGGGTTGGTCAAAAATTTCGGGATGAGGATAGAAGTGCCAGGCTAATACGGTGAGCGCGATGGTGATGAGCGCGGGAATGCCCAAGGTGAGAAAGCCGAGGCGGTAAGTCCCGAACAGGTCTTGCGTGCCGATAATCAGACCAACGAGGAACAGTAGCAGGGGCCCCAGGAATGCGCCGAGTTGGTCGAGGAATTCCTGCAGTGCGAAACCTTTACCAGTACCGATTTCGTCTGCCGCAAAGCTGACCAGGGTATTTTTCGCGGGCTTCTTAATGGCTTTGCCCACGCGTTCCAAAACCACCAGACTGCAGGCAAAAATCCAGCCATTGTCGGGAACGAGCGCGAGAGCGGGAATGGCCAGCACCTGGATGGTGTAGCCGAAAATAATCAAACCCCAGTAGTGCTTGGTTTTGTCTGCCCAAAAGCCTGAGAGCAGGCGCAACGAGTAGCCGCACAGTTCCCCAAAACCGGAGACAAAACCAATGGCTGCCGCTGACGCCCCGGTCAGGTTCAGATACTCACCCAAAACGGAGCGAGCGCCCTCGTGAGTCATATCCGAGAACATGGACACGATACCCATCAGGACAATAAACGTGAACGCTCCGCGCGAAATAGTCCGCGACCAGCGAGGATTGTTCTTTTGCTCCGAATCCGAGGACACCACGGCTTCTATGGTAGTAGTTCAGGGGTAATCACGAGAAGAGGTGAGACGGGCGTTCAGGGTATAGGTTTCAAAATAGAGTCAGCAGGTAGCCATCGATTAAGGCGATGGCACAGTACATGATAAACGCCCTGATGAAAGCGGAGATGTGCTTTCGTGGGTCCTGGTAGAGAGCGGGTTGGGGGAGCTTTGAGAATCTGATGCGCGGGGTGCGTCGCCACCACAGCAAATCAATGACAATTAGGTCGAAAACGTTCAAAGTTTGTCCGAGAATCAGCAGGGAGAGGAAATTATGCGAAAAGTTGCTCTGGCGGATAAATATCCCGAAAACAAATAATATGACTAGAAAGAGGAGGAAATTGGCGGTGAAGGTTAGGAGAGGATTCTGTTCCTTGAACTGGTGTTGGTATTCCGGGAAAGAACGGATACGGCTTTGCACCGCATCGGGGTAAGAACTGTAGTTCTGTAAGTTTTTAGCATCGGTGCCAGTTCCTAAAATGCAGAGCAGGAACAATAGCGCGCACAAAACGGTCGCTTCTATAAACAACATATGAAGTACGTCCAATCATTTACCGGCATGTCGGATAGTTGTTTGGTGTTTAGTCTCCCATAGCGCTAATTTTGTGGCTCTATGACTGTCTTGACAGTAATACTAAACATTCAACATGCGAGGTATGCGGGAACATGTCTACCAGCTTGGCTGCGGCAATCTGGTAGGAACGCATTCGGCGCAGGTCCGCCACCAGGGTTTCCTGGAAACAGGAGGAATAGATGAGGTGGGGGATATCGGATTGCTCCAGCCAGGAGGATAATTCGGGCCCAAGCCCGCGCCGCGGCGGGTTTACCACCACCAAATCTGGCGGTATAAGTTTTTGATTAGTAGCCCACTTAGTCGCATCGGCGGTAATGAAATGCGGCCTAGGCACAACGTCATCGCGGGAGCTCTCAAGGGTGTTCTCAGCGCCTTGCCCCACCGGGCTAGCCGCAGTCGCACCCGCCATTTCGACCACGGCCTTCTTCGCGCCATCAATGGCCGGCCCCACGACTTCCACGCCCGTCACCTGCGCAACCCCGGCGGAACTCAGTGCAAAGGCAAATCCGCCCACTCCGCAATACAAATCCCAAGCGGTTTCCGGCTGGAGTTCGCGCGCCCAAGTGGCAGCTTGTATATACATAGCCTGAGATGCGGCGGTATTCGTCTGGAAAAAAGCCCCCGGCGCCAGCCATAAATCCGTGCCGATACCGGGCATATGTATATATTTTTCTTCGGAAAGGATGATTTCCTCCTGGCCTTCAATGACGGTGGTGTGTTCGGGCTGAATGTTTACCGAAAACACCCGCAGGTGGGGCAACTCGGCCTGAAGCTCGGACCAGGTATTTTCAATCCGATGTAGGGCAGCTTTCGAACGCAACACAAGACGCACCATCAACTCGCCCGCAGGGTTGGCACTGACCAGCGCGTATTTGACTTCGCCCTTAGCGGTGGCGATGTTATAGGGGCGAGCACCGAGACGCTGCAGCCAAGCCCGAATGGGAGCGAAAGCGGCGCGAATTGCCGGTACATACAGCGGACACGACTGTAAATCGACGCCAGCAGGATGATTCTTAGTGGGGGCCAGTCCGAGCACAATCGACTTCTTGGACCCCGACACCACCATTTTTGCCTTATTGCGAAATTCTTTCTGGGGACTGCGGTAAGTTGGCAGCCACTCGAAATGCGACTTCGCAGCGGATGGCTGAGCGGGATTTCGCCGCGAGGAGGGACGGTCCAGAGAGGCCAAAGCTCGGCGTGAGGCCCGTTCCTTGTCCCGCACCTGCTGGCTGTAAGGCACCCCCATGAGGGGACACGACCGGCAGACCCGCGCCTCAAAGTATTCGCAAAACATATCTTCAAGTCTAAGGCCAAGCCACGCCGGTGGCATTAAGCTGAAACACATGAGTGATGAAGTGAAACTGTTGCCGGGACTGAAACTACGTGAGATTACTTTGCAAGTGCCGTTGGATCATCTCAATCCAGCCGCGGGAATGATTGACATATTCGCACGAGTCGTCACCGGTAAGGATGGGGAAAAGCGACCCTACCTGCTGTTCCTGCAAGGCGGACCCGGACATGAGGCGGCTCGGCCATCGTTGTACCCCTCGCCGCAGCCGACCTGGCTGCCCCGTGCCCTTGAGGACTATCAGGTCGTTATGCTCGATCAGCGCGGTACCGGGCGCTCCACCCCGGTTTCGGCGGATCCGGATTTCGGCCCACTGGCAGGGCTAACCCCATCTGAGCAGGCAGAATATCTGACACACTTACGTGCTGATGAGATTGTTCGAGATGCTGAAGCGCTGCGCGCTTACCTGGGTGGAAAGCGCTGGACGCTGCTGGGGCAGTCGTTCGGGGGTTTCACTTCCGTGCGCTATCTCAGCTCCCACCCCGAAGGGCTGTCTGGAGCTATCCTCACCGGCGGACTGACGGCCGTGGGACATCCTATTGAAGATGTTTACGCCGAAACTTGGCGGATCATGATGGATAAATCCGAAACTTATTATCGCCAGTTCCCCGAGGATCGGGACCGGGTGCGCCAGATTTATAACCTGGCTCGGGAGGGGAAGATTATTACGCCCAACGGCGACAAGGTCGGTGCGGATCGTTGGCGTACCGTAGGGATTGTCTTGGGTGCACAAGGCGGGGGCATGAAGTTGCATGAACTGCTGGAAAATGATCCGTTCTCGCCGGCATTTCGTCATGATTTAGCTGCGATGCTGCCATTTGAGGGGCGCAATCCGCTCTATGCCATCCTGCACGAGTCTTGTTACGCGGACGGAGTGGCAACACGCTGGACGGCTAGCCGCACTATGCCCAGGGAAGTGAAACGTGACGGGACACTGTTAGCAGGGGAGCATCTGCCTCGTGACCTGTTTGAGGAATCATCTGAATTGCGGCCTTTGCGCGAAGCTGCCGACATAGTGGCCAATTATGAATGGACACAACTCTATTCGACTGAACGCCTGGCCAGCGCAGACGTACCGGTTGCGGCGGCGGCCTACTATGAAGATGCCTACGTGCCTTTGAAGTTCTCGACCGAAACCGCTGGCATATTAAAAGATTGCCGTCTGTGGGTCACCAGTGAGTATGAACATAACGGTTTGCGCCACGATGCGCGGGTGCTGGATAGGTTAATCGGGCTGCTCAAAGGCCAGATTTTGCAGTAAATTAATATACAGCAAAGGGTATTATTTTTTCGCAGAGCACTTAGAGCACAACCCCGTCAGCTCCACCGTGTGGTGTAAAGCGGAAAACCCCATTTCCTGGCCCATTTCGTTGAGGGTTTCTTCCAACCCCTTCAGATGGAGCTCTTCGGTCTTTCCGCAGCTCCGACACACCAGGTGGTGATGGTGTTCGGAACTTTCGCACTCTCGATACAGGGTAGTGCCATCGGCGGACTTGACCGTGTCCAAGATGCCGTCTTCCGCCAGTGCCGCGAGATTGCGGTAAACAGTCGCCAATCCTACTCGGGTGCCGTTTAGCTGCAGTTTTGTAAAGATGTCGGCGGCTGATTGAAAATCAGTCATTCCTCTGACCGCGGAAAGTACCGCTTCTAATTGTCGCGTTTTGCGCTGCCGAGCGGGGCTTTGGGGTGTTGATTTACCTGTGGTCATTGGTAGTCTCCCTCCCGTTTTTCGCGCTCCTAGCCTAACATTGTGTCTCGTTTTGACAACGTTTTCCAGTTACGTGATAATGAGAACGATTCGCAATAAGAACAAAAACTATAACCCCTGAGGGGAAAGGAAAATATGAAGTTGAAAACAGTTGGCGCCCTGTTCGGCGCTGCCGCACTAGCCGTCAGTATGTCCGCCTGCTCGACCGCAAACGATACACAAACGAAAGACGCGGCGGGAGACGCTGCTGCGACAAAACCGACGGTGTACGCCTCTACTGACGTATGGGCCTCCGTGGCAAAAGCCGTTGTGGGGGACAAGGCAGACGTGATTACGTCCATCGACCAGCCGAACCTGGATCCGCATTCTTATGAAGCCAACGTGAAAGATAAGAAGCTGGTGAACCAAGCCTCCGTAGTAATCGTGAACGGCGGAGGTTACGACGATTGGGCGCTGCAGTTGGCCAAGTCAGCGGATAAAAAACCTACTGTGCTCAATGCGGTGGAGTTGGCTGGCATTGACTGTGGCGAGGAAGCTCACGAACATGAGCACGAGGGTGAAGAGGCTCATGAACACGAACATGAGCACGAGCACGAGGGTGAAGAGGCTCATGAACACGAACATGAGCACGAAGGACACCATCACCACCATCATCACCATTGCTCCGTTAATGAACACGTGTTCTACGATTTGCACGCGGTCAGCGAAGTCGCCAAGGCAGTTGCTAATACGATGAGCCAGACTGACGGCGATAATGCTGCGGCTTATCAGGATGCTGCAAAGGCATTCCAAGGCAAGTTGGATGAATTGGAATCGCAGGCAGAGAACATTAAGGCGCGGGGCGAAAGGCATTCCTTGGCGACCGAGCCATTGGCGAACTACCTGTTGGAGGACGCCGGTATCCATGACCTGACTCCCGAAGAATACGTGGAACAGTCCGAAACGGAATCCGGTCCCAGTGTGAAGACGCAAGCTGACACCAAGGCTCTGATTACGGAGGGGAAAGTTGATGTGCTGCTGGTCAACTCGCAGACCGAAGATCCGGTGTCCCAGGCACTGCAGGATGCTGCTGAGACTAAAGGCATTCCAGTGGTGACGCTGACCGAGACCTTGGCTGGAGCTAGCGACTATGTTAGTTGGATTGGTTCTGCTTTAGACCAGTTAGACAAAGCATTGCAATAATACACGATTAGAGTATAGAACTGTCCGGGCTTCAGAATTGAGCATAGCTCCTGGAGCCCGGACAAAATCCGTTAAGGTAGATGGAATTGGGGGACTGAGGGAAGGACCAGGAAAATGAGCGAAGAACCGCTGTTGGAGATGCGTGACCTAACGCTGAAATATGGCACACGACAGGTATTTTCCGGCTTGAACCTGCGGGTCGCACCGGGACAAGTCGTGGGAATCCTGGGCCAAAACGGAGCCGGAAAAACGACCCTGTTAAAGTCGGTACTCGGTGACGTGAAACCCGCCGCGGGAACCATTTTTCGGCAGGGCTCGGCAAAAATTTCTTACCTTCCGCAACACGGACGTTTCCCGAAATCTGTGCAGATTCGCGGACGAGACGTAGTCTACCTGGGGCTTGACGGAGCGAAACTGGGGTTTTGGACTTCTCCCGGGGCGCGCGAAAAGGTCGAACTCGCAATAGCCCTAGTGGGAGCGCAGAGTTACGCGGATACGCCGATTAGCGGACTGTCCGGGGGAGAGCTGCAGCGTTTACGTATCGCCGCGGCCATTGTGCAACGTCCCGATTTACTGCTGGTTGACGAACCGTTGGCGTCCCTCGACCTTAAGCACCAAACCGACATTGTAAAAATTTTTGGCAATCTGGCGGCGCAGGGCACCGCCATCCTCTTGGTGACTCACGAGTTAAACCCGGTGGAAAAACTGCTGGATACTGTGGTGTATATCGCCCTCGGACGGGCTGCGGTCGGTTCGGTGTCAGAGGTCATGTCCAGCGAAACATTGTCCGCTTTATATGGTGAAGAAGTTCGCGTCGTGAACCTGGGAGGAACGTATTTCGTGGTGGGAGCCCAGAACGGGTCAGAATCCGGCTTTGTGGAGGAAGCCCTGCACGGACACCATCACGCCAGCCATTTTGAATCAGCCGAGTCACCGCACAATCCCAAGGAGGCAGGCCACTGATGGAGGCAATCATCAACTTCCAAGATTTTTGGCAACTGGTACCGTTGGTTCGGGAATCACTGGTCGCCGCAGCAATTCTGGCTGTCGTTTCAGGGATTCTAAGTCCGTTGGTGCAGCTGCGGGACGCGGCTTTTGCGGTTCATGGAACGTCAGAACTGTCTTTTGCCGGAGCATCGGTGGCGTTGTTTCTCGGAGCCAGCGTCACCGGCGGAGCCATCGCGGGATCAATCGTGGCGGCGCTATTGATGTCCGCGACCTACACTCGGCGCTGGGGTACAAATGCTCTCATCGGCGTGCTGTTACCGTTTGGCTTGGGCATCGGGGTGCTGTTCCTGGCGCTTTACAAAGGGCGGTCCGCCAACAAATTCGGCCTGTTGACGGGTCAAATTGTCTCTGTTGATGAGAACCAACTGGCCGTGTTTGCCGTGGTCGGAGTTATGGTTTTGGTTGCTATAGCCCTGTTTGGGCGTCGACTGTATTACGCTGCGGTCGATCCGGTGGTGGCGCTGTCGAAAGGGGTTTCCCCACGAGTGATGAACCTATGGTTCATGCTTATCCTCGGTTTAGTTGTGGCGCTGGCTGTGCAGATGGTGGGAGCGCTGCTGGTTTTGTCGTTGCTGATTACTCCCGGAGCGGCGGCTGCTCGCATTTCTGCCAATCCCTTGCGCCAGCACGCCTGGGCGGTGCTGTTCGCGCTCATAGCCGCCGAGGGAGGTATTCTGCTCTCTCTCGGGCCCGGATTGCCGATTTCGCCTTATATCACTACGATTTCTTTCCTGATATTCCTGATTTGCTGGGTTGTTGGGGCAGTGCGCAGCCAAACCACCTGGGCAAGGCGGGAACAGGCCCTCTCCTGAACTGTCGAGACGGACTTCAAAACGATATCGAAACCGAGAGACCCGCCCCCTACCCTTGTGCAGTGGTGGAAAATAACGCGGGAACCTAAGCCACCACGGGCTCGGCGGGAGCAGAGGTCGGAGTATAGTCCGGTGCTACCGCGGTGACTGATGTCGCCGCATCGCGGAACGCTTGAATCTGAGCCTGAGCGATGGCTTGATCAGGGTGTTCGCCCATCTGGACCAGGTGCATCTGATGAATCCAGAACTGGCTTTCTTCGATGCGCTTAGCCCACATTTCAGCTTCCGCTTTCTTGCGTTTTTGCGTGGCCTTATCAGCTTCGCGCAGGTGCATCCAGCCTTCTGAGACTTTCTTTTGCGCGATTTCCAGACGCTTGCGCTTCGCTTCGGCGGCAGCTTCGCGGGCTTTTTCCATCGCCTTGCGCCGCTCGATTCGTTCCCGGCCTTCTCGGTCGAGCTTTTCCTTGCGCTTCTCGGCTTCCTGTCGACCCAGCTCAGCGGCCTTGGCATACATCTTGATAGCGTTACTCACGGCCTGGCGAGCCTTGGCTTCATAGCTCCGCGCGGCTTCTTCGTCGCCTATATCCACGGCGGCACGAGCCCGCATTGTATATGCCACCGCATCGGCCTCATAGCTGCGTGCCAAACGATTAGCTTGCGCGGAATCAGAGGCAAAACCAATCGAGGTACCCGTCCCGCCTAAGGGGCCGAGACTCTTTGATTTCGCTTTGTTTTGCTTTGCCATCGCGCGGACGCGCGCCTGATCCATCTCAAACCTGTCCAGGGCGTCCAGAGCTTTCTTGTTCTCATCGGTGAGGGTGCCGTTTTCCTTGGCAAAAGAGCGAATTGCGGCGCGCTGAGCCATTCCGGGAACGTACAGATTACGCATCCCGAAATCACGCATGGCAAGCATAGTGGCCATTTCGCCCTCCGTGGCACATAGACTCCTGTCGCCTTCCTAGCGACAGCCTCCATATCGGCAATTGGTTTAAGAATTTTAGGGAATCGCGCGTTTAGTGAGGTTTCTCACACAGGTACTTTTAGTAAAAGAATCGTCAAAAGTTGAGGTTTACGGGGGATATTGCCAGTTCAGCGTGTTTAGGTGAGGTAGGAGGTGGGGTCAGCAAAAGCGCGCGGGGTGGGGAATTTTTGTGGAGCGTCGGCGTGTCGGGTGATTCGAACTAATGTTCGATATAGTGTTTTCCACAGATGAGTCGAAAAGGGACTTTTCCACAGGTAAAGAAACTTTCGATTTTTCGCTTCCGGGGTGGGGCGTAAGTTCATCTTGAGAGCTTCGGAGAGGAGCTCAACAATCACACCCGAACTATTGGAGCGGCGGAGAGCCGCGCAGATGAAAGGAATACACAATGGCAAAAGACGAGCGCGCGAAAGCGTTACAAACTGCGCTAGGTCAGATTGATAAGCAGTTTGGTAAAGGTTCCGTGATGCGGCTGGGCGACTCAGCCGTGAACACGAATGTTTCGGTCATTCCGACAGGGTCAGTAGCCCTGGACGTGGCTTTGGGGATTGGGGGACTCCCGCGGGGCCGCATTATTGAGATTTACGGTCCAGAATCTTCCGGCAAGACCACCGTGGCTTTGCACGCGGTGGCGAACGCTCAGAAACAGGGCGGGAACGCGGCTTTCATCGACGCGGAACACGCTCTCGATCCGGTTTACGCACAAAAGTTGGGTGTGGACATTGATAATTTGCTGGTTTCGCAGCCCGACACAGGGGAACAGGCGCTAGAGATTGCGGATATGTTGATTCGCAGCGGCGGTCTGGACATCATCGTTATTGACTCGGTCGCGGCCCTGGTGCCGAAGGCTGAAATCGAAGGGGACATGGGGGATTCCCACGTGGGTTTGCAGGCCCGGTTGATGAGCCAAGCGCTGCGAAAGATTACCGGGGCGCTATCCGCCACCGGCACCACCGCAATCTTTATTAACCAGCTGCGCGAAAAAATTGGGGTGTTCTTTGGCTCGCCTGAAACCACTACCGGCGGGAAAGCGTTGAAGTTCTACGCTTCGGTGCGTATCGACGTGCGCCGGATTGAGACACTGAAAGAAAATGGGGACGCTATCGGTAACCGGACTCGTGCCAAGGTCGTTAAGAATAAGATGGCGCCGCCTTTCCGCCAGGCCGAATTCGACATCATGTATGGTCAGGGCATTTCCCGAGAAGGTGGCCTGATTGACCTTGGTGTGGAAGCGGGTATCGTGACAAAATCGGGCTCTTGGTTTACCTACGGCGAACTGCAGCTGGGGCAAGGCAAAGAGAACGTGCGGAAGTTCTTGGTGGATAATCCTGAGCTCAGCGCCGAAATCGAAGATAAGATTCTCATCGCTCTGGGCGTGCGTGAGGATCCGAATGCGGCAGCGCAGGCAGAGACTGGCAAGGGCAAGAAACTCGCTGTCGCGATGGATGACGACTCCGCAGATGAGGGTGCGTCCGTCAAGAAGGTTCAAAAAGCCTCATGAGTTTGCGGGTAGTGGATGCGGCGGCGGATGCCGCCGCGGAAGCTGGTTTATCTCTGCTGGATCGGCGGGCTGTTACCGAGACTCAGATGCGCGACTACCTGGCCGAAAAGGGATTCGGTGACGAGGCCATCGATGATGTGGTGGCGGCTTTCGCCGCTCGTGGCTGGCTGAACGACCGCGACTACACCGTGGAGTTCTTGCGTCAGCGCTGCCAGCGCCCCGGGATGTCCCGAGCCAAGTTGGCCGCGGATATGGAAAAGCGTGGGTTGGATTCCCAGTCTATATCCGCGGGCATAGCGGCTCTGGATGCTGAGAATCCAGACTGGGAAACGGAAAACGCCCGGACCCTGCTAGAGAGCAAACTTGCCACGGCGCGCCGGGGCTTGGACCTGAGTAATTTCGAGGATTTCCGGAAACTGAAAGCCAAGCTGTGGCGCTATGTAGCGACACGCGGGTTTTCCTCAGCTCTGGCCACCACCGTAGTCAATACCGTGATGGATGAACTGAAAACGGAGAGTCAAAGCTAGCGTGGGATGAATCGTGAAGGGACGAAACGATGGGTGACGCCGTATCGGCTGATGAATTAGCCGCAAGGGCGCTGGGGAAACTCGCCGAGCAGGGACAATCGCTTTCCTGCGCGGAGTCGCTGACCGGGGGTCTGCTGGCTGATGCTTTTGTCAGAATCCCCGGAGCCTCCCAAACATTTCGCGGCGGAGTCGTGACGTATACCGATGCGGTGAAAACCGCGGTGCTGGGAGTGAGCCCACAGCTGTTGCAAACGAACACCGCTTATGATCCCCAGGTTGCGGTACAGATGAGCACCGCGGCACGACGGTTGTTTCACTCGGATTATGCGCTGTCTACCACCGGAGTTGCGGGTCCTGGCCCGGATGAAGGCGTGGCGCCGGGGACAGGGTATGTCTGTCTGGCCACTCCGCAAGGCACGGAAGTGCGGGAGGTCGACCGGCCAGGTACTCGCCCAGAAGTTCGCGCGGCGTTTGTGCGGGCGGCTTTGGAGTTGCTGGTGTCTCACTTGGGCTGAGAATCCCGGACGCGGCGCGTAGTCGCGGCAGTCGGCGGCAATCGGCGAAAGTGACGGCGTCAGCGGCATGACATAAAATGAGCCGGTGATGGAAACTCCGCGAACTTACCTGGTGAAAACGCTTGGCTGCCAGATGAACGAACACGACTCGGAACGCATGGCTGGCTTGCTTGACGCTGCCGGCTGGGTGCCGGTTGAGGAGGTTCCGCAAAAAGCTGCGCGCGCTACCAACGCCGGAGACGGTGGGGCTGACCTGGTGGTTTTGAATACCTGCTCGGTGCGTGAGGCTGCCGGAACGAAACTCTATGGCCATTTGGGACAACTGGCAGATGTGAAACGAAATCGCCCCGGAATGATGATTGCCGTGGGAGGATGCTTCGCCCAGCAGGAAGGCTCGAAAATCCTCGACCGGGCTCCGTGGGTAGACGCAGTGTTCGGGACGCATAATATCGACGCCCTCCCGGTGTTGTTGAAGCGTGCCGAACACAACCAAGAAGCGGCGGTGGAAATCGAGGAAAGCCTGAAAGTCTTTCCCTCCGTTCTGCCGGCGCACCGGCAATCCCCGGCTTCAGCCTGGGTATCCATCTCGGTGGGATGCAACAACACCTGCACTTTTTGTATCGTGCCTTCCCTGCGGGGTCGGGAACGGGATCGGAATCCCGCCGACATCCTAGCGGAAGTGCAGGCGGTAGTGGATGCGGGAGCCGTGGAGGTGACCTTGCTGGGGCAAAACGTGAACAGCTACGGAATGAGTTTCGGAAGGCGCGGGGCTTTTGCCGATTTGCTACGAGTTGTAGGAAATACGCCGGGGCTAGAACGCTTACGTTTCACGTCGCCCCACCCCGCGGCCTTTACCGAGGACGTCATCGCCGCCATGGCGCAGACCCCGACGGTGATGCCTTCCCTGCATTTTCCGCTGCAATCCGGTTCGGACCGGATTTTGCGGCAGATGCGCAGGTCTTACCGCTCCGAACGGTTCTTGAAGATTCTTGAGGAAGTCAGGAGCGCTATCCCCGAAGCCGCCATCACCACCGATGTCATCGTCGGATTTCCTGGCGAAACTGAATCTGACTTTCAAGACACCCTCGACGTTCTGCGTGAGGCTCGGTTCCAAGCCGCGTTTACGTTTATTTACTCCCGGCGGCCCGGAACCCCCGCGGCCGACCGAGACGACCAGGTGGACCCGGAAGTCGTGGCGCAGCGCTACCAAAGACTCTTGGAACTGCAAGAAAAAATCACCTTGGAGGAAAACGAAAAGCTGGAGGGGCAGACGGTGGAGGTTCTGGTCACCGCGGGTGGCCGCAAAGACGAAGTTACTGCGCGAATGAGCGGACGTGCCCGAGACAATCGTTTGGTTCACTTTGCGGTTCCCCAAGGCGTTAAGGTCCGTCCCGGGGATTTTGTGACGGTCGGTGTGACCCACGGTGCACCGCACCACCTCGTGGCGGATTCCGCCCTCACTCCAGGCGGCGTATTCACCGTTCGCCCCACTCGCGCCGGCGACCTGTGGGAAGCGACACACCTCGAAAAGACTCGCGGCACCCTCTTGGGAATGCCCGGACGCAAGCTGGGACCAACGAAATAGGACCAAACCGTGATTGTTGCGATTGTGGGGCCGACCGCTACGGGAAAAAGCAACCTGGGGCTGGACTTCGCACAGCGAGTGTCCCGCGACCCGGAGCTAAAAGCTAGGTTTCCGAGCGGGGTAGAGATTATTAGCGCGGACGCTTTCCAACTCTATCGGGGCATGGACGTGGGTACGGCGAAAACCCCGGAATCCCAACGCCACGGGATTCCGCACCATCAGATAGACGTGCTGTGGCCTGATGCAGAAGCCTCGGTGGCGGCATATCAGAAATATGCCCGCTTTGACGTGACGGCGATTGAAACACGTGGAGCTTTACCCCTGGTAGTGGGGGGTAGCGGGCTGTACGTGCGGGCGCTGTTGGATGTGTTGGAGTTTCCACCCACCGACCCCGCGGTTCGCGCCCGGTGGGAGGCGCAGGCAGAGCAACTCGGGGCGCCCCAACTGCACGAAATCTTGCAGCGTAAAGACCCGAAAGCAGCCGAAACCATCGAGCCGCTCAATGCGCGTCGCCTGGTCAGAGCCTTGGAAGTGATGGAAATTACCGGGCGCCCATTCTCCGCGACTTTGCCGCGCGGGGAATACTGGCAGCCCGACACCCACGTCTTTTACCTGACGCGAAACCTTGATGAGCTGGACGAACGCATCAATGCGCGATCGCACGAAATGTTTAGCCAAGGACTGCTCGAGGAAACGGCACGACTTGCTGCAGACCGGGCTCACCCTCTGGGGATTACCGCGCAAAAGGCCACCGGATACAGCCAAGCTTTGGCGGTGCTACGCGGTGAGATGACGGTGGAGGATGGTATCACGGCCACCGCTTTGGCGACCCGACAGCTGTCCCGGCGACAAATCAAGTGGTTCCGCCGCGACAAACGGGCAACAGAAGTCGCCTGGAGTCACATGAGCTTAGAGGAACAGGGTCGGAGCTTTTTTGCGCAGGTTCGCAGCCAGATTCTGGGTCACTGACATCCCCGTCACGATTTCCGTGTCTAGCTGGCGTTCACTCAGGCCTTCGCCCACGGAAACCAGGTAATCAAAACGCAGGTAGGGTTGGGTTCGCATCCCCAGAACAGAAGTCACGCCCAAGGCGTTGAACGTATTTAACTCATTGATGGCATCGAACAAGTTTTCGGCAGGGAACGGCTGTCCCAGCTCAACCAGCAGAGACGTGGACAGCCAGGTGTCTTCCCCGAATAGCCGCAAAACCATCAAGTCGTCCGAATCGCGCAGTCGCAGCACCGTCCCGTCACGGTATACTCGCAGGTCGAGGCGGTCTGTGGCCTGGGCAACCGACTCCATACTGACCGGCGCGGTGAGAGAATTATCCGAAAACCCCGGAACAATTTGGACGATGTTCTGTTTGGGCAGCAGGTCATGGTGGGAAAAGTCCGTTTCCGCATCCAGTTCGCAGGGGAAATCGGCTTCTACCCCGGAAAAGAAACGGTCAGCCATAATCAAAGCCAGCAGCAGATGGGCTTCCAGCTGCTGGTCACCCATACCGACAGTGACCTGGGCGTTCGTCTGGGTACAGAGATGATAGTGATTGTCGTGCAAATAAGTCACCACTCGTGGGCCGACAGCCTCGCGATTGTGGTGCAGGATGTAGGGCAGCAGCCGAGAGCGTTCATGGACGGAAACCGTGGCGCGCCAGACCGAGCGCATGCGCAAGACCCCCGTCACCAAGTCAATGTAACTGGTGGCGGTTGCGCCAGGCATCATCACCGTGCGCCTAGAGTCGTAAACGTCCACCACATAGCTGCGAGAAGCGCCATCGAGGGCTTCGCAGATGCGTTCTAGTGTCACCACCCGCGGACGTTGAGCGGTCAATTGCGGCATAATTTAATGTTACGGGGCAGGCTCGTGCTTTGGGTGAAAACGGGGGTCCGAATAATTGAGCCACCTCTAACTCCGCAGTTCACAAGGGAATCGGTCGTTTTGTAGGTGACGCTCGGGGGAGGCTGTAAGCCCGCGGCGCGGGTTCCTTTGCCGGAGACTTTCGGGGTGCCTCAGGCGGCGCTCCGTCGCAGCTGCAGCACCCGAAATCCTTTCGAGGAGGCGATTTTTTCCCCGGTCCAGCCGTGTTCGTTTAGATATGCCAGGAATGGATCAGATCCGAGGTTGCGTCCCATCACCAGGTAGGCGACCCCATCTGGCTTTAAACGAGTTCGCCAGGCCTCCCACATTGCGTGCAGGGCTGTTTTGCCCACGCGCACCGGCGGGTTGGACCAGATAACATCCACAGAGTTGGGACCCAGGGTAGCAAAAGCGTCAGCTTCGCTCAGGGCTTGGATGTTGTGCAATCCATTAGCGGCTGCGTTTGTCCTGGTCAGCTCGATAGCGCGAATGTTTACATCCACGGCGTAAACCTGGGCGGAGGGCTGCTCGGCGGCTAAAGTCAGCGCCAGCGGTCCCCATCCGCAGCCCACATCGACGAAAACTCCTGACCCCCCCAGCTCTGACACGGAAGGCAGAGGGGGAACCTTACGCAACAACACCTCAGTGCCCTTGTCCAAACCATGACCAGAAAAAACCCCGTGAGCAGTCATGACACGAAAATCACGACCGGCTAGAGACACGGTTAGCTCCCGAGTGGAACCCTCGGAATGGGGAGTGGCTGCGAAATAGTGCTCGCCGGCAGGCTGCGAACTCAACTGGTCTCCTAACTTGTCTCAAAAAAGTTTAGCGACCACGTGGCTGATTAAGGAAGTGAGCACGCTGACAATCAACCCCAGCAGGAACGCTCCCAAAACGCTGTGTGTAAAGAAAAATAGGCAAACGCCCGCGCCCAGGGCGGAAAGTACGAACTCAACCATCCACTCCAGCAACTGCGGAATATGCAGGCGCAACGCCACGGCTTGTGCCGCCTCGTCCAAAATGACTAAAACGACCGTAACCAGCAATGACAGACTGAGGTAGGGCCAAAAATCTTCAAAGATAATCGCAATCTCTTGAGGACCCCAGCCGGAGAGCAGCAGCACACACAGGGTGGGAATCATCAGTACCAGCAGATTTCCCAGCAGCCGTGCCGCGATGTTGGCGATTTCCACAGGGGAGCGCGGGCCGGTAGTCTTCGCGGGACGGTTCGCGGCAGCGCGGGGTTCCGAGGGCTGCGAAATCCGTTGTGTGTGGCCTGGAGCGATGGGGTTTTGCGCCGTTTCTGAGGGATGGTCCGCAGAAGCGGTGCCGGGCGGGTTCGCGTTTTTTTCCTGTTTCGTCTCTGGGGACGATGCCGGGGCGCTAAAGGTCGGAGCGCCGGGATGGGGATAGACTGTTTCGTCCCCGGTCGTCTCCGTGGTTGCTGGCGATGCGGTGATTTCAGCAGCGGAATCTGTCGGAGCTTCTATCTCAGCAGGCTGCGAGGGGTTCGCGGCGGTTAGAGCGGGACCGGAATCAATGGTCTTTGGCTTGGTTCGACGCAGTCGTTCGGGAACCATGATGGTGGAATCGAGTTCGGCCGCTTCGAGGATGATTTCTTCCTCGGAACGCCAGTCAGGCACATTGAACAGAGCCTTGTGGCGTTTCTTAAGGCGTTCATCGGCAGGATTAGGGACGGGAGCCGTGCGGGGGAGCGACTGGCCGAACGGGGACGCACGCCGAGCAGACGGAGCGTCAAAATTTTCGTCTCCAGGGTCCGTTGTATCCTTTAAAACCAAAGCTCAAACCTTTACTTGCATGGGCCGGGGGATACCCTAAATTCTAGGCGGAAGGACTATAACTTGCAGGAAAACACGGAGGATTACCCAAACTTGGGTTTCCTTTCGGGTGCGCCGCAGGCGGGAGGCCAGACCGCGTCGAACAATCCGACCCGGTCCCAGCCCGACGCTGCCGAGCAAGCCCAGTGGTGGGCCGATCGCTATGCCTTGGGGCGGGTGGAATCCATCGGTTCTGAGCTACAGGACATCAGCGAGGTTGAATACCGTGAAGTTCGCCTGGAAAAAGTCATTTTGGTGGGGATTTTCGCCGCCGACCGGGATGAGGCCGAACTGTCGCTGCAAGAGCTTGCCGCCCTGGCGAAAACGGCGGGAGCTGTCGTGCTGGCCGGGCTGCTGCAACGGCGCGAGAAACCTGACGTGGCGACTTTCCTGGGACGAGGCAAAGCCCACGAACTGCAAGCTCAGGTGGCGGCTCTCGGCGCGGATACCGTCATCGTCGATGATGAGTTAGCCCCCAGTCAACGCCGGGCCCTGGAGGACGTGGTAAAGGTCAAGGTCATCGACCGCACTGCCCTCATTTTGGATATTTTTGCCCAGCACGCCACCTCACGGGAAGGCAAAGCCCAGGTGGAACTGGCTCAGCTGGAATACCTGCTGCCGAGGTTGCGCGGCTGGGGCGAATCGATGAGCCGGCAGGCTGGCGGACGTGCCGCCGCGGGTGAAGGTATCGGCGCGCGCGGACCCGGTGAAACCAAGATTGAACTCGATCGGCGCCGAATTCGGTCCCGGATGGCTCGGCTGCGGAGCACCATAAAATCTTTGGCTCCGACACGTGAAGCGAAACGAGCCAGTCGTAAGGCTGGGGGAGTACCCGCGGTGGCGATTGTGGGCTACACCAACGCGGGCAAGTCCTCGCTGCTGAATCGGCTGGCGGGGGCCAATCTGTTGGTGCATGATGCCCTGTTTGCCACTCTTGATCCCAGCGTGCGCCGGACCCATACTCCGCAAGGGCGGGAATACACTCTGACGGATACGGTTGGGTTCGTGCGGCGCCTGCCTACCGAACTGGTGGAGGCTTTTCGTTCGACTTTGGAAGAGACCGCTATGGCCGATTTGATTTTGCACGTCGTGGACGGTTCCAACCCCGACCCGTTGGCGCAAGTCGCCGCGGTTGACGCCACTCTGGAGGCTGTGGAGGGCATCGAGGACGTCCCGGTCATGATGGTGGTAAACAAAATCGATCAGGCTTCGGCTCCCGCCCTCGCGCTGCTGCGTCATTCCTTACCGGAGGCGTACTACGTTTCCGCACGGACCGGAGAAGGTATCGAGGCGCTGCAGGAAGCCATCGCCGAGCGACTGCCCTGGCCGGGGCAGCGGGTTAGGGTGGTGGTGAAGTGGGAAAACACAGGTCTGCTGGAACGGATTTATCGTGACGGAAAACTCTTGACCCGCCAGAATCGTGAGGACGGCACCTTTGTAGATGCCTGGGTAC
>NZ_CAMYBV010000017.1 GCF_947254095.1 uncultured Mobiluncus sp.
ACTGAGTCCCTTTGGGTTCACTTTTTTGTCGGGCGGGTTTATCCCGTCCGAAAATATTTAAAGGGGTTGGGGACTCGAACCCGTGAGGGGCAGCGCCGCCCGAAAACGCGGGAGCGTTTTCAGGCGCGGGCGGGAGAAATCGAAGATTTCGAGCGGGTGGTGATTTTGCGCAGCAAAATCACTGAGTCCCTTTGGGTTCACTTTTTTGTCGGGCGGGTTTATCCCGTCCGAAAATGTTTAAAGGGGTTGGGGACTCGAACCCGTGAGGGGCAGCGCCGCCCGAAAACGCGCATTAGGTCGTTGGATAGAAACCATACAAAAAATGGCTAGCTATTTTATTTAATAGGCATCGTCAACTGTAAATAACTCTGGATGAGAGCGGACGGTTGGTAGGTCGAGATAATCTCGATAGGCTTCGTTGCCTGATGGTAGATAGCCCAGATACTCTGGGCATCAGAGTTATCAGGAGAAAGCGGACTATCGTTAATCGTTTACCGTGTCCTCTCCAAACATTTTTGCTTGTAATTCCCCGCCAGATTGTGGGCAAAACCCTGCCCAGATTGTCCGATTCGCGCTCGAACGCGACCGACGCGATAGAGTAAACCCCGTGCGAGTGGAAAATTTGCTGCCCAGAGGGCTGGTGTCTTACCAGGAAGCGGACCGGATTCAGCGCGACACCTGGGCACAGGTGCGGGACGGGGAACTTGACCACACCCTCATCTTGGGACAGTTCGAACCGACCTATACCGCCGGACGCAACACCCACGACAGCGACCTCATCAACAAAGACTTGCCGGTCATTCGCACCGACCGGGCCGGGTCGCTCACCTGGCACGGGCCGGGTCAGCTGGTGGTCTATCCGGTGGTGAGGCTGCGCGAGCCGGTGGACCTGATTGCCTACATTCGCGCGGTGGAAGGCGCGGTCATCGACGCGGTTCGCGGCACTTGGGGCTTGGACGTTGAGATTGTGAAGGGCCGTGCGGGAGTGTGGCTGCGCTACCGTGACGCCGCGGGGCGCACCGCCGCCGAGCGGGGGACGGGACGCGACCGCAAACTGTGCGCCATCGGCTTGAAAGTCGTACAAAACGCAACCCTGCACGGGCTGGCGCTCAACATTCACCCGGATTTCAACCGCGCTTTCACGGGCATTATTCCCTGCGGGCTCAACGATGCCGGGGTCACCTCCCTGTTTGAGGAGGGTATCGAAACGGACTTCGACACCGCCGCAAAAGTCCTGGTGGGCCAGCTGACGGAGAAACTCACCCCTCTGCTGGCTCCGTTTTCAGAAATTTAGGGACTGAAGACCCTGACGCGAGCCGTCGAAGTGGTCTAGCATTTAGCTTATGAACACAAAGAAGTCTTCAGCTCGTAAACCCTTTGGCCGTCCCAGCAAAGATACCTATGACGTCATCGTCGTTGGTTCCGGAGCTGCCGGCCTGTCCGCTTCTCTGACCGCCGCGAGGCGTGGTCTGAAAGTATTGATGGTCGAAAAAAGCGACCAGTGGGGAGGTTCGACCTCCAAATCCGCCGGCATGGTGTGGGTACCCGGAAACAATGTTTTCGCCCGACTCGGCGGCTCGGATTCCACTGACCTGGGCCGCCAGTACATGAAAGCAACGGTGGGGGACTGCACCAGCGATGAAATGATTGACACCTTCCTGGAGGAAGGCAAGAAGTGCATGGACTTCCTCACCGCTTCGTGCCCCTATCTGGAGTTTAGGCGGATGGAAGGCTACCCCGACTATTGGCTGGACGCCCCGGGCGCGGCCAAGACCGGGCGCGGCGTCGAAGCGGGCGCTTTCGATACCCGCTTGCTGGGGCCGTGGGAGAAAACGCACGTCAAGGCGTACTTCCGTCCGATGTCTCCGGTGGATATGAACTCCTATGATTCGGCCGATTTGCTGCTGGCCATGACCGACCTGCGCCCCTGGGTGCGAGGCATGAAACTGTTGTGGCGCAACCTGAAACACTTTGCCAAAGGCGAGCGCCCACTCACTATGGGCGCGGGCTTGACCGCTGCCATTATGTACTCCGTCCTGCGTGAGGGAGTGGAAGTGAAACTGCAAAACGCCCTGGTCGACTTCCTCACCGAGGGCGGCGAAGCGGGCAAGAAAGGCAAAGGGGAGGAGCGCGTGACCGGCGTCGTGCTGGAACACAACGGCACCCGGTACCAAATCAACGCGACCCACGGCGTCATCCTGGCTTGTGGCGGCTTTGAACGCAACGAAGCGATGCGGCAAAAGTACCAGCGCCACCCCATCACCGGCACCTGGACCGTAGGCGTGGAAGGCAACACGGGCGACGGTATCGAACTGGGCATGAAACATGGCGCGGCCATCGACAACATGGCTGACGCCATCTGGTCGCCGGTCATCAAGCTGCCGCGCACCGAAGGGTTCCAGCCCATCGTGATTGAGGACGAGGAACGCTTCATCATTCCCGACCGTTCCCTGCCGCATACCCTCATGGTCAACGGCAAGGGCAAGCGGTTCATGAACGAAGCCCTGCCCTATTGCGCGGCCGGTCAAGGCCTGTACGGCGGCATCTTTGGGAAAGGCGAGGGCGACGCTGAAAACATGCCGGCATGGCTGATTTTCGATCAGCAGTTCCGTGACAAATACTTCTTTGCCTACGGTCACATGCCCCGCGTGGAACTGCCCGACCTCTATTACGAATCGGGCGCCCTGGTGCGCCGCGACACCCTGGATGAGCTGGCCGAAGCCATCGACGTGCCACAAGCAGCCCTAGCCGAGACGATTGAGCGGTTCAACGGTTTCGCTGACCGCGGCATCGACGAGGACTTCCACCGTGGCGAAAACGAACACGACAAGTTCTATGCCAACCGCTACCATCAGCCGAACCCCTCGCTGGGACGCTTGGAGAAGGGTCCGTTCTATGCCACCCAGGTGTACCCCGGCGACATCGGCACGGCCGGCGGTCTGGTCATCGACACCAAAGCCCGCGTCACTCGTGAGGACGGCAGCGTTATCCCCGGTCTGATGGCGGCCGGCAACACGACCAAGTCGGTCATCGGCCACACCTATACGGCCGGAGGCACCTCCATCGGGGCCGCGCTGGTCTTTGGTTACATCGCCGCCAACACCGCTGCTGACGAGGCTTTCGCCGACAATCCGGTGTTCGTAGCGCGCTAGCCCGACCGGGTCAACAGACTTTCCGGGAACTTCGCCGCGTGGTGAGGTTCCCGGATTGTTTTGTCGCGTGTGTACTGTCGCGGGAACGGTGGTGAGGCCGGAGGGGAAACGTGAGTAAAATGAAGAAAGAATGTCCCCAAACCGACTGAGAGAGAGCCACTATGTCCACGCTGGAGTCCGCGCAGCACCGAAAACCGTTGCGCCTGGAAGTGGCCAACGCACGCCAACCTCGTGAGGACCATCCGCGCTGGCTGCGGGTGGTGGCAAAAGCCGGGCCGGAATATCAGGAAATGCGTTCCCTCATGCAGGGGGCGGGGCTGCACACGGTTTGCGCCGAAGCGGGATGCCCCAACATTTTTGAATGTTGGGAAGACCGGGAGGCGACTTTCCTCATTGGCGGGGCCGTGTGTACGCGCCGGTGCGGGTTTTGTGATGTGGCTTCGGGCAAGCCGGAGGGCTACGACCGTGACGAGCCGCGCCGCCTCGCCGAAACGGTCAAACATCTGGGGCTGAAGTACGTGACGGTCACCGGGGTGTCTCGCGATGACCTGGAAAACGGGGCGTCGTGGCTTTACGCCGAGTCGGTACGCCAGATTCGCTCGCTCTGCCCCGAGACCGGAGTGGAACTGCTGGTCGATGATTTTCAAGGCAAATCCGCCGCCCTGGAGGAAGTCTTTGCCAGCGTTCCCCAAGTCTTTGGCCACAACTTGGAAACGGTGGCGCGCCTGATGCACACGGTGCGTCCCGCATTCACCTACGCGCGTTCCCTGGACGTCATCACCCAAGCCAAACAGTTCGGGCTAATCACGAAGTCGAACCTGATGCTGGGGCTGGGCGAAGAACCCGAGGAAATCGAAGTGACGATGCGCGATATGCTGAACGCGGGGGTAGATATCTTAACCCTGACCCAATACCTGCGCCCCTCTGAGCGGTACCTGCCGGTGGCGCGCTGGGTCAAGCCTGAAGAGTTTGTGCAGCTCAAGGAGCTGGCGTTGGATATGGGGTTCGCCGCGTGTATGTCGGGGCCGCTGGTGCGTTCCTCGTATCGTGCTGGCAAGCTGTGGGCGCAGGCGATGCGGCACTACGAGCGTTTCATTCCGCCCCAGTTTGCGCATCTGGAACAGGACCGTCCGCCGGCTCGTCAAGAAGCCGAAGCGGTCGTGGAACGGGAAAAACAGCGGTAATCGCGTGCCTGACTGTGTGGACGGGCGATTCGGGAGTTATTGGAACAGTGCCAAAAGCCCTTGCCGGTCGGGTTTTCCGTTCGAGTTTAGCGGGATGCGGCTCACGAGGCGCAAGGCTCGAGGGAGTTCCGCTTTCGTCAGGTGAGGACGGGCGAAGTCTTGGAGTTGTTCCAAGCATAGTGGTTCCGTGTTTTCGGGGGTGCCTGGGGTTTGCACCACCACCGCGGCCACGATTTCACCCCAAGTCGGGTCGGGAACCCCGACGACCCGCGCTTCTGACACCCCCGGATGACGCGAGAGTACCGCGGCGACCCGCTGGGAGAACACCTTTTCCCCGCCGGAGTTGATCGTGTCGGTCAGGCGTCCCACCAGGTGAAGGAAACCGTCAGCATCAAAAAATCCCAAATCCCCGGTCCGTAACCAGCCCGTTTGCGGGTCAATGAGGGCGGCGTTCAGTTCCGGATTACGGAAGTATTCCCGCGTCACGCTGGGGCCGCGGCATTCCAGCTGGCCAATGACCCCAGGTTCGACCGGTTTTTCCGCTCCGTCAACGATACGCAGCTCGATGTGCGGAAATGCCCGGCCTACCGCCAGTTCGCGACCCGCCATGACGTCCGTGGTCAGGGCGGCTCCCGAAGCGCTTTGCTCGGTCATGCCCCAAATGTTGATGGGGTTCCACCCCAAGCCAATCATGTCAGCTGCCAGCTGTTCATCCCACGGCGCGCCGCCCACCAGGGCTTTTGTGAACCGAGAGGTGTCCATCGACCGTCCGGATTGTGCCGCCTGCCGGACCTCGCGCACCAGCATCCGGTACATAGTCGGCACCGCGAACATCATCTCGACCCGATACTTCTCGATAGCGGCGAGGACAGCGGCAGAATCGAACTTCTCAAAAATGACGACCGTGCCGCCGTGGGAAAAAATGTCCGTCGTCGTGCCGTTGAATCCGCCGATATGCGACAGGGGAGCCGTGACCGCCTCGACGGTGGCCGGAGAATACTCAAACACTTCGCGGAAATTCGTGCAGCCCCACCACATATTTTTGTACGTCAGCAGGGTGCCTTTCGGGTGAGCGGCGGTGCCGGAGGTATAGATAATCGCGCCGGGCACATCGTCCCCGCATTCGGGCAGGTCGTCCAGCATTTTGGTGGCCGCGAGCGCTAACGTCACGGGTGGGGTCGAGTCGTCGCTCGGCTCTAGGCAATCCTCCAGGTCAGAGTACGTCACCAGGCGGGGGCGGGGGTTCGCGGTGGGGCCGCAGTTCGCAAGTTTTTCGTGCTGGGCGGGGTCGCAAATGATGATTTTCGGGTCACAATGGGCCAGGATTTTCGCCAACTCCGGGGCTGGCAGGTTTTGATCCAACGGCACTGTAACCGCCGGAATGGCCGCGGCGGCCACGAAAGTCAGCAGATGCCACGGGGAGTTTTTCCCAATCACGACCACCCGCTCGCCGGGCGCAACGCCCCAAGACCGAAACTGGAGTGCCAGCTTGGTGGCGCGCGCTAGTGTCTGGGCCACGTTCCAAGTCGGCGGGGCAAAACTGGGTTCAGCGATGGTCTCGGCGCTGACTCCCTGGGCGATCCAAATCATCGAAGTGCGTCCAGGGTGGCGTAAAGCGGCTGCTTGCAGGAATTTCATCGGGGAATAATCGACCACAGTTCTAGGTTACCAACGGGAGCAAATCGAAGTTCGCTAGGATGAGAGTATGCAAAATACCGGATTGACCGTAGGCGAAATTTGTGAGTGGATGGACGCGCGTTTTGCGCCCGAGCTGCAGGAAGATTGGGACCGGGTCGGGCTGATTTGCGGGGATCGGGGCGACTCGGTGACGCGGATTTTGCTCGCGGTGGATCCGGTCGAGCTGGTCGTGGACGAGGCCCTCGAGTGGGGGGCGCAGCTGGTCATTACACACCACCCCTTGTTCCTGCGTGGCACTTCTTTCGTGTCTACTGATACTGCCAAAGGCCGGGTGGTACATCGCCTGATTCGTGGCGGGGCTGCCCTGTTTAACGCCCATACCAACGCGGACTCGGCGCGTGATGGGGTGGCGGAAGCCTTGGCCCAAGCAGCGGGACTCGACCCGCAGACCTGGCGGCCGCTGCAGCCCGCCCCCGCCGACACGTCCTTGGGCATCGGACGAGTCGGCCCGGTCACGCCCACCACGGTGGGGGAGGTCGCCAGCCGACTGGCGAACCTATTGCCCGATTCACCAGCAGGTTTGCTGGTAGCGGGTGACTTTGACCGCGTCGTCAAGACGGTGGCGGTCAGTGGCGGGTCGGGTCAATCCCTGCTGCCCGCAGCCTTAGACGCTGGCGCGGATGTGTTCGTGACAGCTGATTTGCGTCACCACCCGGCGCTAGATTTCCTGGAGATGGACGGGGCTCCCGCCCTCATCATGCCGTCGCATTGGGCCAGTGAATGGATGTGGCTGCCCCGCTTAGAAACCGCGTTGAACCTGTGGGCCGGTGAAATCGACAAACCCCTGGAAACGAAAATCAGCACGGTCATTTCCGAACCCTGGGACGCCTATATCTCCACCGTTACCAACGATGAGACTGAGCCGGACGATGCCGGCTACGGTTCGATAAACTAATACCTGAAATCAAGCTACGATTTAGAAAAAGAACCCGAGAATCTGCAAGGAAGAAGTCAATGAAAGCTGCGCCCGAAGACCAAGAAAAACTTTTGGACCTGCAGGTCCTGGATCGAAAGATTGCCGGTTTGAAACACTCTCTGGCCAGCATTCCGGCCGCGGCGCGTCTGGAACAAATCAAAGCTGAGCAAGACGAGCTGCGTACCAAGCTGGCTTTGGCGACTTCTGCCCGCAACGACTTGAACCGGGCTTTGAAGCAAGCCGAAGGGGAAGTCAGCAAAGTTCAAGAACGGGCGAAAACTCAACGCGAACGCTTGGACTCAGGTCAGTTGAGCCCCAAAGAGATGGAACGTATTCAAGCCGAACTCGCTCAGTTGGCGACGCGTCAGGGCGAACTGGAAGACAGTGCCCTGGACGCGTTGGATGCGCTGGAACGCGCTAGTGAAAAAGTGAAGCAGGTGGAAAACCGCCGCGCGGAACTGGCTGTTGAGTTCGACGAAGCACAAGCCGAAGCGGGCAGCGCTGCCGGCGAACTGCAGCAGGAACTGACCGGTCAGCAAAGCCAGCGAGACGAACTGGCAGCCATCCTACCCGCCGACTTGCTGCGGGAATACGAAACTTGCAAGCGGGCTACCGGGGGAATCGGGGTAGTAGCGGTCAGCGGGAACCAGTCGGTCGGGATGGATTTGGAATTTTCGATGGCGGAAATCTCGCGTTTAAACATCGCGGCTCCCGATGATGTCATCGTCAGCGAGGACCACGAAGTCATTTTGGTGCGTAAGTAGTACAATAATCGGGCGGAAAAGCCGGGCAGGTAGTCGCGGGCGAGTCATTCGATGAGCCCGAGGAAAGTCCGGACTCCACAGGGCAGGGTGATGGCTAACGGCCACCCGGGGTGACCCGCGGGACAGTGCCACAGAAAGCGAAACCGCCCCACCGGGCTTGTGCACGGTGAGGTAAGGGTGAAAAGGCGAGGTAAGAGCTCACCGCGCGGCTGGTGACAGTCGTGGCAGGGTAAACCCCACCCGGAGCAAGGCCAAGCAGCAGGCTGGGCGGCCCGTTCAAAGCCTGCGGGTAGGCTGCTAGAGAGGTCGGGTAACCGGCCTTCCAGAGAAATGGCTACCGGCGCGCGGCGGCAACAAAGCGCGTTACAGAATCCGGCTTATGCCCGGCTTTTTCGCTCAAATCAGCCGGTTCGCAACTGCGGGGGCACAAGCGGGGGCGGTAGCCTCTCTGGGCTATGGCAGTTCCGGGTTCTACGGCAATGCCGAATGCAAAACGCTCCGGGGTGCCGCAGCACCCCGGAGCGAAACAGCAGTTAGCTCGGTTTACACCCCAGCGGCCAGTGCAGCAGCCCCTGCAATGCCAGCCTGGTTACGTAGCTGAGCGGGGATAATCGGGGTTTTCAGGTCCAGCAGGGGCAGGAACTTGTCATGCTGGCGGGACACGCCGCCGCCAACCACGAACAAATCAGGGCTGAACAGCATCTCCAGCTGCGAATAGTATTTTTGCAGGCGCTTGGACCACTGCTTAAAGGACAGTTTCTTGGCTGACTTTACCCCGGAAGAAGCGCGTCTCTCCGCGTCTTTGCCGTCAATCTCGATGTGACCCAGTTCGCTGTTAGGAACCAGAATCCCGTTATAAATGAGCGCAGTGCCAATCCCGGTGCCCAAAGTGGTGACGATGACCAGGCCGGGCACATCGCGGGCCGCTCCGTAACGAACTTCTGCGTAACCTGCAGCATCAGCGTCATTCACACACTTGACCATGTGACCGGTGTACTTGCGCATCAGGACGCGGACATCAACCCCAGCCCATTCCTGGTCAAGGTTAGCCATAAACGGAACCAAATCATTCTTAACCGGAGCCGGAATCGTCATCCCCAGCGGCATGTCTTCGGGAACGCCCTTTTCCTCAATGATTTTACGGCACACTTCCGCCACGGCCTGGGGGGTCGAATGTGCGGGAGTTTTAATTCTCAGACGATCACCGATGAAATCGCCAGTTTCCAAATCTACATAAGCGCCTTTAATACCGGAGCCGCCAACATCAATCCCAAATCCAGTTGCCACAAAAAGTCCCTTTCGCGTGGGGATGAACTTGGCAATTACTCTAGGGTAGAGGCCGTGATTTCACCAAATCTCAGCTTGGTACCGGTAAAAAATCACGTACTCGCCAGTGACCTTGGACAGCACAAAAGAAAAATTCTCAATCCTGGTGGTTGCTGGGCCAGGTGAGAATCTCTCCGCCGTCCTCGCGCACCACGAGGGTGTGTTCAAACTGGGCGGTGCGTCCCCGGTCGCGGGTCACCACGGTCCAGCCGTCCCGCCACTGTTCCCAAGCAATTGAACCCATGGTCAGCATCGGTTCAATGGTGAAAACCATGCCTTCTTCCATAACTGTGTCATAGCGGGGGGAGTCGTAGTGCGGAATAACCAGCCCGCTGTGAAAAGCCTCGCCGACACCGTGGCCCGTGAAATCCTGCACCACTCCGTATTCAAAACGGCTGGCATAGGACTCGATAATCCGCCCGATAACGTTGATGGAACGTCCCGGTTTGCAGACCTTAATGGCGCGCATCATGGCTTCTTTGGTGCAGTCAATGAGCTGCTGGGATTCGGGGTCAATCGTCCCGACCGGGAACATGGCACACGTATCGCCGTGAACCCCGTCCTTGTAAGCGGTGATGTCCAGGTTGATGATGTCGCCTTCCTCCAGCGGCCGGTCGTCCGGGATTCCGTGGCAGATGCATTCATTGACCGACGTGCAGATAGATTTGCGAAATCCCATATAGCCCAGGCAAGACGGGTAGGCGCCGTGATCACAAATAAACTCGTGCGCCACGCGGTCCAAAGTATCGGTAGTCACGCCGGGAGCGATGTACTTGGCGGTTTCCACGATGGCATCGGCCGCGATACGTCCGGCTTGGCGGATTTTTTCAATCGTTTCCTCGCTCTTAATATCGGAGGCCGTGACTCGTTCCGGGCCGTCATGGAACATGTATTCCGGGCGGTCAATGTGGGAGGGGACCGGCAAGGTGGCGGAAATGCGTCCCGGTTTCAGGTTTCCCAAGGGCGCGCGGCGGGCTAGTTCGTCAGTTCGAGTTTTCTTGTGTAACACGGTAGTCATTCTTTCGATTCAAAAGTTCGGAGGTCGCCTCTCGGGGACGGCCTAGTTTTCATGATAGTTTTCCGGGGCGGGGAAAGTCCGGTTCACCACGGCCTCACGGTAGCTTTGGGCAGCGTGCTGCAGTTCCGCCCCCACTTGACCGAACACCTGGGCAAATGAGGGCTTCCAGTCTTGCATTCCCGCCATGTCAGTCCACACCAGGACCTGCCCGGCAGCGTCCGGGCCAGCGCCGATACCGATGATGGGAACATTGAGCTGGTCAATGGCGGCGCGAGTGGTCGCGGCGGGAACCATCTCAAACACAATCGAGAACACCCCTGCCTCTTGCAAGGCCAGCGCGTCCGCAACCAAGGCCGGAGCAGCATCTGCGCGCCCCTGCATACGTTTGCCGCCCAAGTGGTTTTCAGATTGTGGGGTGAAACCGAGATGTCCCATCACGTTGATGCCGGCATCCACGATGGCTTTGACCTGGGGCAGGATGCGACGTCCCCCCTCCAGTTTCACCGCGGCAGCTCCGGCGCGCACCAGCGCTACCGCAGTATCCACGGCTTGGGCGGGACTGGACTCGTAAGACCCAAAAGGCATATCTCCCACGATTAACGCTCGTGAAGCTCCTGCCGCGACCGCGGAGGTGGCGCGAACCATATCGTCTAAGGTCACCCCGACAGTGGAGGACATTCCCAACATAGTGGTCCCATACGAATCCCCGACCAAAATCATGTCAATCCCGGCCGAATCAATAATCCGCGCGGTAATCGCATCGTAGGCGGTCAGCATCGTCAGCGGCCGCCCGGCAGCAAAGTACTGCTGGACGTGCTGGACACGAAACGGCTTTCCGGGTTTGGGGCCAATGTCTGGATTGTCTTTGTGCATAGTCACTCCTTGAGTCTGTTCCTATACATCCTATGACTTTGCCGCTGGCAATAGTTCCTCAGATAGACTTTCCCTCAGCATCAGATGCCTAAACGTTTTAAGATATTGACAGACTGGGTACAGTCACCAGCAAATATGAGAAAGGCGAAAACACATGGGTTGCACGACGATTTTGGTTGGGAAAAAGGCTTCGGCGGACGGGTCGACGATTATGGCCCGGACCGACGACTCGGGACATGGGTCTTTTGAAGCGAAACGATTTGAGGTCATCGCGCCCGAGGATTTGCCAAAAACCTACCGTTCGGTCCTGTCCCATGTTGAAATCCCCCTGCCGGAAACCGGTTTGCGCTACACCCGTTTCCCCGACGCTGACACCCACAAAGGCCTGTGGGCAGGCGCGGGAATCAACTCGGCTCGCGTCTCGATGACCGCCACCGAGACGCTGACCTCGAACGAGCGCGTGCTGGGCGCCGACCCGCTGGTTGAGCTGCGTGAAGCCCAAGGCGAGGAGGGTCAGGACGGTTTCGTGCCGGAGCAGCCCGGCGGTATCGGTGAAGAAGACATGGTGGTGTTGGTGCTGCCCTACATTAAGACGGCTCGTGAAGGCGTGCTGCGTTTGGGGGAGCTGCTGCAACAGTACGGTACTTGTGAAATGAACGGCATCGGTTTCGCCGATAACGACGACGTCTGGTGGCTCGAGACGGTAGGGGGGCATCACTGGTTGGCGCGTCGCCTGCCGGAGGAATGCTATGCCGTCATCGCTAACCAGTTCAGTTTGGACGACTTCGATTTTGACGATGCCCTGGGGGAGGGACGCGATTATCTGTGCTCGCCCGATTTACGGGAATTCGTGGCCGACAACCACCTGGATACCGCGCAAACTGACGGCCAGCCGGCCCAGCGTTTCAATCCTCGCCTGGCTTTCGGGTCACGAACGGATTCGGACCACACCTACAACACACCGCGAGTGTGGGCATTGCAGCGGTTCCTCAACCCCACGGACGTGTCTCGGTTTGGTTTCCACGGGGATTCCCGCCCGGATTCAGACGACTTGGATTGGTGCCTGATTCCAGAACGCCTGATCACTATGGAGGACGTGAAATACACCCAGTCTTACCACTATCAAGGCACCCCGTTTAATCCTTACGCGAGGGCGGAACAAGCTCGGATAGGCGGCGCTGACCAGCGCGGTATGTATCGCCCGATTGGGATTAACCGCACGAATTTCGTGGCTGCCCTCCAGATTCGCCCGGAAAAACCCGCCACCACCACCGGATTGAACTGGATAGCCTACGGGGCAATGCCGTTCAACGCCCTGGTGCCGTTCTATGCCAACGTGCGGCACACCCCGGAGTATTTGGAGGCGACGACTCAGCGGGTCACCACCGAACACCACTATTGGGCCAATCGGATTATTGCCGCCCTGGTGGACGCCCACTATCATCAGACGATTCCGCACGTGGAGCGTTATCAGCAAAAGGTCGTGGCGGAGGCTTTGCAGATTGTGGCGCGTACTGACCGGGCGGTGGTTGAGCTGGGTGAGGACGCGGCGAATAACATGGAAGATTCCCGCGTTTACGAACTGCTGGAGGCCGCTAATGCCGAGATTGCTGACCTGTTGAAGCGGGAAACGGACGACCTGCTGGATAAGGTCCTGTTTGACGCCAGCCTCAATATGCACAATTCGTTCTCGCGTGATGATGCCTGAGCTGGCGAGAAGTTCCAGATGAGGAGCCGAAGTTGAAAAAAGCGATAGTCATTTATAACCCCGCGAAAGTCGGGGACGAAGACGAGTTTACAGCCGGTTTGAATGCGGCGGCCCAACAGCACGATTTCACCGTGGAATACCTCACCACCAGCGTTGATGACCCCGGTTTCGCGATGGCCGCACAGGCTCGAAAGCTACAACCCGACCTGGTCATTGCCGCGGGTGGGGACGGCACCGTGCGTGTGGTCAGCACCGAGATGCGTCACAGCGAGATTCCGGTGGCGGTATTGCCGGCGGGGACCACGAACCTATTGGCGCGAAACCTCAACGTGCCTTTGGATATGAAAGCCGCCATGGAACTGGCGTTCACGGGGCAAAAAGTCTCGATGGACATCGTGAAGGTGCATAACGAGACTTCCCGCAAACCTTGGTATTTCACGGGTATGGCAGGGATTGGGATAGATGCCGAAGTCATGCATCACGTGGATGAGGGGCTGAAAAAGGTGGTCGGTCCCGTGGCCTACGTCATGTCCTTTTTCAAGCAGGTCAACAACTCGGTGCATCGGTGTCGGTTCCGCATTGACGGCAAGCAGGTTCTGAAGCGCAACGTGATTATTTTCATGGTCGGCAACACCTCTGAACTGACCGGTGGAATCCAGCTGTTTCCCGACGCCACTCCCTTTGACGGTTCCCTAGATTTGCTGATTGGGGCTCCGCAGGGGGTAGGCGGCTGGTGGCGCGTGGTTAAGAACGTAGTTTTGAGGCTGGGGCGGCGCAGCACGCTGGAATATTTCAGCGGCAAGAGCTTCGAAGTTCTGTTGCATAAGCCGGCGGTGTGGGAGATGGACGGCGACCCCGAAGCGGCGGCGCGGCACTGGGTCTTTCAGGTCGTTCCGCAAGCCATCACGGTTGTTGCCGGGGATCCCGGTCTCATAGAGCGGATTAAATCGCAAATTCGTTAGAATGGTGCGGAAAACTCGGTGTTGCGCGGGGATTTACCACCCGAAACGCGGGGATTTACCACCACGTCAGACTTCGGCAACTTTTACAGCGCCGCTGCCACAAAAATCAATACTGAGATTGCCACTTCGGTCAGCCCGATGACTCGCGGTCGCCAGGGCTTGCCGCGCCGGCGTGCCTGCCAGGGGAACCAAATCGAACGAGCTAATGTCACCAGCCATGCGACTGCTACCAGAGGAGATACCCAAGACAGGGAGGCAAAATACAGCGCAGCGGCAAAACCTAGGGCGTGCGAAACTATCGAAATGACCAGGAAACGCTGGTTGCCACGCTGCCGAAAAATCGTCTTGACGTAGGGAACTGAAGCTGCGTAATAGGCTGTGAGCTGCACTGCTATCGCGATTGCAGCTGGCCAACCCCGTAAAACAGTGGACAAAGCGTGTCCGCCCAGAGCGGACGCCTCGTGAACCCCGTACATCGCGTCCTGACCCATCCGTAAAGCCGTGGCCATCAAGCCGCAGTGATAGGCAACTATGGTCATCAGCCCCGCCGCGAGGATAATCGTCAGACGCGCCCCCAGACCGCGTTCCCGCCCGCGGCGCACTTCACCAGCCCAAATCCCGATGAGGATAGCGAAAGCCGGAATCCAACAGCAGAGTAGCGGCAGCGCCGCCAGAGCTCCTATTCCCAGCACCCCAACCAGAATCCCGTAAATCAAAACGGGGTATCGTAAGGACTTCTTCCGAGGATTCTTAATGAGACGTAGCGCCGAAAATACAAAGAAGAAACCAATCATCCACGCGGAGAGCAGCAGCGCATGCTGCCACGCCCATCCGCCCAGCGTAGCCCCGAATAGCGCCGGAACGGTGACGATGAACCAAGCCCCATGCTGATTGGGCAGCCAAGTACGCAGAACAGACCTGACTTTTCGGTTTTCACGAGCAGGGGGTAGGGTCATGAGCTCGAACCTAGCTTAATCTGGGAGTAATTGCGAAACCACTAACTGTCGCCCTAGCTATCCATCAACTGGTCGAGCAGGGCGCCGACCTGGGCGGAGTTGTCTTCCATAGTCCCTAGATGCTGTTTCATCAGTTCGCTGTCGCCTGCCAAAAAGGCCTCGACCGCGGCCTTACCAGAAACGTGGGTAGCTTCGTGAACACCCTCCAGCTGCTGGAAACAGGGCTGTCCCGCGTAATCGAGGTGACCGCGACCCTCGTAGTACCACTTGCCCAGGCGGCAGGTGTGCGAGGAGGAAATCCCCTCCGGGTTCGGCTCGGAAATCCCCGTAATTTGACGATAAATCCCCAACTTAAAGATGAAGTGGTCGAGTTTCACCACTGAAACAAAAGAATCCGTAGTCACATGCGCAATCGAGTCGGCCATCGAGGAAACTTTGTCTCCCACCGCATTTGCCGTCTGACTGGATTTTTCTTCGAATTCTTTGGATTCGTCAATAGCCTCCGTGATGTTTTCCAGGGCGCTGGCGGTGCCCTCGGTGATGGAAGTAACCAAGGCGCCAATTTCCTGTGTGGCACTGGCGGTCCGTTCTGCCAGAGTGCGCACTTCCCCTGCCACCACGGCGAAACCACGGCCAGCCTCACCTGCGCGTGCCGCTTCAATGGTGGCGTTCAGAGCCAGCAAATTTGTTTGCGAAGCGATACCTTCGATTTGCTGCACAAAGTTATGAATCGACTCGGAAGCCTTGGACAAGGCCTCCATGTTCCCGCCCATATCCTGCAGCTTTTTCGAAATGTCCCCAGCACCGTCGGCCATGTCGTGCAAATCGCGGGTTGATTCCGCTACGATTCGACGGGTTTCCGCGGTATCGGCGGAATCCGCGTCCAATTCGGACACAATCTTGCCCAGGGAATCGCGGACGTTTTCCGCCGATCCGAAGCATCGTGCCAGAGGGTCATGAGTACTCTGGGTGAAGGCCTGTTTTTGGCTCAGTTCACTGAGAGCGGTTTCTTGAGATTCTTTCTCAGCCTGAAGCTCGGTTAACTCAGCGCGGAGGCGCTCAATCTCTGCCTGTAAGTGTTGCGTTTCCATTGCGGTTTTGGCTTTTTTCACTTTGGTATCCTTGACTAAAAAAATTCTGGAAAAACAGTAAATAATTTATCTCACCAGGCGCCCTTTTTATATCTTTTCGCCGGTTTTTTCCTTTCCAGCGCACAATTTATTCGTCCGCCCCCAGAGTGGCGAGGAATCAATGGCGGCATTGAAAAACCTTGATTACCGGGCGGACTGGCATTTCGACTAAAGTTGAAGGGGTTTTGAGCTGGCTAGGAGTCAAGGAAATCGAGGAAAAATGAGTGAAAACGTGTTGAGTCCGCTGGATACAGAGGGTTTGGAACGGGAAGTCACCGCGGCTTTACAGGACATCGCGGCGGCAGCCGATGTGGAGTCGCTGAAAGCAGTGCGTTCCCGTTACAACGGCGACAAAGCGCCTTTGACCCTAGCAAAGAAACTTATCGGAAAGCTCGATCCTCAGGACAAAGCCACTGCCGGTCGGAACTTGGGGGCTGCCCAAGGGCGGGTCCGGGCGGCTCTGGACGCCAAACAGATTGAACTGCAGGAGGCCGCGCAAGAGGCAGCTTTGGAGGCGGAAACCGTGGACGTGAGCGTGTTGTCCTCGCGTCACCCGCTGGGATCGCGCCACCCGCTGATGGTGCTGGAAGAGGAAGTCGCGGACTTTTTCGTGTCTCTGGGGTGGGACATTGCGGCCGGCCCCCAGGTGGAACACGAGTGGTTCAACTTTGATGCGTTGAACTTCGATGCCGATCACCCGGCACGGCAGATGCAAGACACTCTCTATGTCGATTCCACTTCCGTGGGTGGCAGCGCGGAAAACCCCGCCAACCTGGTGCTGCGCACGCACACCTCCCCGGTACAGGCGCGTCTGTTGACGACCCGCGAGTTGCCGATTTACGTGGCTATTCCCGGCAAAGTCTTTCGCGCTGATGAACTGGACCCCACTCACTCTCCGGTGTTTAACCAGGTGGAGGGCTTGGCGGTGGATAAGGGTCTGACGATGGCGGATTTGAAGGGGACTCTGGATCACTTTGCCCGCGCCATGTTCGGCCCGGAGGCAAAAACCCGTTTCAGACCGTCTTTCTTCCCCTTCACCGAGCCTTCCGCGGAGGTCGACCTGTGGTTCCCGCAAAAGAAAGGTGGCCCCGGCTGGATTGAGTGGGGCGGTTGCGGCATGGTCAATCCGAATGTGCTGCGTGCCTGCGGGGTCGACACAGAGGTTTATCAAGGGTTTGCTTTCGGAATGGGCATTGAGCGCACGCTGATGCTGCGCCACGGCATAGAGGATATGCACGACATCGTAGAAGGCGACGTGAGGTTCTCAGATCAGTTCGGCGTGAATGGAAAGGGGCGCTAAAAATGGCTTTTGTTTCGATTGAGTGGTTGCGGCGGTGGACGGAAGTTCCCGCGGAAACCAGCGCGTCTCAACTCGCAAAAGACCTGGTAAAGGTCGGTCTGGAAGAGGAAGCCATCCACACTTCAGGGGTGACGGGTCCGCTGGTGTGCGGCCGGGTGGCCTCGATGGTTCCCGAAACGGCCTCCAACGGTAAAACCGTCAACTACTGCCGGGTAGACGTGGGTGAGGAATTCAACGATGCGCCCGGTACCGGCAAGGAGCCCTCCGACATTCCCAGCCGCAGCATTATATGTGGGGCGCACAATTTCAAGGAGGGCGATCACGTGGTGGTCTCTCTGCCAGGAGCCGTACTGCCCGGCGATTTCTCCATCGCCACCCGGAAAACTTACGGACATATTTCGGACGGCATGATTTGTTCAGCTCGTGAGCTGGGATTAGGCGAGGAATTCGATGGCATCATCGTTTTGGAGGAATACCTGGGCGAGCGCGGCGTGGAAATTCCCGCCCCCGGAACCGATATGCTGCCCATCTTGGGATTGAACCAGGAACTGTTGGAAATCAACATCACCCCTGACCGCGGCTACTGTTTCTCGATGCGCGGAGTGGGCCGTGAATACAGCCACTCCACGGGCGCAAAGTTTACCGACTGGGGCTTGGCTGAAAACCTGAAAAACGGCTTGCCCGCAGCCAATGATTCCGGCTTCCCGGTCGAAATCGAGGACGCGGCCCCGATTCGCGGTCATGTGGGGTGCGACCGGTTTGTGGCGCGGATAGTGCGCGGACTGAATCCGAGCGCGCCTACGCCGCAGTGGATGGTGGCGCGGCTGGAATCAGCGGGGATGCGTTCCATTTCCTTGCCAGTTGATGTGACGAACTACGTCATGTTGGACCTGGGCCAGCCCATGCACGCTTATGACCTGGACAAAGTGACCGGACCCATCGTGGTGCGCCGAGCCCGCCAAGGCGAACAGCACACCACTTTGGATGAGGTTCAGCGAACTTTGCACGCCGAAGATTTGCTGATTACTGATTGCCAGGGCGGTCACGGCGCGCGTGTACTTGGCATCGCTGGAGTGATGGGTGGCGCGGAAACGGAGATGACCGAAGTCTCCACGAACGTCCTGCTGGAAGCGGCGCATTTCGACGCGGTGTCCGTGGCTCGTTCGGCGCGCCGTCACAAGCTACCCTCGGAGGCTTCAAAGCGTTTCGAGCGCGGTTCCGACCCCGAACTTCCGCCGGTGGCGGCCCAGTACGCGGCCGAGCTACTGGTGGAATACGGCGGCGGCACCATTGACACGGGAGTTACTGACGTCAACCACGTCAAGCCCCAACCAACCGTGACTTTGCCTTTTGCGGCCGCAACTCAACTCATCGGGGTGAACTACGCGCCCCAGCGGGTGGAGGAACTCTTGCGTGCCATCGGCTGTGACGTCACCAAGTCCGGTGATGATGCGTTCGCGGTCGTGCCCCCCTCGTGGCGTCCCGACCTAGCTGGCGGCCCCGCCCATCTTATAGAAGAAATTGCCCGACTGGACGGCTACGACAAGATTCCTTCTGTGGTGCCGGTCGGACCCGCCAAGATTGGCAACCCGGCGCCGCTGCGAACCCGTCGGGAGGTCAGCGACACTTTGGCCGAAGCGGGCTTGACCGAAGTCATGACTTACCCCTTCTTGGGCAATGAACACGATTTGATGGGGCTGCCGGCCGATGACCCGCGGCGAGACACCGTCAAGCTGGCCAATCCGCTGGCTGATGATGCCCCGGCACTGCGCAGTTCCCTGCTGGATACCCTGCTGAACACGGCTTCGCGAAATGTGTCCCGCGGCAATCCGCGAGTAGCGATTTTTGAGCTGGACCAGGTCGTCAGCGCGCACGGAGTCATTCCGGCGTCGATTCCCGGCGTGGAGGAAAAGCCCAGCAACGAAGTCATGCAGGCCCTGCGGGCAGGAGTGCCGAAGCAGCCCTGGCACGTGGCGGCGGTGCTGGCAGGAAACGCCATCGAAGCTAGCCCTCACGACGCGGCGCGTGCCTGGGATTGGGCGGACGCTATCGAGCTGGCGATTCGCGTGGCGGTTTCGCAAGGTTTGGCGGTGCGTCCCGAAGCCATGGGCGCCGGGGGACAAGCCACGGTCGCCGCGCCTTTCCACCCTGGACGGGTCGCGCAAATTCGCGTAGGTGCGCTCACCGGCGGGAAGGCGCTGGGCTACGCTGGCGAACTGCACCCCAAGGTGTGCCAGAACTTCGGTCTGCCGCCCCGGACTTGTGCATTTGAACTGGATTTGGACGCGATTGAAAAGTCCCGCCCCAAGGATGCGTTCCAACTGCGTCCCGTCTCTACGTTCCCGGCCGCCAAGGAAGACTTGGCGTTCGTCGTGAACCAAGACGTTCCAGCGCTGAAGGTCTATAACGCGATTGCGAAGGCCGGGGAAGGGCTGGTTGAGGAATTGCGCCTGTTCGACGTGTTTGAGAATGCGGAGCAACTGGGGGAGGGCCGGAAATCCCTGGCGTTTGCGCTGCGGTTGCGTGCCGTTGACCATACGCTGAGTCCTCAGGAGATCAAGGAAACTCGCAACCGCATCATCAAGAAAGTCGAGAAAACCTGCCAGGCAACCCTGCGCTAGACGTCTCGGGTCAATCAGCCGCTACTGACGCGGTTGGCGGCGCAACTAAGGAGTAAGCGTGGTTAACCAGAGTTCACGAGGTCGCAAGCACTTCCTCATCGGAGCGATTCTGGTTTTGGCCCTAGCGCTGGTGGGCGGTGCCGCGTTCCTGTTGTCGAGCTGGAACGCGAAAGGTTCGTGGCGCCTGGATAACGCTTGGACCGGCCAGAACCTGAATCATCCGGGGCCGGTAGGGGAACAGATGCTGGCGGGTGCCGTGGCTTACCTTGCTACCGCGCCGAAATATGACGGTTCCAAAGTTTATCCCGGCGGGGTACCAAATGACGGCACCGGGGTGTGCACCGATGTGGTGTGGTACGCCGCCAAAGCGGCAGGAATGGACTTGCGCGAACTGGTTGATGCGGATCGGCGGGCTGACCCGCAGGCTTACGCTGCCGCGGCTCCGGAGGGTGAGACTCCCTATCCTGACATTGATTATCGGCGCGTGCGCAATCTCATCGTCTATTTCGACCGTCACGCCCAGAGCCTCACCACCGACACAACGGACGTGGCGTCTTGGCAACCCGGAGACATCGTGGTGTGGAAAGAACACGTGGCGGTTATCTCAGATAGGCGCAACGCCCAGGGTTTGCCCTATGTGTTGCACCACGAAGGCAACGGAATCTTGTTTCGCTACGAGGCAGACGCTTTTCAGCAACGCGGGGAACCCTGGCGGCACTATCGGCTGGAATCTTTGGGTGCGCAACTGGCCGGGCACTAGCCCGTTGGGGCGGTTTTTCGGTTATTTCACGCCAATCCCCGAACCTTTTAGCATAAATATGCAACTCTATGAATAAGCATGTATAGTTGTTGCTATGACAGAGGTTTCAGGTAAAAAAGTCAAAGTCGCAGTCGCGGGAGCTTCTGGTTTCGCCGGCGGCGAGCTGCTGCGATTACTGTTGAACCATCCCCAGGTGGAAATCGGAGCCTTGACGGCGGCGTCCTCGGCAGGCGAGCCGTTGGGAAAGCACCATCCCCACCTGTTCCCCCTGGCACAACGAGTGCTGCAGCCTACAGATGTTGAGAATCTGGCGGGCCACGATGTCATTTTCCTGGGGCTGCCGCACGGCGCGTCGGGCCAGGTGACGCGCGCTTTGCGCGATGCCGGGGTGAAGTCCCTACTCATTGATTGCGGGGCGGATCATCGTTTGACCGACCCGGCCGCGTGGCGTGACTACTACCATTCAGAACCCGAAGAACCTTGGGCGTATTCGCTGCCGGAGCTGTTGCACCCCAATGAAAGTGTGGCACAGGCACAGCGCGCCGCATTGCGACAGGCTGCGGAGATTGCGGTACCGGGGTGCAACGTGACCGCGGTAACTTTGGCGCTACTGCCGGCGGTGTGGGCAGGACTGGTGGATACGTCTGACATTGTGGCGAACCTCGCGGTGGGTTATTCCGGGGCTGGCAAAGCCATGAAATCCCACTTGATGGCCGTGGCGGCATTCGGCAATGCCCAAGGCTATGCCATGGCCGGCGTACACCGGCATATCCCCGAAATCGCTCAGAATTTCCGAGTCGCCGGCGCCAGCGAAGTCAAGCTCAGCTTCACTCCCGTACTGGTTCCCATGAATCGCGGCATTCTCGCCACCGTTACCGCGCCCTTAGTCGGGTCTGGCGACGCGAGCGAACTACGCCGTGTCTATCACGAAGTTTGCGACGACGAACCCCTATTGGAATTCCTTTCCGAGGGCGTCTGGCCCACCGTGTCGATGGTGAGCGGCTGCGCCAAAGCGGCGATTCAAGTGGCGGTGGACAAACGCGCCGGTAAAGTTGTGGCGCAATGCGCTATCGATAACTTGGGCAAGGGCACCGCGGCGGGAGCCATTCAGGGCATGAACTTGGCCTTGGGCTTCCCGGAGTTGACCGGGGTTCCGGTGGTATCAACCGCACCGTAACCATTTTTGTAAATTTATACAGGATAGCTTATATTTATAAAAACTGTTTTGGAAACAGTTTTATGCAGGAGGTAGGAAGTGAGCGTTACTTATCCCCGTGGCTTCAAAGCCGCCGGTGCCCATGTGGGGCTGCGCGGCAAGCTGCATCCGGATATGGCCATCGTGAGGAATCTGGGCCCAGACTCTACCGTGGCGGGAGTTTTTACTTCCAATCGTGTTTTTGCCGCTCCGGTGGGCTGGGACCGGAAAGTCGTTGCGGGTGGCCAGGCCCAAGCCGTGGTCATCAACTCGGCAGTAGCCAACGCCTGCACCGGTGCACAGGGGGATCGGGACACCGCTGCGATGGCAGCGCATCTGGGTCAGGTCCTGGGCGTGGCTGAAAACGAATGTCTGGTGTGCTCCACCGGAATCATCGGACGCGCTTTAGATATGCCGAAAATGACCGCCGGCATTGATACAGTCGCCGCCAAACTGCGTGCGGACGGGGGCGACGAGGCGGCCGAAGCTATCCTCACTACCGATACGAAGTCGAAAACGGCCACCCACGAAAGTCCTTCCGGTTGGAAAATCGGCGGTATGGCGAAAGGCGCCGGAATGCTGGCCCCTGCCTTGGCGACCATGATTGTGGTCATCACCACCGACGCGGTTTGGGACGGTGCCACCCTACAGACGATGCTGTCCGACACAGTTGAGAAAACGTTCAACCGCCTCGACTCGGACGGCTGTATGTCCACCAACGACACCGTGTTGCTGCTGGCATCCGGCGCATCCGGGGTCGAGCCTGACCCGGACGAGTTCGCCGCCGGCCTTTTGCAAGTCTGCAAAAGCCTAGCCCTGCAGCTGTTGGGAGACGCCGAGGGAGCTCATCACGATATTGAAATTCGGGTGACCGGGGCTGCCAGCGAAGCGGGTGCTCTCGAGGCCGCCCGAACGATTTCGCGGTCCAACCTGGTGAAAACCGCCGTGTACGGCAATGACCCGAACTGGGGGCGTATCCTGTCCCAGCTGGGCACGGTGCCGGAAGACGTCCTGCCGTTCGACCCGGCTCATGTCGATGTTTCCATTAACGGCGTAAAAGTTTGTAAAGACGGGGGGATAGGTGAGGATCCCTACCTGGCTGATATGAGTCCGCGAGAATGCCACATCCTGGTCGAGCTGCACGCCGGTCAGGAAGAGGCCCACCTGTGGACCAGTGACTTGACCCACGAATACGTGCATATCAACGGGGATTACACCACGTAAACAAACCTAGCGGGGAAAATCCCCAGCTCGGAACGCGCTACAGGACCAAAAAGATGGAAGGAATGCGATGATCACGCCGATACAGAAGACCGAAGTGCTGCTGGAGGCCATGCCGTGGCTACGCAGCTACCGCGGCGCTACTGTCGTCATCAAATATGGTGGCAACGCGATGGTCAACGAGGATTTGCGTCGCGCATTCGCCGCCGATATTCAGTTCCTGCACCAGGTCGGTTTGCGCACAGTCGTGGTACACGGCGGTGGCCCGCAGATTACCGAAATGCTGGACCGTCTGGGCTTGGAGGCGCCTTTCATCAACGGCTACCGGGTGACGACCCCGGAAGTTATGGAAGTCGTGCGCATGGTTCTCACCGGCAAGGTTCAGCGTGAGCTCGTGGGCTTGCTGAACGTGGAAGAATCTCTGGCAATTGGTCTCACCGGTGAGGACGCCGGCCTGTTTGGAGCGCGGAAACGCCAATGCGAACCGGGCAGCGACCTGGGACTGGTCGGGGACATCGTCAATGTTCATCCCCGCGCAGTCGTGGATCTGCTGGAGCGCGGCAACATTCCGGTCATTTCCTCCATCGCGCCTTCCGTTGACGACCCCAACATCGTGCTGAATGTCAACGCCGACGCGGTCGCGGCGGCCCTAGCTATCGGCTTAAAGGCACGCAAGCTCATTATCCTCACTGATGTCGAGGGACTTTATCGGGACATTGACAACCCGGCATCCCTCATCAGGTTCTTGACCGCTGGCGAATTGGCACGCATGCTACCAACCATTAAATCTGGAATGGTACCCAAAATGCAGGCCTGTCTCGACGCCGTGCAGGGCGGTGTGTCCCGCGCGACAATCATCGACGGACGCCTAGCTCACTCCATGCTCCTCGAAATCGTGACTGACCAAGGCACCGGTACCGAAGTCATACCCGACAATGTCCGTCCGCTCCGCCCTCATGACGGCGAGCCTCTGCCCACGATACAGTTCCGCTGAGCCTTGTCCCATACCTCTGAACCAGCCTAGTGAAAGAAGCAAAAATGGACGTCAAAGAGTGGATTTCGCGCTACGAAAACTCGATAATGAATACTTTTGGGACACCAAAGACCGTGTTGACCCGCGGGGCGGGCTGCTTTGTGTGGGACGAGGACGGCCATCAATACCTCGACTTGTTGGGCGGTATCGCGGTCAACGCCCTGGGGCACGGACACCCGAATATCGTCACCGCTTTGCACGAACAGGTCGAAACGTTAGGCCACGTCAGTAACTATTTTGCGACCCAGCCTCAGATTGAGGCCGCAGAACGGATTTTGTCCATCATTGAACCTGGCGGAGCTCCGCAAGGCTCGCGAGTCTTCTTTACCAACTCTGGTACCGAAGCGCTGGAGGCGGCGTTTAAGTTGGCGCGGGCTCGCGGGGGAGCCGCGCGCAGCAGGTTCCTCGCGCTGGAAAACTCTTTCCACGGCCGTACCATGGGGGCACTGTCGCTGACCTACAAATCGATTTTTCGTGATCCGTTCCTGCCGATGCCCGCCGAAGTCGATTTCCTGCCCTACAACATCGCTGCTTTGGAGCGTGCCTTTGACGGTGAGCGAGGAGAGTCCATCGCGGCTCTGTTCATCGAGCCGATTCAAGGCGAAGCCGGGGTGCGTCCGATTTCTGACGACTTCCTCAAGGTGGCGCGCGAAGTGACGGCACGCGCTGGCGCCCTGCTGGTTTTGGACGAAGTCCAAACCGGCATGGGACGGACAGGAACCTGGATGGCTCACCATACGGCGGGAATCGTTCCGGACGTGGTGACATTGGCAAAAGGGCTGGGCGCCGGGTTCCCGGTCGGAGCTTGCGTGGCCCTCAATGCCGAAGCGGCAAGCGTGTTAAAGCCGGGGATGCACGGCTCCACTTTTGCGGGGAATCCGCTGGCGGGAGCCTCGGTGCTGGCGATGATTAACACGGTTGAAGAGGAAGGCTTGCTGTCTAACGTCCAAAACGTGGGGGACATCTGGAAACGCGAGATTCTCGAACTGGAGCACCCCCTCATTAGTGAAGTCCGCGGGCGCGGCTTGCTGCTGGGAATCGGTTTGCGTAATCCTTTGGCCAAACCGCTGGCTGATGAGCTTTTCAAAGCGGGATTCATCGTCAATGCCCCGGATACCTTCACGATTCGGCTGGCACCGCCGCTCATCATCAACCCTTCTCAGACCCGGATGTTTACCCAAGCGCTACCGGAAATCCTTGACCGGGTGCAACACCAGGCAGACCAAGAGATTCGGCTGGGAGGCTCGCGTGTCTGAAAACCTGGTAGTGCAATCCAAAATTTCCCGCCATAGCGCCATTTCGCGCCTCTTGGCGGAAAATGTGGTGCGCTCTCAAGGGGCTTTGCAGATTTTGCTGGAAAACGCCGGATTCTCGGTCACACAAGCGACGCTGTCGCGGGACCTGGAGGAACTGGCGGCTACCAAAGTGCGCGATGAGAAAGGGGAGCTACGCTACGTTTTGGGCGGCGTGCGCACTGCCGCAGATATGCCGTTGCAGCTGCCGGGAACGTTGGAACGTTGGTGTGCCCCACTTTTGATTCAGGCCACTCAGGCCATGAATCAGGTGGTGCTGCGCACTCCGCCAGCCACAGCCGGCACTCTGGCGTCGGTCATTGACAAAGAAAATCTGGAACACGTGTTGGGTTGCCTAGCGGGGGACAATACCATTTTGGTCGTCTGCGACAGTGTGGAATCTGCCAAAGAACTGCGCGATAAGCTGCGAGGCCTGGCCAAGCGCTAGACCTACACTATATTTCCCCAGATTTAAAACCTTAAGCACACAATTTTTAGACCTATTTATCAAAAATGAGAAAGAGAGAAAACAATGACTGAACGGGTAGTGCTGGCTTATTCCGGCGGTTTGGACACTTCGGTGGCTATCGGCTGGATGAAAGACAAGCTCGGTGTAGACACGATTGCGGTGTCGGTGGATGTGGGCCAAGGCGGCGAGGATATGGATGTGATTCGCCAGCGCGCTCTTGACTGCGGGGCAGTGGAAGCCTACATCGCCGATGCCAAAGACGAGTTCGCCACCGAATACTGTATGCCCTCCCTACAAACCAACGGCCTGTACCAAGGCCAATACCCCCTGGTCTCGGCGCTGTCCCGCCCACTCATCGCCAAACACCTGGTGATGGCGGCTAAACAGTTCGGTGCCACCACCATGGCTCACGGCTGCACCGGAAAGGGCAATGATCAGGTCCGTTTCGAGGTGTCATTTACCTCGCTGGCGCCGGACTTGAAATGCGTGTCGCCGATTCGTGATTTGTCCCTGCAGCGCGACGTGTCGATTGCTTACGCAGAGGAACACCACCTACCCATCGAGGCGACGAAACATAACCCCTTCTCGATTGACCAAAACTTGTGGGGCAGGGCTATTGAAACCGGCTTCTTAGAGGACCTGTGGAACGCCCCCACCAAAGATGTGTACAACTACACTGATGATCCGGCATTTGCAGGAATTCCCGATGAAGTGGTCATCACCTTTGAAAAGGGCATTCCTGTCGCGATTGACGGGGTAAAAATGACTCCGCTGCAGGTCATTCAAGAGATGAACCGGCGTGCCGGTGCCCAGGGGATTGGGCGTATCGATGTGGTGGAGGACCGCCTCATTGGGATTAAATCGCGCGAAATCTATGAAGCCCCCGGTGCGATGGCACTGATTACCGCCCACCAAGCCCTGGAAGCCGTGACCCTGGAGCGGATGCAGCTGCGTTACAAGCGCCAGATGGTCGAGCCGGCGTGGTCCGATTTGGTTTACGAGGCCCAATGGAATTCGCCTCTCAAGAAATCCTTGGACGCCTTTGTGGCACACACTCAGGAATACGTGTCCGGCGATATTCGGATGGTCATGCACGCCGGGCGGGCGGTGGTCAACGGACGCCGTTCCGAGGCTTCCCTCTACGATTTCAAACTGGCGACCTACGATTCGGGGGATTCATTTAACCAAGACGCGGCGCGCGGTTTCATTGAACTGTACGGGATGCAGTCCAAGCTGGCCGCGGCGCGTGACGTCAGGTATGGCAAGGGCATTACGCTGCAAGCCTCGCACCTCTAAAGGTCAGCGTCCGGGCTTTTCGAGTCGCAGCCTCTCCACAGTTCCCCGGCAGCCGAGCCACTCGGTTTGGCTGCCGGTGGTACTGTGGCGTTGAGAGAATAAGGAGCAAACATGAGTGAAAAGTTGGCCCTGTGGGGCGGCAGATTCCAGGGCGGACCTGCCCAAGCGTTGGCGGCACTGTCGGTGTCGACCCAGTTTGATTGGCGTTTAGCCGATTACGACTTACATGGCTCTTTGGCTCATGCCCAGGCGCTGCGGACGGCGGGTCTGTTGACCGAGTCGGAATACGCCGACTTGAGCGACGCCCTGCGCCGTCTGCGGGCGGATGTGGCTGACGGAACTTTCACCTTTTCTCCCGATGACGAGGACGTTCATACCGCCCTGGAACGCGGATTGCTGCAAGAGAACTACGCCGGACCGCAACTGGGCGGAAAACTGCGGGCGGGACGCTCCCGCAATGACCAGATTGCCACCCTGGTGCGGATGTACCTGCGCGACGCTGCCACCCATCTGCAAGGGCTGATAGCGGCGCTTTGCCAGGCGATTTTGTCCCAGGCTGACCGTGCCGGAACGCATATCATGCCCGGTCGCACGCATATGCAGCACGCTCAGCCGGTGCTGGTGGCGCATCAGCTGATGGCTCATTTTTGGCCCCAGCTGCGCAACTTGGAGCGTTTGCGGGACTGGGAGAAGCGCAATGATGCCTCCCCTTACGGGGGCGGAGCCCTGGCAGGCAATACGCTGGGGCTCGACCCAGAACTGGTGGCCCGTGAGCTGGGCTTTTCTCAGGTGTGTCCGAACTCTATTGACGCCACGGCTGCACGAGACGGGGTGGTGGAGTTTCTCTATGTCCTCACCCAGGTGGCGGTGGATATGTCGCGATTGGCAGAAGAAATCATAATATGGAACACCGCCGAGTTTGGCTACGTCACTTTGGACGATTCCTATTCGACGGGGTCCAGCATTATGCCACAAAAGAAGAACCCGGATGTGGCTGAACTGGCTCGTGGCAAGGCAGGACGTTTGCTTGGCGACTTGACGGGGCTAATGGCCACGATGAAAGGCCTGCCGCTGGCTTACGACCGGGACCTGCAGGAGGACAAAGAACCGGTGTTCGACGCTATCGACACCCTGGAAGTCCTGTTGCCGGCGGTGACCGGAATGGTGGATACCATGACCCTGCACTATGAGCGCCTGGAAATGCTGTCTATCGCCGGTTTCTCCCTGGCCACCGATGTGGCCGAATGGCTGGTGAAACGGGGTATGCCCTTCCGTCATGCGCACGAAGTGTCGGGAGCCTGTGTGGCGTTGGCAGAAGGGCGGGGCGTTGGGTTGGAGGACCTCAGTGATGCTGATTTCGCGGGTGTTGACCCACTGCTGACCCCTGAGGTTCGAGACATCCTGACTGCTGCCGGTTCGGTTCGAGCCCGCTGCGGGGTGGGCGGCACCGCTCCGGAGCGCGTGGCTGAACAGATTGCAGCGGCCCGCCAGCAGTTGCAAGCGTTCCAGCGCTAACTCTGCCCTGTCGGGGTGATACAGTGCCTCCCCGGGAGAGGCCAGCGGCGCTCTGGCTTATCGTTCACGTTGTGTAGACAAACAAAACTGTAGTGTACATAAAATGTAAATCGAGGTATAATAAAGATATCGAGCGGACATCTGTGATGGCCGGACTCGAGAGGTGGGCTCAAGGCTCACCGAGACGTGTACAGAGCGATAGCAAAGGAGGTGCAACGGATATGAGTAGCATATTGAACTGGCTAAAGACCGCCCCAAAAACTTTCACCAGCGTGAAGGTTATTTCCGGCGAGGCGCCCCAGATGTGCTCAGACACTGTGATGGCCCAGGCCTATCGAGTGAATATGGCGCATGAAATTTTGGCTGACCGTTAAGGGGGACGGAAACCAAAGACAGATAAATAGCAACGACGCAAGCGGACGAAGATGTCCGCTTTTTTGTTGCCCAAAATCCAGCATACCCGGGGCAGAAACAGCAGCGCCGGCTAGTCACTCAGCCGCGGAGCCTCGCAAACAAAGCCCTTGAACCCGTGATTGCAATAGCCGTGGGGGTGGTGAAACAGGTACGCCTGGTGATACGGCTCCGCGAGCCAAAACTCGCCGGCAGCGGCCAGGCTGAGAATCTCGGTCGTAATCGGCCCTCGACCGGCCTGGGCAAGGGTTTCTCCAAAGGTTTGCCGGGATAGCTCAGCCAGCTGGCGCTGTTGCGCAGTAGTGTAAACAATCATCGAACGGTACTGGCTGCCCCGGTCGTTGCCCTGCCGCTCGCCCTGAGTGGGGTCGTGGTTCTCCCAAAAAACTTTCAGCAGGTCTCCCGCGCTCGTGCGGGTGGGGTCGTAGACTATGCGGGTAGTTTCGGCGTGCCCAGTTTGACCTGTACAGACATCTTCATAACTGGGGTTTGGCCAGTGACCTCCCAGATAACCTACCGCCGTGTTGATAACCCCAGGCTGGTTCCAATAAATGCGTTCCACTCCCCAAAAACATCCCATCGCTACGTAAAGAACCTCGTGGGGGAGGGGCCACGGCCCGGTGAGAGAGGTTTTGAGTACGGGGTGAATATCGGTCAGGGCGGTCCCGGAATCGTTTTGAAAGCCAAAATCCATAATCCTAGTGTGACACCGTGCACCGGGATTGTCCTGGGCGGGGTTTCTCTCTCGGCTACGGAGTTATTAGACTCGAAAGTGTGTTTCAGCCGATAGTGGTCGCGGCAGCGATCGTAGACGACCTCAGCCAGCCTACGCAGGTGCTGGGGGCGCAGCGTTCTTATCCCGAACAGTGGCGGGGTTACTTTGAATTTCCCGGTGGCAAGACCGAACCCGGAGAAACTCCCGAACAGGCTCTGCGTCGGGAGTTGCGCGAAGAACTATCAGCGGAAATTATCGTGGGGGAGCGCTTGGAGGAAACCTGGCCCGCTCACGGGGGATTTCAGATGTACGTGTATCTGTGTGCTCTCGCGCCGCACAGTGTGGCACAGGTCGGAGCGGCGCATTTGTCCCTGCGTTGGGTCGACTTCCAGCATTCCGAGAGCTTGTCTTGGCTGCCCGCTGATTATCCGATTCTGGCCGCGATTACACGGCATTTTGGCATTACCCAGGACTGAACGACGCGACATTGCGCCCGCGCCGCTGCGGGTACTTCCAGGCGTGACACGAGGCTCACTCGGTTTCGAGTTTCGGGCTCACAAGGGAGCTGCGGCGGTGTGGCGCGAAAAAATGGGTTTGTCTTTTGCCGGTTCAAGCTGGGGTTTTAGGGTGACAGGCCAGGATAGTGATAGTTTAGACCCCGTGTAAAAAGCTGTTAGCCCTACCGAGGGCGGCAAAAACTGAAACGATTTGTATAGAGAAGGCGAGAAATCCTTGTCCAATCAGCCTGCGGCCGCTGCGACAAACAATGCCGGAGCCCAGTCCGCTCATCCTTACCGCGAGTTAACTTTCCGAGCCATTATTGTCGGCGGATTAATCACCCTGATTTTTACCGCCGCTAACGCGTATCTCGGGTTGAAAGTCGGCTTAACCTTTGCCACTTCCATCCCTGCTGCCGTGATTTCCATGGCTATCCTGCGGTATTTCCATGATCACACGGTCGTGGAAAACAATATCGTCCAGACCATCGCTTCGGCGGCCGGGACGCTTTCGGCCATCATTTTTGTGGTTCCCGGCCTGGTCATGGTGGGATATTGGTCTGGTTTCCCCTACTGGGAGACCACCGCCGTGTGCATGGTCGGCGGTATTCTCGGCGTGATGTATTCGATCCCGCTGCGTCGCGCCTTGGTGACCGGCTCGGACCTGCCCTATCCGGAGGGGGTAGCGGCCGCGGAAGTGTTGAAAGTGGGAGACGAAAACGGTTCTGCCGAGGAAAATCATCGCGGCTTGCTGGTGATTATCTGGGGCGGCTTGGCGTCCGCAGCAATGGCGCTACTTACGGCGTTAAAAGCCGCCGCGGGGTCCTTGAGCGTGAACTTTCGGATTGGCGCCGGGGGCACCATGATTGGTGGTTCGCTGTCTTTGGCTTTGATGGGGGTAGGGCACTTGGTCGGTCCCGCGGTCGGTATCGCGATGCTGGTCGGTTTGCTGCTTTCCTATGGGATTCTGTTGCCGATTTTGACCCAAGGTCAGGTTGCCGGTCAGGATCTCGGTGATGTGGTCAGCACGGTTTTCGCCCACGACGTGCGGATGATTGGTGCTGGAGCTATGGCGGTGGCTGCAGTATGGACTCTGCTAAAGATTATCGGCCCTATCTTGCGCGGTATCGCTGATTCCTTGAAATCCTCGAAACTGCGTGAAACCGGGAACCAGGTTCCCTTGACGGAACAGGACATTCCTTTCAAATACGTGGCTGCCATCACCTTGCTGTCCATGATTCCCATTGGCTTGCTGTTGTGGAACTTCCTGCGGGATTCGCCTATCTCGCATCATCTCGCGGCGCTCATTATCCTCAGCATTCTGTTTGTGCTGGTTCTGGGCTTGCTGATTGCCAGTATCTGCGGTTATATGGCGGGCCTGATTGGGGCCTCGAATTCTCCTATCTCTGGTGTGGGCATCATCGTGATTATTGCGGCTTCGCTGCTGATTCTGCTGGTGACCGGCAACACCAGTCAGACCCACCCCACCGAACTGACTGCTTACGCGCTGTTTACGACCGCAATCGTCTTCGGCATCGCCACCATCTCGAACGATAACCTCCAAGACCTGAAAACTGGCCAGCTGGTCGGAGCTACTCCGTGGAAACAGCAGGTGGCGCTCATCATCGGGGTTATTTTCGGCTCGGTGGTGATTCCTCCGGTCCTGCAGCTGCTGATGACCAGCTTTGGCTTCTCCGGAATGGAAGGCGTGGACGAGACTACTGCTCTGCAAGCTCCACAAGCGACCCTGCTGTCCACCATTGCCAAGGGAATTTTTGGCGGGGACATGAACTGGCAGCTGTTCGGTTTGGGGGCTTTGATTGGTGTCGTCATCGTCATCGTTGATGAAATCATGGGTCGCGTCAGTCGTTTCAACCTGGCTCCGCTCGCCGTGGGCATGGGCATGTACCTAAACATCACGACCACCCTGGTCATCTCTCTGGGCGCCCTGGTGGGCTGGATTTACAACCGTTGGGCGCAACGCCAAGAAAAGGCGGAACAGTCCAAGCGTCTCGGGGTGCTGCTGGCTACCGGCATGATCGTGGGTGATTCACTGTTCGGAATCCTCAACGCCGGCATCATCGGAGCCACCAGCAACGCTGATGCCTTGGGAATCATTCCTGATTCTTTTGCGCCGGTCGCAAAAGTCGTGGGAGTGGTGGTTTTTGTTGGTTTGCTGGCCGTTACCTACCGCTGGGTCATGAAGAAATCCGGCGAGTCCACGCTGACACCAGCCTCAGAAATCAACGATTCTTCCACGGATAAAGCCTAAACGACCCGGTCCGGGTGGGTTCACGGAAAGGAACAGACTCAGTGACAGAAACATCCGCTAGGAGAGTACCGTACTTGGATAAAGCCTTTCCTGAAGTCGCTGCTGCCATGGAGGAAGTGACTCGCAGGCTCAAGCCCGTTTACGAGCAGGTCGGTCTACCGGCTAGTCTGATTGAACTCGTTTGTCTACGCGCCAGTCAGATGAATAGGTGTGGAACTTGCCTTTCTGTACATGTGCCGCGGGCGCTAAAAGCCGGCGTATCTCAACTCCAGATTGATGTGTTGCCCAGTTGGAGGGAAGACACGGAATTGTTCACCCCTCAAGAAAAGGCCGCACTGGAGCTGACTGAGCACATAACCAAACTCCCCGAAGGAGTGCGCAACTCCAGCGTGGGGGAGCGCGCGCAGACATTCTTTACCGAAGCTCAGGTGGCTGCTCTCGAATGGTGCGCCATCATGATTAATGCCAATAACCGGATTTCAATTGCTTCGCATCACCCGATTCACAAGTATCTGCAAGCGACCAGTTAAGAGAAAAAATGCCGCCATTTCCAGCAATAGTCCCGGTGAAGCCCGAGGAGCTTTCACCTTTCGAAAAATTTAATCAACTTGTAGCCAATGCTCTCGGTACCGTCTACGGCATGAGCGTTGGCTATGTGTTGATTGTGGTACTGCTCGGCTTCGGAATCTACGCGACAATTCGCACCGGTGCTGTCCAGTTCACCATGTTTTCTAAAATGTGGAAGACCGTCATGGGCTCTCGGAAAGGCTCCCATGGAGGCATCAGTTCTTTCCAGGCTTTTGCGGTGGGTTTGGCTGACCGTGTCGGCACCGGCAACATTGCTGGGGTGGCCATCGCGATTACCCTGGGCGGTGCCGGTTCCATCTTTTGGATGTGGATTGTGGCTCTGGTCGGGATGGCGAGCGCTTTCATTGAGGCGACCTTGGCGCAGTTGTTCAAGGTTCGCAATCCCGACGGAACTTTCCGTGGCGGCCCGGCTTTCTATATTGAGCGCGGTCTCGGTTCGCGTGCCTGGGGTTCGGTCTTTGCGGTTTTGCTCATTTTCACCTACGCTTTCACTTTCCAGCTGATTCAGGCCAATACCCTGGCTGGCTTGGCGAAGGCGAACTTCGGAATGCCTACCTACGCCACCGGGCTGTTGCTGGTAGCCATCACCGCGCCTTTCTTTATTGCCGGGATTCGTTCGGTGGCGCGTATCGCTGAATATCTGGCGCCGCTGATGGCAGTTATTTACATGACGTTGGCTTTGATTGTCATTATCGAGAATATTGGCCAACTCGGTGCGGTTTTCGCCATGATCTTCCAGGGTGCTTTCGGCGTGAACTCGGTAGCAGGCGGAACTTTAGGCGGGCTGTTTGCAGCTTTGATGAACGGCACGAAGCGTGGTTTGTTCTCAAACGAAGCCGGTATGGGGTCTGCCCCGAACGCGGCTGCGACCGCCACCGTGTCCCACCCGGTCAAGCAGGGAATGATTCAGTCCCTCGGTGTGTTCGTGGACACCATTCTGGTTTGCAGCGCTACCGCTTTTATCGTGCTGCTCGGAGGAGTCTACGATCCGAACGCGGCTGAACAGCCCTCTGACGGCGCGGCCCTCACGGTTGATTCTCTGGCTGCGATGGGTCCCTGGACTAAACCGATTATCCTCATCGTTATCTTTATGTTCGTTTACTCGACTTTGCTGGGTAACTTTAGCTATTCCGAAGGCAACATCAAATACCTTTTGGGTATCGAAAATAACGCTTGGATTGTCAAGGCGATTTCCATCATCGCGGTGTTCCTGGGCTCAGTGCTCTCCTTGGAAATGGTGTGGAACTTGGGCGACTGGACCGCGGCGTTGATGGCCATCATGAACTTGGTGGCTTGTACCCTGCTGTTCAAGTGGGCTCTGGGTGCTCTCAAGGATTACCAGCACCAACTGAAAACTAAGAGCGAGGACGAAATCCGGTTCTGTTCTAGTGACAATGAGTTCCTTCCCGGCGAGCTGCCCACCGATATTTGGACGAAAGAAGCTATCGTGCAGGGACGCAACATTTCCAGTGACCCCACTTCCTGGGAACACGGAGACTAATCTCAATGATTAGTTGACCCCAGGAACCGTGATGTTCCTGGGGTCAGCTGTATCCCCCGAGCTTGTGCGTCGAACCGTCCCCCGGCCTTTTTGTGTGCGCGGCAAACCCGGTAGCATAGAGGGGCGTGAAAACGCGATGACAACGAACTATTGAAGGAAGTAAACGTGAGCGATCTGATTGACGAACTGACTTGGCGGGGCCTGATAAAGCAACACACCGATTTGGATGCGTTGCGCCGGGCTTTGAACGAAGGTCCGCTCACGTTCTATTGCGGCTTCGACCCGACTGCGGCCTCCCTGCATCACGGACACCTGGTACAGCTCATCATGATGCGCCATCTGCAGCTGGCGGGACATCATCCCATCGCCTTGGTTGGGGGTGCGACCGGTTTGATTGGCGACCCGCGCATGACTTCGGAACGCCAGTTGCAGGATAAGGAAACGGTGGCGGGCTGGGCGGACCGTCTGCAGCACCAAATCGAGCGTTTCCTCGATTTCGAGGGGGACAATCCGGCGCGAATGGTCAACAACTTGGAGTGGACCGCGCCCCTGTCCGCGATTGATTTGCTGCGTGACCTAGGTAAGAACTTCCGGATGGGCACCATGCTGTCCAAGGACGCGGTGGCGCGGCGGCTCAAGAGCGAAGAAGGCATTTCTTTTACAGAATTTTCTTACCAAATCCTGCAAGCTAATGATTATCTGCAGCTGTACCGCAAGTACGGTGTCACCTTGGAAACCGGGGGCAATGACCAGTGGGGCAACCTGGTTGGCGGCATGGATCTGATTCGCAAGATTGAAGGCAAAGATGTTCACGTGATGACCACGCCTTTGATTACCAAGTCTGACGGCACCAAGTTCGGCAAATCCGAAGGCGGCGCGATTTGGCTTGATCCGGAAATGTTCAGCCCCTACGCGTTCTACCAGTTCTGGTTGAACACCGAGGATGCCGATGTGGTCAACCTGCTGAAAGTCTTTACTTTCCTGAGCCGCGAGGAAATCGAGGCGTTGGAAACCGAAACGAAGCTAAACCCGGGGAAGCGTGCCGCCCAACGGGCTTTGGCCGAAGCCGTAACCACCCTGGTGCATGGGGCGGATGAGACCGAGCGGGTGAAAGCCGCTTCGACGGCATTGTTCGGACGTGGCGACTTGCGTGAGGTAGACGGGAAAACCCTGGTAGCAGCCACTGCGGACCTGCCGCGCACCCAAGCCGTGCTGGGCGAAACCAATATTTTGCACCTGCTGGTGGACTCGGGATTGGAAAAGGGTATTGGGGCGGCAAAACGTACTGTCGCCTCTGGGGGCGCGTACCTGAATAATGAAAAAGTCGAGGACGAAAGCCGAGTCGTCACCGCTGCTGATGTGCTGCCCGGCGGGGTCGTCTTGTTCCGGAAGGGCAAACGGCAGCTCGGCGTAGCCGTTACCGAATGAAGGTAACGCAGACATTTTCCAATTCCGCGTTCACCTTTCGTAGATAGGCAATCTGTCCTAAAATGGGTTTAAATCCCAGTGGTGTGATACTGAACTGTCAAAGGAGACTGTAATGTCCGATACGGTAACAAAGACGATTTACCCTTCTGCCCAGGCCGAAGCCCAAGCACATCAGATGCACCAGCGCTGTGAGGCTTCTTTCCGCAGCTTGGTGCCAAACCTGGAGCGTACGGTGGGGCTGCCGGAAGGTCGTCCGTTACGGGCTGTACAGTCGCCGTTTACCGGCATTGATGCTTTCGGGGTTCCCCAAGCCACCCTGGCAGACTTGGACCAAGCCATAGTGCGTGCTCGCAGTGCGGGGCGGCGCTGGGGCAAGGCTCCCGCCGCCACCCGGGCGCAGTTTTTGTACAGACTTCATGACTTGCTGTGGCAGCACATGGACGAAATCCTCGACGTGATTCAGTGGGAAACCGGCAAGTCCCGCTACCACGCTTATGACGAAATCCAGGATATTGCCCTGAACTGCCGCTACTATGCGCGCACCCTGTCTCATGCGGTTCGTGATGAGCGCCGTCGCGGGGCGTTTCCCGGCGTGACGCGTACTTTCGTAATGTATGAGCCCAAGGGTGTTGTGGGGGTAATTGCGCCGTGGAACTACCCACTGTCGATGGGGATTACGGACGCTATCGCGGCTCTGGCGGCTGGTAATGCCATCGTGACCAAGCCTGATTCCAACACCCCGTTGTCAGTGGTGGTCGGCAAAGCCCTGATGGTAAAGGCCGGTCTGGACCCCGATTTGTTCATTTTGGTGCCCGGACGTGGCTCTGAGCTGGGGACTCCGCTCATTCAACAAGTCGATTTCATGATGTTTACCGGTTCGACCGCCACGGGTCGGATTATTGCCAAGCAATCGGGGGAAAACCTGATTGGGGTTTCGGCTGAACTCGGCGGCAAGAACCCGATGATAGTGCTGGAGGACGCGCGAGTCGACGATGCGGTGGCAGGCCTGGTACGGTCCGCCTACGCCAACACTGGCCAGCTTTGCGTTTCGATTGAGCGTCTCTATGTCCAAGACTCGATTTACGACGAGTTCAAAGCCAAGCTCATCAAACGTATCAACGATATGAAGATTGCGGTTTCCTTTGATTGGGAGGCCGATATGGGGGTCTTAGTTTCAGACCACCAGCTCGAAACGATTGATACCCAAGTTCAGGACGCTCTGAGCAAGGGCGCGGTAGCTCTGGCCGGCGGCCACGCACTGCCCGAAATTAGCTACACCGCCTATGCCCCCACCCTTCTGGAAGGTGTCGAGGAAGGAATGACCCTGTACGACCATGAGACTTTTGGTCCCGTGGTGTCGCTGTATCGTTTCCACACCGATGAACAGGCAATCGCCCTGGCTAATGACACGAATTACGGTTTGAATGCCTCGGTTTGGGGCAAACCGGCTCACGCTGTGGCAGTAGCTCGCCGGATTGAGGCCGGCACGGTCAATGTCAACGAGGGATTCACCGCTGCCTGGGGTTCCACCGATGCTCCTATGGGTGGCTGGAAAGATTCCGGTCTGGGCCGTCGCCACGGGATTGAGGGCATCCATAAATACATGGAATCTCGCACCATCGCGGTGCAAAACCGCGCGGTGCCGATTGCGCCGGTTATGGGCTTGAGCCAGGCACAATACGTCAAGGTCTTAAAATTCGCCCTGAAAGCTATGCGGCGGCTGCATCTCTAGGGACGCATTTTCGTCTTTACGGCGGGTTCGGAATCGTCCCGAAGTAACGTTCGGCGTGACCGGACCCGCCGATTTGTGCGAACGAAGGCTTTAGCGGGGAATGTAGTAGCGTACCCGCCAGGCGGCGTCTCCGGACTTCGGGCGCCAGTTTTCGTCCGAACGGGTCAGGTCCAGTTGCCAGCGAACCGGGTCGACGACCGGGGCGTAAGCCACCGTGCTCATGGGGGGCACAATAGCGGTCATGTCCAGTTGGGTGACCACCAGCAAATCCGCCAGTCCCAGCTCCATGACTTCGCGATACACTTTCGCTCCGCCGGTAATCCACACCTGGGGGGTGTTGGCGCAAAGTTCCAGAGCCTCCGTAAGGCTGTGCGCGACCTCAACATCGGGGGCAGCGAACTCGCGAGACCCGGTAAGCACGATATTGCGCCGACCGGGCAAAGCCTGTCCCAGAGAGAGGAATGAGGCGCGTCCCATAATTACCGGACTGCCCATGGTAGTGTCTTTGAAATGTTTGAAGTCAGCGGGGACGTGCCACAGCATCTTGCCGCCGGCCCCCAACACTTGTGCCTTGTCCTCGGCCCAAATCATTCCCAGCACACCGATGCCGTGTCCGGCGCGTGACCCCGACGGGGAACCCTCCGGGGTGGGTGCCGAGTCAGGAGAGACGGGCGGAGTCCATCCGTAGGGGTTGTACACCGGTTTATTTGCGCCAGGGTTTAAGCCGACCATGCTGCCTCTCACTTCAGACCGCTACGGGAGCGGAAATCTTTGGGTGGTGTTGATAATTCGCCAGACGAATCATGTCAAAAGTGTAGCCGTCAATGGAGTCGGCTTTATCCAGTTCCAGAGTGGGGAAGGGGTACGGCTCACGAGACAGCTGCTGGGTGACTTGGTCCACGTGGTTGGAATAAATGTGGCAGTCTCCGCCGGTCCACACGAGTTCGCCGACCTGTAAATCAGACTGTTGAGCCAGCATATGGGTCAGCAAGGCATAGGAGGCGATGTTGAAAGGCACCCCCAGGAACATATCCGCCGAACGCTGATAGATCTGCAGGGAGAGCCGACCTTGCCCGACCCAGCATTGAAAGAAAGCATGGCAGGGAGCCAGCGCCATCCGATTCAGGTCCGAAACGTTCCAAGCCGACACCAGCATCCGCCGGGAAGAAGGGTCGTTTTGCAAGGTATCGAGCAGGTTTTTCACCTGATCCACCGGACCGGCCGCAGTGGGCCAGGCACGCCACTGGTGGCCGTAGATGGGACCCAAATCGCCGGATTCGTCCGCCCACTCGTCCCAGATATGGATATTGTTTTCCTTTAGCCAGTGGTTATTCGTTCCCCCCTGCAAGAACCACAGCAGCTCGCCGACCACACCGTGCCAGTACAGGCTCTTGGTGGTGATGGCGGGAAAACCTTGCGAGAGGTCGTAGCGCAGCTGACGTCCAAAAATTGAGCGGGTTCCCGTTCTGGTACGGTCGGCTTTTTCCACGCCATGAGACATAATGTCGGCTAGCAAGTCCTCGTATTGGTGGTCGGTGATGGTCATATCTTCCCTTCTTAGACGCGCTGAAGGTGGTATAGAACCACTGTATCAGGGACGCTTACAGCAAAAATTCGTCTGCTCTGGTGGTCTCTTTGGCGAAAGCGTTTTTAATGGTCTTTATCACGGCTCGCTCGACCCCCTCCGCAAAAAAAGGAATTGCGCAGGTAACTTCGCCCTCCAGCGTAACCTCGGTGCCGGACTCAGAAATCGGCTCAGATCTCGCCGCCATAGTGGTCGAAAACTTTACCGGAACACCCGCCATCGAGCCGCTCATAGTGCCGTTCTCAACCCACCCGGACTGATCCAAATCCCAGACTTCCACCACTTTTAGGTTCAGCCCGGAATTGAGCTTGGTGGCCAGCTGGTCTAGGTATTCAGTAGAGATCGATACGGTGGAAGACACCCGGATGCGGTTATCGACCAGACTCAAATCGACTTGAGCGTCATTATCAAAATCGGCCCAGCGTTTCTTGTAGTATTCCTGGTTTTTCAACATCGCGGTGACCTGGGCGCGAGAACCGGGATAAACCAGGGTCTGGGTAAATTTCATGTCGGGTTTCTCCTGAAGTTTCAATTACCTCTATATTCTAAATGCAGGTTGCTCAAAACACAGCCCAACGCATAACCTGAGAGGGTGTCCACGTTTAAACGCTCCCTGGGGGAACCACCGTTCCAGGAATTACCCGAAGAAGCAGTAGAACAGCTGTATCGTTTGGTGTCAGACTGGCAGATTATCTCTGACCTTTCCCAAGCTGATTTGTTGCTGTGGTTGCCCAACCGTTACGACGGCATGTCTTGCGCGGCACACTGTCGTCCGGCCACGGGTCCGACGGTGCACCTCGATGATGTCATTGGGCTGAACTTGCCTGCCACCCGTCTGTCCCTGCTGGAACAGGTCCTGTTAAAAGGGGAAATTATTGAGAACCCCGTACACCGCTGGACGGGGATGAATACGGTATCTGAAGTGCTGGTGCCCGTGCCTTTTGCAGGACGAAACATCGGGGTCTTGGCGATTGAAACCAACCTGGCTTTCCAGGTCGGTGAGATTGGCGGCGAGGGTTGGTTCAAAGCGGTTTCCCGAACCCTGTGGAAGATGGTGGCGGCCGGAGATTTTCCTTTCGAGGTCACCCCGACCACCGGCAAACACGGCAATCCCCGGGTGGCCGATGGGGCGCTGATGCTGGATAGCGAGGGGGTGGTAGAGCATTGCTCACCAAACGGGATTTCTGCTTTTAAACGGCTGGGGTTTAACAACCAGCTTTATGGCGCGAAACTTAGCGACTCCGTCTTGCCGCTGCTGGAAAAAGGCAACGTTATCGATGAGGATTTGTCTACGGTGCTGTGGGGACGCTCCTCGGCTCTGGCCGAGATTGACGTGCGCGGAGTGGATTTGACCATCCGTTCGCTACCGCTGGTCGAGGAAGGGGAGCGGATTGGGGCTCTGCTGCTGTGCCGCGACGTGACCGAAAAACGCCATCGCGAAAAGGAACTGTTGAGCAAAGATGCCACCATCCGCGAAGTACATCACCGGGTGAAAAACAACCTCCAAACGGTTAGCGCCCTGCTGCGCCTGCAAGCTCGTCGTTCGGATAACACGGTGGTTCAAGAGGCGCTGTCGCAGGCAGAACGGCGAATTTCGATTATCGCGATGGTGCACGAGGCGCTGTCGCATACGGTTG
>NZ_CAMYBV010000018.1 GCF_947254095.1 uncultured Mobiluncus sp.
AAACGTAACTTTGGTCCTTGCCCATCGCCGACCCGCGCAGCAGGGCAAAGTCCGGAAACACGCCGTCCGCACCGGTCTGGGGAACACTCGACGGAATCAACCCCGCCTGGCCGGGACGCCAGAGTCGGGCATAGTGGCCGGTCGCGACATAATCGAAACCCTCCCGCAGGGCGCGTTCGATGACGTAACCGAACTTGATGAAACGGTTGCAATGCACGCAGGGGTTCGGGGTCAAACCGTCGCGATAAGCCTGTACAAACGAATCCATCACGACCCGGTTGAAACGCTCGGCCAAGTCCCACACCTGCAGTTCTACCCCCAAGAAATCCGCGACCCGATGCGCGTCAGCCAGGGCGTCCACCGGATTGGCGGAGGTGACAGGCCGCGACCACGGACGGGAGGGGGATTCCAACTGCATAAAGAACCCCGAAACCTCGTGACCGGCCGCTTGCAAGCGGGCGGTCGCCACGGCCGAATCCACCCCGCCGGATAATCCCACTAATATTTTCGCCAAGTTACTCCTCCTCAGTGACCTCACATTCTACCGTTTCCCATTGAGCTGGCTCTCGCCGGCCCCGACACCTCGGGAAGATACCTATCTGAAAGGGAAAACCATGGAAAATCTGTTACATACCGACCCGTGCGCCGACTTCGAACCGCACACTTTCGCTGATTTTGGCCGGATTTGGTTGGAAAGCCGGGTCGATCTCAAGCCGACCACCCGGGCTTGTTACCGTTCGATGCTGAATACGGTCAACCTGGAATTTGGGGGTCAGCCCCCGAAACAGGTCAGCTATCTGCAGGTGGTTTCCTGGGTCGCGAAGCTCGCTGAGCAGGGCGTTAGTCCCACCGGCGTGCGTCAGGCCTATCAAATCGTGGGGCAGGTGCTGGCGTTGGCTAACCGTTTGGGGGCCATCGAGAGCAACGCGGCGGCCGGGGTGCCGCTGCCGACGGTGTGCCGGGTCGGACGTCACCGCTATTTGACTGTGCTGCAGCTGGAATCCCTGGCGTTAGAGATTGGGTGGTGGCGTTTGACCCGCGAACCGTCGGGGGTCATTTTTCCCGGTGTTTCGGGGCAAATGTTTTTGCGCAAGAAGGGTCGTGGCGGGTATCTGACTCGGCGCAAGACCCGGGCGGGGGCGATTGACGTGGGGTTTGCTTCGCTGCCTCGGTCGCGCGGTGGGCAGAGCCCCGCGCTGGGCGGTAACCGGTTGGAGATTTTGGTGCGTTTGCTGGGGTACACCGGGTTGCGTATCGGAGAAGCCCTGGCGTTGACTCCCGCTGCGGTTGACCTGGAACGCCGCGTGATCCGGATTGAACGCGCGGTGTCGGAGGTGTCGGGGCGCCAAGTGTTCGGCACTCCCAAGAACGGTCGCACCAGAGTCGTGCCGATACCGGATTTCTTGCGTCGCGACTTGCGGGTGTTGACCCGGGCGGCGTGTGGAGGTGACGAATTCCTGTTTGCGACGAAACACGGCACCCCGCTGCGGGCGTCCAATCTGCGCCTACACTTCGACATGGCGGCGTTGGCGGTCGGACAGGGTGGGCTGCACATTCACGACCTGCGCCACACAGCCGCCACTTTGGCCGTCTCGGCCGGAGCGAACGTGAAAGCGGTGCAACGAATGCTGGGGCATTCCTCGGCTTCACTGACCCTCGATGTCTATGCCGATTTGTTTGAACCAGATTTGGGCGATGTCGCCGGGGCGCTGAGCCGAATGCGGCAAACGACCCTGCGCCGAGCCGCCGCCTAGCGCGAATGAGTTATACACACGGCCTGTGGAAAAAATGTGGATTGCGGGATTCTCAACAGAAAAGTGCAGGTAAAGTCCAGGTTAATAAAAGGGTGGAAAAATGGCGTGATATCAGGAAAAAATTAGCGAAAGCCCAGTTCAGAGTGGTGACGGTGGCGAGGTATTTGTTAATACAAACAGATTCACAATTTCCCCGATAAACTCCGCAAAACTGTCCCCAGCGCTTGTGGATAACCTGTGGAAACCGTGCGAACGGGGACGGACTTTCGTCCCGTTCCCGTTCGCCGGTTTTGATAGGCTGGATTCATGAGCGAAATTTTGGCGGGAACCAGCGGACTGCCCGACGATCAGCCGGCGACCGGCGAGCCTGACGAAACCACTGCCTGCAGCCCGGAGTGCCGGCCCCACAGCACTCGTGAAGAGTACAACCGTGTCGTCTTTCTGGCGCGGGTGGTGCTGGGGTTCACGGTGGTGGCGGCGGTGACGCTGACAGTCATTGCCCTTACGGCGCACCGGGACTATCCCTCCATCGTGGTCAGCATCGTGATGGTGGCGGCGGCTGTGTTCTATTACGTCAGGACGACCCGCGCGGTGAAGCGGGATTTCGATAGTCGCCCTGAACTGCAGAAATAGGGGTTTTTCGCGGCCGCGGCCGACCTCGGATCAACCGGCCGGTTCGGACGAAAATGGTGCACCGCCCTTGTGAAAAGTGCAAGAATGGGGGCATGAGTAAAAATCGTGTTTCTGCGCGCCTTGCCGCCATTGCCCCGTCCGCGACCCTCGCCGTCGATAGTAAAGCTAAAGAACTGAAAGCTGCCGGAAAGCCGGTCATCGGTTTCGGTGCTGGTGAGCCGGATTTCCCGACCCCCGATTACATCGTGGAAGCCGCCGTGGCGGCCTGTAAAGACCCCGCCAACCACCATTACACCCAAGGCAAAGGGATGCTGGTCACTCGCGAAGCCATCGCTGCCAAGACCTTGCGCGACTCCGGCTACGAAATCGACCCGAACAACGTCATTGTCACCAACGGTGGGAAACAATCCGTGTTTCAGTCTTTTGCCGCCACCGTTGACCCCGGCGACGAAGTGCTGCTGCCCGCGCCCTACTGGACCACCTATCCCGAGGCGATTCGCCTAGCTGGCGGCACTCCGGTGGAAGTTTTCGCCGGTGCTGACCAGGACTACAAAGTCACGCCCGAGGACCTGGAGGCGAAACGCACGGAGCGGACCAAAGTCCTGCTGATGTGCTCGCCGTCCAACCCGACCGGCACGGTTTACACCCCCGAGGAACTGACCGCTATCGGCCAGTGGGCTGTGGAAAAGGGTGTGTGGGTCATCAGCGATGAAATCTATGAACACCTGCTCTATGACGATGCTAAGCCCGCCCACATTCTGAAACTGGTTCCGGAACTGGCGGACACCTGCGTCATTGTCAACGGCGTGGCGAAGTCCTACGCCATGACCGGGTGGCGTCTGGGCTGGATGCACGGCCCGACCGACATCATCAAGGCCGCCACGAACCTCCAATCCCACCTGACCTCTAACGTGTGCAACATTGCCCAGCGGGCCGCCATCGCGGCGTTGAACGGTCCGTTGGACGCGGTGGAACAGATGCGTCAAGCCTTTGACAAGCGTCGTCAGACCATCGTGCGGATGCTGCGCGAAATTGACGGCTTGCAGGTACCCGTGCCGCGCGGTGCGTTCTATGTGTATCCCGATGTCACGGGGTTGTTTGGGCGTAGCTTGGACGGGGAGCGCATCGAGTCCTCCTCCCAGCTGGCGGCCATGATTTTGGACAAGGCCGAGGTCGCGGTCGTTCCCGGTGAAGCCTTCGGTCCCAGCGGGTTCATCCGTATGTCCTACGCCCTGTCCGACGCTGACCTGGTCGAAGGGGTGGGCCGGGTACAGGATTTGCTGGCAAAAGTGAAGTAGATTTTCAGATTTCATCGGGGGCGGCGTGTGGGTGCGTTGCCCCCGCTGAGATTTATGTGTCCGCGGCGCCATGGGCGCGCTTGAAAGTTAGGGCGGCTTTGCTTTATCATTGAGGACGCTGCGTTTTTCGCTTCTGCCCGGCGGGGCGAGCGCAAAACTAGGGAAGTGGCGCAATTGGTAGCGCAACGGTCTCCAAAACCGTAGGTTGCAGGTTCGAGTCCTGTCTTCCCTGCCACTTGGCTCAAACAGTTTCCAATGTTTTCGGGAGTGCCAGTGTACCGAAGCCGACCCAGTACCGCCCTGTTCCTGCTGATGTTCCTGGCGGGGATTGTCGCGCTAGTCGCTGCCGCGGCGGGTCTCAGAACGGTTAGCCAAAACCCCACGCCGGCCTCAGCGACCCAGGCCGCGACCCGCTCTGTTGCGTCAGCTGCGCCAACCACCCTGACCGTGGCGATGACCGGGGACATTTTGAGCCACAGCTGGGTCACGGCCGCGTCTCGAGAGGCGGACGGACAGTATCACTTAGAGAAACTGCTGGCAGAGGTGAAACCCTACCTGGAACGTGCCGACCTGGCCTTGTGCCATCAAGAAATTCCCTACGGAAAACCCGGGCAAGCCCCCCACGGCTACCCGGTTTTCAACGCCCCGATGGATTGGGCGAACGGCCTGGTTCAGGTCGGTTATGACGGCTGTTCCACGGCGTCAAACCACAGTTGGGACCAGGAAACCGAGGGCATTACCCACACTTTGGAAGTGCTGCAAAACGCCGGGCTGGGAACCGCCGGGACCCGCGCGAATGCCGAGCAAACCCCTTGGCAAATGTATGAAATCCGTAAGGGAGGCCGCACCGTACACGTGGCGCACCTGTCGTTTACTTACGGGCTGAATTTTGAATCCGTGCCGGAAGTGGATCGCCACCCTTACCTGGTGGAAATCAACGATGTGGAGCAAATCATCGACTACGCCCGGCAAGCACGTCAGGCCGGGGCCGACATTGTGATTGTCAGCCCTCACGGCGGCAGCGAATATGTTTATGAACCCCAGCCCCAACAGCGGCAATGGGCGCAGGCGTTGGCGCAATCCGGGGTCGTTGACGCCTATGTTGGCCACCACGCCCACGTTCCCCAGCCGATTACGCTCACACCCGGGGGAGTGAACGGCGCCGGCATGTGGACGTATTTCGGTACCGGAAACCTGCTGACCAGCCAAAACCCCGAGATGGGAATCGGCACTCAGATTGAGTCGATCGCGTGGCTGAGCTTTGACATCTCCGGGCCGGCGAAACACCCGCGGGTCACTCTCAGCAACGCCGCGTGGGTGCCGGTAGTGCTGGACCGCAGCCGACTTCACGCGGTTCCCGTCCACGATTTCGATGACGGAACCATCCCGCCCGGCTCGCGTCTCGATGCCGCTACCGTCCAGCGCTACCATGAGGAACTGGTGAAAGTGATGGGAACTGAGGCGACAGAACTGCAGTCCCCGCCTCCGGCCCCGGCTGAGCCTGCTGTCGTGACGGTTTTGCCGCGTTAGACGCCGGGCCGGTCTCGGACAGCTCCGTACACGGGCCTCGCAAGAGCGACGTACCAGCCGCGTACCAACCCCGCACGATTGGCTTTAGGTACGGTTTTCTACTATGATTTGACACATCCCCCCGTTAATTTGTTTAGGGTGAAGTGTGCCCGCGGCGGGGAAAGAATTGCCTATAGGAGGAACAGATAATGGCAGAAACCGAAGGTGCCATTCAGCCGGTGAAGAAAGCCGAGCCGACCCCTAGCGCTGATCAGAAACTTGGTTTTTTTGCGCGTATCATGCAGTTTTTCCGCCAAGTCGTGGATGAGATGAAAAAGGTCGTCTATCCCACCAGCGAAGAACTGTGGCGCTACTTCTTGGTCGTGATTGTTTTCGTGGCAATCATCATGACCGCGGTCGGATTGATGGATCTGGGCTTCGGAGCCTTCACCGACCTCATCTTTAGCTAGACCCGTTTGGTCTTTTCAACACCATTGCCCCACGAGGAATATCAGTAATGTCAGACGAAAACGAATTGCAAGAAAACGCTGTTGTGGCTGAGGAAACCCAGCCGGAACCGAACCAGGCCGCCGAGTCCGGCCAACCCGCCGAGGACGCTTCTGCGGCTGAACAGAACCTAGAGGAAGTCCCCGCCAACGTGAACCCCGAAACTGGTGAAATCATCGAGGACACCGGGAAAACCGAGGACGCCGCGGAAACCGAAACGGAGGAACTTGACCCGAAGCAGGCCCTCGAAGTCGAGCTGCGCGCTTTGCCGGGCCGGTGGTACGTGGTACACACGTACTCTTCCTACGAAAAGCGCGTGAAACAGAACATCGAACAGCGCGTGGCGAATAATCCCGGCATGGAAGATTACGTCTACCAGGTCGAGATTCCGATGGAAGAACATGTCGAAGTCAAGGCCAAGAGCCGCAAGGTGGTGCAGCGTCCGCGCATTCCCGGCTACGTTTTGGTGCGCATGGACATGGATGAGAACTCGTGGCGTCTGGTGAAAGACACCCCGGCCGTGACCGGTTTTGTGGGCAACCAGCAAGATCCGTTGCCGTTGACGTTGGCGGAAGTGGTCAATATGCTGGCCCCGACCGCCAAGGAGGCCGCGAAAGTGGCGGTGGAAGACGGTCAGGTCGAGATTTCACAAGCGACGCAGCGGACTGCTCCGGTGGCGACCGATTTCGAGGTGGGCCAGTCGGTCACTATTACGTCCGGTCCGTTCGAGACACTTTCCGCGACCATTGCCGAGGTCAACGCCGAAACTCAGAAGCTGACCGTGTTGGTCACTATCTTCGAGCGCGAGACCCCGGTGGAGTTGAACTTCAACCAGGTCACCAAAATCGACTGATTTTTGAGGCTTGACGGCGGGCGCGGGACTTCCATCCTGCGCCCGCCGGGGTTTTTAGGGCTTGTTTGGAAGCAGGGCTGGGTCATCTCATCAGCAGCCACAGTTAAACTTGGCTTATCGTCCAGCTGGCGATGCGGAACTGAACTCTCAAAGGTGGAGAGGAAGGCTTGCTGATTGCGCAGGGAATCCACGAGGGGGCGCGAGGGTGTGGAGGACGCGCTTAGTCTCTGATTTTGCGCGCGATTGAACGGGATAAAATACCGGAAACTAACGAGAGAAATTGTTGAAATCGCAATGTTCTGAGTGGTACACCACCAGGGACTCGAACCCTGAACCCACTGATTACGGATTTACTCAGTTCAAGGTAGTTTTAGCCGCGTAGTCTCGGACTATGAAATCAAACGATTGGACTACCTGCATTAACGCCTATCTACTGTCTCTGAAAGCGTCTGGAAGATCAAGCGGAACAATCGGCCTCCATCGACATTATTTAGCAAGACTACGCACGATTTCCCCATGCCCCGCCCTAGTCACACAAGCCCGACTAGAGCAATGGCTTGCTAACCATGATTGGAAAGCTGAGACCCGCCGTAGCGCGCAAGCGGTAGCCAAGGGGTTCTTTTCCTACCTCGAAAACTGCGAGGTATTAGCGAAAAATCCGGCAAAGCTATTAGCCCCTATTCACGTACCTGACGGGATACCCCGCCCCGCAACCGAAACACAAGTCAAACGCGCCCTTTCCGAGGCTGACCACCGTACCGCCTTAATGATTAAATTTGCGGCGCTTTGCGGTTTGCGGTCATGTGAAATAGCCACAATAGCGGGTAGAGACTGGAACGGCGAGGTATTGCGCGTCATGGGCAAAGGTGGCAGAGTTCGGGTTATTCCGGTGCAGGATTCCACGCTGATTTACAGCTTAGAGAGCTGTCCAGGTTGGCTATTCCCCGGGCGCATTGACGGGCATCTATCCGCTAAGTGGGTGCAAAAACTGCTTAGCCGCGCCATGCCCCGCGGCGTAACCGGCCATATGCTACGCCACCGGTTCGGAACTGTCGCGTACCGCGCAACCCACGATTTACTAGCGGTAGGGGCTGTAATGGGTCATGTAAAGACTGACACCACTAAGCGTTATATTAAGCTTGATTTGGATCCGCTGACACGGGCGGTACAGGCCGCCCAGATTTAGCGTTGGATTTTTTCGAGTTCTTTCCATAGGCGGGCGTGGGTGTCGCGGGCGTCTGTCATGAGGCTTTGTAGGTCGTCGTGTAGTTCTCCTTGACGGTGTCCGAGGCTTTTTATCCGGTCGTCCATTATGTTCACGATGTCGCGCATTGATGAGCCGTGATTTGGTTTCATTTCTTTCGAGGCTGAGCGGGCGTATATGGCGGCGATGATGGCGGCGATACCGCTGAGGATTGCGCCGATGCCTTGTAGGTCGGTGAGCCAGGTGGGCATTATTTCGCCTCCTTGGGTTGCCTGGTGGGTCGGTAGGCTAGGGCTGTGCTGGTTGCGAGGATTGCACCGGCTAGGGCGATCCATAGGGGCGCGGTTTGGTCGCTGATTACACCGTAGGCGCTTAGTAGCGGGATTAGCGCGGTTGCGATTCCGTAGAGCCAGGACCGCACGGGCGGCGGGATAAGTTCTGTAAGGGTTTCAGTTTCGGGGGTTTCTTCGTGGTTTCCCATGGGGTTGTTCCTTTCTAGTGGTTGTTTAGCCAGGTTTGCCAGGCCGTCATTGTTTGTGTTCCGGCGTAGCCGTCTGCTGGCACGCCTAAGAATTGTTGGGTTTTCGTGACTGTTTCGCGCCCGAAGTATCCGTCTGGAACCGCTCCTACATGCTTTTGCCATGCTCTTATACAGGTTGAGCCTTTCGCGCCGTGGGCGACCCATTCCCAACCGGATCCCGCGTTAGGCAAGTACGGTTTGTTCACGGCGGGTTGCGAGGAAATGACCCCATCAGCAGGAGTTCCTAGCCTGGTTTGCAGGGCGCGGATTGATTCGGGGCCAAAATATCCGTCTATGGCTATTATTTTGCGGGTTTGCGCTACGGGCGGGGCGCTGTCGTAGCGTGGCCGAAACACATTACAAACGACATTGAAAGAGCGGGTGCGTCTGCCTACCCCGCCCGATTTCCACGCGACTGTAGTGTTTCCCTCGATAGTCTGCAAGGCATTTCCGAGGTTGCGTTCCACGATTCCAACATGGTCGGAAACTCCGCCGTCCCAGTCGAAAAACACGATGTCCCCCGGTTGGGCGTTGCGTTTATTGACTTCCAGGCCGAGCTTTTTCATTGCCTTTATACCGGTAGGGCAATAGGCAAAGTCGCCGCCGGGTGGGAGTGCCCCGCATTGGCGGAATACCCACGTTATGAACATAGCGCAGTAGGGGACGCCGCTGGTGCCGTAATAGTTGCCATGCCGGCCGGCATAGTCACGCCCGTACTTGGTTCCAGGTTGCGGGTCGGTCCAACGGCTGTAGCCGATTTCAGCGGTGGCGGTCTTGATGATGTCTTTTTGGTTCAGCATGGTTAGATGTCCTTTTCAAGAATGAAAATAGGAGGTTTCTTCGGGTCAATCGGGTTTCCATCGCTCCAAATAAGTTGGCGCATGGTTGGTTCATTAGGTACTGATGACACGTATAAATTGGCAACTTTATCTAGCATATTGCTGTTCGGATATCGTTTATTAGCCAACTTGACATTGACAATATATCCGTAACCTGAACCGGTATAAACTTTATCATACCCTTCCGAACCGCTCATGGTAGTAGAAAAGTTATCTTTTATAGCACGTAAAGGCAAGCGGATGGATGAAAACAATCTACCATCATAACTAGGAATCAATACTGAAACCATTTTATAACTTGCATAAGCATATGTTATAACGGCAACATCACTAAAACTTATCGGGACGCTGTCCTTTTTTACAAGGTTTTCAAATGCCCTACGTTCCTGGGTTGCCTCGCCACCGGGGCTGTTTGCGGCGGTTTGCAAAACAGTTCCGGGGATTGCTTCAATGCTTGTTGTCCAACCTGGAAAATTAATGGCGGTTCCATTTACCACTTGCGCTCTGGCTTCACAATCAGCGATGCTACTAACATAGCCGCCTAGCTTGGTTTGCTCTGCCGTCAAGTCCATAGCACCTGAACCATTAACAAGGAATTGATTTATCTGTTCAGCGGTCAAAATTTGCCCATCAGTAAAAATCATTATTTACCCCTTAATCCGAAAATACACATCTGTTTTAAAAGGCCAATCGTTTACAATGGAATTTGTGGCGGGTATCTTAAGTTTGTTTCCACTTATAATGGTATTTGTGTTGTTAACTGTATAGCCAGGCGTGACGGCTACATATACAATTTCAATTGCATCATCAAAAATGGCCGTCCAATCTCTCAAAGAGGGTTTGGATCCCCGGTTATAGTCGTCAAAGCTGAACCGGTAAAGTTTGGCTTTGTCTTTCACGCTTGGCAAGGTTGATTGGGCGGCTTCAATCCGGGCAATCAGCGCTTGGAACTGTTCCACTATCGCGGTTGCCCCGGCATCGGGTGTGTCATCGTTCACAAGGTATTGGTTGACATCTTGGGCGGTCAACAGTTCCCCGGGTCTAAATTGCTTCGTAGTCATAAACGGGCCTTCCTCCCTTGGTGAAAATTTCGGTTGCGTTGATGGCATGGTTTAGATCAGCCATCTTGGTTTCGATTTGTTCATAAATCGGCGCCAACTGTGTTTCCAACGCGGCTTTCTTTTTCGCGTCATTATTGACCAAGTAGTTATTGATGGCTTCGGCGGTCAGAATGTCGCCGGGCTTGAAAACTGGTTTACTCATGGGCGGTTATCCTTTCTTTCGCTTCGGTTAGATACAGTCTTTGAAACCAGGTGAAGGGGGTTAGCTGGTTTTGGGTTGCGTAAACAAGGTGGTTTGTCTGTTTTTCTCGGAAAACAAGTTGGCAATAGTCGAAAAGGTCAAGGCGGGTTAACCGTTGATGATAGGTCATGGCATCGAACCTCACGGATGAAACTTGCAGGGCTGATTCTCCCGCCATTAATGGCCGCGCCAAATAGTAATCCGCCAACCGTTGCGCCCCGGTGTCGCTGGATGCAAAGGCTTTGACTGTTTTCCTCGATGTGCCATAGGCGGCAGCAATGTCCTTGTTGGTAGCGGTGAAAGTCTTGGTGTGATCACTCCAACCGTTTTCATCGCGGGTGGCAGTGTGATTTTCCACGGCAACTTCATTGAGTATTTCGGCGGAATCAAAGCCCGGTTCAAGGTCTACATAGTACATGGCACGCGGGTCGGTACTGTACCGGTCGGTAAAAAGTGGCGGGCCTTGGATTTCCGGCAAAGCAAAACCGGTTTGCGTGGTGAAATTCGAGATTAGCGCGTAATCAAGGCGGGATTGCCCAATAATAAATTGCTTATCTGTTGCCGGGTCAGCGGCGGCGGCCCCGATGTTGCCCGCGTCAAGCGGGGTTTGGCCGATAATAAACGGGTTTTCAACCTGGGCGGGTGGCTCATTTGTTGTGTCTTGAAAGTGCTGGGCACCATCGGGTGCGAGTTTCCCGCCGTCAAGCGGGGTTTTACCGATGATGAACCAAGGGATTTGGTGGAAAATTTCTACCTCATTGTTCGGATTGAAAATAACCTTGCCTTTATGGTCAACCCACCATGCCGCGCCAACGGTTGCGCAAGTCATGTCCAGGTATTCGGTCAAGGTGGCTTCAGTAACGCACGGGCCAAGACTGATGTCCAGGGCGGGCGCGATGTCCTCAATCTGATAATCCACGCCTTGCCCGTCCAAAAGCCGGGCGATTCGGGCGTTGAAAGATTCCGGGGCGTCAAGCCTTACCCCGTAACGCTTTTTGGCCGAAAGGATGCCCACGGCGTCCACAAACTCCAAGGTGGCAATATCATGTTCACCTTCGGTTTTGGCCGGTTCAAGTGAGAATGATTCCAGGGTGCCAGTAAACAGGATTTGGCGGGTCAACCGGTCATAGATTCGCGCTTTCAATCCGCGCCGAAGGTTGGCAAGGCGCGGGTCAAAGTCTTTGATTTTGATTTCGGCGGTGCCAACTTGCGCCACGGGCAACAGGGATGAACCCCCATTAGCGCCTTGCCGGAAAGCCAAGGATAAGCCCGGCCCCAAGATGTCTTTCCACACATATTCCGGGGTTGGCACCTCCAAAAAGTCCACGTCAAGGCGGGATTCACCGATGGTGAACCCGCCCGATGTGAGCGCGAAACCGCCAAGCGGGGCGGCGCCGATGTGCGATTTACCGATAATAAACCCAGGTCGGACTGTAGGGGTGAGCATATCAAAACCGATAAGGTCATAAGGGTAAGGTTTCGAGCGGTCGGGGAACCTTATTTGCAACTCAAACCCGATGACTTTGACCCGGGCGGCGCCTGTGATGGTAAGGATTGGGTCAACCGGCAAAGTGGATTCCAGGATGATTACCGCACCCCCTTCGGGGATGGCTTCGTGTTTTTCGGCAAAACTGATGGCGGGGGTTTCCCCTTCCTTGGCGGTGACATCAAGGGTGGCTTTCAGCCGGTTCACTACACCGGGGCGCAAGGGTGCAAGGTCAATCAGGATTCCGCCGGTTTCAACCGGTTCAACAATAATGTAGCCTTCAACGGTGGCGGCCCATGATGCCACGCCTTGCCATTCGGCCAAGGGCGGAAATGTCACATTGAGCCAGTCCATGTGTGTTGCCATCATGCGCCCCTCCCATTCGCTTCGGTGTAGCGTTCGAGCGCCTCAGCGACAACACGGCCTACTTCCATGGTGGGTGTGAGCGCGTTAACAGTGATGTGGATCTCAGGCTGGTGGTTTTTCTGCATGGAGTAAGACCCGCGCAAGGCTCCGAGCTCGAAACCGGGGGATTTGAACGTATTGCTTGAAATGTCGTTTGACAGGCTGTTTAACTGGTTTCGCAGGGTGACACGTTTTGATTCGATGCCGTTCATGAGGCCGTCCATGATGGCTTTGCCCGCCGGTTCGAGCAGCACCCGATCGTATTCGATTGGTCCCTTATGGCTGGCAATCCAACCGGCGAAACCGGATACTTTTTTCTTTACCGCTTCCCATCCTTTGGCAATTCCCCTCAGGAACCCGTCAAGCAGGGCTTTGCCCGGTCCAAGCAAGAGGTTGCCAAGGTTTCCTATGGCGGACCTGACGCGTCTTCCTAGACCGGATACCCATTTGACTGCATTATTAATACCTGTACGTATGGACTTGACTACAGCATTCCATGCGTCAGTTACTATCTTTTTAGCGGTATTCCAGGCTCCTTTGAAAAACGCTACAATCTTGCTCATTGTGGTTTTTACCAAGTTCCTCATAGTATTCATTACGCTGGTAAAAACTTGTTTCATGGTGTTCCATGCGGTAATAAAGAAGTTCTTGATGGCGTTCCATGTTTTTTCCCAGAACGCTTGGGTGGCTTTCATCCAATTCATGAAGAATTTTTTAATAGCATTCCAGACAGATATCGCGAAAGACTTGATAGCGTTCCAAACAGCCGTAAAGAGTGCCTTGATAGCGTTCCAGGTTTTTTTCCACAAGTTATTTAAGAAGTTTAAGAATACGCTGAAACCGGTTTTAAATAGATTCCAAGCTGTTGTTGCGAAGGCCTTTATTGCATTCCAGGTGACAGTGAAAACTGTTTGGATGATTGTCCAGACGGTCTTCCAATAGTTAACAATGAACGTCAAATAGCCTATGAAAATGGCCTTGATAATGTTCCAAACAGCAGTAAAGAAGTCTTTTATCGCGTTCCACACAGTGATGGTGGCAGATTTGATTGCGTTCCACGCGCCGATTAAGGTATCTCGGAAGGTTTTGCAGTTGTTCCAGGCATAGATAAACGCAGCCACCAGCGCGGCTATTGCTACTACTACAATCATGATTGGGTTAGCGCTCATGACCGCGTTGAGGATACCTTGAACTACTGAATAGGCCTTGGCCGCTATGGATGCGGCTTTTAGCCCCTTTGAAAATAGTGCTATACCGCCAGCAACCGCCGTGACTGCTGTGGCTATCGTGGCGAAAAGCGCGGGATGTCCAGCGATGATATTACCGAGGGCTTTCAATGCTGGGACCGCCACTGTAGATATTTGCTGTATTACAGGGGCGGTGGCTCTCCCAATCTGTACAACTATCGGGAACAGCGCGCTTAAGGTGGGGAATACGCTGGTAGCGAGAAAAGCGCCTACCTTTTCCAAGGCGGGACCTAGCTTTTTCCCAGAGGTTTCAGCCCAGCGGTCAAAAGCTGGCATAACCTTAGCATTTATAAAACTTGCTAGTTTATCCACCAGCGGGACTAACTGTTGTCCTAGCTTTTCCTTGACTTGGCTCCAAGCTACCTTCATTTTGTCGGTGCCGTTTGCTGTAGCGAGAGCTACGCCTCCTACCTGTTTCTCGATAGCAGATAGAACCAGGCCTTGTGCCTCGTGCATTTTGTTAGATTCGACAAGAGTTTTAATTTTGTCCTTTTCGGCTTGTGTGAAGGTCACACCCGACCTAGCGAGGGCGGTAATGCCTTTTATAGGGTCATTCAGGGCTTTACCGAGCTGAACCGCATTTTGTTCAGCTGTGCCAAAACCGGCTGCCCCCATGTCCACGGCAGCTTTTGTGGCGCGGTCAAAGTGGTCTCCGACTTTCCCGGCGGTAATGGCTAATTCTTTGAAGGACATTAGCTTTGCCTGGGTGAGTTTGATCTGGTTTTGGTCTACGCCCGTTTGCCTTGCTGTGACGTTAGCGAGTTTCACTAGCCTGTCAGTTACCTGTTGCGTCTGGTTGCCGAACAGCCCCATTGATTTAGCGACTTGCCCAATACGGGCGTTTGAGGTTCCGGCGGTTTCTCCTGATGTCACGAGGGTTTTAGTTAGGGCTACCGCGCCCGCTGTAGCCCCAAGCATGGCTACACCTAGCCCTTTGGCTACACCGGATATTTTTGAGAATTTGCTTTGGATTTGCCCGTGAAGTTTATCGATTTCTTTCCGAGCTTTTCCGGCGTTAGCCAAAATATCGAGTGTGATTTTAGGTCTGGAGTTCCCCGCCATTGTTTCACCTCTTTTCTGCTAATTTGATGATCTCGTTGCGTTCAGAAATAGTTAGCGAGTAATAGGTTTCGGGGCTAAATCCGAAGCTAGCGGCAAATCCTGCATAGTCTGCGTTATAGCCCCGCTGGATTCCCCCGCTGCCTCACTGTCTACTGGTGGCAAGCTGGCTACTATTGCTTCTACTACTTCAGAACGCCTAGCGATGTGCGTAGTCGGTTTCTCCAGCAGAGCAGCGATTTCTTCCATCGTCAGCTGTTCAATATCTTCTATCTTTGCTTCCGGGAAACCTCCGCGCTTAGCAAACACCAGGGCTAGCGCAATCATCATTCGAGTATCGACTTCTTCGTCTTCAGCAGCTGCCGTAATTTCACTAATTTTTCGACCAGCGTATTTTTCAATGGCAGCAATTTCGCCTATAGTCAAATTCTCAATATCCATGGCTTACTCCATTCCGTACTGTTTGAGTTTCTTCTTGATCTCTTTATTGAATACTTTTTGCGCATAAGGATATGCGGCGTTCTTAGCTTTAGTTACGAACCGTTGCGGGCGCTGATATTTTGTTCCATAGTTCACAAACGGCGCATAAAAATACTTTTTTGTACCGATTGATACACTCGCTTTTCGTGCACGCTTCAAGGTTTTTACTGTTCCCTTGAGGTGTCCCGTTCGTACTGGAACGCGTGCCTGTAATTCTCGCGCTCCATACTCAGCGATTTTACGGAGAGCGGGTTGCAGGTCTTCGAGCGAGCCAACAGCCTTTTTCATTTGGCTCATGGCTTTTCCAAGCCCGTGTACTGTGCAACCCGTCTCCGCTATCGAGGTACGGTTACCGTTACGCATTACTTACCCGTACTAGGGGAATTAGTACCGCTTCCGGCTGGCGTTGATTGCTTTCCGGCTTCCATGCCCGCGCCTTCAACGGCTCCTCCGGTGGTTACCTTGGTGGGTGTGGCGGTGCAAGGAATCTCTGTTTCGAAATCGTAGGCGCTAGAGCCAGCTCCACCGCCCAGGCCTTCACGGTTTTCGATTTTGACCTTACCGGTAAAATGCGGTTTCGCAGGGGAAGGTGTGGCGTTGCCATGTGGGGCATAGACATATTCGAGTTCTTCGCCCGTATGGTCCCAAATCCAAGACCAGAACGACGTTGGATCTGTGGATTGCACAGCGCTGATAGCGAAGTACCATTCTTGGCCTGCGTCTCCGTTAGCGGCATCAGCAAACGTGGTGGTTCCTTTGTCTGCTTTGCGGGTTTTCAGCTCGCATTTAGTGCAGTCAGCCCAATGGTCTTTGCCTCCAATTTTCAGGAGTAGACCGGTTCCATAGATACGGTCAGATGATTTATAACTCATTGTTGTTTTCCTTTCGGTAGTCAGTTGTTGCGGTTAGTTCGTAGGCTAAGAATTGTTGTCCGTCAGCCCCTTGGGCAATGAAGTGGCTCCCGGCTGATATTTCACAGGTATCTAACGTGGCTAAGAGCCTGGAAATCATGGCGTCGAGGTTATCTACTTCGATTTCGGTATCGCCCGCAGATGCAGCGATTACCACGATTTTGAAACCGATTTTGTACGTCGCGTAGGTATCTCCTGTTTCCACTATCGGGGCGGTGTCGATGATGATAGCGGGACCTTCGAGCCTGTCAGGCGGGAAGGAATACACCTGTGCGAACGGGAACCCTCCTTGAAGGGCTTCGCGTAGGTCTTTACGGGCTTTCGCTATCATCACGCCACCGCCATTTTCAGGAAAGGTGCGAGAGTAGCGCGGGCTTGTGCGAGCGGGTCGAGCCGTAGTCTTACGGTTTGCCCTCCGTCAAGGTCTGCGTAGGATTTCACACCGTTAGGGGCTGCTTTGCGTGCATAGAGATCGGCGGCAGTGTCCAACACCGCACGTTTCACGATAGCGGGCGGTGGTGGTGTGGTTTCCCTCGCGTCTACCACCAGGGTTGCCACGAGTGCCACGGCCTCATCGATGCACGCCTGTAGCGCCTGGGCGGTGGCAGTAGTACCTCCCAGGTGCTCGGATAGCTCCGACGGGCTAGGGGTTGGGATTTCAGCGCTCACTATCCGGCCAATCCAGTCACGGGTACCAGTGCTTCGGGCATTTCCGGGGCAAAAGCCGCGTAGAAATACACCGAGAAGTCTTTGCTTAGATTCAAGATGTTTTCATCTTGCAAACGAACCAAGGAAGATAGATAGCTACGGATTGCGAGGCTATTTTGGAATACGGCGCTGGCAGTTGTAGCGTCGGTGTCCAAAACTACGGGAATGTTGAGCAGTGCGCCTTTCAAGCCGGAAACGGTAACGGTTCCCAGGGTGTTTGCCCCGCCATCGTGCACAGTGAGTAGCGGTCGGCCGTCTTTGCCTTCCATCTTTGCTAAATGTTTGAATACCGTCTTGTCCACGATTAGGTTATCGATGGTCAAGCCTTGCTGCTCGAACATTAGCGCCGCTTCCACTACGGTGTCTACCCAATCGCCCCAGGCCATAGTGGCTAGGGATTTGCCGGTCAGTTTCTGGGTCGCCGCTTTCACGGTGGTGTCATAGGTCTCATGGAAAGACTGGCGGGCGGTTTGCCCGGCTGCAATCGCCATAGCCCGTAGGTGGTGGTCAAGGATACGAACATGGCCGCGTTCGATTTCTTGGCGGGATAGGGTGGTCGCGCCGCCGAAGGTCTCAATCTGGGCGGTTTTGGTTTCCACCTTGACGTTGCCCATGGCCAGGTTATCGCCTTCCTTGGCCTGTTTAGCAACCGTGACCGTATTGGTCTTGAGCTGCGCATATTCCAGGGTGAAGCCCTCGGAGGGAAGGTTCCCGGTTGCAAACAAGGAGCGGATTCCAGCGCCTTGGTCTACCAGGCGGGTCAGGTCTCCTACCCATTGCGGGGTCAGCACGGTATCGGCGCTGGTTCCACCGCTGTAGGCACGCTCATTAACACCTTTTAGGATTTCCAAATCGGCTTCGTTTCCGCTGATGGCAGATTTCAGGAAATCGGCGGCGCTACGCTGGTCTGGCGTGGCATTCGATGCCTCCCAGGGCGGCGTGGTTTTCAGGATTTCCACGGCGCGGGTCAGGTCTTCAACGTTAGCGCGAAGATCTCGCAGGTTATCGGTCTCCACGGGCACGGCCTGGGATTCTTTGGTTTCGTTGTGCATTGTTTCCTCTTTCTCTTGTTTTTGTCGGACTTTTTCTACAGTGGCGTTTTCATAAGCCGGAAAAGGCGTTAGGGACACTTCCATGACGAGCGCTTTCGTGATGGTTCGGTGGTAGCCGTCTTCTTTTTCGATTTCGTCGTATTCGAGGGCGTTGAAACCGATTGATAGGCCGGTGTACACCCCGGCGCGTGCGAGTTCTAGGGCTTCATCCCCGGCGGTAGTTTTCGCGACTTTCCCGCAGATTTCCCACCCTCGCTCAGTATCGCGCCCGGTCAGGATCCCAATAGGTTTGCGGTGTTCGGCAAGCAGTTTGCACCCGGCCTTTGGCACAGTGATAGCGCCGGGTGCTACACGTTCAAAGAATCCTGCCAAAATCTCAGTTTCATCATTGAACGGCACCCCGATGCCTGTTATTTCGCGGGCTTCGAGATTGGTAGCTCCCAGCGTGGCTGTACGGTATTCCAATTCTGTGTTAGACATTAGCGGGTTCACTTTCTGTTAGCGGTGGTAGTCCTTCGATGGCTCGGACTTCATTGGTGGTTAAGAATCCGGCGTTTATCCCGATTTGGTGCGCCTGGTATCGGCTCAGGGTGTCGGTGCGTAGCAGTGCGTCGAGATTGAAGCGGGCGGTTTGCCCGTGAGGCAGAATGTCCGTCAGAGCCGTCTCAATCTCGCGCAGATAGTCCATGAGTGTCCATTTCACGAACTGCAAATCTTCCTGCTGCGCGTTAGCATACGTTGTAGAGCTACCCTCTACAGGTGCGAGCATGAGCCGCGCTGGGATGCCGAACAGACGCGCGATTTGGGTCACATTGAAGTTTTGTGTTTCGAGAAATTGAATCTCCTCAGGTTTCAGCGAAAGCACCTGGAATTTCGTGCCTTTACCAAGTACCGCTATCCCCTTACCGATTCCCTGGGTGGCGTTCCATTCGTCACGGGTCTCTTTCGCCAAAGACGGTGAAATGGCTTGATCTGAGGTGAGGATACCCGTGGGTATCCCACCACCGTTTACCAGGCTAGAGGCATAGCCCGCGAGGTCTAACGCACCTGCTAGGCTCTGTCTCGCTGCCTGAATAGGGCCTAGTCCCTCGACTTGCCCCGCTACCGTCAGGAGCTTCAGGTGGCACATATCGCGCCGGGTGTAAAGCTTGCCTTGATAGGTATAATCAATGATTTTAGTTTGCGGGTCTTGCTTGGGCGTGACTTCCAGAGGCGGTAAAACATCCAAGGTCAGGATTTGTTCATTTGGTCCACGTGTAATAAGCCAGTAGGCATTTCCCCGTTGCGCTAGAGACGCGACTGTATCCACAATGAAACGGGACTGAGTGGAACCTATATTAGGGCGGCGAACGATAGAAGGCACGGGGTCGAGTAGGTCTTTACCCCGCCAGGCATCAATAGTGAGCTGCTTAGCGGCGGTTTCCAAGATAGAGAGCGCACGGTACACGGCTTCCAAGCCCATCGCGTTTCGCGGGGAAAGTCCTAGATATGCCTCGCGTGACGGCGGCAGCACAGCCGGGTTCACTACGGGCTTTTGTGTCGAACGCTTAAACAACCTCATGTTTTAAGTGTCCGAAGGTTAATTACCTTTCTCGTTTCTTCGGCGTGTCGTGGATGTGCTCACCGGGGCGACGCGGATCGCGCTGTCTTGCCAGACAAGAATATTTGTATGCGGCTATACGTGCGGTTTTACGCTCTGGGTGCCATCCCGCTTCGTGCTTTGCGATAGCAGCGTACGCGGCTTCTGGCGTTAGGTATATACGGCTCCATCCGCAAGTGCACATTGCTACATGAGAAATCTCTGATGAATCAATCCAGCGTGTCATGGCTACTCACTTCCTAGGAAAATTTGGGGGCGGGAATCAAAATTCAAGGCTCCATATATTGCAGCGATAGCAGCACGGGCGGTGTCCACGGGACCGGTGCAGTGCCTGGGCGAGATGGCTTGCCCTCCTGCCATCGGCTTCATTACAGCGTGTGAAAAAGCGTCTTTGATTTCGGGGGTTCCATCGTGAGCCAGACGCTTGGACGAAATGCGGGCGAAAAACTCGCTGTTCGCGCTTGCATACTCTTTCGGTTTTAGGGCGTAGATAGTAGCCCCAGCGCGTCGTAGTGATTCGATGATTGGACGGTTGTCCCCGGAATCGTCAGCCACGAGCGCGGCGGGTGCAAGGGTGTCTTGCAAGTGCTGAATTGCTATTTCTATCCAGGCCGCCCCGGCCTTCGAGATAAGCCGGTGTATATGTACTGTGTCCCCGGCTTGCCATGCGGCGTAAATGGTTGCCCCGGTGCGTCCCTCGGAAATGTCGAAAGCGATAGTTGCCCCGGCTGAAACATCTGTAGTTTCAGTAGCGAGACTGTCCCAGGTTTCCAAATCGACTAGCGATGTTTGCGCAGCAGTAGGCCAGAGGTTGAGGTAGGCGCGGCGGTAAAGATGGTCTTTCTCATCCTTACCCAAAGCCTTCAACTTCCAAAGTTCTTGCGTGTAGCCCAGCGCGGGATGAAAGGCTAGGGCTTCATCACCTCGTAGGTCTGCATCTGCTGCAGCTTCATCTGCTGACCATTCAAAATACGCCGTGGTCGCTTCGGGGTCTTCTACCCCAGCGCGCCCATCATCAACTAGAGATTTGAGCCATTCCGAGCGTGTATCCCCTGCTGTGGAAATTATCCATACCTGAGAATGGGGAATGGTCAAACCAACGGGGTTAAGCGCGGCCATTAGGTCATCGCCCTGGGCTTGGTCAAATGCCCAAGCCTCATCCACGATAGCTAGCGGTGAGGTCTTGCCATGCAGCCCGCCGGGTGTAGGCGCGAAAGGCTGTATTGTGGATTCCGTCCCAGGAAAAACAATCTTTTCGTTGCCGGTGCCTTCCAGGACCTTTACCCTGGGTTTACCGTTAGGTCCCGTCCCCATCTCCCTACGTAGCTGTTTAGCCAGTTCGCCCCATTTCTCTACTGCGTCTTTACGGGTTTGCGCCGTGTAGTAGACACCACAGCCAGGGTTAGCTTGCGCCACGGTAGCCATTAAAGCTTTGATTAGGGTTGTCTTTCCAGACTGGCGCGGAACCGTCACAACCACCCGCTGATAGCGGGCGCGTTCGGGATGCTCTGCTTGCCTCTCACAAGCAACCTCAGCTACCAGGCGTTGCCACGGCATCAGCGGGGTCTGTAGGAACCGCGCTACTAGCTCGACTTGCCCGCCGGTAGTCGGATTCGTGGGATTCCGCTTAGTGGCATACTTAGGCGACATGATTCAGGTCTGCTTCCTGATTGAGCTGATCTAGGAATACCTCGTAAGGGTCTACAGCATCGGTAATAGTCGATTCCGGCAAGGCTGCCAGCAGCTCTTTGAACTGACCAATCATTGTGACGTGGGCGATAGTCTTTCGATTAGCCGCGAAAGCCACGTCTAGCTCGTGAGCCAGCGAGTACAACAGCTGTATCTCAGCAGCAAGATTGAGAGTTTGCTCAGCGGTTAAAGCCAATGATTCTATCTTGGCTTTAACCGCCTTGACCATAGCGTTAGAAGTCATGAAGGGATCACCCAAGCCCGGCAATTCGGGTTGCCATGAATTATTCAGGTCCGTTTCACTCATAGTGTTGTCCTTTTCGTTGCTATCTCGACTTTTCCGCTTCGTTCCAAGTTTTTTTACAGGCTTTCGGGGATAAATATCAGTCAGGGGGGTCGCATTTCCCAGGGGGCGCTACTGAAAAACGAGGCCGGGAACAGCGAGGGGTCGCAGCTGGTAGGGCGGGGCGGTCGGTGCCGGTTGCCACGGTGAGAGTTACAGCCTAGGTGGCAGGGTCGGAGATTTTCGATACTGTCAGTCCCACCACGTGACCGGGGTATTAGGTGCTCAAGGCTCAGCCGTCTTGGGTGGTTATGACCATAAACAGCCTCGTTAGAGTAGTCAGCCACGATAGGCTCCTTGCAGTAGATGCAGCTTGAGCCGTACATAGAGACTGCCAATCTAGCCAGGTCTTTGACCTTCCTTCCACCCCAACTCATGACCGTACTCCAGCTCTATCTTTCTCACACTGCTGTTTCAGCCAGTCGAGACTGCTCATACCCGGATGTTCATACTGCCAAAGTTCACTGGTACGGCGGTGCTCTTCGGCGGTAAGCCTGTCTAGTTCTTGCTGGTTACGCCGTGCTCTAGCATTGCGCCAGGCTTTGCGCCGCTCTTTAGTCCACGGTTTACGGGCTGTTTCATCGTTGCGGCTGTCTTGGATTCGGTGGCAATGCGGACAATTACCGGTTTCCTTGATATAGCCGTGGTCACAAAGTAGGCAATCGTCTTCGTTCATTGTTTCGTCCTTTCCTGTTGCCCATGAGGGCGGTTCTTTCGATGGTTCAATATTTGGCGCGCCGCCGGCGCCGAAGGCGCGGCGCGCCAAATTATTGTTAAGGGGTGTACTCAGTTCCACACGGCGCGACCTGCGATTATGTTGCTCTCGTTTTTTCAGGTCTGCCAGTCGCGCCCGTGTCTCAGCCCGCCGGGCTTGCCACGCCGCGGCACCCTTAGCCCATGCCTCACGCACGAAACGCAACAGCACAGGCTTATTAACCTGAATGAACCCCGCCGTAGGGGTGCCATCTTGTAGCACGCCGCGGTTCCAGGTGATGATTCCCAGCCCCTCAAGAATGCGTAAACACCGCGCCGTCCAGCGCGTAGACAGCCCCGCCGATTGGCTGACCTGCCAAACAGTAGCGTCCATATAGCCACGCTTACCGCGTACCCGTGCCACGATAGCGGTAAGCGTGGATCTCACGCCCTGCCACTCATTGCCGCCCAACTCACCCCACCCGGCGCGTGCCATAGACTGCACCATCACCACCGCCGGGGTCTCGCCGTTAATAGTCGAGTTCATTGATTCGTCTTCCTCAATTTCTCAAAATCTTCTGTGCGTCCCCCAGCTGCGAGGAAAAGCCAATAAGCTGCCTTTTGCAGGCATTCACGAGTATCCGGGTCCGCGTGAGATGGTGATGTAGCCTCTGGCTTTTCTTCCGGTCTAAGCGGACACCCAAGATTGAGTAAAGCTGCGACCAGCTCGGGCGGCCATGGATGGCGACCAGTTAAATAATGTGTCAGCGTTCCGCGGGGTACACCCACAAGGTCAGCTAAATCAGTTTGTAAAATTTTATTGGCACGCATCCATTCACGAACAGATACAGTGAACGGTTGATTTTTATAAATGTTTTTCATAATTCCCCCCAAAATTGATTAATACTGTTGCTCATTGCTCACCCCATGAGGTTGTAGACTCAAGACGTGAGTTGTTTATTTCAGGGACATGATGGCTATGGCAATGCCTTTCACTACTGGTTTCCATGGGATGACCCTGAACAGGTGTTAGAGGCGCTGGAAGATTGTCATCACAAGATGGTGACCCGGTACAGCAATGGCACGATATCGGTGACATGGTTCGATAAGTATCGGAGCTTTTCCTTACGTGCATGTGAGGAAGTTCCCGCCGCTGTGACCGATGGGACCTGGTGCCTTGAGGTTTATGTGGATGATGAGGCCGCGCGTATTGGGATTCGTCAGATTGGGACTTACGACGAAGACGGGTACATAACCCGTGTTCATTCCACAAATGAAGTAATAAGAACCTACGAAGACCGGTTATTTTCCTAACATCAACGTCCGCAAATATGTACTTTGAGCCAGGGCGTTTCTTTGTCACATTAAAGCCCTCGACATGAATGCAAATGTCTTCCTCTCCCACGTTGTCCACGATTACGATGTCACCATCGACACGTATAACATCGCCCTGGGTCAGCGTCCTAGGATTTACAACCCGCCCCTGTAACGGTGGCTCAATAGTGATAGTAATAATCACGCCTCATCACCTGCCCAAAACTCGGACTCGTTCAAAGCGTCGATAAGAGAATCCACAGCGCCCTGGGTAAGCCCGTAAGTGTCGCCGAACCGGTCAATAGCGAGACCCCGGCAATGCGCAAGCGCTTCCTGAGCCTCCACTAAAGCCGCTCTCAAATGCCGCTCCACGCGACCCACCGCGATGGATTCGTACAACGGCGTTATCGTCGATGTCGTCATTGCTCCACCCCCTCATCGGGCTGAGAGTAGGGCGGGATGGCTATCCCATGAGCCGCCAAAACGTCTAAATCGCGTAGTGTCCAGGGGTTTCGTCCCCTCATCCGAGAATTCAAATATGACTGTTTCACGCCGATTTCACGCGCAAAGCGTGACTGATTAGATTTCCTGATAGCAAGCGCGACCGCTACGGTCTCGCTAATAACATCGCTGTAGTTCATGCAAACAGAATAATGTTCATGTCATTAGAGTAGAGTGCGACACGCCGGTGCTGTCGTGGTTTATGTGCTTGATTTTATTGCTTACGGCATTAGAATTAATCTCATGTATAAGAAAACTGCTGTTGAACCTACATCTGGAACCGCTAGCGTTGTCGCGTCTAATGTGCGAGCTGAGGCCGCACGTCAGGGCTACAGCCAGGTAAAACTCGCTAAAGCGCTAGGACTTACCCAAAACATGGTTACAAAACGATGGAAAAATGAGGTTGCTTGGCAACTTGCTGAGCTTGACCTAGTGGCTGATACTCTTGGCGTGAGTGTTATGGATTTGGTTACACCTATTAACGCGATTAAGTCGGATATTCTAGGCCAACAGATTGAAACGGTAAATAAGGCAATGGGCATCAATGCGGCAACTGCCCTGCTGAAACAGTACACCACCAGGGACTCGAACCCTGAACCCACTGATTAAGAGTCAGTTGCTCTGCCAATTGAGCTAGTGGTGCAGTGCGCTTTTGGCGCGGTTAACTATGCTAACGCTCTGGGCGGGGATTGACAAATTGAATGTGCCCCAACCCGGGTTTTAGCTAGTGCGGATTCGGCGCGCTGCCACCAGTCCGCTTTCTCGCGCAGCCCGACTATCCCAGGGATTCCAAAGATTCGGGGACGTTCGCGCCAAAGCCCAGTTCAATCAGGGCGCCGCGCAGTTTGTCGCAGCTGACTTTGATGGTGTCCGGGGAGCCCGCCGCTTTGGCATCAGGATGCAGCACCCGCATGGAATCGGTCGGAATGACATGAATATGCAGGTGGGGGACATCGAAACCGGCGACCACAATCAAGGCGCGCGACACGTTGAACGCATCGCGCCCGGCTTGTCCAATAATCTGGGCCACCTGGGAAAGGTGCGCAATCAAGGCCGGGTCGGCGTCCAGATAGTTGTCGACTTCCTCACGCGGCACCACCAGCATATGGCCGTCGCTGCGCGGTTCAATGGTGGCGAAAACGACGCATTGCTCATCTTGCCAGACAAAGTTTCCGGGGATTTCACCGTTGATAATTTTCGTAAATACGCTGGCCATAAGGTTTTCCTTTCGCTTGCAGAAGTCCGGTCGGGCGGATTTGGTGTTGAGTAAGCGCATCAGGTGGGGGCGGATAGCCCTCCCGGTGCTGCTCCGCTTTTATAGTAGGGGAATTTTTGTCTCTCGGGAGGCATGTAGAGTTAAAGCGTGGCAACAAAGAAGAATGCTCAGAGAGGCTCCCGGGCTGGTTTCGAGCCGTGGTCGCGCGCAACGCTGGCTCCGGTGGTGCTGCTGCTGGGTAAACAACGGGTTTTCGCCCAGCGCGCCATAGCCAGCCTGCGCGCTGCGGCCCTAGACGCGGCAGAAAAAGCCGGGGCTATGGAACCCCCGGAAATCACCGAGGTAAACGCCCGGACTTATGGATCATCCCGCCTGAGCCAACTGACTTCCCCCTCCCTCTTTGGGGGGATGCCGCTGGTCATCGTTTCCGGACTGGAACAGGCCAACGACGAGTTGCTCCAGGATTTAGAGGCTTACCTGACCAGCCCAGCGTCGGATGCCTACCTGGTGCTGTGGCATGCGGGGGGAAACCGCGGGAAAAAGGTCTTGGACCTGTGCAAAAAGGGAGCCGCAAAGGTTTATGCCTGCGATGAGCTGCGCTGGCCGGAGGAGAAAGCAAAGTTCCTCCAGGCTGAGGCTGGCCGGCTGGGCCGTCCCATCAGCCAAGACGCGGTAGCGGCGCTGGTGGCGGCGCTGGGTGACGAATTCGAGGAATTGCTCTCTGTGACGACCCAGCTGTTGCAAACGGTAGGGGATCCCGCGCAGCCGTTGAGTCTGGCTGAGGTCGATCAGTACCTGCAAGGGCGGGTGGAGGCGACCGGGTTTAATGTCGCCGACGCGGCCGTGACCGGTAATGTTGGCGAAGCGTTGCGCCTGTTACGCCACGCTTTAGCTACCGGGGTGGCGCCGGTGTTGATTGTTTCGGCGATGGCCACGAAAATCCGCCAGATTTTGACCTCGTTTTCTCCCCAACTGCCCCCCGCGGTCGCGCAGATGGACCTGGTGGATCCGCCTAAACCCCTGTTTGGGCGTATTGCCCAGGGAATTCATGCCGTTGCGCCGCGCTGGGACGACGAGCGGCTGGGCTTAGCTATCCTGGCGGTTGCCCGCGCGGACGAAGCGGTAAAAGGGGCTTCGCGGGATCCCGAATACGCCCTGGAAGCCATGGTTTTAGCGGTGTGCCGATACGCCAGCGGCGTGCGCGAGCCAGTTGGGACGCCACCCACGCGAGACTGAGAGCAACAATCAACAGCCCGGTCACGCCCGCCACTGGGTTTTCCAACCAGTCGACTTCCGCTCCCGGTCGACTGGCAAAGAACCTGGCCACGCCGGCAATCCACGCGGCAGCCCACCCGGTGACGTGCGCCGCGCCCTGTTCCAATAACCCCACTGACAGGGCAAAAACGGGAGCCGACCCGGCCGTAAGCCCCGCCAAGGCCGCTAGTGCGACCAGCCCCAGACCGCCCACGGTCACTATGGAGGACACCGCTCCGGTCAACAAGTTCGCCGGCAGAGAGTAAACCTGCAGTTTGCCGCGCATGACCAGCATTAGCGGTGCGCAAGCCAGCTGCGCGCTGAGGGAAACAGCCAGCGGCAGAGCAATCAGGCGCGGCAGAAACCGCGCGCACCAGGCCGCCAGGTATGGCCCGCCGGTTACGATGGCGCCAGTCGCCACTACCGACAGGGCGAAGCCCCAGGAATTGGCTTGGAACGGCTGCACCAGCAGCATTCCGATGATGGCCGCGGACAGGGAGGACACCGAGCGGGACGGACGGGCTATCCCCAGCCCTACCAGCGTCAACGCCCCCATCGCTGCCGCGCGGGTGACAGAGGCGGAGCTTTCCAGCATGGCCAGGAAAATCCCCATGATTCCCGCTGCCACTACGACTTGCACCCCGCGGCGTTTCCGAGCGGTCAGTCCCAGCGCCACGGCCAGCACAACGCTGAGGTGCATTCCAGACACGGCAGTCAGGTGTGATAGTCCCGCCACCTGCATAGATTCGCGGTCCAGGGGGTCTTGGACGGCGGTTAGCCCCAAGCTCATCGCCATAATCATTCCCGCCGTCGATTCCGAAAGTCCCGCCGTGGCCTCGCTTAGGCGCTGTCGCACTGCATTGACAAACACAAAATGCCCGGTCGGAGGCCCGATAATTTCAGGAGCGGTCGGAGATTTCGCGTACCCCAGGTACTGGGTGGACAGGTCCCGACTGGCCAGGCCGGTGCGCAGACGTACCCACGAACCGAGGGGGATACCGTCCCAGCCTGCCCCCTTGACCTGCAATAGGGCGCGGGTGGGGTAGGTTGAGCCGTGCCAAGTCAGGCGGGTCGCTCTCAAGTCAACGCGGTAACTGTCCCTCCAACTCAGTTTCGGAGTGGAGATGACCTGGGCTTTCACGTCAAAACGGGCGGTCGAGTGAGTGCCAATTACGGCCAGAGCATCACGCGAATCGAGTTCCAGGCGCAGCGCCAGCGTCCCAAAAACAACGGCAATGACCAAGGCAGTAATCATCAGCGTAGCCAGCCCGGATCCACGTGGAAACAGGCGATGGCGTCGCCGGGCGGTCGTTTCCGTGGCGCGTTTCCCCACGCGGGCGGGCATGAGCACTCCACGTCTGCCCCCACGCCCTTGTGACCGGTGCAACCACCCCAACGCACTCCCCGCTATGACCGCGACCAGGGCAAACCCAGCGCTCACCGCTAGTGCGACACGCTCCCCGCGGCTTCCCGCCGCCAACAGCACCCCCCACAGGCTCACCGCCGGAATCGCCAAGCGTAAATCCAGCGGGGCGGGGCGATAGTCCCGGTCGGTCCGCAGCCGCCGGACAATCAGCGCGGTTTCGTCCTGTGCGGTCATCACAAATCCTCACACGCACACGTGGTCGCGTAGGCGTTCCATCAGTGCCGGACCAATACCGCTAACTTCGTCGAGCTGATCCACCGAGGTGAAACGCCCGTTGGACTCGCGGTAATCCACAATGCGTTGCGCCAGGGCGGGGCCGATGCCGGAAAGGGTCTGCAAAGCGCCCAGGTCCGCGGTGTTCAGGTTAACTTTTTCGCCATCAGCCCCCGCTGATTTTGTGCCCAAGCCCGGTGCGCTGCCCGGGTTTCCTCCCGCGCTCGGCGGAGGAGTTTCCCCAGGCCGGACGACATAAATCATTTCGCCATCCGTGAGGGGACGAGCCAGGTTCAGGGTACTCAAATCTGCCTCGGGCAAGGCTCCGCCCGCCGCCTCCAAAGCATCGGCCACTCGAGACGGGTCGGCTAGGTGAACCACTCCGGGGTGGCTCACCGCTCCGGCCACGTGAACTACGACTTCGGCCCCGTTCGCGCCGGGAAGAAACAGCTGCGGTGCGGCCCCCGGCGAGGGCGAAGCACCGGCCTGGCCCGTCGCGGTACTACCGGACTTCCCCTCAGCCGCGTCCAGCGCGGCACCCGGCCCCGCGGAACTGCCCGTTTTGGAATCCGTTTTTCCCGTGGCATCCCCGGAGAGCACCCCGTCGGGAGGTGGCGTGGGCGGGGCGGCAAACACCTGCCAACCCACCACCAAAAGCCCGCTCACCAGCATAAACACCGCAATTAAAGTCGCTACTCGCGGACTGGGCGCCAAGCGTAAACGCTGCTCACGCTCGGCCACGGGCCTGACCTGGAGACTGCTTTCAAATCCCTGAACCAGGTCTTCGGCCCGACCGGCCAGGGCGCCGCGAGGCGGCGGGTTCCCATCCGCACCAAAATCGGGGGGAGGCCCGGGGCGACGCGCGGTGCGGTAATCCGGCTCGGCATCGTCCAGATAGCCTACCCCCGCGGCTCTGGCCCGCTCAAACACGCTGGCAGTGAGCCGTTCACGGTCCGTTTGTCCAAACTTATTTAGCATCCAGGCTGCCTCCTCTGTCGTGCCGGGAACTTTGCGACCCTCGCTTGTGAAACTAATCGCGACCCGCCGGGGCGGAAAGTCGAAAATGTTTTACCTGTGGAAAACCCAGAATTGCCCTCCCTTGTGGAAAACTTCTTGAAAGGCACTTTTTCGTTGCTATAGCTGGGATAAACTGAAGCAGTGAGAAAACAGAAACCGGATTTAAGCGATTCTGCGACCGCGGCGCGCCAGCCCCGCTTGGTCGAACGCATCATTGGCGCCATCATTCTGGCCCTGGCGGTGGTGGTTTTGGTGACCGCCACGATGCAGTGGTTTGGTGACACCGCACGGATTCGCAACCAGGCGGAAGTGAAAAAAATCACCACGGTCGCCCCGTTGAAAGAAGCCTGGACCCTGGCCATGCCGGCGAAAATGAAGGATCCGCGCTCGGTGCAAGTGTGGGGCTACGCCGATTCTCAAGACTCTTTGGCGGCTCAGGACGCCGCTACCGGTGTGACCGCTAAACTGGCCGAAAACGAGCAGCTCGTGCTGGTCAAAGGCACTGATGGCAAAGCTCAAACCCAGGCTATTGCGCTCGTCGACGAAACGACCGGCACCGCCAAGTGGTCGAAAACCTACGATGATCTACCCCTGGACTATTGCCTGAAACAACTGTGGCAGAGCTCGATTACCTGCGAGTCTGACGCCGCCAAAAAGGTGGTGCGGATCGACCCCAGTGGCAATGTTGCGTTGGGGGATTTGCCTAATGACATTTGGGATTTAGCGACCGGCGAGCACGTTTTGGGGGCGATTTTTGACCAGTTCCTGGTGGTGCCTATCGCAGTTGGAGAGGGGAATTCGGCCGGGGCACAGGCGGTTTACGTCACGCCGGACTTTGCGTGGAAGGGAAAGTTCCCGCTCATGGTGCCGAACGCCCAGGCCGCCCAACCTTTGCTGGTGCAAACTCGGGGGTCGGTGACTTTGCTGGGGGTGACGACTTCGAATCAAGACGGGTCTAACCGGCAAAATACCTGGAGTTATTCTCAGAATATTAATACGAAAATCGGTTCTTTCGACACCTCTAAACTTGGGTCTGAGTCACAGATTTCCATGCTGGAAGCCGGATTTTTCGCCTCTGCGGATCCGCAGAGCGCAGCTGAGGTCGATTGGCAGGTTCACGGCTCCGACGGTGCCATAGTCGGGGAGGGAAAGTGCCCCTCACTAGCGGCTCAAGCTCTGCACGCCCAACTGCGCGCTGGGCTGCGGCTGGACACTGACAGCGCTTTGGCGGCCTTGAAATCCGGGAAAGCCCCCGTGCTGATGCCCAACCGGACGTATTTCTTGGCGGATGGCAGCGATACTTGCGCGTCTTGGCCGGGCTGCGCGGCCAAAACCTGGGCCACCGGGGACGGTGTCACCATCAATCTGAAGGCTCCGGGGACCCCGCTGGCCTCTGACGGGTCAAAAGCCGTGTTCACCGAGGGTAACGGCGGGCTGCTCAGCTACGGTGTCGTTGACGGCAAGTTCCTGTGGGAAGGCATCGCCCCGCCCTTGAAAGATGCCGCCACCACCGGCGATACATTTGTTTTCGGGTCTGGATTGGGTCAGCTGGCGCAACTCGGTGACCTCAACAAGGGTAGCGCCAAGGCGGTGTTGCGCTACCTCACTCTGCCCTAGGGGCCGTTTTGAGGGCACAAGAGCGGATGGCAGCGTGACTCGCACTGCGCGGCGTGCCGTTGCCTTACGTTCGAGGTGGCTGAACGCGTAAGCCTACGGTTGTCGAGGCGGCTATACGGGCTAGAGGTGCCTTTTTCTCGCCATAGTCCACCCGCGCTCGGAGTGGTTCGTTAGACTTAAACGGGAGTGAAAGCTCAGGAAAGGAACCCAACGTGGCGGCAAAAACGCAAACAAAACAGCTTGACAAAGCGACTTTGGAAGAAATCGGGCAGGCATATCAATTCGACGGACCAACCATGACCCTGGGGGCGCTCCTGACGGACGGTACCCCGCAACCCACCACCCTGGTGAACCTGCCCTTGGGAATGCTCAACCGCCACGGCTTGGTTGCGGGCGGCACCGGCACCGGGAAAACCCGCACGGTGCAGCTGTTGGCCGAAGGGTTGAGCGCCGCCGGCGTAGCCGTGTTTCTTTCGGACGTGAAAGGCGACCTGACCGGCCTTTTGAGCCCCGGTGAACCGACCGAAAAACTGCAGCAGCGCACGCAGGAGCAGGGTCAGGACTGGGCTCCGGTCGCTTTTCCGGTGCAGCCGCTATCACTCGGTGAAACCAGCGACACCGCGCCGGGAGCGCCGATTCGAGCCACCGTCACGGATTTGGGGCCGATTCTGCTGTCGCGCGCGCTGGAGTTGAACCAGACTCAGTCCCAATCTCTGCAGCTCATCTTTTCTTGGGCGGATCAGCGCGGCCTGGAACTGGTGGACCTGAAAGACCTGAAAGCGGTCGTGTCTTGGCTGACTGACGAGGGCAAAGCGGAGCTGAAAGACCTGGGCGGGGTGTCGACCCAAACCGCCGGGGTCATTTTGCGAGCTGTCTCAACTTTGGAGGCACAAGGCGGGGACGTGTTTTTCGGAGAGCCCGCGTTTGATCCCGCCGACTTGCTGCGCGCCGCGGACGGCCGGGGAATTATCTCGATTCTGGAGATGAACGACCTGATGAACCGGCCTGCGCTGGCCTCCGCTTTTCTGATGTGGCTGCTGGCGGCCCTTTTTGAGGGGCTGCCGGAAGTCGGGGACGCGGACCGGCCTAAGCTGGTGTTTTTCTTTGATGAGGCGCACCTGCTGTTTACGGGAGCCTCCAAAGAATTCCTGGCCTCCATCGTGCAAACCGTGAAACTCATTCGTTCCAAAGGGGTGGGGATTGTGTTCATCACCCAAACCCCGAAGGATGTTCCCGCTGACGTGTTGGGCCAGCTGGGGACCCGGATTCAACACGCCCTGCGGGCATTTACCCCCGACGATAAAAAGGCCCTGCGCGCCACCGCGGACACGTTCCCCGAATCGGCTTTTGACGTGGAAGAACTGCTGACCAGCCTAGGCACCGGCGAAGCGATTGTGACCACGCTGGATCCGAAAGGATGCCCGACCCCGAGCGCGCCGACCCGGATTTGGGCTCCGGCCTCCGTGATGGGTCCGGCCGCTCCCGAGGCAGTGTCACAAGCGGTGGCGGCGTCACCGTTGCAGGCGAAGTACGGGACTCGCGTGGAGCGGGACACTGCGTTTGAGGATTTGCAGGACGGCGTTATCGGCAACCTCGGTGAGGGCAGTCCGGCCAGCGCCGGTGGTGGCCAGGGCGCCAGCGCTGAGGGCAAACCAGCCGGCCAGGCCGATGGTGCCACGAGCCAACCGGGGGATGCCACCAGCGATTCCGTTTCCGCTACCGCCCAGGACGCCCACGAAAAAGCCCGGCTAGAACTGGAAGCAAAACGCTTGGAACTGCAGATACGTCAGCAAAAAGCGAAAGAAGCGGCCGCGGCTCGCAAAGACGCTGCCGCGGCAGAACGCGCGGCCCGAGCCGAGGCGAAAGCCCGCGCGAACTCCCCGCTGAACAAGGCTTTGACATCTTTCTTACGTTCGGCGGGGACCCAGGTAGCGCGCGAAATCACCCGCGGCGTGTTCGGTTCGCGCCGACGCTAGTACGCAGCGTGCACGAATGACCGATTTCAATGCGGCATTTGCCCTTTTGACACGAAAGCCAAATACGAAACCGCAGCTAGAGCCTTTTAGGCGATTCACGCCCTACCGATGTGTCCGCGAAATAGGTCGTTGATGCAATCACGTTAGGTGCCACCGGGACTTGGCGGCTACAAAACCAGGGACACGAGCTTCGGAGCGCGCACGATAATCCGCTTCGGTTCGCGCCCGTCCAGCAACTTCACCACGGCCGGTTCCGCCAGGACTTTCGCCTGCAAATCCGCCTCGGAAATCTCGGGGTCCACCGACACTTTCGCGCGCACCTTGCCCGCCACCTGCACCACGCAAGTGACCTCGTCGGCCGCCAACAGCGACTCATCGGTCACGACCGGGAACGCGGCCCGGGCGATTCCGCCCTGGTGACCCAAACGTTCCCACAGTTCCTCCGCAATGTGCGGAGCGATGGGGGCGACCATCACGACCAGCGCTTCTGCGGCCTCACGCGGCACCTGGGACAGTCCGGTGAGGTGATTGTTCAGCACAATCATCTTGGCGATAGCCGTGTTCACGGAGGGTAACGGCGGGCTGCTCAGCTACGGGGTCGTTGACGGCAAGTTCCTGTGGGAAGGCATCGCCCCGCCCTTGAAAGATGCCGCCACCACCGGCGATACATTTGTTTTCGGGTCTGGATTGGGTCAGCTGGCGCAACTCGGTGACCTCAACAAGGGCAGCGCCAAGGCAATTTTGCGCTACCTCGGCCTGCCCTAGAGGGGTGCCTCAAGAAGCAACCTGTTGAGGTTCCGGGTCAGGGCCGGGGGCGACAGACTGCGCGCCATGATAGCGCTGCAGACGCTTTTGCCGAAGCAAATCCACCAGCCAAACGATTAGGAACAATACGCCTTCAAGCAGCACGACCGTGGCTCCTGACGCTGTATCGAACCAGTAGGAAATATAGGCTCCCAGCACGACGCAGAATACGGAAAACAAAGGAGCTATCCATAGCATAGCGTTGAACCGGTTTGTGAGCAGCCGGGCGGTTGCGCCAGGGGTAATCACCAGTGCCACGATGAGGATTGCGCCCACTGCTTGCATCGCCACCACGACTGTCAAAGACAGAGCTACCAGCAACAGAGTCGCCAACCAGCTTGTAGAGATGCCGATAGCGTGGGCGTGAGTCTTGTCGAAGGCATACAGCACCAAATCCCGTTTTTTGTATAACAACAGCACCAGAGCGAGTGGGCTCAATATCAAGACCTGCCACATATCGGCTCTGGTAATGCCGAGCATGTCGCCAAACAAAATGTGGTGCAAATCAATGTGACTGGGGAACAGACTGATTAAGACCAGACCGGAGGCAAACATTGTCGTGAATACCACCCCAATAGCCGTGTCTTCTTTGACCCGTCCGCGCCCCCGCACTGCGCCAATCAATCCCACCACCAGCAAAGCTGCCACGAGGGCTCCTATTGCGAAGGGCGTTCCCAAAAGGTAGGACGCGACGATTCCGGGAAGAATTGCGTGGGACAGGGCATCACCTAACAATGACCAGCCAATTAAGACCAGCCAGCAGGACAACACGGCACAAACTGCCGCCGCGACTCCGGTGACGATGATGCCGCGGAGCATAAACTGCTGCGTCCACATTTCGATGAAAGCTTCATAAAAATTCACTTTCCACCTCCTGACGCGGCGGGATTTAATCCAAACGCTTTCGCAAGGTTCTGCGGGTCTAAGGCGCCAGCGGGATCACCTTGATAAACTACGCGACGATACAGCAAAACCACTTCATCGCAGAGCTTTTCCAAAGAAGCCAAATCGTGGGTTGAAACCACCACCGTGGTGCCTTTTGCCGAGATTTTGCGCAGCAAATCGACGATATTGCTTTCGGAGTATTTGTCTACTCCGGCAAACGGTTCATCGAGGAGCAGGAGCGGCGCACCTTGGGCAATCGCGCGGGCGATAAACACCCTTTTCTTTTGGCCGCCACTCAACGCCCCAACTTGGCGCTGCTGTAAATCTTGCAATTCCACCATTTCTAACGCGGCTTGCACTGCTGCCACGTCTGCAGATTTGGGACGACGGGTAGATCCCATGAATCCATACCGCCCCATCATGACGACTTGGTTTACGTTAACCGGGAAGTCCCAATCGATTTCCTCGTTTTGTGCAACGTAACCAATCAGTTTCTGTTTCCGGGCTTGGTTCGCGTCAATTCCGGCAACTTTAATGCTGCCCTTTTGATACGAAACACTGTTGGTGATGGATTTGAACAGCGTTGATTTTCCCGATCCGTTCATCCCTACCAGACCACAAATTTGACCGCGCGGCACGGTTAAACTGGCACCTTCCAGTGCCACATTAGCTCCGTAACGAACATGCAAATCTGAGACTTCTAATACAGGTGGGGCTGAATTTGGGCTGGGTTCAGCTGCAGCCCCGCCTGGCTCTATGCGGTTGTCGAGAGCATCATTCATTTCTGAGTCAATCCTCGGGTAATCAAATCTGCGTCGTAGCGCAACAGATCCAGATAGGTCGGAACGTCTCCATCTGAGTCTGACAAGGAATCAACATACAATTCCCCACCGAATTTCGCACCTGTGGCTTCCACAACGGGTCGCATTTTGTCTCCCACGGTTGACTCGCAGAAAACTGCGGGAACGTGGTTTTGCTTCACGTAGTCTTCCACTTCCGCTACGCGAGAGGGAGTGAGGGCTCCTTCGGCATTTACGCCCCACAGGAATTTCTCGTTGAGGTTATAGTCACGAGTCAGATACGAGAATGCTCCCTCACAGCTGACCAAAGTACGTTGTGACGGGTCGAGCTGAGAAAGCGTGGACGTGATGTCCTCGCCGACTTTTTCAATCTTGGCGCCATACTGTTTGGCATTTTCCTGGTACTCGGAGCAGTTCTTTGCATCTAAATCGCAGAAGGCTTTTGCCATATTCTTCACGTAGAGGGCGCCGTTTTTCGGGCTCATCCAAGCGTGCGGATTGGGCTTACCCTTGTAGTCGCCTTCGGTAATCGGAATGGGCTCTACGCCCTGCGAAACATTGACCTTTTTGGCATCCAGATCGGCGGTAAACTTCGTGAACCAGCGTTCCAAATCCAGCCCGTTATTTAAAATCAGTTTCGCTTTCTGCGCCGACTTCAAGTCCGAGGGTGTGGGTTGGTAATCGTGGATTTCCGCCCCAGGTTTGGTGATAGAGCGGACTTCCAGATGGTCTCCGGCAACGTTTTGAGCCATGTCCTGCAACACGGTAAATGTGGTGAGGACCAGGGGTTTGCCTGGTGCGGCTGAATCCGAACTGGAGCTGGGAGTCCCGCTGCACGCGCTGAGAGAGGCTCCCAGGCACAAAAGCGCAGCTACGGTCAAGGTTTCTTTAATTTGCTTGTTTTTAACTCTCTTCATGGGTATAGCCTAAGTTAGGTATACCTAAGTTTGCAAGCCAGAAACCGTTGAAATCCCGTAATTTAGCGAATTTTTTGTACTGACAAATCCTACAAAACCAGGGACACGAGCTTCGGGGCACGCACGATAACTCGCTTCGGTTCGCGCCCGTCCAGCAACTTCACCACGGCCGGTTCCGCCAGGACTTTCGCCTGCAAATCCGCCTCGGAAATCTCGGGGTCCACCGACACTTTCGCGCGCACCTTGCCCGCCACCTGCACCACGCAAGTGACCTCGTCGGCCGCCAACAGCGACTCATCGGTCACGACCGGGAACGCGGCCCGGGCGATTCCGCCCTGGTGACCCAAACGTTCCCACAGTTCCTCCGCAATGTGCGGAGCGATGGGGGCGACCATCACGACCAGCGCTTCTGCGGCCTCACGCGGCACCTGGGACAGTCCGGTGAGGTGATTGTTCAGCACAATCATCTTGGCGATAGCCGTGTTCACGCGCAGATTGTCATACTCCACGGTGACATCGTGAATGGTGCGAGCCAGCACTTTTGCGGTCGCCAAATCCGGAGCGTCGTCGCTGACGGTGAGCGCGCCGGTGTTTTCATCGACGATATTGCGCCACAGCCGCTGCAGGAAACGCTGAGAACCGACCACCGCGCGAGTGTCCCACGGGCGGGACATATCCAGCGGCCCCATCGACATCTCGTAGACCCGGAACGTATCCGCACCGTAATCCGCACACATCTGATCAGGGGTGACGATGTTCTTTAGCGACTTGCCCATTTTGCCGAACTCGCGGTTGACCGGCTGGCCCTTCCAGGTAAAGCCATCCTCTTCGTTGCCCTCCACTTCGTCAGCCGGAACGTATTGCCCGCGCGAATCCGTGTAGGCGTAGGCCTCGATCATGCCTTGGTTGAACAGGCGATGGAACGGCTCTGAGCTGGACACATATCCCAAGTCGTAGAGCACTTTGTGCCAGAAACGCGCGTACAGCAGGTGCAGCACCGCGTGTTCCACGCCGCCCACGTACAAATCCGTGCCGCCGCTGAGGTTGCCGGCTTCGGGGCGCGGTCCCATCCAGTAGGCTTCGTTGTCGGGGCTGGCAAAAGCCGTGGAGTTGTCCGGGTCGGTGTAGCGCAGCTCGTACCAGCACGAGCCCGCCCAGTTCGGCATGGTGTTTTGGTCACGAGTGTAGGTCTGCTTGCCTTCGCCCAGGTCCAGCTCGACAGTCATCCAGTCCGTAGCGCGGTCCAGCGGGGATTCCGGGGTGGAGTGGGCGTCGTCGGGGTCAAAAGTCCGGGGCCGGAAGTCCGATACTTCGGGCAGCTCCAGGGGCAGCATCTCTTCCGGCAGGGCGTGAACCCGTCCGTCAGAGCCGTAAACCACGGGGAAAGGCTCGCCCCAGTAGCGTTGCCGGGAAAACAGCCAGTCACGCAGGCGGTAGGTCACGGTCTTTTCGCCCCGCCCGGTCTGAGCCAGCCAGTCGCTGATTTTTGCGATAGCCTCGGCCTTGCCCAGCCCGTTCAGGCTGATTTCACTGTTAGCGGAGTTCTCGATGACGCCGTCGCCGGTCCAGGGTTCCGTCTGTACATCCAGGCCGTCCGGGCCGGAAATAGTTTGGATAATGTCCAGGTTGAACTTCCGAGCAAAGGCGTGATCGCGCTCGTCGTGGGCGGGCACAGCCATAATCGCACCGGTTCCGTACCCCATCAAAACGTAATCCGCCACGAAAATCGGCACCCGGGAACTATTGACCGGATTCGTCCCAAAAATGCCGGTAAACACGCCGGTCTTTTCGGTGAAGTCGGTTTCCGCAGTCCGTTCGCTGTCGCTCTTTGCGCTGGCTTGTGCCCGGTAGGCCACCACCGCTTCGCGCGGGGTCGCGTATCCGCCGGTCCACTCCGGTCGGGTCCCTTCCGGCCAAGCGTCCGGCAACTGCAACTCCGCGTCCGTGCAGTCCTCGGCACCCACCAGCGGATGTTCCGGGGAAATGACCATGAAAGTCGCGCCGAATAGGGTGTCGGGCCGGGTCGTGAACACCTGCAACGTCTGCGGCTGCGGCCCTTGACCGGCCTCGACCTGGAAGTTTACGGTGGCGCCAAAGGACTTGCCGATCCAGTTGTGCTGCATAGTGCGGACCTTGTCCGGCCAATCAATCGTGGCCAGATCCGCATCCAGCCGGTCCGCGTAGCGGGTGATGCGCATCATCCACTGGCGCAGTTTCGTCTTAAACACGGGGAAGTTGCCGCGTTCGGAACGCCCCTCGGCGGTGACTTCTTCGTCCGCCAGCACCGTGCCCAATCCTGGTGCCCAGTTCACCGGCGCGTATGCCACGTAGGCCAGGCGCTCGGCGTCAATGAGTTCTGCCTGTTCCACTGCGGAAAGCTCGGCCCACGCCCGCCCGTCCGGGGTGGGGCGTGTGCCGTCCTCGTACTGCTTCACAAGGGTGGTAATCGGCCGGGCCGCGCCCTTTCCGGAGCCGTCGCGGCGCGGAGCTTCGGGGTCGTACCAGGAGTTGAAAATTTGCAGGAAAATCCACTGGGTCCACTTGAAATAGTCCGGGTCGGTCGTGGCGAAAGAGCGCCGCCGGTCGTGGGACAAGCCAATGCGAGCCAGTTGTTTGCTCATGTTGGCGATATTGTCATGCGTGGTGATGGCTGGGTGCTGGCCGGTTTGCAGGGCATATTGCTCGGCGGGCAGGCCAAAAGCGTCATAACCCATGGTGTAGAGCACGTTCTTGCCCTGGGCGCGCTGGTAGCGGGCGACCACGTCGGTGGCGATATAGCCCAGCGGGTGTCCCACGTGCAGACCTTTGCCGGAGGGGTAGGGGAACATGTCGAGGATGAAGTATTTTTCGTGTTTTGCCATGTCACCGGCCAGAGAGCCACTGGGGTTATCCGCGTTAAATGCGCCGGTTTCGTCCCAAATTCGTTGCCATTTTGCTTCCAGGTCCCCCGCCATTTCAGCCGTGTAGCGGTGTTGGGGGGTGTCTGGGGTTTCCGGGGTGTTTTCAGCCATATTCCTCTTCTTTCCGACAATCAACGTATCCAGTTTAGACCAGGGGACCTACGGGCGAAAAAGTCGTGACCCAGAGCGGATGAATTCGATAGCGAGGCGGCCACGCAATGCCGTAATCGGCGGATTTGACCCATTTACACGAAATATCTGCGTTGATAAAATTGCCGGCAAGCTAGGTTTTTCTCAACAGTTATACAGATTCTGGGAGAAATATTATGAATACATTTATTCGCAATAGTGTGTTGGGGATAGTTGCGGGGGTGGCTCTCGGATTTGGGTTGTCAGCTTGCGGTGAATCCGACACGCAGCCCGCAAATGACGCCTCGGCGGCTAGCCCGACAACGCAGCCGGCAAGCCCGTCTACCAGCGCAACTGCGGATTTCTATACCATCGTGAATGATAGGTCCAGCGATGCTTGCAATTCCGCTTTGGTAACCGGAACACTGCAGGTTGATGAGCAAGGATGTTTGGTGCTCGGAGGTGACGATGAGGTTCCCGCGATAGTACCTTTATTACCCAATGGAAGCCAGATTTCAGACAAATCCGTTACCTTGCCAGATGGAACTGTTTTAGAAATCGGCAAAAAGGTTTCCCTTGGTGGTGGCTTTACCAACGAAAAGCTATTCGTGTCCAAAGCGAGTAAACAGTGCAACACCTCTTCTGTGTACGCCGTTTGCCCTGAACAAGGCTGAGCGGCAGCTTTTACGTTGCAGTTGCCCGCGCCTGAACATCGATGAACCCTGCCCGTGTTATCGGTTGCCGGTATTTTTCAGGGCTGTTGCTCCCGCAGTTCCGTCAGCGTTCTGTTATTTATTTCCTGAATTTCAGTGCCGCTGGGCACTTGGTTTTTGGAGTAGTTGCACGAGCGACCGATTTCAACCCAGAATACGCGTCCCTGCTGACACTAGGTTTACTAAACCTGCAGTTTATGGCGATTTTAGTTTCGCAGAATCTGCACTGAGCAACGTGAAATCGGTCGTTCGCGCAAGTGCATTGGGGTCAGAGGACCAGTGGGCAAAAAGAAAACGCCCACCGAAGTGGACGTTTTCAAAATAGCTTAGAGAAACCGGTTACTGCATGGCAGCAACGCGGGTAGCCAGCTTGGACTTGCGCTGAGCCGCCTGGTTTTTGTGGATGACACCCTTGGAAGCTGCCACGTCGAGGTGACGGGTGGCCACCTTCAAGTTGGCCTCGGCTGCGGCCTTATCCCCGGCCTCGATAGCCTCGCGGGTCTTGCGCACCAGGGTCTTTAGCTCGGAGCGCACGGACAGGTTGCGCTGGCGCGCCTTTTCGTTGGTGCGAATCCGCTTTATCTGAGACTTAATATTTGCCAATGTTCTTCCCTCAAAAGTATTGATTTTCGCCGGTTTTGGCGACACACAAGGAAATATCCTACGCCATTTTGCGCCTTATTCGCAAATCGGCGGTTGCAGCGTCAGTATTACGGCCACCTCACTCCAGCCGGCAGCCTTGAGCCTAACAGGCTTGGCACCCGAAACAATAAAATAGATTGGGCAAACGTGGGAAAAATGACAAAATGGAATGTCTAGCGAGAAAGATAAGGAAGTCCATGCCCA
>NZ_CAMYBV010000019.1 GCF_947254095.1 uncultured Mobiluncus sp.
ACTCGCGGCGAGAACGCGCGGCCGCTTCCTTGTCCCGATTCTGATGTTCCAGACGCTGCAGCAGCGGCAAAAACTCGGGGTAAATCGGGACCGTTTCGTGGTCCTTGCCGTAGGCCTGGAGCATAGCGTGGGGCAGGGGAGGCTCCGCAGAGTCAGACCGGCTCGTCTCGTCCTCCGCTGGTGTGTCGGTGTAGGCACCCGAACCGAAAATCCCTCCGCCACCAAAAACGCTGGAGTTCCCGAAAACCCCCGTGTGCCGCCCACTCTCGGGCAGCCGGTCGCGGTCATAAGGGGTGCCCGAGAGCGGATGGTTCAGGTCAATCTGTTCCAGCGGCGCGACAATGAGGCGGGCCTGACGCCGCGCAATCAGGAAAGACAGCCCGAACACGCCCAGGGCAATGCCGCCCAAAATCGGCAACCCGGACAGGGCCGTGGCATAAAACGTGCGGACGGGACGCGCCACCCGAACGATTTTGCCCGACGGGATAGCCCGCGCGTAGTAGCACATATCCTCGCCGAGAGTGTCAGAATCACGCACCACGATATCGGAGCCCAACCCGGAAGCCTGGCGCCTCAAAGCCGAGACAATCTCAGGCCGGCTCGCGTGGTTGGCCATCTGAGCGGCGGGAACTTCGGAATCATAGAGAACCTCCCCGTCACCGGCTACCAAAGTTAGGCGAACCCCGGGAGTCTGACGGTGAAAGTCGGTGAGCATCTGGGTCTGAATATCATCGGTATGGTGTTCCAGGCTCAGCGCCAACAGGTCGCCTTCCTCGGTCAGGGCATCCAAAATGTTGGTGCGATTGACCCCATAAAAGAACACGACAGAGCCGAGATAAGCAAGCACCAGGGCTATGGCGGAAATACCTGAGATAGCCCCCAGGATCTTGCGTCGCATAAAATCTCCCTTGATTCGGTGGCGATTGCGCTAACAGCGCCCTTATTCGGAAATCTTATATCCAACGCCGCGCACGGTTTGGATGTGTTTCGCGGCCGCGCCGAGCTTCTTGCGCAGCGTGCGAATATGCACATCGACCGTGCGTGTCTCGCCGTGGAAACTGTATCCCCAGATGGAATCCAGCAGTTTGTCGCGGGAAAACAAAATCCCCGGCTGGCTCATGAGTTCCTCTAACAGCTGGTACTCCTTTAGAGTCAGTTTCACCTCTCGGCCCTCAACAGCGACCGTGTGGCGGGGAAGGTTCAGGTCAATAGTGCCGATGGTGAGGATTTCCTCGTCCTCAGCAGCGGGGTCGGCGGGACGAGACACGCGGCGCAACACCGCCCGGACTCGTGACACCAGCTCCATCATGCCAAACGGCTTGGTGATGTAGTCGTCCGCCCCCAAGTCCAAGGACTTAACCTTGTCGAACTCGGCGCCTTTCGCCGTGACCATGATGACCGGAATGCCCTCGGTTTCCGGGTTGGCCCGAATCCGGCGCAAAATCTGGATGCCATCAACGCCAGGCAGCATAATGTCCAGCAGAATCATTTCCGGGAGTAGCTGTGCCATCGCTTCGCGAAATTCCCGATAATCAGCGAAACCACGAGCGGTAAAACCGGTGGAACCGAGGGTATAAACAACCAGATCCCGAATGTTGAGGTCGTCCTCGACAAAATAAATCACACTCCCATTATTCCAGGGAGCGCCCGATTCAGGCGGATTTTGTGTCGAAGCTGACATCGTGTACCCCCGTAATTGCGAAATCCACCCACTCGGCGATGTTCGTGGCGTGGTCGCCGATACGTTCCAAGTATTTGGCAATCATGATGACGTCGATAGCCTTTTGAGCGTCCGCCGCGTCAGCATGCACAATGAAATCAATCATCTCGGTGGCGACCTCATCAAACATCCGGTCTACCGCGTCGTCCGCCGCCTGGGTGGCGGTAGCCAAAGCTAGGTCGCGGTCGACAAAAGACTGGACCGCGTCGTGGACCATCTCGGCAGTTTTCGCCGCCATCTGAGGAATTTTGGGGAATCCCCGCACCAGGGACATATCCGTAGACTTCACGATTTCCGCAATATCCGCGGCCTGGTCGCCGATACGCTCCATGTCGGTAATCATTTTGAGAGCGGCGGAAACCTGGCGTAAATCCCCGGCTACCGGCTGCTGCTGCAACAGCAATTTCAGGCACAAGTGCTCAATGTCCCGCTCCATCTGATCGATGTGGGCATCAGCCCGAATCACTTCACGAGCGATTTCATCGCTGGAACTGGACAAGGCCACCATGGTCTGACTGATGGCCTGTTCGCAGAGCTCTCCGGTCTCAACCAGCATTTCTTTGAGCTGCATGAGTTGTTGATCGAATCGGGAACGCATTACCTCTCTACTTTCTGTTTCATAACTCAAAACTTTATTTCCCTGACGCACCCCGCGGAATCTGCCGGGCGCGCGAAACCACGGTGTTAGCTGAACCGACCCGTGATGTAGTCCTCGGTGCGTTTGTCCGAAGGCACGCTGAACAGAGTTTCCGTATCGTTGTACTCCACCAGTTCGCCCAGCAGGAAGAACGCCGTGTTGTCGGCGATGCGCGAAGCCTGCTGCATATTGTGGGTCACAATCACGATGGTGTAATCCCGAGCCAGATCCACGACCAGTTCCTCAATCTTGGAGGTAGAAATCGGGTCGAGAGCGGAGGTCGGTTCGTCCATCAAGATAACGTCCGGTTCGGTAGCCAAAGCGCGGGCGATGCACAGACGCTGCTGCTGACCACCCGAAAGTCCCACGGCGGACTTTTGCAAGCGATCCTTTAGCTCGTCCCAAATCGCGGCTTGACGCAGGGAACGTTCCACGATGTCGCTCAGTTCCCGATGATTGCGAATCCCGTTGATGCGCGGCCCGTAGGCGATATTGTCAAAGACCGACTTGGGGAACGGGTTAGGCTGCTGGAACACCATGCCCACCCGCTTGCGCAGGGCGATGGCGTCCATATCCTTGAAAATATCCGCGCCGTCCAGCAGTACCTGTCCGGTGATGCGGACGCCTTTGACCAGGTCATTCATTCGGTTCAGGGTTTTCAGGAAGGTCGACTTGCCGCAGCCGGAGGGGCCAATCAAAGCCGTGATTTTGCGGGGCTGAATGTCGATGTTGACTCCCTTGAGAGCCTCAAAGTCGCCGTAATGCAGGTGCAGGTCACGTGCGGAAAACTTGGCGGTGGTGGAGATTTTGGGCGCTGCGGGGGACTCCAAAACGTTAGTTTGCCCAGTCATGAGTGATTATTCCTTTCCTTTAGGGTGGAAACGGTCGGTGAAGTTCGACGCGTCAATAGTCGGTTCGGCATGGTTCACCGTGTCAGCAGCGGGGACGGGAGTGTCGGAGTTAGCCTTACGCCACTTGCCTTTGCCGCCTTTGGGAGCCTGGTCAGACAGGCCCGTCAGGCTGGCGTGAACCCGCTTGGTAATAGTACGAGCCAAAATCGAGAACAGGAGGGCAATCAGCACCAGCACCGCGGCTGAGAAGTTAGCGATATCCACCGCGTTTGGTTCCACCGCTTCGGTACGCATGGCCCACACGTGCAGCGAAAGGGTTTCGCCGGGACGCATAGGGTTGAACGCGTTGGTAGGGGAGGTAATGTCTGTGGAGGACCAGTTGATGTTGGTGGACATACCGGCGGTGTAGAGCAGGGCGGCAGCCTCCCCGAAACCACGCTCTGCTGCCAGCACCACCCCGGTCATCAGGTGGGGGAGGGCCGCCGGGAGCTGCACCCGCACGATGGTGGTCCAGTGGGTCGCACCCAAGGCCGCGGAACCGTACTTCAGGTCTTGGGGTAGTGCCCGGAGAGCCGACTCGGTGGACGTGGTGACCAAGGGCAGATTCAGAATCGAAACCGCCAAAGCGCCAGCCAGCAAGTTCCACTGTTGCCCCACCATCAGGATAAAGACCAAGTAACCGAACAGTCCGACCACAATGGAGGGCAGGGAGGACAGGGACTCGATAGAGATGCGGATGAACCCGGTCCAGCGATTTTCTGGAGCGTATTCAGCCATGTAGATTCCGGCGGGAACGCCGAGAGCGACGGACACAATCAGGGACAAAAACACCAGGTAAACGGTGTTGAACACCTGGTTCATGATGCCGTCACGGGTGAAACTGAGGAACACGGGGTCAAAACTCAGCAGCCCACGAACCACGATGTAGGCCGCCAGCGCCACAATCAACATCAGGAAGAAACCCCCGATAGCGCCAAAGACGCCGGTCATCAGGTTGTTGATGCTCTTGGCACGGCGAATGCGGTGTTCCATCTGGGCGGAAAGACCCGAAGCGGTAGTCGTAGCGGTACTCATTGATTCTGCTTCCTTTCCGCGCCGATGATGTGGATTACAAAGATAAAGAACATTGAGATGAGGAACAGCAGCAAAGCCATGGTCCACAGCGCCGAGTTGTGTTCCCCGCCGTTGGTGGTGTTGCCCATGTCGGCGGTAATCGCCGTGGTCAGCGAACTGGTCGGAGAGAGGATGTCTGCGGGCAAGGCGCGAGTCTTGCCGATGACCATCGCCACCGCCAGAGCTTCGCCAAAAGCCCTGGCCAGACCCAGGATAATGCCGGTCAAAATGCCCTTCTTGGCCGCGGGCAGGACAATGTGGTAAATCGACTGCCAGCGGGTAGAACCCAAGCCGTAGGCCGCCTCACGATAATCGTAAGGAACCGCGGTAATCGCGTCGGCGGAAACGGTGGTGATGGTCGGGAAAATCATGACCGCCAGGACAATGCCCGCCGCTAGGACCGAATAGCCGCCCAGGGGGGCGTGAAAAAAGTCACGAATAAAAGGCACCAGGACGGTCAAGCCGACCCAGCCGTAAACCACGGAAGGGATGCCGAGGAACAGTTCTACAGCGGGACGGAACAGGCGCTCACCCGCGCGGGGAGCAATCTCTGTAATGAACACGGCGGCTCCCAACGCGAAAGGCGTAGCGATGGCCAGGCCCAGGAAACAGGTCATCAGCGAACCCAGAATAAAGATAAGGGCGCCGACACTGCCGCGCAGAGTCAAGTCCGGGCTGTCCTGCGGTTCCCAGTCCGGGGAAAACAGGAATTCTCCCACCGTGTGCTGGAACGCGGTAAAGGTGAAAGAACCTTTGTACAGCAGGAACAGGCCAATAACGACCGTTAACACGATGAGGGAAATGCCTGCAATCGCCACGATGGTCCCGCCGATTTTGTTTGCCAAACGGAAACGTTTGTCCGCCCCGCTCGAGTCGGACCGCGGCCGAGCCGGAGATGAATCCGCCGCGGAATTACGCGCCTGCGGGAGCGCTGAATCTGTGGATTTGAGACGAGTGGACACGTCCAGTTCAGTCATCCTTGTTTCCATCGATTCAGGCTCCCGCACCGAAGAAGCTGTGGTAGCCATTTGTTCAGTTGCGCCTGAGCCTCTTTAGGCCGCGGGGTCAGGGTGAGAATCGGTGGCTTCCTTTGACATCTTGGAAGACACACCGTAGCCCATCTTTTCCAGGTCGCCAGCGAACTTGTCGCCCATCATGTAGTCAAGGAACGCCTTGGTTACCTCATCAGGCTCACCCTTGGTGTACATGTGCTCGAAGCCCCACACCTTGTATTTGCCGTTGTAGGTATTTTCCAAGGTCGGTTCCACGCCGTCGATAGCGACCGGCTGAACTTCGTCCTTGCCAGCCAGGTAGGACAGCGCCACGTAGCCGATAGCGCCCTTGTTCTGGGTCACAGTCTGGAGCAGAGTACCGGAGTCGTCGGTCTCGAGGGACTGGTTGGAGGCTTCCTCGGCACCGCCCAGCGCCCAGGTCTTAAACAGGGCGCGAGTACCTGAGGAGGCCGGGCGGGTGACCAACACAATCTTTTCGTCCGGGCCGCCAACTTCCTTCCAGTTCGTGGTCTTGCCGGTAAAGATGTCGGTCAACTGGGCGGTGGTGAGGTCCGTGACCCCCAAATCCTTGTTGACCACCGGAGCCATCGTGATGGTGCAAACCTTGTGGTCGACCAAGTCGGCGGCCTGGGTCGCATCGAGCTTTTCACCAGCGAAAACGTCAGAGTTGCCGATGTTTACGGAACCGGCCGCAACCTGCTTGAGACCCTCACCGGAGCCGCCGCCGTTCATTGTGACGGTCACATCGGGGTTTTCCTGCATGAAAGCATCTGCCGCGGCTTTTGCCAGGGGCAGCAGCGCGGAGGAGCCGGAACCGGTGACGGTGCCGCTCAGAGTCGAAGTCGGTTCACTGGACTCGGTGTCGGTACCGGAGGCAGGCTTATCGCCACCGCCCCCACAGCCGGTCAACAAAGACATGGAAAGCAAACCAGCGCCAAAAATCGCGCCAATACGAGAGATTTTCATTGTGTTCCTTTCATACATCGAACTTTTACTCCCAAGTCAGATAGTAAGAAAGGATTGTTAAGGCTAGCGCGGGGCAGATGTTAAGAATACGTAAAACAATTTTACTTTACGGAAGTTGCCCTTTTCTTTTACGATTACGGGGATTTTTCGTTAATCTTGGCGGGTAACTTTGGAGATAATCCGAGTCGGCGCCACCACCATGACTCGGTCTTCAGGGGACAGTATGGTCTGGGCATGAGCGGTTTCCCAAGTGCCGGTGGGTGATTCGATCGCCACGATAGAGAATCCATCGCGGCGGCGCACGTCGAGCTCACCGAGGGTTTTCCCGCAGTAGCGCGGCCCCAAACTGGTGATGACCAGGGCAAACCCGTGCCCCAGGTCAATGTAGTTCTCGAAAGACTGCGCGACCTGGTGGGCAGCGCGCAACCCCATCTCAGATTCCGGATAGAACACGCGAGTGATGCCCATCTGGTTGAGGATTTCGCCCTGTTCCACGCTGGAGGCTTTCGCCCACACTTGGGGACAGTGCAGGGTCAGCAGGGCAGAGGCGCTCAGGATGGAGGCGGCGAGGTCGGCGCCAATCGTGACCACCCCGCAGGCGTACTCGTCTACGGCAAGCTGGGCCAACGCCTCCTTGTCGGTGGCGTCCGCCCGCACCACGTGCCGCAGGAGCGCCGACGCACGTTGCACGACTTCTGCGTTACAGTCGATACCCAACACTTCCACGCCGCTGGCCTCCAACTCGGTCGCCATGCTCAGGCCGAAACGTCCCAAGCCGATGACGACCGCGCTTTGCGGGTTGCCTGCCTCATGGGCCGAAGATTCCGGGGAGGGTTTCTGATTAAACATATTCATTTCGTTGTCCTAACCGATGAGGGGGTGGTCACGAGGAAGTTCGTAGGCTACCGGCCGTTTCCGGGTCGCGAGAGCCGCCGCCAAAGTCAGCGGTCCGACACGTCCCAGAATCATAAAGATTATGACCATGAACTGCGCCGCAACAGGTAGCATGGGGGTGATTCCGGTACTCAGACCCACGGTACCCAGGGCGGAACAGATTTCAAACAGGCACTGGTTTAAGTTGAAAGGTGTAAAGAGCATCAGCAGGAAAGTTCCTACCGCGACCAGGCCGGAAAACAGCGAAAACACCGCCAAGGCTTGACGCTGAGCCGAACGGGCCAGGCGCCAGCCCAGGATATTGATGGCGTGAGCCCCCCGAATCTCACCCCAGAGGGTCGCCATCACCACGGTCACCGTAGTGATTTTCATACCTCCTGCGGTACCGGCCGGACCCCCGCCAATCAGCATCAGCCCATCGGTGATGAGCCAGGTTTCCGGGTACTGTTGGGAAATATCGAGGGAGTTGAAACCCGCGGTGCGCGGCGAGATTGAGCAAAACAGCCCGTTGAGGAAACGTTGCGGTACGGGCATTGCGCCGAGGGTGTGGGGATTGTGCCATTCCAGAGCGGTGATGGCAACCCAGCCGAAAACAATCGCCACCGCGGTTCCCAGCAGCATGATGCGGGTAGTCATGCCCCACTTCCACCAGTGCAGGCCGTTGCGGTAGAGCATCAGCCAGACGGGGAAGCCCAAGCCTCCTATCACGATGAGCGCCGCCAGGCTCAACAGCAGGAAAGGGTCGGCGCTGAAACTCATCAGGGAATCTTCGTAAGGGGCGAAACCGGCGTTGTTGAAAGCGGAACCCGTGAGGAAAACCCCGTGCGCCATCGCCTGGAGCGGTGAGGCGGCGTGCCCGGAAAACCACAGATAGAGACTGTTAAAGACAGAAAACACCAGTTGCAACAGGAACGAGGCGACCACGATTTGCGCCACAGAATGGCGCACTTCGCGCGGAGTCAGGCCGAACCACACTTTGGCGATGGCACGGTCCTCGAAAGTGGCGCGTTTACGCAGCGCCGAGGCGAGCAGGGTGACCATGGTCATGGTGCCGATGCCGCCTAACTCGATGAGCACGAGGACGACAGCTTGACCGAAAGCGGACCAGTAGCTGCCCGTGTCCACCACGATGAGTCCCGTCACGCTGGTGGCCGAGGCGGCGGTGAACAGCGCGACCGAGAGGGGAGCGCCGCCGGCAAACGCTGGCCCGAAGATGGGGACGCCGGTGGGAATAGTTCGGGGGGCGACGACGTCGAAAGTCGTCGCGACCGCAGCTCCGCTCCGGGACACCGGAAGCATCAGCAATACCGTTCCCACCAGGATAGTTATCAAAAATGCCGCCGAGATTTTGCGGCCGGGATTAAACTCGGAGACGCGAGCCACCGGATTAGTATAAACCCGGCGCCGTGCCACGCAACTTATTTGAGAACCGCACCGGATTACCAGTAAGGTAAAAAGGTGATTTCCCCCGATGATTTTCAGCCCCTCATTGAAAAACTGCGCGCGTCTTTCGCGACGATTTCGGCGGTGATGGACCCCGAGCTGCTGGAGCAAAAGATTGCCGACTTGACGAAACAAGCCGCCGCCCCGGACTTGTGGGACGACCAAGAAAACGCCCAGAAAGTCACGCAATCGCTGTCGGTGGCGCAGGCCGATTTACAGCGTTTACGGGCGATGCAGGCGCGGATTGACGATATGGAAGCCCTGGTCGAGTTGGGGGCGGAAGAAAGCGGGGAGGACCGCGACGCGATACTCACCGATGCGGAACACACTTATGAAACGTTGAAACAGGACCTGGACGCGATGGAGGTGAAAACCCTGCTGAACGGGGAATATGACGAGCGTTTCGCGGTCGTCACCATACGTTCCGGAGCGGGCGGGGTGGACGCCGCCGACTTCGCGCAGATGCTGCTGCGGATGTACCTGCGGTATTGCGAACGACACAACTATGCCACCAAGGTGCTGGATACGTCCTATGCGGAAGAAGCGGGGATTAAGTCGGTAACGTTCCAGGTCGATGCCCCTTATGCGTACGGGATGTTGTCAGTAGAAGCGGGGACGCACCGGCTGGCGCGGGTCAGCCCGTTTAACGCGGCGGGCAAGCGCCAGACTTCTTTTGCGGCGGTGGAGGTCATTCCCCTGATTGAGACGACCGACCACATCGAAGTGCCCGAGAGCGACATTAAGATTGACGTGTTTCGGTCCTCCGGGCCGGGCGGCCAGTCCGTGAACACCACGGATTCGGCGGTGCGACTGACCCACCTGCCCACCGGTATCGTCATCTCGATGCAGGACGAAAAATCCCAGATTCAAAACCGAGCCGCCGCGATGCGCGTGCTGCAGTCACGCCTGCTAATGCTGCGTCACCAGCAAGAGCACGATAAGAAAAAGGAGCTGGCGGGGGACGTCAAAGCCTCGTGGGGCGACCAGATGCGCTCCTACTTCCTCTATGGGCAACAGCTGGTCAAAGACCTTCGAACCGGCTATGAATCGGGCAACCCGGACAGCGTATTTGACGGCGACCTGGACGGATTCATCGACGCGGCGATTCGCTGGCGCAAGCATCAGGAAAAGCACAGCGACCAGTAGGGGACCCACCGAGCAACAGACGGGAAAAACTCACCCCGCGAACGCCCTTTTGCGCGGTAATAATCGCGTTTTTCCCTGCGATTGCACTTCTGCGGGTGTCACTCCGTTTTTATCGTTTCGTTATAAATAGACTTAGTAGCGTATCTGAAACTGAACTGGGGAGTGGAAAAGGTTGATTACCTTCGACAACGTCACCAAAATTTATAAGCGGGGAGCGCGCCCGGCGCTGGACCACGTGGGGCTCACTATTGACCGGGGAGAGTTCGTGTTCCTGGTCGGGACCTCCGGATCGGGAAAGTCCACGTTTCTCTCGCTGGTGCTCGGCGAAGAGAGCGCCACGGAGGGGAAGATTCTGGTCCTGGGCAAGGACCTAGGGCGATTGTCGAGGTGGAAAGTGCCGGCGCTGCGCCGCCAAGTCGGAGTGGTGTTCCAAGACTTTCGCCTGTTGGAAAACAAGAACGTGTACGACAACGTGGCGATTGCCCTGCAGGTCATCGGCAAGCCACGTCGCGTCATTCGCCGGGTCGTCCCCGAAGTGCTCCAGATGGTCGGTTTGGGCGGCAAAGACAAGCGTTTTCCCCACGAGCTCAGCGGCGGCGAACAGCAGCGCGTGGCGATTGCTCGCGCCATGGTGAACCGTCCACCCATTCTGCTCGCGGACGAGCCGACCGGCAACCTGGACCCCGCCACGTCCTTGGGAATTATGCGACTGTTGGACCGGATTAACCGGGCGGGCACCACCGTGGTGATGGCTACCCACGACGAAGAAATTGTGAACCAGATGCGCAAACGCGTCATTGAACTGGACGAAGGCCGGGTCGTGCGCGACCAAGCCCGCGGTATCTACGGAGCGTCAGCCCCGAAAGGAACCGACGCCGCCGACGACCGCCCCGCCGCGGACGCGGGGGCGTTACCGAAACCAAAAGGTGTCGGGACAGCACGGAAAGGAGGCCGTAAGTAATGCGATTTACTTTCGTATTATCCCAGGTAGGCCAGGGTTTGCGGCGCAATCTGGCGATGACGGTTGCGGTCATTATCGTGACTTGCGTCTCCCTGCTGTTCGTGGGGTCGGCGGTGCTGGCGGAAATGCAGATTAATAACCTGCGCGATACCTGGTACGGCAAAATCGAGATTTCCGTGTCGATGTGTACCAAGGACGACGTGTCTCCCAACTGCAACGGTCAGGAGGCCAGCGAGGCGCAGATTGCGGCGATTGACGAACAGTTGAAGTCCGAGCGTCTCAGCAAGTACATCGACAATGTGTATTTCGAAACCAAGGAAGAGGCTTTCGAAAGTTTCAAGAAGCTGGCCGGCACGGAACAGTATTATCAATATGTCAAAGCGGATATGATGCCCGCTTCGTTTCGGATTAAGCTAAAGAACCCGGAACAGTACCGCGTGGTCGTCGAGGAACTGCAGGGACGTGACGGGGTCGCCCAGGTCATTGACCAAAAGCAGATCCTGGAAAAGCTGCTGACCGGATTGCATCAGGCGACTTACCTGGCTATCGGGCTGGCGGTGGCCATGATTATCGCCGCGGTCCTGTTGATTACCACCACTATCCGGCTGTCCGCGATGAGTCGGGAACGCGAAACGTCCATTATGCGCTTGGTCGGAGCCTCGAACCTGTTTGTACAGCTGCCGTTTATGGTGGAGGGCGCTGTTGCGGCGACGATTGGTGCCCTAGGGTCGGTGGCGATTCTGTGGGCCAGCGTAAAGTTCCTGGTCGGGTCCTGGCTGTCGGGACTTTCCGGAGTCGTCCAGCTCATTTCACCCAACGATGTGTTGCTCATCGCGCCGTTCCTGGTGCTGGCGGCCATTTTGCTGGCTGTCGTGGCTTCGGCGGCGTCCCTGAACCGCTACACCAGAGTTTAGGGCTCCGTTGGCAATGTTGCGGACGGGGAAAGTCGCGGTATTTGGCTAAACTTGAAACATCACGCTTTGCGGTGTGGCGACCGAGAAGGAGGTGAGCACGTGCGAAGGAAATTGACCGCCCTGGTGGGGGCGCTGGCGGCACTCGGGATCGCCTCGATGTCCACCATTTCGCTCAGTTATGCTAACGCGGCGCTCACCCCCGCGAACGTTAGTGCAAGGGCGGCGGCGGCGACCGGCCTTGTGAAGGCTGACAAGAAATCCGACGAACGCAAGAAACTCGAGGCGCAGCAGGCTGCCTCCAGAAAGAAGCAAGCGGAACTGGCGGCCCAGCTGGAGGGGGTCAACGCGAATCTGGTGCAGCTGGCGGTGTCCCTCGAGCAAACCAAGGCGGCTATTCCCGCGGCGCAAGCTGAGGTTGCCAATGCGCAGGCGAAACTGGCTGATGCGCAGGCGAAACATCAGCAAATTCAAAGCCGGCTGGAGATTGCGAATCGTCAGAAAGAGGAACTGCGCGAACAGATTGCGCAGGGCGAGCAAACCATTGAAAAAACGCAAGTCGCTATCGGTCAGATGGCGCGCATGGCTTATCGCGGGGCGATGCTGGAAACTTCGCCGCTTTCGTTGCTGCTGGATTCCCAGTCCCTGGATGAACTCACGCTGCGGGCGCAGGTGGCAGCCACGGCGACCAAGTCGCAAAATCGTGCCATTGTGGAAGCTCAAGAGGCAAACGCGGCTAATAACAACGCTCGGGCTCGCCAGGAGGCCGTGACTGTGAAAATTGGGGAACTGGAGACTCAGGCTCAGCAGGCGGTGCAAGCCGCCGATGAGGCTCGCGCTGAGCAGCAACGAAAGCTGGGCGAATTCCAGGATTTGCAACAAAGGCAGGTCGCCCAGCAAGGGCAGTTGAACAATCAGCGGGCGGCGTTTGAAAAACAGATTGCGGAAGAACAGGCCACGCAGGCGGCCGCGGCGGCGCGAATTGCCGCGCTGAATCAACAGCCGAGCGGCATGCCGGCTCGCTCCATTTCAGGGGGGATATTTGGCGCGCCCCTATCGTCGCTGTCGGTGACCTCGCCTTACGGATACCGAGTCCACCCCATTACGAAGACGCGGCGACTCCATGCTGGTACGGACTTCGGGATAGGGTGCGGAACCCCGATTTATGCCTCGCAGTCCGGAACGGTGAGCTTCGCCGGCTGGGATGGAGCCGGCGGGAAATCGACTTATATCAACCACGGCACCATCAACGGCTCCAAGTGGCAGACTACCTACCGTCACCAGTCCCAGTTCAAAGTTTCGGTCGGTGCTTCCGTGCAGAAGGGTCAGGTCATTGGCTTGGTCGGTTCTACCGGCGGTTCGACCGGATGCCACCTGCACTTTGAAGTGTGGCAAAACGGGAAAACTATCAACCCGCTGGGGGTGCTGTAGGCGGTCGCCTCACGAGGGCGGCGCCACCAGAGTGGGTAGGCGAGCGGCCGGACTGGTGATGAGTCCGTGATGAATCGGTAACCAATCGGTGACGAAACCGTGACGAAACCGTGGCGAGTTCGTGACGGGTTGGCGGCCACCCGGCCTGGTGAAGACCGAGGGGCGACGCGGGGAAAAGTTGGCAGACCGTGCTTTTGCGCTAAAATTGCACTCTATGGGTAAAAAAGCTGCTGCTGTGTCGGGTCAGCCAGGGAAGTTGACCCCCTCTCAGCGTGCCAAAGCGGAGTCGGATGCCAAGAAAGTCATCGCCCGAAACAAGAAGGCCGCGCACGATTATTTTTTGGAGGACCGCTACGAGGCGGGATTGTCGCTGACCGGCACCGAAGTCAAGGCTTTGCGGATGGGACGGGCTTCGCTCGCCGAAGCGTGGGTTGAAGTCGACCGCGGGGAAGCGTGGCTGCAAGGGGCGAATATTCCGGAATATTTTTACGGGTCCTGGACGAATCACGCTCCGAAACGCAAGCGCAAACTGCTGCTGCACAAGCGCGAAATCGCGAAACTCGAAGGGGCGGTAGCCGCGAAAGGCTACACGATTGTGCCGGTAGAGCTGTATTTCGTGGGCGGACGCGCGAAAGTGGAGATTGCAGTGGCGAAAGGCAAGCAAGAGTGGGATAAGCGGCAAACTATCCGCCAGCGCGAGGACGACCGCGAGGCGCAGCGGGCTTTGCGGGAGGCGAACCGGCGCTCCCGGTAATCGCTGTGGGAGGCCGGGGCTGGCGCAGACTGGGGCAGACGACCCGGCAGGAGCGCCGCGAGCACAGTGCTATACCGGATAAAGTCCGTCGGGCTGGCGAGGCTCGGTAAAAGCGGATGCGTCGCCGGTTTGTCCGCGGGCAGCGGGGTTAGTCTGTCGGCGCCGACTTGAGGTACTGATGCTCGGCGCGGATGGCTTTGACCAGTTCAGCGTGGGCATTGGTGCCGTATTTCGCTGAGAATTCCTGCCATTCCTGGACCGCTTGCGGATCTAAGTGCATCATGGCCTGGAGGTTGCCCGCGCTGTCGCTGGCGGTGATGGCCTCGCCATCCTCCGAGCCAGCCCATTCACGAAACACCCGGTAGCCCTCGGCGCGGAACGCCTCTGTGTAGGCCGCGGCCGCCGCGTTGCGATCGGCACGATACGAGGCGACTTCTTCATCAGGAATCCAATAGGCATCGACCAAGGTCATGCCGTTGCGGTGGGTTTTCGTGTCCCCTGGCGCCAACTCGAAGTCGTCGGGAGGCCAGGAGTCATCCTCCGGTTCGGTGCGGGCGATTTCGGCTTGAAACAGCTCCAGCGCGTCAGAGGAAAACAGGACGAAATACACGTTGTCTATCGGGGGTTCTGCGTTTTTGGTCTGGTCTGGAGCTGCGGAATCACCGGTCGGGTCGGTGTCACGAGAGGGGTGGGTCCCGGCGGCCCACTCGCGTACGGCTGCCACGCCGATGCGCGCGACTTCGGCCATGTCCCAGCCGTAGACTCCGCCGGATATGGCGGGAAACGCCACCTCGTGGGCGCCCACTCGCGCGGCTTCACTCAAGGAGTTCGCAAAAGCGTCGTGCAGCAGCTGCGGGTCGGTTTGTCCGGCGTGACGGTTGGGGCCGACGGTGTGAATGACCCACCGCGCCTCCAGGTTGAACCCCCTGGTGGCGACCGCTTCGCCCACCGGCAGACCGTCGGGAAAACGAGTCTCACGCAGCTTGCGACAGGCCGCAAGCAGCTCCGGACCGGCAGCTCGGTGAATCGCCCCATCGACGCCGCCGCCCCCCAATAGTGAGGAGTTCGCGGCGTTGACAATCGCGTCCACATTCATCTCGGTGAGGTCTCCGCCAATCGCGTGTATCTGCATTTTTGTTCCCTTTCGGCTAGGTTTCCAGTCTAGCGTGAAGCGGGAAAAACGTCGCGGCAAAGAGCGGATTTTCGCACAAAAAAGTGCCCTGTGTGGGGCTTGAACCCACGACCAACGGATTATGAGTCCGCTGCTCTGACCGACTGAGCTAACAGGGCGTAAACATACTAACAAGTTACTGAGCTCAGGTGGTATTTCTGAACGCCGGGAATTTGCATTTTCGGTGTTGCCGCCGGGAAGCGTGGAAATGCCCGCGAGGGAAGGTAGCCCGCTGAGATACAGTGGAGCTTATGAGCCTGAGGAAAAGCAAAATCCCCGCGGAACTGAAAGCGCTGCTGCCCCGGAGCGGGCGCAACTCTATACCGTTGTACTTTGCGGACCAGGACTTGTGGCTGTTTGCCGACCCCAGCGGCTTAATCAGGCGAGATAGCGAGGTGACTCGCTGGGAGTGGCACGAGGTGCAGCAGATTGGGTGGGATCGCGACACCGACACTTTGAGTGTGACCTGGCCCGACCCGGGCAAAGCGCCGCTGCTGCTAAAGAACCCGGAGTCGACCATGCTCAAGGCCTTCGGAGACTACGCGCGCATTTACCTGCAAAAGTCCCAAATCTATACCCAGTTTTCGACACTGCCCTCCGGGACGAAAGTGCGGATTTCGGTGCGAGCCAAGGCGGACGGGAGCCGCTTTTCCGAAGTCGTGGCTTTCGGGGCGCTGGCACCGGGCGACATGCCCGCGCTGTCCAGTTTGGAATCCCAGGTGCGCGACATGGCGGGCCTACCGGCCTAAAACCGGTAACCTCGCAGCGAGTGGACATTCGCGAAAAGGTTCTGTTAGAATCTTATCCGCAATCCCGCGTAGCTCAACGGCAGAGCGTCCGACTGTTAATCGGCAGGTTGCTGGTTCGAATCCAGCCGCGGGAGCTTTTTTGTATCCGGCGCTTTGGGGTTTTTCGAGCCGTTTTTTGCTAGTCTGCCTTTGCTTTTTTGGCTCTTTTTCAGGTCGGTACGCGCCCCGCGCCCCGGGCGATTAGCCAGCCAATGGTCGATAGTGTCGGTAGACCAGCCGTTGGCTGTGACTTTTTCGCCCGTGCCTATCCTGACATCGGGCGCGGGCATATAGCCGCGCTGGGAGTACGCCTTTAGCGTATTTTCGGAAAGACCGGTGTAAGCAGCGACGCCGCGCAGTGAAAGAAACATGGTAGCCCCTTTTTTTCAGCGGAGCCCCGCCCCCGTGAGGGGACGGGGCGGTTTCCTCACTCTTCCTTACCTTTCCGTTGCATCTTCTCAAGAATGAGAATCAGCGCTAGAATGGAGTTAGGAAGGGAAACCAGGATACTGATGAGTGCAATCATCGTTATCCCCTTTCCGCTGAGCCCCGGATTGTTCCCGGGGCTTTTCCTTTGTTAGAGCGGTTTCCCTAACACCTCTAACTATACATATATATAGGCGTAGCGCCAAGCGTGGGCGTTAGAAATCGGGGATTAAATCGGGGTAGGTGGTTATATAGACTAGCAACCCCGATTTGAATGCGAATTGGCATCGGGGGACGCGGTTGGGTCGCTCAAAAAAGCCTATCTGCGCTTTAAAATGAGGCTGTGAAAGGAATCCCGGCGCCGCCGCACGGACCAGCTCAGATCCCGCCCAAAGCCAGCAAGACCAAGAAGCTGCTGGTGGGCGCCGGGGTGCTGTTCGCTGTGGTGGCATGCGGCAACGCGCTGGGGAGCAAAGCCAGCGATTCTGAGCCTGCTGTCTCTGCTAGTCCAACCGTTTCCACCAAGGCGCCGCGTGACACCGTGGAACCCACCCCCACGCCTTCTGACACTTCCCCCACGCAGACCCCAGAAAACACTGTGGAACCCAGTCCCACCGCCTCCACGCCGGAAGCGACCGGGGACGCCGCGACTGTGCTGGCGACCTTGCCGGTGAAAGGGCGAGCACCGAAAACCGGCTATCGGCGCGCGGAATTCGGCCAGAGGTGGCGCGATATCGACCGGAACGGCTGCGACACCCGCAACGACATCTTGAACCGCGATTTGACCGATAAAACCTGGCGCGCGAATACACGCGGATGCGTGGTGTTGAGCGGGATCCTGGCCGAGCCATATTCCGGGGAAACCAAGTATTTTGACAAGTCACAAGCCTCGGCCATTCAGATTGACCACGTGGTCGCCCTGTCCGATGCGTGGCAGAAAGGCGCCCAAGCCTTGACTGCTGCGCAGCGCGAAACCCTGGCGAACGATCCGTTGAACCTGTTGGCAGTGGACGGCCGGCTCAACCAGCAAAAGTCAGACGGAGACGCGGCGACGTGGCTGCCGCCGCATAAGGACTTCCGGTGCGCCTACGTTTCGCGCCAGATTGCGGTTAAAGCGAAGTATCGGCTGTGGGTGACTCAGGCTGAACGCGACGCGATGGTACGGATCTTGAGCAATTGTCCCGGCCAGGCACTGCCTGCCGACAGTGGGGTGGTCGTGCCCTCGGGGACCGTGCCGGCTTCTGTTCCGACAGAACCGCCGCCCCCGCCGCAGGACGCGGCCCCTCCCGCGGCAAACCCCGCGCCGCAGCCAGGTGCGCCAGGAGGCTCGGGAGCCAGCTACGCCAACTGCCGGGAAGTCTGGGCAATCCTGGGCCGACCCATCACCCCGCAGGATCCGGGATTCCAGAACAAATTTGACGGGGATCACGACGGGGTGGGCTGCGAATCCCGCCCCCGCTAGGGTCCGCAGTTTCGCCAGATTCCCCCGGTTTTCAGCCGAAAATCCCGGCTGCGGGTAGACTGGAGGAATGGAAAAAATGCGCGTCGACGTGTGGTTGTGGGCGGTGCGACAGGTGAAGTCGCGCTCTCTGGCCACCGCGGCGGCGCGCGCCGGGCACGTGAAAATCAACGGGGTCAGCGCGAAAGCCTCCAGCGCCGTGCGGGCGGGGGACGAGGTACGGCTGCGGGTCGCGGGTTTCGACCGCGTTCTGAAGGTAAAAGCCCTGATTCCCAAGCGCGTGGGGGCGCCTGAAGCCGTGAAATGTTACGAGGACGTCACCCCACAACGCTTGACGAATCCCGCTAATGCGGCCGTCATTTATCGACCGCGCGGCACCGGGCGACCGACCAAAAAGGAACGCCGCCAGCTCGACGCCTTGCGCGGGCGGACGTCCTTTTGAAGTAGTGTGCAAAAGCGTCCCGCTCAGCCGCTCGTAGTGGGGTTTGCGTCTGCATAAGTCCGGTCGGAAACGGCCGTGGTTTCGGCTCGGTCCCGCGAGGTTGGCCGCGGGCGTAATGCCTAGTCCCAGTCGCCCAGGAAATGGCTGCGTTTGGGGAACTGGGCGCGGTAGTCGTCAACGCGCCGACCCAGGAAGTATCCCAGCACGCACAGCACCAGGAACGCCACGCAGAACACGAAGCCGGGCGCGACGTGCATCCCCGCCACAACGAAGGCCGCCACCGACAGCACCACACCCAGACCCGCCCCGATGGCCCACAACACTTTTGCGGACACAAAAAACGCCAGGTGAACCAAGCCCACGGTGGCAGCCAGCACACAAGACCCGGCAATCATCAGCATGACGGTAGCCCCGGTGGTCAGAGAGTTCGGCTGCTCATAGGCCGAGCCGGCATAGGTCAAAAAGTACGCCGCCAGGGCGCACCCGAAAGACCCCACTACGAACGGCCACACGTCAGCCGCGGAGCGCCACAGGGATTGTTTTCGCGCCGGGGCTTTTCCGGATTTGTCGCGAGGATTTTTCCCCGCACGAGGTTCCCCCTCCGGTTTTGCGTTGGCGGGAGACTGGTCGGGGTCATCGGGTTTTTCCTGTTTGCCAAGGTTGTGCTGGGACATGACTCCTAGTCTAGTAAAATTGGGTAACTATGACTGATTTGAAATCTGTTGCGTGTCCGCTTCCGGCGTTGCCCGCAGGTGCTCCCGGGGCGGATGTGACCCTGGAAGACGGAGCGATTCGCCGCACCATTTTGCCCGGGGGAACGCGGGTTATCACCGAACATATGCTGGGCACCCGCGCCGCCACCGTGGCGCTGTGGGTCGCGCGCGGCTCTCGTGACGAGGTCGAAGGGGCACGGGGCTCCACGCACTTCTTGGAACACCTTTTATTTAAAGGGACTCCGCGGCGCACCGCCCATCAGATAGCGATGGAATTTGACGCGGTCGGGGGCGATTCCAACGCCGCTACCGGCCGGGAATGCACTCACTACTACGCCGAAGTTTTGGGCGAGGACGTGCCCATGGCCATTGACGTATTGCTGGATATGCTGTGTGCGCCCTTGCTCAATGCCGCCGATTTTGAGATGGAACGCGGCATTATCCTCGACGAACTGACGATGGCGCTGGATAACCCCAGCGAGCAGGCTTTTGACGAGTTTACCCGCCGGGTCTTTGCGGCTCATCCGCTGGGGCGTCCCATTGGCGGCACGATTGAATCGGTAAAAGCCGACACTCTGGAGGCAATAGTGGCTCACTATCAGGCCGGATATGCCCCGGATCGCCTGGTGGTGTCGGCCGCGGGGGACATCAACCATGACCAGGTGTGCGAACTGGTGATGCAGTCTATACACCGTCCCGATTCTCCCTGGCCGCAATGGCAATCCGCACCCGACCCGGCCCAGCCTGCCTTAGACTTCAACACCGTGGCAGCCGTCCCGCTGGGCAACCCCGCTGACAGCTGGACAAACAGTCTCAACGCGGCTGGTCAGGGTGCTTGGAAACCCGAATCAGGGGTTTTTAAAGTCGCAGGCAAGTTTGAACAAAGTCGGGTCGTCATTGGCGGGCCGGGACCGGGGGTAGCGGACGCGAATATGCCCGTCATGAACGTGATGAACGCCGTGTTGGGCGGGGGAATGAGCTCGCGTCTGTTCCAAAATATCCGGGAAAAGCGAGGTCTGGCCTACTCCACTTACGTGTTCAACTCGTCTTACCGGGACGCGGGTAGTTTCGGCGTGACCGCGACCTGCAATCCGGCGAATACTGACCAGGTGGCGGCGCTGCTGCGTGCCGAACTGGAGGACATCGCCGCCAACTCAATCCCCGAGGATGAGCTAGCCCGAGCCAAAGGCCAGCTGCGCGGCGCCACCCTGCTGGGTCTGGAGGACAATACCGTGCGTGCCAATCGCCTGGCTCATGCCGAAATCCTGCGCGGGGCCTATATCCCGCTGGACACAAAGCTGGACCAGATGCAGGCCGTCACTGCTGCACAAGTACAGGATTGGGCGGCTGAACTGGCGAAACGTGCCACTATTGAGGTGCGGTTGGGTCCGGAGGAATAAAGCCGTCCCCGCAGTTCTGCCACACCCCTTGCGTCCACATGGCGGACGGGGTTTCCATCATGTGAACAAAGTGCCTAAGATGACTGCATGAGTACTTTTGGGCGTTTTTCAGTAGCGATGGTGACTCCTTTCCACGCGGACGGCTCGGTGGATTACGAATCCGCCGCTCGCTTGGCGAAGCACCTGGTGGACAACGGCTGCGACGCCATCTTGGTTTCCGGCACCACGGGGGAAGCCCCCGCCACGCACTTGGACGAAAAAGCTCAGCTGTTGCAAACCGTGCGCCGCGCGATAGGTCCAGACATCAAACTCATTGCCGGGGTCAGCTCCAACGATACGGCGCACACGGTGGCGATGGTGCGCTCGGCCGCTCAGGACGGCGCCGACGGATTGCTGGTGACCGCGCCCTACTACAATCGGCCCTCCCAAGACGGCATTGTCGCCCACTTCCAGGCGGTTCACGAGGAAAGTGACCTGCCCATCCTGGTCTATGACATTCCCGGTCGCACCGGGGTGCACATTGCCCCCGAGACGATGGATCGGCTGGCGCGGCTGGAGCGCGTGAAAGGCGTGAAAGACGCTACCGGAAACGTCAGCGCCGGAATCCAGGCCATGCGGCGCACCGGATTGGAATGGTACAGCGGTGACGACGCTCTGAACTTTTTCTTTTTGGCGGGCGGCGCCTCCGGGGTCATTTCGGTAGTAGGACACGTGGAGGGCAAACGGATTTCAGCCCTGCTGGATGCCGTTGCCGCCGGTGACCTGGCTCGCGCGCGGGAATTGGATGCGGCGCTGGAGCCCTCGAATCGCGCCATTATGGGCGCTGGTCAGGGGGCGACTTACGCGAAACAGGCCGTTTACGCCTTGGGGCTGATTGAGTCCCCGCGTCCGCGTCTGCCGCTGGTCGAACCCAGCGAGGCCGAAATCGTCGATATCCGTCAGGCTCTGGTGAGCCAAGGACTGCTGCAAAAATAGCCGGCGCGGCCTGGCGCCACGCCACGAAAGGGAGGACCCGGAAATGTTGAAAGTCGCGGTAATCGGGGCCAAAGGTCGGATGGGCAGCCAAGTTTGTGCTGCAGTCAGCGCGGCGCCGGATATGGAACTGGTCGCCCAACTGGACCGAGATGACGACATCACCGCCGGGTTACGCCGCGCCCACGCCACCCACGCGGTCGACTTCACCATTCCGACCAGCGCGGAAGCCAACGTGATGGCGGCTCTGCAAGCTGAAACGCACGTGGTGGTCGGCACGACCGGCTGGAGTGATGACGCCTACGCACGGGTTCGCCAAGCTGCCCAGGCCGCCGGCCGTTCCGTGCTGATTGCCCCCAATTTTGCGATTTCTGCCGTACTGGCCATGAAGTTCGCGGCCGCGGCAGCCCCGTACTTTGAATCCGTGGAAATCCTCGAAATGCACCACCCTGACAAAATTGACGCCCCCTCCGGTACCGCCATCGCCACCGCGAAAGGCATTGCCGCGGCTCGCGAGGCCGCCGGCGCCCCCGCCTTCCCGGATCACACCGAATCGGATCCGCAGGGGACCCGCGGCGGAAAAATCGCGGGCGTGCCGGTTCACGCCGTGCGTTTGCGCGGCTTGTACGCTCACGAGGAAATCCTTTTGGGCAACCCCGGTGAACAGCTGGTAGTGCGCACCGATTGCTTTGACCGCGTGTCCTTCATGCCCGGAGTGTTGCTGGGGCTGCGCAAAGTCGCCGCTTTCCCCGGTCTCACCGTCGGCTTGGATACGCTGCTGGGGCTCTAGGCGCGCAATTCCTCTTTCCCATTCCTTTTCCCATTTTCCTCCCCGTTCACAAGGGTTGAGCCGGACTTTGTTCCCGCGGCGGGCGTGATCGGGCGGGTGGGTCAGCCTAGGGGAGAGCACAACCGCTAAGATGGGTGCGTGAGTGAAGATATTTTTCAACTGCCACAGCCCGGCCCGGCCCAACCCGATGTCTTGCGATTAGTGCCCTTGGGAGGTCTGGGCGAAGTCGGCCGCAACATGACTGTTTTGGAAACCGAAGGCAAAATCCTGATTGTGGATTGCGGGGTGCTGTTTCCCGAAGAAATCCAACCCGGGGTGGACCTGATTCTGCCAGATTTCACCTATATTCAAGACCGGATGGCGGACGTGGTCGGCGTGGTGCTGACCCACGGACACGAGGACCACATCGGAGCGGTGCCCTACCTGTTGAAACTGCGCGAGGACATTCCCGTCTACGGTTCGCACCTGACGATAGCGCTCGTGGAACCGAAACTTATGGAACACCGCCTGTCCACCACGAACCTGCGGGTCAAAGCAGAGGGCGAGCGGCTCGACTTGGGACCGTTCCACCTGGAGTTTTGCGCCGTAAACCACTCGATTCCAGACGCTCTGGCAGTCATGGTGCGCACGAAAGCCGGCTCCGCGCTGATTACCGGTGACTTTAAGATGGACCAGCTGCCCTTGGACGGGCGTATCACCGACCTCCGTGCTTTCGCGCGCTGGGGGGAAGCCGGAGTTGATTTGTTCTGCGTGGACTCCACGAATGCCGAGGTCCCGGGCTTTATTGCCTCTGAACGGGAAATCGGCCCCGTCCTCGAGGACGTATTCCACCACGCTACCGGCCAGATTGTGGTGGCTTCGTTTGCGTCCCACGTCCACCGGGTGCAGCAGGTGTTGAACGCCGCTGCGAAATCTAACCGCAAGGTCGCCCTGGTGGGGCGCTCTATGGAACGTAACATGACCATCGCCGCGGAGGCCGGTTACATGACCGTGCCGGACGGGGTGCTGATTGACCTCAAGGACGTCAATTCCCTGCCTCCCGAACGTCGCGTGTACATGGCTACCGGCTCCCAGGGCGAACCGATGGCCGCCCTGTCGCGGATTGCCAACCGAACACACCGGACGATTTCCATTGGCCAAGGCGACACGGTGGTACTGGCGTCCTCGCTCATTCCCGGCAACGAAAACTCGGTGGGGCGCGTCATTAACCAGCTCATTCGTCTGGGCGCGCAGGTCGTTCACAAGGGTAATTCGAAGGTTCACGTTTCCGGTCACGCCGCCATGGGCGAACTGCTCTATGCCTACAACATTGTGAAGCCAAAGAACGTGATGCCCATTCACGGCGAGATTCGACACTTGGTCGCTAACGGGAAACACGCCGTGAAAACAGGGATTGATCCGCGCCACGTAATGCTTGCTGAGGACGGGGTGTGCGTGGAGGTTAAGAACGGTGAGGCCCAGATTGTGGGTCAGGTGCCGTGTGACTTTATCTATGTGGACGGCACTTCTATCGGGGAAATCGGGGAGTCCGAACTCTATGACCGCCGCGTGCTGGCCCAAGAGGGGTTTGTGGCGGTTTATGTGGTCATGGAGATGAGTACCGGGACTATTCTCGCTGGTCCGACCGTTATCGCCCGCGGGGTAGCGGAAAACGATGACGTGTTTAGGGATATTGAGCCGGCCATTGCTGACGCGTTGAGCGCAGCGGCGGCCGACGGAAAAGCCAGCGTGCGGGACATGGAGCGGGTCGCTCGCCGGACCTTGGGACGTTGGGTATCCAAGCGGTTGAAGCGCGCACCCATGATTGTGCCCCTGGTGCTGGAAGCTGACTAGCTCAGGGAGAATCGCCGTGGCTCGTTTCATTTCCACCCAGTCAATCAACCTGGAGCTGCCATTGCGGGTTGACCACCTGCCCGATCGGGGTGCCGAAGTCCGCGCCTCCATCATGGAAGGGGCGGTCGTGGCCGGAGGTTTCTTTGTGGTCTCCACCGTGGCGCGGCAAGGTGTCTCCGCCTGCGTGACGTCCCCCCTGGGAACGGGCCCGAACTCGATTCAGGCTCGTCACTCCTTGGGACGAGAAGGGATTTCGGTGCTTTCCCGCGAAATTGTGGGCGATATTGGGCTGCGGATAGCGGCCATAGATTCCGAAGGAGTGCGCAGCATCATTACGTCCCCCGGGGTCGAAGTCGAGCCTGACCCGCGCGACTTGGCGGGGATAGTTTTGCGGGACAATGATTATGTTTTTGCCAGTCTCAACGACCTGGCTTACCCCCAACTCGCCGAGATTCTCACACAGTGGATTGAACGGCTGCCGGACAATCTGTTCCTCGCGATAGCGGGGGGTCCGTTGGTCGGGGAAGTCGACCTGGATGTGATGGTAAAAGTCCTGGGAAGGGCGGATTTGCTGACTTTGAATAAGCACCAGGCCGATACGGTGCGGATGCGGTTGGGCCGCGGTCCCATTGTCGAGGTGTTGCGCCGTTACGTAAAGCCGGAGACTGTACTGGTGCTGCGTGACGGGGCAAACGGGGCGGCAATCCAGGAATTTGCGGGGCAGGTGCCGAGGGGTGTGCCTGCTTATCCCACTGATTTGGTGGACACGACCGGGGCCGGAGAGGCTCATACCGGAGTCCTGCTGGCCTCGCTCATGATGGGGACACCGCTGGACCAGGCTTGTGAACGGGCCAATGCAGCCGCTTCGCTGGCGATGGGGCGGCGGGGCTACTACCGAATCCCCACCGCTTCTCAGATTGATAACTTCCTGGCGGAGAACTCGCGACTGTAATGCCACCTTTTTCGGCGTGGGAGCGCTAAAAAAACCCTATGCCCGGATACCCTAAAAGCGCTATGAGTGCGACCAAAAAACAAGTGAAAACCAGCCCGTCGAAACGCGGGTCTGGTGCAGGCAACCGAAAAACCGCCCGACCGGACAATCGGGATGAGCCGCCCCGCTCCGCTTTGGACCCGCAAGTCAAACGCGACATTTTGGGGTTGTGCCTCATCGCGCTGGGGATTTTGGTTGCTCTGCGAGAATGGTTTGGCCTTTCCGGTACGGCCGGGAATCTGATTCACCTGACTTTCGCGGGACTTTTCGGTGTATTCGCGGTCATTTTGCCCCTTGCTCTAGGGTTCCTCGCCATACGTTTGTTCCTGCGAGGTCGTTTCCTTCCTGACCCGGAAAATGACGGTGTCACCGAGGCAGAAGCCGCGGAGGTCGCCGCGCTTCGCGGCTCGCGGGAAACCCGGATTCTGGTGGGACTTTCGGTTATCTTGGCGGCGTTGGCGGGAATGGTACACGTGGCCAAGGGCTTGCCCTGGCCCTCCACCGGTTTCCCCGAAATCATGACGGCAGGAGGGCTGTTGGGCTGGTTCTTCGGTCACCCCATCGGCGTGCTGTTTTCGCCGTGGGGAGCGTTTCCGCTGCTGGTTATCCTGATGCTGATCGGAATCCTCATCACCGGGGGAATCCCGGCGGCAACCTTGGTGTCGCTGATTCGCCAGCGTTTTGCCCGACTGTTCCCCGGCCGCGGCACAAGCGGGGACGAGTCGGAGGTAGTCGACCTCACCGGCGCCACTGAAGTCATGGCGCCCTCGCGAATGCCCTGGAAACGCCCTCGTTCCCAGTCAGACGCGGAGGAAACCAAGGTTATGGAGCCGAACACGCCCCCGACCGCGCAGCCCATAGACCCCGGCGTGACTCAGACCCTGCCAGAGCCCACGACCGGTGCCACCGAGCTTTTGCAGGCACGGAAACAAACCGCGCGGCATAAGGCCGAGCGTCAACCGACCGAGGCGACGCCCCAACCCGGACCGTCCACCAAGACCGCGGATACCCTGCCGGAACGCGTCCACACCGGCTTGGGACACGACATCGACTACCACCTGCCCTCGCTCGACCTTTTGAAAGTCGGGCCTGAACACGTGAAACGTTCCCCGGCTAACGACCGCGTCATCGAGTCCCTGACCGATGTGTTTCAACAGTTCGGGGTCGCGGCCGAGGTCACCGGCTTTTCGCGCGGGCCGACGGTGACTCAGTACGAAGTCACGCTCGGTCCGGGAGAAAAAGTCTCTAAGGTCGAGGGGCTGTCCAAGGATATTGCTTACGCCGTGGCGTCCCCGGAAGTGCGGATTTTGTCTCCCATCCCAGGGAAATCCGCAATTGGGATTGAAATCCCCAACGCGGACCGTGAAAACGTTTACCTCGGTGACGTGCTACGTTCCGAAGCGGCCGCGCGCCTCACTCATCCGCTGGTCACCGGGGTCGGCAAGGACGTGGAAGGCGATTACGTCCTGACTAACATTGCCAAGACCCCGCACCTGCTGGTTGCCGGCGCGACCGGGTCGGGTAAATCTTCGTTCATCAACTCGATGATTACCTCCATCATGATGCGAGCCACCCCGGAACAGGTCCGGCTCATTTTGGTCGACCCGAAGCGAGTGGAGCTCACTGCCTATGCCGGGATTCCCCACCTGGTCACACCCATTATTACCTCGGCAAAGAAAGCTGCGGCGGCGCTGGAATGGTGCGTCAATGAGATGGATATGCGCTACGACACCCTGTCGAACTACGGATACCGTCACGTTGACGATTTCAATCAGGCGCTGCGCGCCGGCAAGGTAAAAAAGCTGCCCGAGTCGCGTTTCGAGCCGGAATGGATGCCATATCTGCTGGTCGTGGTGGACGAGCTGGCCGATTTGATGATGATTGCGCCGCGGGATGTGGAAGCCTCCATTCAACGCATTACCCAGCTGGGTCGCGCGGCGGGAATCCACCTGGTGTTGGCGACGCAGCGCCCTTCCGTGGATGTGGTTACGGGCATCATCAAAGCTAACGTGCCCTCCCGACTGGCTTTCGCAACTTCCTCGAACCAGGATTCCCGCGTGATTTTGGATCAATCCGGGGCGGAAAAACTTATCGGTCAGGGCGACGCCCTCTACCTGCCCAGCGGGGAATCCAAGCCGCAGCGGGTGCAGGGAGCCTGGGTTTCCGAGGAAGAGATCGTGCGGGTCGTCGCCCACGTCAAGGCACAGATGGAGCCCGTGTACCGCGAAGACGTCACCAGTGAACAGGGCAGTGAGGAAGCCAAGGTTCCCGAAGAGATTGGCGACGACTTGGACGATGTGCTGGCCGCCGCCGAACTGGTGGTTTCCACCCAGTTCGGTTCCACTTCGATGATTCAACGCAAACTGCGCAAGGGGTTTGCCAAAGCGGGACGGCTGATGGATATCCTCGAAACTTACGGCGTGGTGGGTCCGTCGGAGGGCTCCAAGCCGCGCGAAGTCCTGGTCACGAACGAGGAACTGCCCGGTGTTCTCGCAACGCTGCGCGGAGAAACCGAGCCCGCGCCGGACCTCCCGCCGGAAGTAGAGGAACCGGAATACGACACCGAGAAACCTTTTGACGACCCTGCTGAGGACGAGCCCTCGGAACAGGTCCCAGAACCCGACGACGCCGACACCCGCCCGCTCGACACCACGGTGGCATTTTCCGATGAGCCTGACCCGGCGACCCCTGCTGACCCGGCGACCCCGGACGACCTAGCTGACCCGACGACTCCCGTGGGCCGCCAGGAGCTATACGATGGGGACGACACCGAGCCTTTGCCCTTCTGACTAGGATGGATTCATGACCGCAAACCCGCAGGGCGCGCCCCAGCCGTCCGCGCCACCGAACTTTAACATCGCCAACGTGCTGACGGTGATTCGCCTGATTTTGGTGCCGGTATTTATTTGGTTGATGCTGGTGCCGACCACGAAGGCTCAAGTGTGGGCTTTTGTGGTGTTCGCCGTGGCTTCCGCGACCGACAAGTTGGACGGGACCCTGGCGCGCCGGCTGAACTTGGTCACCGATTTTGGCAAACTCGCGGATCCTATCGCCGATAAAGCCCTGGTGCTCAGCGCATTTGTGCTGCTCAGCCTGCACTGGCCGGTGTTTTGGGCGGTGACTGTTCCGGTTTTGGTGCGGGAACTGGGGATTACCCTGATGCGTCTGGTGTTGGCGCGTCGGGGGCGGGTCATGCCCGCCAGCCGCGGCGGCAAGCTGAAGACCGTGACCCAGATGGCGTTGATTTTGCTGCTGTTGATTCCGTGGGAAGCCCTGGTTCCCGCGGCGTGGCCGGTGGTGCGCATCGTGGCGATAGTTCTGTCGGTCCTGGTCGTGTTCATTACGGTTTTCACCGGGATTGACTATGTGCGCCAGGCCATGCGCCCGGCTGAGCAGCACTAGCCACGTTCCCGAGGCGTCGTGCTGGGTCGGCAATCAGTCCTGGGGATGAGATTTGCGGGAATAAAAACCTGACAAAGTTGGTTAAATTTAGTGTGATGAACAAAAAAGATACCTTTGCCAACATGAAGTTGCCTTACGTGCTGCGTCCGGGGATGAGCCTGGAGCGTTCGGTCAGGCCGGCGAATCGTGCGGGGGTGCGAAGCCTGCCTAAAAAGCGGTATTCTGATTCCATGATGCAGATTTCTCCAGTTGCTAAAGCCTCCACGCCAGTTTTGCGGCGCGAGCTCGGGGAGGTTTTGCGTCAACTGCGCCAAACTCGCGGCCTGACTTTGCGTGATGTTTCGGCGAAGGCGCGCGTGTCGTTGGGTTACCTGTCCGAGGTGGAACGCGGTCAGAAGGAAGCCTCCAGCGAGTTGCTGGCCTCCATCTGTTATGCGTTGGAGGCGCCGGTTTCTTTCGTACTCCATGAAGTTGCGGATCGGATAGCTCTGGTCGAGGGTGTGGTGGTCCCCGAGCTGGTGCCCGATGAGCTGCTAGGCAGCATCGACTGCGCCCCGATTTCCTGATGCCTCAATTCCAGGGCGGTCCGGTGCAGCGCGGCATGACGCGCTCCCAGTTTAAACAAGCGCTGACTGAAGTGTTTCCACACGGTTTGGGCGAAACCTTGGCCAGCGACCAAGTACTGACCGAATGGGGCATGACCGCGCTGCAGGCTTTGGAACGCGGCGCAGATCCCCTCGCGGTGTGGCAAGCCCTGCTGCGCGCCACCGACCGAGACACGGAGGAAAATCTGTTCTGGCATCGCCGGGATTTACACGCGTCGCGTCACTAGCCCCTGCCCGTGGCCCAAACGGAACCGGCTGGCGGGCAAATCCCGAGGTCGGGTTGGTTTTAATCTTTGGGCTGGTTTCGCGGTAAAGTTGAGGAATGCTTACAAAAATGTCCTCTTTCTTTGTCCGCACCCTGCGTGAAGACCCGGTAGAAGCCGAAGTGGAGTCCCACAAGTTACTGGTGCGGGCGGGCTATATTCGCCGTGCCGCGCCAGGGATTTATACCTGGCTGCCGTTGGGGTTGAAAACCCTGCGGCGCGTGGAAAACATTGTGCGTGAAGAGATGAACCGCATTGGAGGACAGGAACTGCAGTTCCCGATGTTGCTTTCCAGCGAACCTTACGTGGCGACGAACCGCTGGGAGGAGTTCGGCCCTTCGCTGTTCAAGCTCAAAGACCGGAAAGACGGGGATTACCTGCTGGCTCCCACCCACGAAGAAATGTTTACCCTGGCGGTGAAAGACCTGTACACCTCGTACAAAGACCTGCCGGTCATTCTGTACCAGATGAAGGAAAAGTACCGTGACGAGGCTCGTCCGCGGGCGGGGATCATTCGGGGTCGCGAGTTCGTGATGAAAGACTCCTATTCCTTTGACCTCACGGATCAGGGGTTGGAACATTCCTACGCCCTGCACCGCGGAGCTTACCGGCGGATCTTTACCCGTATCGGGTTGGACTACGTCATTTGTCACGCTTTGAGTGGTCCGATGGGCGGTTCTGCCTCCGAAGAATTCCTGTTCCCCTGTGCTATCGGTGAGGACACCTTCGTGAAGTCCCCCGGAGGCTACGCCGCCAACGCGGAGGCCGTCACCACCATCGCGCCACAGCCCCTCCCTTCTGACGATGCACCCGCTGCGGAAGTACGGTCGACCCCGGACTCCACCACGATCGAAACGTTGGTGGATCAGGCGAACAAACTCTATCCGCGCTCGGACCGGCCTTGGGAAGCCAGCGACACGCTGAAAAACGTGGTGGTGGTCGCCGACTACCCCGACGGATGCAAAGAAGTCCTGGTCATCGGCGTGCCCGGGAACCGCGAAGTTGACATGAAACGCTTGGAGGCGAGCTTGTCTCCCGCTGACGTGCGCATGGCGGAGGCCAAAGACTTGGAAGCCTACCCGGATTTGGTGCCGGGCTACATCGGCCCGCAGGTCATCGGCCCGAACTCACCGAAACGCACTACGGACGCGGAGGGCAATCCTGTCGGTTCCCCGCGCTACCTGATAGATCCGCGAATTGTTCCGGGCACGCGCTGGGTGACGGGAGCCAACCAGGCCGGAATGCACGTGTTCAACCTGGTGTGCGGGCGCGATTTTACGGCCGATGGCACCATCGAAGCCGCGGAAGTCTTGGAAGGCGACCCGGCTCCTGACGGTTCGGGGCCGTTGACGTTGGAGCGCGGCATCGAAATCGGACACATTTTCGCGTTGGGACGCAAGTACGCTAAAGCCCTGGGGTTGAGCGTGCTGGACGAGAACGGGAAGTCACAAGTCGTGACGATGGGTTCCTACGGTATTGGTGTGTCGCGCCTGGTGGCGGCCATTGCCGAAGCAAACCACGACGATAAGGGGCTGATGTGGCCGCTCAATATCGCTCCGTTCCAGGTTCACGTACTGGCCACCGGCAAAGACCCAGAGATTTTTGCCACCGCCGAAAAGCTCGCGCGTGAACTCGATGCGGCCGGTATCGAGGTTCTGTATGACGACCGCCCGAAGGCTTCCGCCGGGGTGAAGTTCAAGGACGCAGAACTGTTGGGGATACCTTTTGCGCTGGTCGTGGGCAAGGGGTTAGCTGAGGGTAAGGTCGAGATTCGCCAGCGCCGCGAGGGCACAACTGAGGAAACCTCCCCGGAGACTTGTGTGGAGGAACTGTTGCAGGCCATCTCGAATGAGGCCGCAAAAACGGCCTTTTCCCTCAGCTCGACCGAGCTGATTGGCGAGCCCGATCAGTGGGAAAAGGATCAAAACTAGGCGCCCGGGCGGCGACAAAGAGAGGTCAACATGGCATTTCGTGAGATACGCGTGGTGGGAGATCCCGTGCTGCGCACCCCTTGTGACTGGATCACAGACCCGCGCGACCCCGGCGTGAAACAGCTGGTCGAGGACCTGTTAGAGAACGTGGACGAGGACGGTCGCGCCGGACTGGCAGCCAACCAAATCGGGGTCAGCCTGCGGGCATTTTCCTGGAACATCGACGGGGAAGTCGGCTACGTTTTGAATCCCAAATTGGTCGCTACGAGCGAGGACGAATTCCAGGACGGCGACGAGGGCTGCCTGAGCGTGCCGGGGTTGTTTTACCCGACGAAACGCGCTTGGTATGCCCGCGTGGAAGGTATCGACCTGGACGGAAAACCGCTGGTGGTAGAGGGTGAAGAACTGATGGGGCGCTGCCTGCAGCACGAATGCGACCACTTGGAGGGGCACCTTTACCTGGACAGATTGGAACGCAAATACCGCAAGGAAGCGCTGCAGCAAATTCGGAAAATGGGTTGGTAGACCCCAGATAGACGTGCAACCGTAGTCGGTTTAGCGCATAATAGAAATATAAGTTACCTCGTTGTGATTCGGTGCTCGGAGGGGAAGCCGCAACACCGGCCCGTTGAGCTGTAGCTCAACCTCAAACACAACAGGAGGTAACCATGAACCAATACACGCGAGGTGTCCTGTTTATTCACACGGCGCCTAGGGCGTTATGTCCCCATATCGAGTGGGCGGCGGGGACGGTTTTGAACACCGAAGTCAGTTTGGATTGGACCGTCCAAGAAGCTGACCCGACGTTTTTTCGCGCCGAATTCTCCTGGGTCGGAATGGCCGGAACCGGTGCCAAGTTGGCTTCAGCCCTGCGTGGCTGGGAACACCTGCGCTATGAAGTGACTGAGGACGCGGCTCCCGGCACGGACGGCGGACGCTGGTCCCACACTCCTGAATTGGGAATTTTCTATGCGCAAACCGACAGCGTGGGCAACGTGGTGGTGCCGGAAGGCCGGATTTTGGCGGCGTTGGAACACGCGGATAATCCGTTGCAAATGCGCCGTGAGCTGGACTTAGCCTTGGGCCGCGCGTGGGACGAAGAGCTGGAACCGTACCGTTGGGCGGGTGTCGGCGCTCCGGTGAAGTACCTGCACAAGGTCGTCTGAGCCCTTTCTCGGGGTTGTCAACGTTGCCATTACGGGGAAAATTCGGTGTAAATTCCCCACGGAGGCTCGGTTTCATATATCCTGAAACTATGACGAACAATGCTTCCGCCCACGCGGAACAATCTCAAAAGGATCGCTCAAACAAATCTCAGCCTGGTCTTGGTTTCGATAAGGGGTCGATTGTCCAAGAATTTTATTATGACGATGACGTCGATGAGACACTGCGTCGCGCCATCGAGGACTTCCTGGGAACCGAACTGGTAGACGAAGATTATGGGGACGTTTCTGACGGGGCGCTGATTTGGTGGCGTGCCGAAGACGGCGAAGTCGATGATTTGGCTGATTTGTTGGTTGACGCGTCTGGAAACCTCGATGATGGCGGACTGATTTGGGTCATGACTCCCGTGTCCGGTAAGCCAAACTCGGTGGATACCCAGTTCGTCGAGGAGGCCGCAAAAATCACTGGTCTGCGGGTCATGTCCTCCTCTCATGTGAGCCCGGATTGGCTGGGAATCAGCCTTATGGCACGCGGCACGAACCGCTGAAATCGGCCGTGATAAAACCCTGCCCGCCCCTGCCTTAAGTTTCAGAAAAAGGGGCTAATGTCGTAAGATTTAGGGGCTTATGAAAACCAAGCGGACCGGACTGGCCGGCAGACCGCAAGAACAAACGATTTTGGAGACAAAGTGAAGAGCACTGTTGAAAACCTCAACCCCACTAAGGTCAAGTTGGCAATCGAGGTTCCCTACGAGGAATTCAAGCCAGAGATGGACAAGGTTTTCAAGGAATACGCCAAGCAGGTCAACATTCCCGGTTTCCGCCGCGGACGCGTCCCGGCTCGTGTGCTGGAATCTTACATCGGCCGCGGCGCGGTCATTGAAGATGCGGTCAATCACGCACTGCCGGAATACTACGGCAAGGCTGTGCAGGAACATAAGATTGCTCCGATGGGTCAACCTGACGTGGATGTGACCGATACCCCCAACATTGAGGGTGAAGCCGGCGGCGATTTGAAGTTTACGGTGGAAGTGGAAGTACGTCCCGAGGTCAAGCTGCCCGATTTCTCAAAGCTCAGCTTGGAAGTAGACGCGATTAAAGACGACCCGAAAGCCCTGGAAACCGAGCTGGATAACCTGCGTCGTCGCTTCGCGACTCTGAAAACCGTGGAGCGCGCCGTCAAGCAGGACGACTTCGTTACCCTGGACCTTAAGAGCGAGGTTGACGGCAAAGAGGTCGATTCCCTGAACCAGACCTCCTACCACGTTGGTGCCGGCGGTTTAGTCGAGGGCCTGGATGAGGCTTTGAAGGGTTTGAAAGCCGGAGCAACCAAGACATTTGAAACTCAACTGAAATCTGGGCCGCACGGGGGAGAGACCGCTCAAGTGACGCTCACCGTGGATTCCGTGAAGGAACAAGTTTTGCCGGACGCTGACGACGAGTTCGCCATGATGGTTTCCGAACACGACACCATCGATGAACTGAAGCAGGAACTTGCGGAAAACGTGGATCGTCAGGCTCGCACCGGACAGGCTATGTCGGCTCGCGACAAGCTGGTCGAAAAGCTGCGCGATGAGCTGGAATTCCCGTTGCCGCAAGGGGTGTTGGATGAGGCTGTCGCGGCGCAGATTGGCGAGGATGCCAGCGAGGAAGATAAAAAGAAAGCTCAGGAAGCTGTCGAGCAGGATCTGAAAGTACAGATTATCCTGGACGCTTTGGCCGAAGAACGCCAGATGAATGTGTCTCAGCAGGAGCTGCTCGAGTTTGTGCTCCAGACCGCGCAGGCTTACGGTATGGATCCCTCCATGCTGCTGCAAAATGCGGAACAGAACAACCGGATTCCGGCATTTATCCAAGAAATTGCTCGCAACAAGTCTATCGCGTCGGCCCTCGGAGAGGTCGAGGTCAAGGACACGAACGGCAAGGTTGTGGACCTGAAGGAATTCATCGGCGAGGAGACGGCGGAAGACGAGGACGCCGAGGAAAAGCCGGCAAAGAAGGCTCCGGCAAAGAAAGACACCGCTGAAAAGTAAGTTTTGAGCGCAAGGCGGGTTTCGGTACTGACCGGAACCCGCCTTTTGCTGTCGGCTACCGCCCCCCCGCACTGGCGAGGCGAGGAAAAACCCGCCGGGGGAGACTTGTGAATAAATCAGAAAGAAACCGACCGACACCGCTAGGGGACGCCTCCGAACAAAGTCGGGATTAGCCCATAGCGAAACCGGGGGAATGAAGCGCGAAGGACACGCGGTTTTCCGTTAGGGTTAAGTGAACCAAGCGAGGAGGAAACGTGACCGTAGTTAATCGCGACGAAGAAACGCCCGATGTACCCACGGGTGGGTTTATTTACAAGCGCTTGCTGAAAGAGCGCATCATTTGGCTGGGCGATGAGGTCAGCCAGGAAAATGCCAATGCGATTTGCGCCCAGATGCTGCTGTTGGCGGCCGAGGACCCGGATTCTGACATCTACCTCTATATCAATTCTCCCGGCGGCTCCGTCACCGCGGGCATGGCTATCTATGACACCATGCAGTACGTGAAACCCGACGTGGTGACCGTGGCGATGGGAATGGCGGCCTCGATGGGGCAGTTCCTGTTGACAGCAGGGACGAAAGGCAAGCGTTTCGCGACTCCGCACGCCCGCATCCTCATGCACCAGCCTCTCGGCGGTGTCCAGGGAACCGCCTCCGAAGTGCGGATTAATGCTGATTTGATTCTGGCGATGAAGCGGGAACTCGCTCAGATTACCGCCGAGCGCACCGGTCACACGCTGGAAGAAATCACCAGGGACGCCGACCGTGACCACTGGTTCACCGCTCAGGAAGCCTTGGAATACGGCTTTATTGACGCGGTGGTAGAGAACGCGGCCGCGGTACAGAACTCGAAGAAGGGGGAGTAATGAGGCATTATCAAGGTGATTTAAGGATGTCCGGGGCAGGATTTGCTGCGGTTTCGCCCGTCAGTGCGTCTGTCCCCGCGGGGGCGGCTCCGGCGTTGCCCAGCGCGCGCTATATCCTGCCGACTTTCGAGGAACGCACGGCTTACGGCTACAAACGTCAGGACCCTTATGCGAAACTGTTTGAGGATCGGATTGTGTTCCTGGGTAACCAGGTCGACGATGCCTCCGCCGATGACGTGATGGCGCAGCTGCTGGTGCTGGAAAGCCAGGATCCCGATTCGCTCATTACCATGTACATCAACTCTCCGGGCGGGTCTTTTACCGCGATGACGGCGATTTATGACACGATGCAATATATTAAGCCCGAGATTCAAACGGTTTGCTTGGGTCAGGCGGCGTCCGCGGCGGCGGTGCTGCTGGCGGGGGGCGCCCCGGGCAAGCGTCTGGCGCTGCCCAACGCGCGGGTACTGATTCACCAGCCGGCTATTCAGGGCGCCCAGGGTCAGGCCACCGATTTGGCGATTATTGCTGAGGAAATCGACCGGATGCGAGCTTGGCTGGAGGAAACGCTGTCGAAGCATTCCAAGCGCAGCGTGGAGCAAATGCACGAGGACATTGACCGAGACAAGATTCTCACGGCTCCCCAGGCGCTGGAATATGGCCTGATTGACCAGGTGCTGGAGCCGCGTAAAGGCAGCTCGAGCTGATTGTGACTTG
>NZ_CAMYBV010000020.1 GCF_947254095.1 uncultured Mobiluncus sp.
GGGCGGAAAAAACCGCTTACGAAGCCGCGGACGCCATCGTGGCGGTGTCTCGCGCCATGAAAGACGATATTCTGCGTTGCTATCCCACCATCGACCCTGACCGCGTCCACGTCATCCACAACGGTATTGACCTGGCGACTTGGGACTTTTCTAATATCACCCCCGAATTCCGCAGCCAAGTGTGGGCGGACTACGGACTGACAGAAGGGGCTCCCGCCATTACTTTCGTGGGCCGCATTACCCGTCAAAAGGGTCTGCCCTACCTGCTGCGCGCCCTACGCGACGTACCTCGTGACGCTCAAATCGTGCTGTGCGCGGGGGCTCCTGACACCCCGGAGATCATGGAGGAAGTTGAAAACTTGGTGCGGGATCTGCAGCAGGAGCGTCCGGGAGTGGTGTGGATTGCGGATATGCTGGACCGCGCTCACATGATTGCCTTGTTGACCGGCTCGACCCTGTTTGTGACCCCCTCGATTTACGAACCCCTGGGAATCGTGAACCTGGAGGCGATGGCTTGCGGTTTGCCTGTGGTCGCCACCGACACCGGGGGCATCCCCGACGTGGTTATTGATGGGGAAACCGGATTTTTGGTGCCGATTGAACAGGTCAATGACGGTACTGGCAAGCCCCTGCATCCCGAGGAGTTCGAGCGGGCGATGGCGCAGCGCATTACCGAGATGTTGGCTGACCCGTCTCGGGCTCAGGCAATGGGCGAGGCCGGACGCAAACGCGCCCAAGAACACTTCACTTGGGAGGCTATTGGGGAAAAAACTATGGCGTTATATGAAAAAGTCATTGCCCAGCGTCACAATTAACCCAAAGTTGCCCAGCCGCGGATAGGAAAGAACAGTATGACTTTGGTCGCAAGGTGTGAAAACGTCGAATTGTGGCGCAATCACACTTCCATTTTGGAGGGTCTCAATTGGCAGATTCACCTGGGACAGCATTGGGTGGTGTTGGGGCCTAACGGGGCAGGGAAGACCACGCTGGTCGATATGCTGGCGGGGCGGATTTACCCATCGCGCGGACGGGTCGAAGTTCTAGACGAAGTCTTGGGAAAAACCGAAATCGCCGAGATTCGTCAGCGGGTGGGGTATGCCTCCCCAGCCCTGGCGGCGCAGATTCCTCCCCAGGAAAACGTGGAAAAGGCCGTGCTGTCCTCCATTTGGGGGGTGACGGCATCTTGGCGGGAGAGTTACGAACCGGTTGACCTGCAGCGCGCCCAAGCCCTGATGAGTATGTTTGAAGTGGCTGACCTGAAGGACCGCGAGTTCGCCACCTTGAGCCAGGGCGAAAAACAGCGCGTTTTGGTGGCCAGAGCCCTCATGATTGACCCGGAGATGCTGATTTTGGATGAACCGGCTGCAGCTCTAGATTTAGGCGGGCGCGAACTGCTGCTGAGCGGCTTGGCGGAATTGGCTCGTGACCCGAAAAGTCCGGTTATGGTCATGGTCACTCATCACCTAGAAGAAATCCCCCCCGGCTTTACCCACGCGCTGGCTCTCAAGGAAGGCCGCGTATTTGCCTCCGGTCCTCTCGAAAACGTGCTGACCAGCGAGACTATGAGCACCATGTACGGCCTGGACTTGGACATAGCGCACACTGAACAGGGCCGTTACACCGCCAGAATGAAACTTTAGTTCAGGAGACCTTGAGTATCCGGAAAACCGTCGGAAAGGACTATTGAAGGGAGAAAACCATGGATTCTCGCCAAGAAGACGTGATTCGCCAGGTGGGGGAACGTGACGTGAAGTATGTGCGTCTCATGTTCACCGATGTGTTGGGCGTATTGAAATCTGTCACGATTGCACCGGTAGAACTGGAACGAGCTTTTACGGAAGGGGTAGCTTTCGACGGCTCCTCCGTGGAGGGTTTCACCCGCGTGGCGGAATCGGATATGTTGCTTTTCCCCGATGCCCAGACGTTCCAGATTATGCCCCAGCTCGCCGACATTCCGCAGGACACTATCGGGCGGATGTTCTGTGACGTCTACAACCCGGACGGGACCCGCTCGCACTCCGATCCCCGCTACGTGCTGGAACGCACCATGAAACGGGCACAATCGTTGGGATTCGTTCCTTACGCGCATCCTGAAATCGAGTTTTACCTGTTCAAACAGCCCGGCAGTCTGGAGGAGCGCCTGCGGCCGGTAGACCAGGGGGGTTACTTCGATCACGTTTCGGCAGGGCCGGGAAACGCATTTCGCCGGTGGGCGGTGCGGATGCTGGAAGAGTACGGTATTTCGGTCGAGTTTTCCCATCACGAGGGCGGCCCCGGACAAAACGAAATCGACTTGCGTTCCGTCGATGCCCTGTCTTGTGCAGATAATCTGGTGACTACGCGTGAAGCGGTAGAGGACCTGGCAGAAGTCAAAGGTCTGCTGGCGACGTTTATGCCGAAACCGGATATTGATTTTCCCGGCAATGGGTTGCACGTGCATTTTTCGCTGTGGGAAGGCGACCAAAACGCGTTCTACGATCCCGCGGCGGCCGACCACCTGTCCATTGTGGGACGCCAGTTCACTGCCGGTTTGCTGCACTACGCCAAGGAAATCTCGGCTATCGTCAATCAGCACGTGAACTCGTACAAGCGGCTGTGGGGCGGGGATGAGGCACCAGCTTTCGTCTGCTGGGGCCACCACAATCCTTCCGCCCTGATTCGCGTGGCTGATCACAAGCCCGGTCTGCACACTTCCACTCGGGTTGAGTACCGGGCTCCCGACCCCGCGATGAATCCATATCTGGGGTTTGCCTTGATTATCGAGGCGGGATTGAAAGGGATTGAACAGCGCCTGGAGCTGCCCGAAGAAGCCGAGGACAACGTGTGGGAGATGAGCGACGCTGAACGCAAGGCCTACGGCATTGAGGCGCTGCCGCGCTCTTTGGAGAACGCGATTCGCCACCTGCAGGCCTCCGAGTTGGTGCCGGCGGTTCTGGGGGAAGAAGTTTTTGATTATGTTTTGCGCACTCGACTGGCGGAATGGACCGATTATCGCCACCAGGTGACGGAACAAGAGAAACGTCTGTTGCTGCATCTTCATTAGTCAATGCCAAAGGTTCCTGCGTCAGTTGGTGGTGGGACTGCGGTGCTGAAAGGGTAAAGAATGGCTCGAGAGTATTCCGAGACGGTGGCCTTGCTGACCTCCGGGGTGGAAGACGTCGGGCGCGCCAAGACCCTTTTGACCGCCATTATGCAGGCAGCCCCCCAGATTGAAATCCCGAGACTCATTGAGAACCTGGGCCAGACCGCGGACCCAGACCTGGTGCTGCTGAGCCTGAATCGGATTTTTTCCGAGGATGCCCGTCACCCGTCAGGCATTACCGAGACGCTGAGTGCCCGCCAAATCGGAAACCGCACGCTACGCCTCCTGGGTGCCTCCGAATTTTTTGCCAGCTACCTGGTGACCCACCCGGCGGCCCTTGAGCCCCTGGAACAGCAACCCGAGCCGGAAACTTACCTCACACAGCTACTGAACGCGGTGGGAGCAAAGAACCTGGGAAGCGTCGAAAGCCCGTGCTGGGTCGCTGACCCGCAAGCTCACGACCTGGAACTGCGTCGGGTTTACTATGCCCTGCTGGCGCAGCTGGCGGCCGAGGACTTGGCTCACGCCGGAACGGCTGGGGCTAAAGCCGAGTTTCAGGCGACCTCCCGGCGTATTAGCGACCTGGTCGACGCGGCTTTGGAGGCCGGTTTGGCCCTAGCTCGCCGCGACCACGACCCGGAGGGCCAGATTGCTTTCACCGTGGTGGCGATGGGGAAAACCGGGGCGCGGGAACTGAACTATATTTCTGACGTTGATGTCATCTACGTGGGACAAGCCCGGGACGGCGCCGACCTAGATAGCGCCGAGGCGAACCGACGTGCCACCACGATGGCGCAGGCACTCGGCTCCTATTGCTCCGCGACCGGACCGGAACCGGCGCTGTGGGTGCTGGACACCGCGTTGCGTCCCGAGGGCAAGGACGGTGCTCTGGTTCGTACCTTGGAGTCTCACCTGGACTATTACCAACGTTGGGCGAAAACTTGGGAGTTTCAGGCGCTGCTGAAAGCGCGTCCGGCCGCGGGGGACCGTGAACTGGGCGCTCGCTATCTGAGTACCATCCGTCCTTTTGTGTGGTCCGCGGTGGAACGCGAGGGCTTCGTGGAAGATACGCGAGCCATGCGCCGGCGGGTGGAAAAGTTGCTGGATCCAAAGAAGGCCGGACGCGAAATCAAGCTCGGCGCCGGGGGACTGCGCGACGTGGAGTTTACCGTGCAGCTGCTGCAGTTGGTTCACGGCCGGGTCGATGAGAGCCTGCGGGTGCGCGCGACCCTGGACGCTTTGCAAGCCCTCATCGCCGGAGGCTATATCGGCCGCGAGCAGGGCGAAGAAATGGCGGACTATTACCGCTTCTTGCGGGTCATTGAGCACCGCACCCAGCTGGACCGAATGCGCCGTACCCACCTGTTCCCCCAGGACGCCCAGCTGCGCAGGGTGGCGCGTTCCATTGATGTGACGCGGTTTTCTGAGGGGACGAAGCTGACCCAGGCTTGGCAGGAAGTGCGCCAAAAGGTTCGGGGACTGCACGAAGAAATCTATTACCGCCCGCTGCTGCCTGCCGTGGCAAAACTATCGGCTGGGGTGGCGGCCTTGGACAGCGCCGCCGCGCAGTCCCGGCTGCAAGCTATCGGATACCGCGATTCCAAACGAGCCTTGGAACACATCGAGGCTTTGACCACCGGGGTGAGCCGGAGGGCCGCGATTCAACGCCAGCTGTTGCCGGTGTTGCTGGATTGGCTGGCCGATGGAGTGGATCCGGACGGCGGTTTGTTGGCTTTCCGGCAAGTATCTGACGCATTGGGGGACACGCATTGGTATCTGGGTTTGCTGCGCGATTCGGGTACGGCTGCCCGGAGTTTGACCCGGTTGCTGTCGTCTTCGCAGCTGGTGGCGGGGCTGCTGCCCGCTAATCCCGACGCTATTAAGTGGCTTGACGATGAGTCGCAGTTGCGCGGGCGGACTCGCGAGGAGCTGGAGCGTGAAATCCTGGCGTCTTTTCAGCGCCAACCTGATCTGGACAAACAAGCCGCGCGGCTGCGAGCGGTGCGGGGCCGGGAGCTGTTGCGGGCGGCTATGGTGGACGTGCTGCAAGGCATTGACCCGCTGCGAACTGCTCAGCGACTGACTGACGTGGGTGAAGCCGTCCTCGCCGGGGCTCTCGATTTGGCGTTGCGAAAGCTCAACGTGCAGCAGCCCCCGACTGTTCCTGGTCACAAGGGCGGTGGGGAGCCACCGTCCGCGCAGGTTGCGCCTGCGACTCTCGCGACGCCCTCGACGCGCGCCCTAGCGTCCGGGGGGTATTATGCCGACCACTTAGTCGTGGGGATGGGTCGGTTTGGCGGTGGGGAATCCGGCTATGCGTCGGACGCTGACGTGGTGTTTTACTATCGTCCCTGGCGAGAGCCGGGCAATCCGGCGGCGGGATATTTGCCGACCGTGCCGGTGGCGGAATCCCCGGCAGCGGGTACAGAGACCGATCCCGCGGCGTCAGAAATCCGCAAACAAGCCGCGGCGGAGGCAGGGAGCCTGGTTAATGCCGTCAGCGCAATCTTGAACGGAGCCCAAGCTGGGGCCTGGCGGGTCGACACTGATTTGCGTCCTGAGGGTCGCTCCGGGCCGGTGTCCAAGGACTTGGGGTTGCTGGAGGATTATTTTGCCCGGTGGGCCAGCGCTTGGGAGCGTCAGGCTCTGTTGCGGGCTCGTCCCGTGGTGGGGTCGCCGGCCTTGCGCACGGATTTTGCTGCGATAGTGGATCCGGTGCGGTTTGACACCCCGCCGGAGGCGAAAGAGCTGAAAGAAATCCGTCGCTTGAAAGCCCGCATGGAGGCCGAACGGATTGGTGGAGGCCAGGTCAGCGGTGCTGGCAAGACCGCGGCGGCGGTCCGCCATGTCAAGCTGGGTCCGGGGGGATTATCTGATGTGGAATGGTCGGTACAATTATTACAGATGTGCCATGCCAGCGACGTGCCGGGGTTGCGCTGTGTGTCTACCGGAGACGCCCTGCGGGCGGCTGTGAGTGCGGGACTGATTCCCGCCCCGGACGCGGAAACGCTGCGCACCGCGTGGATGATGGCCATGTCGATTCGCGCCGCCAATGTGTTGGGTTCGGGGCGGACTACCGGGAAAAAACTCGACGTGCTGCCCATCGATCGCCTCTTGGTGACCACCGCGGCGCTGCTAGGCTATGCGGAGGGCGCTCACCAGGACTTGACCGACGACTGGATGCGCACCGCGCGCTTGGCTCGCGGGGTCGTGGAGCAAATCTTTTACGATTAGAGCCTTGCGATGCTCTGCGTTTATTTTGTCCCTAGTGATTGGGTCAACGCGCAAAAGTGTGGGTACGGCGCGGCATATGGGCACCCCGGGGAACCTTAGTTTTCGGGACGTGAAAGATTAGTAAAACCCTTGACTCTCTAGAGACAGCATGTTAGTTTTAAGACTAAACAAAATAGGTTTTTGGAAGGCTGTCACATCAGCGGGGAATAAACCATAGAATCGCTGGTAATGAACGCCACGAGTGTAAAGGAGCACAGATAATGCGTAAGCCGTGTAAGGAAGATAAGTTCTCTTTTGGGATTTGGACAGTGGGTTGGCAGGGGGTTGACCCATTCGGTGTGGCAACCCGGGAAGCCTTAGATCCTTGGGAATATGCCCAAAAACTTGCCGAACTCGGAGCTTGGGGAGTGACTTTCCACGACAATGACGTGTTCAACTTTTCAGCTTCGGAATCTGAGCGCCAATCCATCATTAAAAAGTTCAAAGATGCTTGCGACCAGTCTGGCTTAGTTATCGAAATGGTGACAACCAATACATTTACCCACCCCATCTTTAAAGATGGCGGGTTGACGAACAACGACCGAGAGATTCGTCGTTTCGGCCTCAAGAAGATTCTGAAAAACATTGACTTGGCTGCGGAAATGGGCGCCTCGACTTTCGTCATGTGGGGAGGTCGCGAAGGTGCTGAGTACGATTCCTCCAAGGATCTTAACGCCGCTTTTGAACGGTACAAGGAAGGTCTAGACGCTGTTGCCGGCTACATCAAAGAAAAAGGTTACAACTTGCGCATCGGGCTGGAACCCAAGCCAAATGAACCTCGTGGTGACATCTTCCTGCCCTCGGTTGGTCACGCGTTGGCGTTAATCGCCCAGCTTGACAATGGGGACATCGTGGGCTTGAACCCGGAAACAGGCCACGAACAGATGGCAAACCTGAACTACAACCACGCTCTGGCTCAAGCGCTGAACGCCGGGAAACTTTTCCACATCGACTTGAACGGTCAATCGGGGCTGAAGTACGACCAGGATAAATGCTTCGGTCATGGAGACTTGGCCTCAGCTTTCTTTACAGTGGACCTGCTGGTCAATGGGTTCCCCGGCGGTGGGAACCGCTACGATGGCCCGATTCACTTCGACTATAAGCCCTCGCGTACTGAGGGATTCGAAGGGGTTTGGGCTTCCGCGGCGGCCAATATGGAAATGTATCTGATGCTGAAAGACAAAGCGTTAGCTTTCCGGGCCGATCCGCTGACCAAGGAACTCATGGAAGCGGCTTCAGTGTTCGAACTGGGCGAACCTACCATGAATGAGGGCGAAACCTACGCGGAGTTCATGAACAGTCCTACCGTTGACCCGGAGCAGGCCGCTCAGCGTGAATATCACTTCGTGGAGTTGTACCAACAAGCCATGCGTCACCTCGTAGGGTAGGGACTAGTCGAAATCGATTCGTCGTCTCACCCCCACGTGTGAATTAACATTTTTCATAGATGTGCAGGCTTTAGGAGCAGAAAATGGCCGTTGTAGCTGGTGTGGACTCCTCCACTCAATCCACCAAGGTGTTGGTTTGGGACACTGAGAGTCAACAGATTCTTCGACAGGGAAGTGCGCCACATCCGGAAGGAACGTCAGTCAATCCGGAGCGTTGGTGGGAAGCCTTTATCTCTGCGGCCAAACAAGCTGGGGGACTGGCTGATGTGGAAGCCGTTAGCGTGGGAGCTCAACAGCACGGTTTGGTCACTCTAGATCAAAACGGGACTCTCGTGCGTGATGCATTACTGTGGAACGATACCCGTTCGGCTGCTGCCGCTAAGCAACTTGTGGAGGAAAAAGGATTAGATTTCTGGGTTGAATCCTGTGGTTGTGCCCCTGTAGCCTCATTGACCATTACGAAGTTGAGGTGGCTAGTAGATCATGAACCACAATCTTGGTCGCGTGTTGCCGCGGTTTGCCTACCTCATGATTGGTTATCATGGAGAATACAAGGCAGTGCAGATATCCATTCACTGTTCACTGATCGCTCAGATGCTTCCGGTACTGCATATTTAGATACTCATACCGGTGAGTATCGGTATGATTTGCTGGCGCATGCTCTGCGAATTACCGAGGACAAGGCACGTCAACTCGTTTTACCTAAAGTTGTATCTCCTCAGGAATTGGGCGGGGAAGTAACTCGCGATATTCCCGAGATTGAGCTGAGAGCGGGAACAAAAATAGCTCCGGGTTGTGGGGATAATGCGGGTGCAGCTTTGGGCTTAGGTTTACGAGTTGGCGAAGCGGCTATTTCGATTGGAACCTCTTGTGTGGTTTCGGTAGTTTCCGATAAGCCGGTTATTGATAAATCTGGCTCTGTTACAGGATTCATGGATGCCACCGGCAATTGGCTCCCCTTGGCCTGTACTTTGAACGGAACTCAAGTAATGGACAAAACTGCAGCTCTCTTGGGTGTAGATGTGTCTACTTTTGACCAGCTAGCCTTGCAAGTTCCCGATACGGACGGGTTACAGATGATTCCATATTTCCAGGGCGAACGCACTCCGAATTTGCCTAATGCCACTGCCGAAATCCGGGGAATGACTCTGAGAAACTATGACCCAGCCCACCTAGCCCGAGCCGCGGTGGAAGGACTGGTGGGACTTATCGATTATGCCCTGCAGGCAATCCAGGGGTGCGGAGTTGAGGTTAACAAAGCCACTCTGATTGGTGGAGGAGCTAGATCCCCGGCCGTTACCCAGATACTGCCCTCCAAGCTCGGCATAGGTATCGAGGTGGCACCACCGGGAGAATACGTGGCGTTAGGAGCGGCCAAACAGGCTGGTGACTTGATAAGATAACGCTGTTGGGGATTTCGGGTCCGTAAGGAGCGTTATGCAAGAGTTCGTCTCTGTTTCCACCCAGCGTGCCATGAACCTGAGACGAGTGCTCCATGAGGTGCTTTCTTCCGGTTCTGATGAAGCACTCACTCGTGCCGCAATTGCTTCCCGGGTGCAAATCACTAGGGCTACGGCAACGCGACTTTCTGACCAGCTGGTCGCTTTGGGGTTAATTCAGGAGCTACCGCCCGTTATGACGGGCGGTCCCGGTCGTCCGGGCAGAGTCCTGGTGGGGAACAATAATTTAGTCTCACTAGGAGTGGATATTGGGGTTTCCGAAATTCGCCTGCTGGGGTTGGGCTTGGGAGGCCAGGAACTGTGCCGGAAACGATTTGAACTAGAGGTCCCACCATTGCCACCGGAGGAAGTTTTTTCCCGGGTCGGCCACGAGTTGAATGGGGTTGTTTCCCAACTTTCCGTCAAAAAAATATTTTTTTCCGTGACGGTGTCAGTGCCTGGCTTGGTTGACAGTGACAACAGGAGAGTCATCTATGCCCCAAACCTGGGGTGGTCTAACGTTGATGTGTGCCAACAGATAAGGCGTTCCATTCAGTTCCCGGTAAAGTCGATTGAAGTCCACAACGAGGCGAACATGGCGGCATGGGCCCAAGCGTGGAAACACCCGGGTTGTCCCTCTGGACTGGATACGTTTGCCTATATCTCAGGCGGAATCGGGGTTGGCGCCGCCGTTGTGGAGAACCGGCAGCTCTATCAGGGCTGTCATGGCTGGGTGGGGGAAATCGGACACCTGACCATTGACCCGCGCGGAATTCACTGTAAATGCGGGGCGCAAGGTTGCCTGGAAAGATATGTAGGCCGGGAGGCATTGGAAACCCGGCGTGGGAATGAATCTGCCTTACTCGAGTCTGCCCGGGCATTAGGCCTGGCCATGGCGGCTCTTACAAATATCTTAGATGTGTCTCTCATCATCATCGGCGGAGATTTGACCAACTTTTTTGCTGAATACAAGGCCGAGGTAACCAGACTGATGCATTTGCACACCATCGCTGACGAGCAAAGATCCCTGCAAATTACCAGCTCAGCTTACGAGATGCCAGCTGTGCGGGGAGCTGCCATCCGGGGGTTCCGAGCGCTCCTGGATGCTCCTACCGAGTTCGGAAAATTCACCCGGTAGGGGACACCCACGCAGTTTTATCCCTTTGTGGCACCTCCGGCCAGACCCGCTACGATGTAGCGCTGCAGGAAGATAAAGATCAGCAACACAGGCAACGCTATGACTGTTGCTACCGCCATCAGATCGTTCCAGTTGGTTCCGTACTGACCAATAATCCGGTTCAAAGCCACAGTGAGTGGCTGAATATTTTGATTTGTGGTTAAGGTCAACGCAAAGGTAAATTCTCCCCAAGCCATAAGGAAAGAAAAGGATCCAATCATGACGATTCCGGGTTTAATCGTTGGCATTACGATTCTAATGATAGTCTGTAACGTATTCAAACCATCCAGCTGCGCCGCTTCTTCTACTTCATAAGGGAACTGTTTAAAGTACGGTCTTAGCAAAATGACAGCAAAAGGTAAAGTTACGGAAATATCCGCCAAAATGACCGATACGTATGTGTTTACCAAACCGACTTGTCGGAACATTACGAACATAGGAATTGATATGGCGATAGCTGGCAGTAATTGTACTACTGTTAACATAACCATCATTGAGGTAGTAGTGCGAGTCCGTAATCTCGCAACAGCGTAAGATGATGGAATGGCGATAACCAGGGTAAGCAAGAGCACCGAAACTGAAATGATTATCGAATTAAGCAGCGCGTTCCATGTGCCGTAATTTCCTGTGAAAACAGCTTTGTAAGAACCGAGGTAAAAGTCTTGCGGAATAAGTGTGGGTGGGTTAGCAAACATTTCCTTACCTGTTTTGAATGAAGTATTTATCATCCAATAAACAGGGAAGAGGTAGATGATAATTATAAGCCACCCAATCACAGATTTGAAAATAGTTGTTTTGCTCTGACTGGATAAACGAACATTTTTCATCGTAAGTCCTCCTCATTTAGGGAACGTACATAGAACCAGGAAAGAACCAAAGGCAGTATTAAGGTGAGAACTGACGCTGCAGCGCCGTTACCGAACTGGAAGAGCTTGTATGTCTCCAGATAGGTGTAGACGGGCAGGGTAGTGGTGGCGTCTACCGGGCCGCCCTTGGTCATGGTATAAATCAGGTCAAAGACCTTGTAGGTGTTAATTACTCCAAGCAATAAGACAGAAATCGAGACCGGTTTCATCAGAGGGAAGGTAATCTTCCAGAACTGTTGCCACGGATTTGCCCCATCGACATGGGCAGCTTCATAAAGTGAATCGTCAATAGTATGAAGTCCGGAAAGCAACAGTAAAAGATTAAAGGGAATTCCGACCCAAAGATTTGCAATAATGATTGCTAAAAGTGCGGTTGGGCCTACTGTTAGCCATTTGATGCCTTCGTCAATTACTCCCATATTAATAAGGATGTAATTTAAAATTCCGTAATCTGAGTCAAATATCCACTTAAATATGGTGCCAGTAACCACTGGCGGAAGTATCCAACCGACAAGTAGCAAGGCTCGCATGACGCCGTTGCCTGGAAATGGTCTCCTGAAAAATAACGCCAAGGCAAACCCTATGACGTATTGAGTTATCAAGCATGCAATGGTGAAAATTAACGATAGAACCAGACCGTTCCAGAATCCGTGATCATTAAGAACTGTTGAGTAGTTCTTAAAATTATTGAACGTAAATGTTCTGGAAATTAGGTTCGCACCGTTAGCTTCTGTGAGACTCAGGAAAAAATTGTAGAAAAGCGGAAACGCCATGAATACGATGATGTAAATCAAGGCAGGAGCCGCCAAGAGCAGTCCCAGGCGTAGCTGGCTGTCCTGCTTTTTCTTATTCTTTCCGCTTGTCTTGTTGGATACTTCCGCTGACATGGTTACGCCTAACTTTATTTCATGGGCAAGAGTTCAGAAATAGTTGTTTCAGCATCCTTAGCGGCTTTTTCAGGGCTCTTAGCTCCGGTTAAAGCTTCCTGGATAGAAAGCTGAATGGCTTCGGAAATCTTGTTGTAGTTCTCACCGTACGAACGTGCATGTGTATCTTGCATTTGTTTTTCAAAGACTTGCATATTCGCATCGGTGGATAGCTTCAACTTTCCGGATAAATCCGGGCGGGGTGAGAGCTGTCCTGAGATATCGCAGAATGTCTGAACGCCCTTCTGAGAGGCCATCCACTTCACGAATTTCAATGCTCCTTCCGGGTTCTTGGCACTCGCGAAAGCCACGATGTTTTCACCGCCCAGACCGGTCGCAGCACGTTGTCCCTTCGGTAAAGGAGCTACGCCCCACTCAAAGTCAACGTCCTTCAGGTTGGAAATCTCCCACGGACCGTTGACCATCATTGCCACTTGTCCTGTCGTGAACTGGGTGCGGGCATCTTCCTGGGAATAGTTAGACACGGCCGAGGACATAGCGCCATCGTCAATCATCTTTTTGAAAAAGCTCAAGGCTTCGCCACCGTACTTAGCGTAATTGTCAATGTCGCCGCCGGCTTGCCAAACAAAGGGCAGTACTTGGAAAGTCCCTTGTTCATTCTTGACACCCGAAATCGCCAAGCCGGATTTTCCGCCGGTAGCAAGTTTCTTGGCTGTGGTGGCCAATTCCTCCCAAGTACTTGGCGGCTCCGTGATACCGGCTTGGGCAAACATAGTCTTGTTATAGAACAAAGCCAGGTTATTTGAGTTCATGGGAAGCCCAAACGTTTTGCCGTCCAGTTGCGTAGAGCTCCACGGTCCTTCGAAGTATTCGTCTTTCAGTGAAGACACTTCCGAGGTAATGTCTTGGAGCAGACCGAGGGCAGCAAAATTCTGGTTGTCTACGTTGTCGATAATGGCCACATCAGGCACTTCGCCGCCAACACCACCTTGGACGATAGATTTGGATAAATCTCCAAAAGCAAATGAGGTGCGTTTAATCTTTAAATCAGGATTCTCAGATTCAAAGGCTTTGACGGCTGCTTCCATTGCTTCATTGGAAACTCCTTGGCCCTCATAATCCCAGACTTCAATTTCCCCTGAGCTGCTGGCGGAGCCTCCTGCTGAGCCACAAGCAGTTAGGGCACCGCTCATCGCTACTAGAGCTGCGGCGGCCAAGGCAATAGCCCGTTTCCTCATACTGACTTCCATAGTTCTCTCCTTCGTATTGGTTACTTGTTTGTTTCAATGTATTGATAAGATATTACATGTTTGTTTCCAGCATCTGGCCCGGTTTGCGGCAGTATTCTTAGCCCGGAAACGACTTCTGGACAGAAGGACTCATCAGTTACCTGGCCACTGGCTACCTGAACCTCTTGGTTGGTGACAATACAAACGGACCAGGTTTTCTTTGATTCGCTGAGGATTTCAACTTCCGAACCCCGGCGGGAAATGCGGAACAACTCATCGTCGTACTGGCCGGGTACTCTGAGTGTAGTTTCGCCCGGTGACGGATTGAAAATGTAAAGGCAGACACCCTCGTTCCAGTCGTAGTCAGGTCGTTTCGAGTTAGCGCCTAGAGGCAGCACCGTGCCGTCTGGAATCATCACTGGAAGAGAATCCAGCTCGTGAGTTTCGGTATGCCAGCCAAGCTGGTCTTTGCGGGTGCCATCCAGAAAGTTAGTCCAACCCGCGGTCGGTAGGTAGTACTGAACAGTCCCTCCATCGGTAAACACCGGGGCAACTAAGATTTTGTCACCTAAATAGTACTGGGTATCGACGTTTGCTGAACCTCTGTCTTCGGGATGTTCCAGTATCATGTGGCGTAACATCGGGGTCCCGGTTTGGCTCGCTTCTCGAGCGATTGTCATCAGGTAAGGCATGAGGCGATTTTTCAAAGCGGTGAAACGCTGGGCAGTCTTGACTGCCGCATCCCCATAAATCCAAGGTACCCGGTAAGAGGACGAGCCGTGGAGCCGTGAGTGGGAAGATAACAAACCGAAAGGCAGCCATCGAATAAACACGTTCGGGTTGGGTTTTCCTTCGAATCCGCCCATGTCGTGGCTCCAATACCCGTATCCGCTCAGTCCAAGCGACAGGCCGCCGCGGAGAGTCTCGCCCATAGACTCAAAAGTCGGTTCGCTGTCTCCGCCCCAATGCACCGGGAATTGCTGGCCACCAGCGGTGCCAGATCGCGCAAACACGATGGCTTCCTCGCGTCCGCGAACCTCTTTGATGGCTTCAAAAACAGTCTGGTTGTAGAGGTGTGTGTAATAGTTGTGCATCCGTTCGGGATTAGCGCCGTTATGCCAAACTACGTCCGTAGGGACCCGTTCGCCGAAATCGGTTTTGAAACAGTCTACTCCTTGGTTAAGCAAAGTTTTCAGATGTTCTTTGTACCATTGCCTAGCGTCAGGATTAGTGAAGTCTACCCACGACATACCGGACTGCCAATGATCCCATTGACGCACTGAGCCGTCGGTTTTCTTCAGGAAATACCCTTTGTCTTTCCCCTCTTGCCAAATTTCACCCTGTTGACCAACGTAGGGGTTAATCCAGACACAAATTTTTATACCACGTTCGTGCAGCCTACGCAGCATACCAAGCGGGTCTGAGAATTTTTCCGGATCCCACGTGAAATCGCACCAGTGCGAGGGGCGCATCCAGTAGCAGTCGAAGTGCATCACCGAGAGGGGGATGCTAAGTTGCTCCATCTGATCGATGAAACTGTTGACCGTTTCCTCTGAATAATCGGTGGTGAATGAGGTCGAGAGCCACAATCCGTAAGACCAGGCAGGAAGCTGGGGAGGACGACCGGTCAATTTCGTGTATCGGTTCAAGATTTCTTTGGGGGTAGGGCCGTAGATGACGTAGTACTCCAAGAATTCCCCTGGAACTGAGAACTGAACGCGCGTGTTAACCTCAGACCCGACTTCAAAAGAAACTTTTTCTGGGTGATTTACAAAAATTCCATAACCGCGATTTGTCAGGTAAAACGGAACATTGATGTACGTTTGTTCGGAAGCGGTGCCCGCGTCTGCGTTCCACATATCCACAATCTGGCCGTTTTTCACTACCGGTCCGAAACGTTCACCGAGGCCATAAACGGATTCTCCGGGCTGTATCACCAGCTGTTCATGGAGGTATTTTTCGCCTGTCGGGGAAATCGCAATACCTTCGCACCGTAACTTTGACCGTGTAAGTTCGTGGTCAGGGCTGGTTAAAACGAGGTTGTAATCGTCAGCGCCTGAAATTTCAGCCTGTAAATCACCTGCTATTACCACAGCACGTAGGTGCTCTTTATCTGCTTGTACTTGCCCGAAAGCCTCTGTGTTAAGCGCAAAATGAGGTTCGGGTTCCAGGTAACCGCGGTAGTGCTCGAGCCTAACTTTGATTATTCCGTCGGCTACAGGTGTGAGGTTGATGGTCAACTGGGTCGAGTCGAGTTCGTCTCCGCGTTTATTCAATATCTTGGTGGAAGCGACAGCTCTCACCGTTTCGTTTTTCACCTGTACGTCTACTATCTGGCGGGGGTGAAATACTTTCCATCCATCGCGATTCAACCAATAGCCGTCAGTAAACTTCATTGTCCCTCCCTCGAGGTTAGGTTATGCGTTGCCGGCTACTTCATTGGATGCCAGGCAATCAAACTCGCTGTTGCCAGATTACTCTACGCCAGCAATTAAGTCAAGACTTAAAACAAAATACTTTATTGTTGCAATATCGCGGAAAACATGTCCTGGTGTGAGGGATCTAGGTTTCATTGAGATGAGTATTTTAATTTCTACCCCGGCTGCTTCTGAACCTCGCTGGCCTCGCCGGGGCAAGAATTGATATCGCTCTTTCGGCCTGGAATGGAACGTCAGTCTGCCAAATCAGTCCGGAGCAGGAAAACGCGCTAAGGTGGGAAAGGTACAGAAAGGAAAAACGTTGCGACTGGTATTGATTCGTCATGGGCAAACGGACTCGAATCTGACGGGGGCTTTGGATACAGCTTGGCCAGGGCGTCCTTTAAACGCCACGGGGCGCGAGCAGGCGGCGGCTTTGGTTGATAAATATCACCAGCTAGTGGGGGTGGCTCCACAGCGTTTGGCCAGCTCTTTTATCCTCCGGGCGCGCCAAACTGCCGAACCGTTGGCTCAGGAGTTTGGTCTTCCCGTACAGGTCGACCCCGATTTGCGCGAAGTGCGAGCCGGACTGCTGGAAATGTCCACGACCCAACAGGACACCAGAGAATACCTCTATACCGCTATTGATTGGGGGACCGGTAACCTGGACCGGTCGATGCCCGGAGCGGAAACCGGGGCCCAAACTTTGGCGCGCTTCGACCGGGGTATTGCGCGGCTGTGCGCGGGACTGGAGGATGATTCGCAAGCCACCGTGGCGGTCATTATCCACGGCGCGATTATGCGCGTGTGGGGCGCAAACCGTATTGAGGGCCTGACCCTTGACCTGTTATCGCAGTTCCCTTGCCTGAACTGTTCCCTCACGATGGCCACCGGCAGCCCGACCGCCGGTTGGAAAGCCGAGCTGTGGTCGGATCGTAAAGTGGAGGATTGGCCGGTGGTGCCCGGAGCTCAGCCGCGCACCTCCAAAGAAGCCCGCGAACAACTGGAAGCCGTGCTGTTCAGCTGAGCTCACCGGCCAGTATCAACGACACGACACCGCCTCGGAAACCTGCAGAACAGAAAACCTAGAACCGTGAACACCCTAGCCAAGTTAACAATTATTCAGGCCGTTATCCTGGTGATTCAGATTATCCTGTACTTCGGCTCGGAGCGTTTCCAGCACGTGTTTCATAATCCTCAACGCCGGCTGGATCAGCATATCCCGCGCATTCCCGCTTTCGTCTATCCGTATGTACTGTGGTTTCCGCTCATCGTAATATTCCCGATTGGGTTGTACTATTTTTCACCAGGCAACTGGGTGGCGCTCCAGATAGCGTGGATATTTTGCGTGGTCGTCTCAGTTGTAGCCTACCTGGCGTATCCCACGACTTTTCAGCGTGAAAAGCTGGGGCACGGGAGGACCGAGCGTGTGTTAGCGCTGGTCTACAAGACGAGTTGCCGCGGGGTTAATTGTGCCCCCAGCCTGCATTGTTCCACGTCGATGATGATTGCTTTCGTGGCTGTGGTGACCAATCAAATGCCTTGGTGGCTACGAGTCATTTCGGTGCTGGTGTCCCTGGCCATTATCCTGGCCACCCAGTTCACCAAGCAACACGTGCTGCTGGATTTGCTGACAGCCATTCCGGTTGCGGTGGTTTCCTTGTCAATAGGTTTTCCGCTCGCGTTTTCGGGTGCGGGCGCGTCAATCTTGGGTTGGCTCGGGCTGGCATTTTGAACCGTCGGTTCATTTTTTGAAAGTGCGTAAAAATGGCGCAAACGCGGCCTCATACTTCGCCAAAAAATCCGTGGTTGAAAACCGGAAATCTCCGTGGATAAAAACCCAAAATCTCCGTGGTTGAAAACCGGAAATCTCCGGGGTTGAAAACTGAAAATCCCCGGGGTTGCAATCAGGTATGAGTACTTTTTCCGCTATCAGGATTACAAGAACCGTGAGGTTGACGCGGTTATTGAAATGCCTGACGGAAGTTGGTGCGCCATTGAGATTAAGCTCGGAGCAAACCAAATTGAAGAAGCGGCGGCTAACCTCACGAAGCTCCGTGATGCCTTAGTTAGGGAATCAACCGATTTAGCACCTCAGAGCCTAATCGTGGTTTGCGGCCTCAGCCACGCCGTCTACCAACGTCCCGACGGTGTAATTATCGTCCCCATCACAGCCCTAAAACCCTAGAGCACTTTCGAGACGAACTCGCGGGTGCGGGCCTCGCGGGGATTATCCAAGACCTCGGCAGGTCTGCCAATTTCCATGATCTGTCCCTCGTCCATGAAAACCAGGGTGTGACCGACTTCGCGGGCGAAACCGATTTCGTGGGTCACCACCATCATGGTCATGCCGTCGCGAGCCAAATCTTTCATGACCTGCAGTACTTCTCGGACCAGTTCGGGGTCAAGGGCGGAGGAAATTTATCCGTACAAAGCGCGCCGATTAGGGCGAACTCGGTAAGGGTCAATCCCCTTGGGAATGGGCAGCCCTTGGTTGCGGTGAATCGCCAGCAGACGTTTTTGCACCGCGGGAATCTCGTTTCGATTCAAAGCGCGTGGAGCTTTATACATCGTTTTCATCACGTGTTCGAGGCGTACCTGTCCCTCCTCGGCGCCGCACTCCACGGCGTGTACCGGCACCTGGGCAACGACCCGCGTGGTCTTTTTCACCTCGTCGTTGAGCAGCTTGCTGGCGCGAGAATGCGGCCCCTCACTGACCAGGAAAATGCCGCGGGGACCTACGAAACGCCACACCAAGTCTTGATCCTTATTAACCGCGACGGGCTCTTCCTCGGCAAACCAGGACCGGCGCAGCAGTTGACGCAGCGCCCCGACGCAGCCTTTCATGCCTTCAATCTGACGCAGCATGGCGCGGGACAAAAACGCGGAAATCCAGGCCATCGGCACGACCATCAGCACCATCACAATGGTGATTGCCCCCATGATCCAGTGTTTGCCCACAATCATGTACCACACGGTCAAGGCTTCCGCCACGACTAGCGTCGCCAAAATCGCCCACACAATCCACGGGAAAGACCGCCGCACAATGGTGAAGGAGTCCTTTAAGTTTTGGAATATATTGCGTTTCTTCCCGGACGCGTCGCCCCCGGTCGCAGTGTTGTTTTTCTTAGCCATCGCCTTTATCTTAGGGGATTTTTGCTCTCGGGGTAAACCGAGTTCTCCCGCCGTGCCCAGAGTTATCCACAGGTTTGAAATTGTCTGTTGATTTTTGTTGTTGTACTTAGTTATATATTGAGTTATGGAACTTGTAGGTTATGTCTTATATGAACCCGTTGGGTTTGGTAAAAGCGGCCCGATGTGGCGGGTGGTAGACGACCAGGGCGGAACCCACGCGCTGCAGCTGTTGGGCGGTACGCTATCGGCTCAGCTGGAATCTCGGCTGCGGACGTTGCGAAAGGTGTCGTGCCCGAACCTGCTGAAACTCCACGAGCTGCGCAAACTGACCGATGGCCGCTATGTAGCTATTTTTGAGTATCTTGACGGGCAAGACCTGGAAGTGTTGCGTGCGGGACGCGAGTTCAGCACGCCGCAGGTCAACTTCATCGCTCTGTCCCTGGCTCGGGGTTTGGCGGCGCTGCACGAGGTCGGTTTGAGTCACGGGGACGTTTCGGCGGCCAATGTGATGGTGACCGCACAAGGTCGGGTGGTCCTGGTGGACCTTCTCGGTGACGTGGGTACGACACGGGCGTTTAGCGCGCCGGAAACGGAGGGGCTCAACTGGGGTGGCGCGGCGGGAGAATCCTCTGAACCGGCGGCGGCATCCGCTGTTGCTGCCGGTGCGTCCGTGGCGGCGAATCAATCCGGTGATGTCTACGCGATGGCGCAGGTGCTGCTGGCGTTGGGAATGGACGCGAGTCTGTTGAAAGCCGCGTTGAACCCGCTGGCGAGCGCGCGTCCTCGCGCGGAGGCACTTGCCGAGGCGTGGGAAAGCCTGCCGTGCTGTGGCATTGACCTGCTGGGCGGGGCGGAGCTGATGGCGGCACGAATGCGGGCAGCAGGACGCGACGTAGCCACCGAGCTGGTTTCGCCGTCGCGCCGCCCGGCGCCGAGGCGGCGCCAACGTCGCGAAACACTTCCGACCAGCCCGATATTACGCTGGGGACTGCCGGCTTTGGCAGGAGCCGCGCTGGCGCTGGGAGCGGTCCTGTTCCCACGGCTGGCGGAGTTGCCCAGCGCGGCCCAAGCGCTGCCCGCCCCGTCTGCAAAACCGAGCGCGGCGGCGCTTTTGACGGATAGCGCTGCGCACAGCCCCGTCGCGGGGCAAAAAGGCAGCGTCAAGACGTCGACCCCGCCGCACCGCCCTTCTGCGCCCCAGCCCGATGCGACGACGCCCTCCGAAAGCCTCGCGGATCCGGCGGCTCCCGAAAGCACGTCACCAACCGCGCCACCGGCTGACCTGTTACCCAATTCCCCTGACAGCCAAGCGAAAACCCCGAACTTGCGCGATCCCATCACAGACGACGTCTCGGCCCAGGAAATCCTGCAGCTGTTGCTGACTAAACGCGATGCGGCCCTGACGCGCCAGGACCGGGCAGCTTTGGAAAGACTCAGTGTCAAGGATTCGATAGCCGAATCCGCCGATGTGAGTTTGCTGGCCGCATTGCAAGCCAGCAAAGCCCAAATTGAGGGCTTGTCCACCGCGGTGAAGTCGGCGACGATTGTGGCGGGTAACAAAGGCAGCGCCGGCAAAGATACCCGTTCGGTGCGTTTGCGGGTGACTCTGACGCAAGGCGCCTACACCCAAATTGACCGTATCGGGAATCGTCACCAAATCGCGGCGATTCCCGATACGGAATCTGAGATTCTGTTGTCCGGCAATCCGTGGAAGATTGCTTCGGTGGTCCGACTCAATTGAGCCAGTTTTAGAGTGAAATCCGGCTCTAGCCGACGTAGGCCAGGGTGGTGCCGACGTCTACGGTTTCGTCTTCGGTGACGACGATTTGGGTGATGGTGCCGGCTATGGGTGAGGGGATTTCGGTGTCGACTTTGTCGGTGGAGACTTCCAGGAGGGGTTCGTCCAGGGCGACGGCGTCGCCGACATTCTTTAGCCACTTTGTGACGGTGCCTTCAGTGACGGATTCGCCCAAGGCCGGCATCTTAATGGGCTGACCCGTTCCGGGAGCCGTCGGTGCAACAGCCGCCGGAGCCGCAGGAGCCGCCGGAGGAACCGGAGGAGCCGGAATAGCTGGGGCAGCGGGTGCCGCCGGAGGAATCGGGGGTGCCGGAGGTGCCGGGGGAGCTGGAATAGTCGGGGCAGCGGGTGCCGCCGGGGGAATCGGGGCTTGCGGCGCTGGCGCGGACCCTTGATTATGTGCAAAGGCCTCGGCTACCTCGGCAAACAGTTGAGCGAGGCGGGCCATATCCAGTGCTCCGCCCGTAGGTGCAGCACTCGGCGGGGCCGAAACCGGAGCGGCCGGTGCCGGTGGAGCAGGAACTGCCGGAGCGGCCGGAGCCGGGGGAACCGGTGGCGCCGTAACTGCGGGAGCCGGTGGCATTGGCACAACGGGAGGAACCGCAGGAGCTGCGGGCGGCACGGGGGGTCGCGGCTGGGCCGGAACGCTACCCGCGGCATCTATAACATCTTGCTTGCGGATACGTCCACCCACACCGGTGCCGTGTACCTTGCTGAGGTCCACGCCCTTTTCAGTAGCTAACTTCCGCACAATCGGGGTGGCGTACTCTGCTTGGTTGTCAGCAGGTGTCACTGGAGCAGCGGGCGCGGCCGGAGCTGCGGGAGCTACGGGAGCCGCAGGGGCAGCAGCAGGAGCCGCCGGAGCTACGGGAGCCGCGGGCGTAACCGGCGCGGCGGGAGCCGAAACTTCCCCGCCGACGTAGGCGAGGATGGTGCCGACGTCTACGGTTTCGTCTTCGGTGACGACGATTTGGGTGATGGTGCCGGCTATGGGTGAGGGGATTTCGGTGTCGACTTTGTCGGTGGAGACTTCCAGGAGGGGTTCGTCCAGGGCGACGGCGTCGCCGACATTCTTTAGCCATTTCGTGACGGTGCCTTCAGTGACGGATTCGCCCAAGGCCGGCATCTTAATGAGCTGACCCGTTCCGGGTGCCGTCGGTGCAACAGCCGCCGGAGCCGCAGGAGCCGCCGGAGGAACCGAAGGAACCGGGGGAACTGAAATTTCCTCAGCTTTCGGAGGAATCGGCGGAACTGTCGGATAGGACCACTCAACCTGCGCGCCGCCATCGCTGCCAGCCGTGACGGTAGAAGGAATTTCGGGATTCGGCAGCGATGGAACCGCCGGTGCCGCCGGAGCCGTCGAGGCGGCACTGACTTCTGAGGCATCCCCGACTTCAGCCAAAATGGTGCCTACGTCAACCGTTTCGTCTTCTGGCACCAAAATTTTGGTCAGCACGCCCGCAACGGGACTGGGTATCTCCGTGTCGACCTTATCTGTCGAGACTTCCAGGAGGGGTTCGTCCAGGGCGACGGCGTCGCCGACATTTTTCAGCCATTTCGTGACGGTACCTTCGGTCACCGATTCCCCAAGCGCGGGCATTGCAACTGATTGAGCCATTATTTTGTCCTTCTCCTTTGATTGACTTTTCCCGAAGTTTCAGCCGTGCAGCGGTTTGCCAGCCAAAGCCATCGCCGCTTCACCAATCATCTCGTTTTGAGTCGGGTGGGTGTGCATCAGGTAAGCTAAATCCTCGGCATCAGCTTCCCAGTTCACAATGAGCTGACCTTCACCAATCTGTTCCCCGATACGCTGACCCAAAGCGTGGAAACCCACAATCGGACCGTCCTTGACCTGAACCAGTTTCACGAAACCAGCCGCTTTCAGCATTTGCGACTTCGCGTTACCCAACATATTGGACTGCTTCGAGATGACATTGTCCGCGCCGTAAACTTCCTTGGCTTTCGCCTCGGTCAAGCCCACGGAGGCAATTTCAGGTTCGCAGAACGTCACGCGGGGAATGTTGTCGTTGGGCACAACGCGCGGATTCAGTCCTGCGATTTCCTCGGCCACAAAGACCCCCTGCATCGTCGCGCGGTGCGCCAACTGCAGACCAGGCACAATGTCCCCGACTGCATAAATATTCCCCACGCCGGTGTGCAGGCGCTCGTTGGCTAACACAAAACCGCGATCCATCGGGATGCCCTGTGCCTCGTAACCCATATTTGCCGTGTTCGGGCCGCGCCCAATCGCCACCAACAGGTAGTCAGCACGCAAGCTCTGACCGTCCTCGGTGTTTACCGTCACGCCGGAACCGTCCTCAGCGGCATCCCGGAAACGGGTCCCGGTCATGAACTTAATTCCGCGCGCCTTGAACGCCTTTTCCAATCCCTTAGAAATATCCTCGTCCTCATTAGGCACCAGGTGCGGCAAAGCCTCAACAATGGTGACGTCCGCCCCGAAAGACTTCCACACGGAAGCAAACTCAACGCCAATGACACCGCCGCCCAAAATGACTACCGAAGTGGGAACATGATCGAGGAACAGGGCGTGCTCGGAACCGATAATGCGTCCACCCAGGTTCATTCCCAAAGTCTTGGTAACGGAACCGGAGGCCAAAACGATATTCTTGCCCTTGAGTACCCGGTCACCAGCGGTGACCGTATCGACCCCGCTGAGCACGCCATGAGCGTTGACGAACTCGACCTTGTGACTCTTAATCAACCCGGACAGGCCACGATGCATTTTGTTGATGATTCCGCTCTGAAACTCCAGCACTTTAGCCATATCGACACCGTTAAAGGCGGAAATGACTCCCCAGTCCGAGGACTCATGCACGGTATCGGCGACTTCTGCCGCCCTCAGCAAAGCCTTGGTCGGTATGCAGCCGCGGTGCAAACAGGTGCCGCCAACTTTGTCCGCTTCGACCAGGGCCACACTCATTCCCAGAGAAGTTGCTCGCAAAGCACAAGCGTAACCACCATTTCCGCCGCCTAAAATCACTACATCGTATTGTTCTTCGCTCAATGTTCAACTCCAGTTCTGTCAAAGGAACAAAATCTCAGCAGGATTATTCTTTCACTAAATGATTCTCATGTGCTAATGCAAACATTGCGGGCAAAACCGGGCCTAGCGACCCATCTGTGCGATGACCCGCAGCAGGGTGCGCACCCCGTAACCGGTACCGCCTTTCGGGGTGTATCCCCAGGCAGAATCGGTATTAAAACCCGGACCGGCAATGTCGATATGCGCCCACGGTGTGTCACCCACAAACTGTTTCAGGAAAATTCCGGCCACCAGCATTCCAGCCTCGCGTTTCGAGGAAGAATTCGCGATGTCAGCTACGTCAGAATGCAGGTGCTCCAACAGGTATTCCGGCAGTGGCGCCGTCCAAGCCGGTTCCCCGACCGCCACGGAGGCGTCGCGTATCCAGTCCTTTTGGCACCCCATCACTCCGGCCATGCGGCTACCAAAAGCCACTCTCTGTGCTCCGGTCAGGGTAGCCATATCAATGACCAAGTCCGGGTGCTGCGCCACTGCCATAGTCAGACCGTCTGCCAGCACCAAACGCCCCTCCGCGTCAGTGTTGGTAATTTCCACGGTTTTCCCGCTTTTCATCGTGATGACGTCATCGACCCGCGACGCATTACCGCTGACCAGGTTTTCCGCCAAGCACAGCCACGCCGTAACTTTCACCGGCAGACCCATTTCCGCCGCCGCTAAGCACACCGCTCCCATGGTGGCCGCGCCGGTCATATCCGACTTCATAGTGACCATGGAAGTGCTCGGTTTTAAGCTGTAGCCCCCGGAATCAAAAGTGATGCCTTTACCGACCAGGGCGACGTGCGCTTTGGCGCCCTCGGGTGCGTAGGTCAACTTCACTAGGCACGGCTTGCGTTTGGAGCCTTTTCCTACCGCGACGAGGCCGCCAAAGCCCTGGTCCTTGAGGTCTCGGTAACTCCACTTTTCAAAGCTGACCGGCAGGTTCTTGCTGGCTTTCTGGAACGCTTTGGCCATAGATTCGGGGTACAGCTCGGAGGGGGACGTGTTCACGAGGTCGCGGACTCGCGTGACCGCCTTGACGGTGGTTTGCAGTTGGGCCCGCTCCGTATCACTGAGAGCATCGTGGGCCGGAATGCACAGAGTTTTCAGGGTTTTGGTGGGTTTGGACTGATATTTTCCAAAACGGTAGGCCCCCAGAAGTGCCCCCTCTACAGTTGCTAGGACTTCCTCCCGGTTTTTCGTGGGGAAAGAAAAAGCGAATTCTTCACTGTTGACGCTGCGAGTCACGTTGCCGGCCGCTTCGCGGAAGTTCTGGAGGGTATCGGCAGGAGTTTTCGGGGAGCCGACTCCGGCAAACACGACGAACGCGGCGGAAAAATCATGCGGGGAGGGAACCCTGTGGACCTCTCCGAGCTTTCCGGTTACTCCGGCAGCACGGGCGAAATCCCGCAGGGCGGGAAAAGTGGGAACCTGCAGTTCGTCACCATCTGCGGCGGCAGCCAGCACTAGGGGAGTGCTGAGGGCGGGCAATTCTTTAGCAAATACATCAATCTTAGTCATACTTGAATCCTACGTCCTTTTTCGGGTTGGTTTGCGGTTTTGTCCCCGCTCCAGGGGGGCGCGGCTCGCGCGATTCGCGGTGTCGAAAAAGGTACGTCGCGAATTGGTAATTCGTCCATTCCGTGAGGTCTGAGGTGCAAAAGAGGGAAATTAACCGGAATTTAACTGCGATTTCTGATGATTTATAGGTGTGTTTCAGGTAGGTTTTAAGGGCTGGTCGACATTTTTGACCGGGTTCCGCAGTGCATTTGCTGCCGGGATTGAATAACTAAAGAACCTACATGTGCACAGAGTTGCACAAGATGGAGGAAACTGTGACTGTCCGTGTTGGCATCAATGGCTTTGGCCGTATTGGTCGTAACTTCTTCCGCGCCGCCCTGGAGCAGGGCGCGGACATCGAGATTGTTGGCGTGAACGACTTGACCGACAACCACACCTTGTCTCACCTGTTGAAATACGATTCGGTGACCGGCCGCCTGGGCAGAGAAGTCACCTATGACGACAAGTCCATCACCGTTGACGGCAAGAAATTTGCCGCCATGGCAGAGCGCGACCCTGCCAACCTGCCTTGGGGCGATTTGGGTGCAGATATCGTGATTGAATCCACCGGTTTCTTTACCGATGGCGACGCGGCTCGCGCTCACATCAAGGCCGGTGCCAAGAAAGTCATTATCTCCGCTCCTGCCAAGGGCAACGTCGACGCGACTTTCGTTATGGGTGTAAACCATGAGACTTACGATCCGGCAAAGCACCACGTGGTTTCTAACGCTTCTTGCACCACGAACTGCTTGGCCCCCATGGCCAAGGTCCTGGACGACGAGTTCGGCATTGAATATGGTTTGATGACCACTATTCACGCCTACACCGGCGACCAGCGTATTCACGATGCTCCGCACAAGGATTTGCGTCGTGCCCGCGCTGCGGCCCAGAACATTGTGCCGACTTCCACCGGTGCTGCCCGTGCGGTCGCCCTGGTGCTTCCCCAGTTGAAGGGTAAACTCGATGGTTACGCCTTGCGCGTGCCGGTCATCACCGGTTCCGTCACCGACTTGAGCTTCATTCCGAAGAAGTCCTGCTCTATCGACGATATCAATGCTGCGATGAAGGCTGCCGCCGCGGGCTCTTTGAAGGGTATTTTGGATTACAACGATGATGGCATCGTTTCGACCGACATCGTCACCGATCCGCACTCTTCGATTTACGATGCCCCTCTGACCAAGCAGATTGACAACATGATTAAGTGTGTGTCTTGGTACGACAACGAATGGGGCTACTCCAACCGCGTGGTCGACCTGACCATGTTCATGGGCAAGCAGCTCTAATCTGGGAGTTTTCGAGTGTGAGAGGACGCCTGCATTTCTACGCGATTTGCGGGTGTCCTCTCGCATTTTCCTAGTGTTTAAGGAAAGGAATAAATATGCTGAAAACTATCGATTCCTTGGGGGATTTACGCGGCAAGCGCGTTTTGGTGCGTTGCGACTTTAATGTGCCCCTCAAGGACGGCGTCATTACTGATGACGGGCGTATCCGCGCGGCGCTACCGACCTTGCAAAAGTTGCTGGACAGCGGAGCGAAAGTTATCACTATGGCTCACCTGGGGCGTCCTAAAGGCCAGGTCATGCCCGAATTTTCCCTAGCTCCAGTAGCGCAGCGCCTCGCAGAGCTGATTGGGGTCAAGGTTACTCTGGCTCAGGACACGACCGGTGAGGACGCGAAAGCGAAAGCTGCCGCCCTAGCCACCGGCGAAATCCTTATGCTGGAAAACGTCCGGTTCGACCCTCGTGAAACCTCGAAAGACGACGCCGAACGCGCTGCTTTCGCCGCTGAAATGGCGGCGTTGGCGGATTGCTACGTGTCCGATGGCTTCGGGGTAGTGCACCGTAAGCAAACCTCGGTTTATGACGTGGCGAAACTGCTGCCCGCAGCGGCTGGTTTCCTGGTGTTAAAGGAAATTGAGTCCCTGCGCAAGGCCACCGAGAACCCGGAGCGTCCCTACACGGTGGTGCTGGGCGGCTCGAAGGTCTCTGACAAGCTCGGCGTTATCGCGAACCTGTTGACGAAAGCCGACACCCTGTTGATTGGCGGCGGTATGGCGTTTACGTTCCTGGCGGCGCAAGGATATGCGGTAGGCAAATCCCTGTTGGAGTCCGACCAAATTGACACCGTGAAAGGCTACCTGGATCAGGCGAAGCAAAACGGAGTCGAACTGGTGTTGCCGGTAGATGTCGTGGTGGCTCCCGAGTTTAAGGCTGACGCTCCAGCGACCGTAGTGGCCGCCGATGCTATCCCCGAGGGCCAGATGGGCCTAGATATCGGGCCGAAATCGGGCGAACTCTTTGCCGCGAAGATTGCCGAGTCAAAGACCGTGGCGTGGAACGGGCCAATGGGCGTGTTCGAGTTCCCGGCTTTCGCGGGCGGCACTAAAGCGGTAGCAAAAGCCTTGCAGGATGGCACGGCCTTTGGCATCGTGGGCGGCGGGGACTCCGCAGCAGCGGTGCGCCAACTGGGCTTTGACGAGTCCAAGTTCAGCCACATCTCTACCGGTGGCGGAGCATCACTAGAATTGTTGGAGGGCAAGGTTTTGCCCGGTATTGAAGTATTGGAGGCCTAAACATGGCACGTATTCCCCTGATGGCAGGCAACTGGAAGATGAACCTCGACCACCTCGAGGCGATTCAGTTAGTCAATCAGCTGAACCTTGATCTGCAAGATCATCGTCACGACTTTAGCAAGGTGGAGGTGGCGGTCATTCCGCCGTTTACCGACATTCGTTCGGTACAGACCACCATCGACGGCGACGATATGAAGATTAAGTACGGCGCTCAAGACGTCTCCACCCACGATAACGGTGCCTACACCGGCGAAGTGTCCACCGCGATGCTGACCAAGCTGGGCTGCACCTATGTGGTGGTCGGTCACTCGGAACGCCGCGAATATCACCAGGAAAGCGATGCTGTCGTTAATGAAAAGGCGCGTAAGGTTCTGGCGGCGGGTATGGTGCCGATTATCTGCTGTGGTGAGGCTCTCGAGGTGCGCAAGGCCGGAAAGCACGTCGAGCACGTTTTGGCTCAGATTGAAGCGGGTTTTGACGCTATCCCCACTCCGGACGCCGCCAAGTGTGTGGTCGCCTACGAACCCATCTGGGCGATTGGCACGGGCGAGACTGCGACCCCGGAAAATGCCGAGGAAGTTTGTGGAGCCATTCGTGCCAAGCTGGCCGAGCTTTACGGTCAGGAAACCGCTGACGGAATCCGCGTCCTCTACGGCGGTTCGGTGAAATCCGCGAACGTGGCTGAGCTCATGGCTCAACCCAACGTGGACGGCGGCCTGGTCGGCGGCGCTTCTCTGAAGGCTGAAGAATTCGGGAAAATCTGCCGCCTCGGCGAGTAACGCCGCTGGCAGGACACCCTAAACTCTCTCGGGGAGGCTATTGATAATCAGTAGCCTCCCCGAGAAAATTTTTCATACTAACTGACCGCATTGCGGGGTGGCATCGCCGAGCAAAAACAAAGTTATATTGAATTTGCGCGCCATCGTGGAAGGAATCTCAATCATGAATGCAAAGGCAGGATTGCTGGCAGCCGTACTGTTCGCGGCCTCGTCCGGCGGGACGTTTTCCGCTGCGAACGAAACCACGATGGATTTTGAGACAACGCCCCAGGCTCTTCCTTCTGTCCAGGTGGCTAACCAGCAGCGCCTGGACGGAACGGACCGATACGAAACCGCCGTTAAAATCAGCCGTACAATCTTTCCTGCTTCGGTGCTCACGGCTGTGCTGGTCAGTGGAGAAAATTATCCCGATGGTTTGGTGGCGGGCGTCACTGCGGCGCGTTTGGGCGCCCCCTTGTTGCTGACCACACACTCCAGTTTGAACCCATCGACCGCAGCTGAGCTAAAACGGCTCAATCCCAAGCAAATCCTGCTGGTGGGCGGTTCGGGAGCACTCGACACGGGGATGGAAAACCGCCTGGGAATAATCCTGCCTGACACAAAGTTACTGCGAGTTTCCGGAGAGGACCGATACCAGACAGCAGCCGCAGTTTCGCAGCATTTTTGGGGGTCGGAAACTGATTCAGTGATGTTGGTTTCCGGTAGCGATTTCCCTGATGCATTGGTGGCGGGACCGGCTGCGGCACGCCTGGGAGCACCGCTGTTGCTGAGCAATCCTGCGGGTTTCGATGCCACAACCTTGACAGAACTGAAACGCCTGAAACCCCAAACCGTTTACGTCATCGGGAAAAAACTCCCTTCCGGCGCCTCAGCCCAGCTCCGGGAATCTCTGCCGGAGGTTTCCCTGGTGTCTGTGGGCGGAGCTGACCGTTTCGATACGGCATTCAATGTTTCCCAGCAGTTCTGGGGCCAAGGCTTTTCCGGGGCGTTGGTGACTTCGGCCCAGAACTTCCCGGATGCTCTATCCGGGGCGGTTCTGGCAAAAGCTGCGGGGTTGCCGGTTTTGCTCAGCGGACCGACGTGCAACAGTCAGTCGGTAGTCAAGCGCCTTTCGACAGTAGAGACCAAAATCGTCCTCGGAGGCACTGGCGCTGTGTCGAATGAGGCGACAGGAAAAGTGTGCCCGCCACCGGTGCGGCCCACGGATATAGTCCCTGGACAAAACCACATCTATGCTGCGCAAAGCTACGTTTATCCGGCTGGGCAGGTGCAGGACTGGCTGTTGCGCCGCCAAGCCTCGCCGACCTACCCCCAACAAAAAGTCGTGTTCCTGACTTTTGACGATGGCCCCTCCGCCATTACCGCCCAGAACCTGCAGACTTTAGCGAGCCGCGAAGTTCACGCCACTTTCTTTGTGGCAACAAATCAGCTGGGCAGCGCCGCTACCCAACAGATTTTGCGCCAAGAGCTGCTCAATGGTCATGCGGTGGCGGTGCATACCGCCTCGCATAACTATCAGTATCTATACCCTCGGCGCGTGTGTTCGCCGGCGAATGTCGGGGCTGATTACGCGCGGGCGGTCGATACGGTGCGTTCGATTTTGGGTCCCCAGTGGGGGACCGGCGCTTTCCGTTATCCGGGAGGACAGATGTCGTGGCGCGGCATGGGACCTTGTAACCAGTTGATGGCTTCACGTGCAATGACGTGGATAGATTGGAATGTGGAAATCGGGGACGCGTTGAGCCGATCGTTGAATGCCAACCAGCTGCTGAATCGAATGCGCTCACAGGTTCCGCGTACCGGAAACGTGGCGGTCGTGCTGATGCACGATTCAGCGCCAAAAAAGGCTACCGTTGCGGCACTGCCGAGCATTATCGACTACTTTGCTGCACAGGGCTACAGTTTTGGCATCATTGGCTAGCCGCCAAGCGTTGCGGCTAGCAGGCGTTTCTGCTGATACCCCTAGGAATGCAGGTTCGGCAGGACGAAAACGCCGGTGTTTAGCGCCACGCCCGCCAGTGCCGCCCCGATACAGACAAAAATGACCACGCCAACTAGCAGCGTGGCTTTCACGGCGTACCCAAAGTCAAACTGAGGTTTCCAGGTATAGCCGATGGTGTCCATGATGGCGGTGGAAAATGTCGTGTATGCTCCCAGGAAACCGGCCTGCAGCACGTCCGCCACCGTGTGCGTGGGCAGCTGGGCTTGCAAGGGCCCTCCCATGACGACATCGAGCCACGGTGCGGTCGCGACCCAGCCCACCAGGAAACACCCCGTGATGTTGACGAAAATAATTCCCCAGCCGCCCCACAAGCGCTTCCCGGTCACGGTTTCACTGGGGTGTTTGGCGCTGCGCCTCTCTCGGAACATGTCGATGAGGCGTGTGGACAGTTTGTCCAAACCAAAGCGGGCGGCCGCGCCCAGTCCTCCGCCGAGGGCTATAAAAAGGGGAATCATGCCGACCTCCCCGTGTTGTTAGCGCTGGTCGATGCTGGTGCTGGGTCAGAAGGCCGGGTGGGCGCGTTTTCCAAAAACTCAGTGGGCGGTGCGGTGGAGGCAGCCGCTGTGGACAAGGGCGGCAGGGAGGTCGGGTCGTTAGCATTGGGCAGGGTAAAGTCGGCGGGGGAGTCGCGGTAGATGTCGCCGGACACAAAAGCCCGTCGGGTCCCCAGCCACAGCGCAAACAGCCCCACCGGCAGAGCCACGGCAAACATGGCAATCAGCTCCAGCAAGTGCCCCAGGTGAAACTGTTGATAAACCACAATCTGCCACACCGGACCCCCGTAAGTCCCCAGTCCACCGCAAAATCCGGTGCCAACCGTCAGCTTCAGGGCTTGGGTACGGTGACGATGCGGATTAGACACCAAACGACCCGTCAAATATGCCAGCACTACCACCGAAATGAGGTTCAAGATCCAGGTGTCGATGTTGACTCCACCGCCCCCGACAATGACTCGGCAAAGGCCCTGGCAATTCGGCGAGGACGACACACTATGGGCTACCAAAGACCCACCCCAGCGCAGCAACGACCCTAGTGCACCACCGATAAAGACAGCGGCGGTGGCGCTGAGAGGGGATAAATCTTTGGGTGTTGCGGTCACGAAATCATCTTAATACCCGGGTCGTGGTATCATTGCAAGGCTGAGTTCATGAACAGATAAACACAGAGGAAAACATGTTATTTGCTTTCAACATCGTGGCACAGGTGCTTTTGGTTATCACCTCGCTGCTGTTGGTTTTGTCCATTTTGATGCACAAGGGTCAAGGCGGCGGCATGTCCGATATGTTCGGCGGCGGCTTGACTTCGGCTATGTCCTCCTCCGGCGTGGGCCAGCGTAACCTGAATATTTTGACCGTGGTGGTGTCTCTGGTGTGGCTCTTTGCCATCGTGCTGTTCGCTTTCACCATGGATAAGCCGGCGGCGCCTGACGCCAAGGCTGGACAAACACCTACCACTCCCGCGACGGCTCCCGCCAATCCGACGACACCGGCATTACCGACCAGTCCCGCTCCGGCGCAAAAGTAAGCCGCACTAAAACTTAATAGTGGAAGCCCCGGATATATTCCGGGGCTTCCACTGGTTTCTAGGGCTTTTGCTTAGGCTTTCGCCAGGCTCTCTTTCGCTTTCGCGACCACGTTTTCCACGGTAAATCCGAAGTGGGCAAAGTTATCCGCACCGCTTGCCGGAGTACCGAACGTTTCCACCGAGACGGCTACCCCCGCGTCGCCCAGATAGCGATACCACGGCATCGCCAGTCCAGCCTCGATGGACACCCGGGCGCGGATTGACGCGGGCAAAACCGATTCCCGATAGGCCGCGTCCTGTTCCTCGAACCACTCCAGGCACGGCAGGGAAACGACCCGTGCCGCCACGCCCTCCTGAGCCAGCTGTTCTCCGGCCTGCAAAGCCAGAGCGACCTCGGAACCGGTCGCCAGCAAGATGACCGCAGGATTGTCCCCAAAGTCCTTCAGCACATAACCACCGCGCGCCACATTGTTGGCGCTGGCCAAGCCGGTGTCCGCCCCACGTGCGGGATTGGGCAGCTTTTGACGGCTCAACGCCAACCCAGCCGGGCCGCGCCGCCGCATAATCTCTAACCAGGCATACGCGGTTTCCGCGCCGTCCGCGGGACGTACCACCGCCAGGTTCGGAATGGCACGCAAGCTGGTCAGCGTCTCTACCGGCTGGTGGGTCGGTCCGTCCTCGCCGACCCCGATAGAGTCGTGGGTCCACACGTAAGTGACCGGTAGTTTCATCAGCGCTGAGAGGCGCACCGCCCCGCGCATAAAGTCCGAGAATACCAGGAAAGTCCCCGCGTAGGGGCGGGTTAAACCGCTGGTCGCGATGCCGTTGAGAATCCCTGCCATAGCGTGCTCGCGCACCCCGAAGTGCAGGTTACGTCCCCATTCGCTGACGTTCGTCCACGCTTTCGTGGCGCGATCAGCGGGAGCAAAAGACGGTTCGTCGGCGATGGCGGTGTTGTTGGAGCCTGCCAGGTCCGCGCTGCCGCCCCACAACTCGGGTAGCACGCCGGCCAAAGCATTGATGACCTTGCCGGAGGCGGCGCGGGTGGCGATTGCGCTGCCGGGCTCGAACTGCGGCAGTGCTGACTCCACATCGGCGGGCAGCTCTCCATCCTGCAGACGTTTCAGCAACGCGGCCTGCTGCGGGTGGGCTTGCTGCCAGGCGGCAAAGCGCGGGTCCCACTCAGCCCGGAACGCCCGGGCACGCTGGGCGACGTTTTCCCTGGTCGCAGTGACAATTTCGGCAGGAATGTCGAACATCTTAGTGGGGTCCAGTCCCAGCGCGGTCTTGAGACCTTCCAGCTCTGAGGAGCCCAGAGCGGAGCCGTGAATGCCGCCCTGATTCTGTTTGTTCGGCGAAGGCCAGCCAATAATGGTGCGCAACTTAATAATGGAAGGCCGTTTCGTCTCGGCTTTTGCGGCCTCGAAAGCGGCGAACAGAGCCTCCAGGTTTTCCACGTAAGACCCGTCGTCTTGCACCCAGGACACTTCTTGGTAGTGCCAACCCTGGGATTCAAACCGGGCGCGAATATCCTCAATAAAGGCAATATCAATATCGTCCTCGATAGAAATCCGGTTTTCGTCATATAGATAGATGAGGTTTCCTAGTTCCTGAGTACCCGCCAGAGACATCGCCTCGTAGCTGATGCCTTCCTGCAGACAGCCGTCCCCGGACACCACATAAATGCGATGGTCAAAGGGGCTTTCGCCGGGAGCCGCGTCCGGGTCCAGCAGCCCGCGCAGACGGCGCTGTTCCATCGCCATGCCGACCGCAGCCGCGATGCCGGTGCCCAAAGGTCCGGTAGTGACTTCCACACCGGGCTGGTGACGGTATTCGGGATGGCCGGTCAACAGCCCGCCCGCTTGACGGAACTTTTTCAGGTCCTCCAGCTCTATCCCGTAGCCAGCCAGGAATAGCTGCACGTACTGCAGAGCCGAGGCGTGCCCGGCACTGAGAACGAAACGATCGCGACCCAGCCACCAGGGGTCTGCCGGATCACTGCGCATCACATACTGGTAAAGCAGGTAAGCGGCGGGAGCCAGAGAAATTGGGGTTCCCGGGTGTCCGTTGCCGGCATTTTCTACCGCGTCTGCCGCCAGGGCTTTGGCGGCGTTAATAGCCTGTTTGTCCAGTTCACTTGCCACAAATGTCATAACTCATCACCTAAATTATCGGAAAGTCGGATAGATACTCGCGGATTTTGTCCCCGTCACTCGATACTATAAAAAAACCGGGTGAAAGGGGGAGGATATGGGCTCGCGACCTGCCCCCGATTTTGCGTATCCGGAACGGCTGGACCCTCAACCCTACTTGGACTATCTGGCGGTGGAACGCGGCGCGTCCCCGCATACCGTAGCGGCTTATACTCGGGACCTGCGGCGTTACGTGGCGTTCCTGGTCGACGTCGGTGTCAACAGTCTCGATGAGGTGACCTTGTCGGTTTTGGAGTCGTTTGTACGTGCGTTGGAGGCAGGCTTTGACGATTATGCCGCGGTGGCGCCCTCCTCGGCACGCCGCGCCATCGCCAGCGTGCGCTCTTGGCATCGCTATGCTTATGAAATCGGTGCGGCTCGCTCGAACCCGACGAAAGGCATCGCGCCTGCCAAGGTCAGCGCCCATTTACCTACGGTGTTGACCGTGGAAGAAGTCCAGGCACTGCTGGAGGCCGCTAGTGCGCCCGGCGACGATAATGCGTTGCGAGATCGGGCGCTGCTGGAGTTCCTCTATGCGACAGGAGCTCGGATTTCCGAGGCGGTTAATCTGGCGGTTGACGATATAGACCTCGATGAGGAGATTCCGCTGGTGCGTCTGTTTGGCAAGGGCCGCAAGGAACGCCTGTCCATGTTGGGTCACCTCGCCAAAGATGCCCTGGAAGCGTACCTGGTGCGGGTGCGCCCGGGCTTGGCAGAAAAAGGTCATTCACAAGGGCGGGTCTTTTTGAATACTTTGGGGCGGCCTCTCAGTCGGCAAAGTGCCTGGGCTATTATCCAGGCAGCGGCGCAGCGCGCCCAGATTACGGTTCCGGTTGGCCCCCACACCCTGCGGCATTGTTTCGCTACGCACCTGTTGCAAGGCGGCGCGGACGTCCGGGCGGTGCAGGAATTGCTGGGTCACGCCTCGGTTACTACCACCCAGATTTACACGAAAGTCTCGAACGATATGCTCCGCGAAGTCTACGCTTCAGCACATCCGCGTGCGCGATGGCATCGCGAAGCGAGTGAGCCATCGCGTTAACGGCGGAGGCGGCGTAAAAGCGACGTCCGGGGGACGTCGCGCTGCCGGAGCTCCAGGCAGGAAGGGGCATCGCGAAGCGAGTGAGCCATCGCGTTAACGGCGGAGGCGGCTAAGAGCGACGTCCGGGGGATGTCGCGCTGCCGGAGCTCCAAGCAGGAAGGGGCATCGCGTAGCGAGTGAGCCATC
>NZ_CAMYBV010000021.1 GCF_947254095.1 uncultured Mobiluncus sp.
AAACTCTTGACCCGCCAGAATCGTGAGGACGGCACCTTTGTAGATGCCTGGGTACCCCCGGCTTTGGGGGCAAAACTGCTTGATCAGGCTATGGAAGATAATCACGGAACCGGCGAGGGGGTCGACAGTGACGCAAACGATAGATGACGACACCGCGGACATGTCCGACGTTGAGACCAGCGCTTTTGCGGACTATGTTCCCAGTTCAGAGCTGCAGAAGGTTCTGACTGAGGCGGTGTCTTTATTGGGAGGCAGTGAGCGTACCGGTCAGGTGGCGATGGCGGCTGCGGTGGAACAATCGCTGCGCTCAGATGGCAAATTAGCAGTTCAGGCGGGGACTGGAACCGGGAAATCCCTGGGATATTTACTGCCGGCGCTGCTGTACTGCCTGCACGAGGACGCCAGGGTGGTCATTTCGACCGCAACTTTGGCTCTGCAAAACCAAATCATCACCAAAGATGCCCCCTTGGCAGTGGAAGCGGTGAAAAACGTGACCGGCTCCGAGTTGCGCGTGGAGGTTCTCAAAGGCTGGCAAAACTATGTCTGCCTGCATAAGTTGAACGGCGGTTACGCGGGCAGTGAGGACGATTTATTTTCCGCCATGGAAGATTCCCTTATCCCTACGGCTGGCGGGAGCACAGAGGCCGCTTCGGGACCGGGAATGAAAACCGCGCGCCAAATGTGGGGATTTGCTGCCGAGACGAAAAAGCTTTACGAGTGGGCTCGAGAAACTCCGACCGGGGATCGGGACGAAGCTCCGCGCGGTATCGGCGCTCGGGCCTGGCGGCAAGTTTCCCTGTCCAGCCTGGAATGTGTCGGGGAGAAATGCCCGTTCCGTTCCGAATGTTTCCAGGTCTCGGCTCGCGACAAGGCAGCGCAGGCGCAGGTGGTGGTGACTAACCATGCCATGCTTGGGCTGGAGGCCGCGGGAAAACAGAATCCGTTGCCCCCGTGTGAGGCCATCATTGTTGATGAGGCTCATGAATTGGCCGAAAGGGTGCGTTCTCAGGCGTCTACTGAGTTCAGTGCCAATATGTTGGCAACCTGTGCCAAAGCGGCGGGCAGTTTGGGGGGCTCTGGCAGTGAGGAACTCACTCAGCAAGCCATCATGCTGGGCGTGGCGCTGCAGAATCTGGAAGATGGCCGTTTCACACAAATGCCTGAGGCAGTCGCGGAATGTCGGACTCTGGCTCTGCCACCTTTGAAAGCTGCCCTAGCCGAGTTGAGTGCTAAGGGCGGGTCCGACGCGGGTTCCGGCGGCGAAAAACGCGTGGACGCGGCGAAAGTAGCCGTTGCGAAAGCGGCTTTGACCAGCCTGTTAGATACGCTTGAGACGATGACCCCGGAATCGGTTGCGAACGGTGAAACGATTCTGTGGCTGAGTCGGGGACGTGATGGTGACCAGGAACCTCGGCTGTACACCGCTCCACTGGACGTGGCCGGAAAGCTCGCGAATCGATTGTGGAGTGAACACGCCATCATCGCTACCTCGGCCACGCTCAAGCTGGGGGGCACGTTTGCGCCGCTCATACACAAGATGGGTTTGCAGCTTGAGGAACCGCAGCCGGAAACCTTAGATGTCGGCTCGCCGTTTCGCCACGATCGGCAGGGCATTTTGTATTTGGCTCGGGACTTACCGGCGCCCACTCGCGGGGAGCACCCCGAAGTGTTCTGGGATCGCCTGGTGGAGCTGGTCGAGGCCTCGGGAGGCGGGGCGCTGGGGCTGTTTTCCTCACGCAAGATGGCTGAGCGCGCGGGGGAAGAGCTTCGGGAACGCACCGATTTGCCCATTATGGTCCAAGGTGAAGATTCCATGGCAGCCCTGGTTGACGATATGCGCGAGGACACTTCCGCCTGTCTGATGGGAACTCTCTCGCTGTGGCAGGGGGTGGATTTGCCGGGGAATACTTGCCGTTTGGTGCTGATTGACCGGATTCCATTCCCGGTTCCCAGCGACCCTGTTATTGAGGCGCGCTGTGCCGCCGTCAAACGAGCCGGGGGCAGCGACTTTATGGAAGTTTCCCTGACCCATGCCGCCTTGTTGCTGGCGCAGGGAACCGGGCGGCTGTTGCGTTCCGCCGCGGATCGCGGGGTGGTGGCGGTGCTGGATTCACGTCTGGCCACCGCGCGGTACGGGGGATTTTTACGAGCCTCCCTGCCGCCCTTGTGGCCCACGGAGGACGCACAGGTGGTGTTGGACGCTTTACGGCGACTGCACCAGCAAGTTTCCTAGGGGTGGGCGCAACCCAACCCTTACAGGGAACGGATTACCGTGACGACCTTGCCTAAAATGGTGGCGGTATCGCCGGGGATGGGTGCGTAGTTATCGTTGTGGGGCAGCAGCCAAACGTGCCCGTCAGCTCGGGAAAACTCTTTTACCGTGGCCTCGCCGTCAATCATCGCCGCCACGATTTCGCCGTTGCGGGCTTCACTCTGATGGCGCACCACGACCCAATCGCCATCTAATATGCCACCGTCCTGCATGGATTCGCCCTTTACTGCGAGCATGAACAGCTCGCCAGAACCGGTGAAACGCCGAGGCAGGGCAAAAGTGTCCTCGACCATTTCCTCTGCCGTGATGGGTGCGCCCGCTGCAATCTGTCCGACCAGGGGAACCGTGGTCGCCGCCGCTGTGTCGGCGATGCCCACCGGAATGGTGGTGACGTTGGCAGGCTGTGTCGCGCCGGGTGCCGGTTTCGGCTGCAAAGTTCCCATCCCCTCGGGAAGTTTCACGAATTCCAAAGCGCGCGGTGTGTTGGGAGCGCGGCGCAAGTAGCCCTTTTTGGTCAACACATCGAGGTGGTGTTTGACCGAGGAGGGGGAGGACAGCCCCATGGCCTCAGCGAGTTCGCGTACCGAGGGGGGGTAGGCGAGCTTTTGACTGAGTTGGTACAAAGTCGTCAAAACTTCCTGTTGTCGTTTGGTCAGGTCACTCACTGATGCTCCTTTATCTGAGTACTTTTGCGCGGGTTAGTTGGCAAAAAGCCGTCTGGCGTAACTCGCGGATTTTCGTCTCCGGGGTCCATGTCAGACTGGCAATTGTCAGGCTAACTGCGGTCAAAATTAATATTCGCACAAATGTTCGATTTTGACTCGACAACGCGCCGGCAATGGTTTATATTGTACGTACAGATGTTCGAACGAACAAATGTTCGAATGAATGGAGGGATTACCATGACAGCTGTTTTGGCACCGACTTTTGAGGTTAGCGAGCTGGCTCCGAATCACCCGGCGGTACGTGCTTTCAGAGCGCGGCAATCGCGCCCGGCTTACCTGCGTTTGGTTCCGAAGACCTCGGCGTCACCCGCTGTAGCTGCGCGGCCGGTTTTGTCGTGGGATGCCGTAGCTTTGCGAGTGGGGCTGTTTATTCTGGCTGCCCTCGTTATGGTGTTCCTGGGTATGGTTTTGGGGCTGGGGCTCAGTCCTGATTTCGTTCCCACGGATTTTATCCAACACACGGTCGTGCCGGGCGATACGCTGTGGGATATTGCCGCAGCTAATGCCGCCGGTGTGCCGACTGACGAGGTCTTGGCGGACATGATGGACGCAAATGCCTTGGACGCGGGTTCCGTGCTAAATACTGGGCAAACGGTGTTGGTTCCGGTTTATTGAAATGATTGGGTTCAGTCCGACTCTCCAGCTTGCGAAAACTTCGGTTTGCACTTACGGTGAAACCTGTAGTCTTGCAGCGGTGAAGGAGGGCGACGTGCACTGTCCGTTTTGTCATCACGGAGATTCCCGTGTGATTGATTCACGTACCGCCGATGATGGTGCCTCCATTCGGAGGCGTCGTGAATGCCCCAGCTGCGGTCGGCGTTTCACCACCTTGGAAACCACGCTGCTGCTGATTAAGAAACGTTCCGGAGCGACCGAGCCGTTCCGTCGCAGCAAAGTTATTGCCGGTCTGGCTAAAGCCACCCAAGGCCGTCCCATCAGCTCTGACCAACTCGCTCTTATGGCTCAAGGCGTCGAAGAAACCCTGCGGGCCTCAGGGAAAGCCATCATCAACTCCGAGGAAGTCGGCAAGGCTATTTTGGAACCGCTAAAGGAACTGGACGAAGTCGCCTATTTGCGCTTCGCTTCGGTTTATTCCGAATTCAACTCGCTCGAGGACTTTGAGGACGCAATCGCCTCATTAAAGAACCACTCTCAGAACTAGCCGCCGGTTTTGATGGATGCTGGCCGGTGACCAGCACTCGGCGCCTAGCTCTGCATACGGAACCCCTCGGAAAGCCGCTCCAAAACGGATTCGCGCACTTTGCGGCGTTGAATCTTTCCGAGTTCGTTATGCGCCAACTGTTCTGGGAAAGACACTGAACGCGGAATCGCATAACGGGGTAGGGAATCAGCAACCCAAGTCCGAATCTTGTCCAAATTGAGGCTCGCTCCCGGATTGAGCACTACCGCCGCGTGTACCTGTTCACCCCGGGCGGGGTCAGCTTGATCGGGAATGCCGACCACGGCGACTTCTGCCACCTGGGGCATCGTGGCTATGGCCGCCTCCACGACCGAGGGATAAACATTGAAACCGGAGATAATGATGAGCTCTTTGCGCCGGTCACTCATCCGCAAAAACCCTTCGTGTTCCTCGACCAAGTCGCCGGTGCGCAACCAATGATCTGGGGTGAACAGCAAATCAGTTTCTACCTGGTCGCGCCAATACCCCGGGGAACACCCCGGTCCCTTCACCACGAGTTCCCCCACCTCGCCGGGCTCGACGTCAACGAGGGTATCTGGATCGATGACCCGCACTTGGATAGAGGGGAACACGATGCCCATGTAACCAAGTTTGCGTTCGGGACTCATCGGGGACCCCAGTACCGTCGGCGAAGTCTCCGTCATGCCGTAGCCTTCGATGATATAGCCGGAAGTAGCTTTTTCCCAGCGTTTTGCGACTTCTTGAGTCAGCGGCATCGCTCCGGAAATAGCGTATTTAAACGTTGATAAATCTATTTTCGGGTTTTCCTCAGCGGCTTTCGCTAGGCGGTCAAAAATTGGAGGCACTCCCACTATGAACGTGCCCGGACGCCGGCGTTGGGCAGCTAGGGCTGCTCGGGTGCTGAACTTCGGGAACAACACCGCGGTGGCTCCCAAACCAATCGCCCCGTTCAGGGACAGGGTCAGGCCAAAAGCGTGGAAGAACGGCAGGACACAGAACCAGGTTTCTTTGCCGGGACGTAGCTTGGTCACCCAGGTCGTATTGGCAAACAAGTTCGACACCAAGTTGCGGTTGGTCAAAATGACCGCTTTCGGTTTGCCGGTGGTTCCGCCCGTATGCAGCAGCACGGCTGGGACATCGGGATCAACTCGCACAATGCGGTTATATGGTTTCTGTTTTTCCAGCAGGGTATCGTAGTCGGGCAAATCCTTGGCCTGCGGGTCGCAGAGCTGATGGTAGAGGTCTTTTGCCTTCTTAATCGGCAGGCGCAAAGCAAAACGCAGCCGGCGCGGCAAAGCCGCGGAAACATCGAGGGAAATAACTTCGGTGTCCATGCTGCGCACCAACTCGGTGACACTTACGGCGGCCTTTTGCCACACAAAAACCAGCTTTGATTCCGCGTTTTCGATTTGCCACTTCAGCTCTGTCGGGGCAGCCAAAGGGTTGTGCAGCACGCACACCACTCCCAGCTGCAGGCAGGAATAGAGCAGATAGACGAACTGCGGACAGTTCGGAGCCACGATCGAGACCCGGTCGCCTCGCTTGACGCCGTGTTCAAGCAGCAGCGCCGAAGTGCGTTGCACGTTTTCGCCCAGTTCCCGGTAGGTCGTGGTGGCGCCAAAAAAATCCAAGGCTACCCGGCGCGGATATTTATTTGACTGAGTTCGCAAAACATCAATCAGCAGCTGATCGGTGACGGGGATTTGGGCGGGAACATCGGGGTTATAAAGCAGACGCATCCGTTTGGTCAGCTCAGAATCTTGCTCGGGCGGGGTATGCACATACCTAGGCAGGTGAATTCCCGCATCGGGGGCCAGTTCCAACAAATCCACTGTTTCAGTCATACGTCCACCCTAACGCAAACTTGCCGGTCAAATCCTTTTCGCCAGGAATTTGTCCGGTAAAACCCGCGCCCCAGCGGCGAGCGATCCAGCGAAAGACTGGTGAGGGCGCGGCAAAACTCGGTGCGGCGAAACTCCTGCCATGCAAACGGCTCTTGCCCCGGCACCCTGCGCCCAGCAGGGGCGCGCCCGCCTCCGGCCTGGTGCGATCCGTCAAGGTAAGTTAGTTAACCGCGGTCTCTTCGTCCCGAACGAAGCCCTCCATTGGAATGCAGCGCAGGGACAGCGTGGAATCGAATTTGGCGATTTCATCGAGCGCCGCCTTGGGCATTTCGGAGGAAATGTCGCCGATAACGTAACCGACTTCACCGGTGGTGCCCAGGACCTGACCTTCGATGTTCACCCCGGCATCAGAGAACAACTGGTTGATTTTCGCCATCACGCCGGGGATGTTCTTGTGAATCAAAGTGATGCGGTACTTGGTATTGCCGGTCGGTTCCAGGCTCAAGTTCGGCATATTTACGCTCATCACGGTTTCGCCGGACTGCAGGTAAGTGCAGAGCTTGCCAGCCACGAACCAGCCGATGTCCTCCTGGGCCTCCAGGGTGGAGCCGCCGATGTGCGGGGTGAGGATGGTGTTTTCTTTACCCATAATCGGGGAGTGGAACTCCTCGCCATTTTTGCGCGGTTCATCGGGGAAGACGTCAATGGCGCAGCCCCCAATCTGGCCTGAATCCAAAGCCTCGGCCAAGTCATCGAGGTTGACGACGAAACCGCGGGACAAGTTCAACAGTTTCGCCCCGGGCTTCATCTGGTTCATTTGTACTTTGGTGAACATATTTTCGTTAGAGGCGCGCCCGTCCACGTGCAGGGACACAAAATCGGCGCCCTGCAGAGCTTCCTCCATTGAGTTGCACTGTTTCGCGTTGCCGATGGGCAGTTTCTTTGCCAAGTCATAGAACTGGACCTTCATGCCCATGGCTTCAGCCAGGATAGACAGCTGAGTGCCGGTCGAAGAGTAGCCGATAATCCCCAGGGTCTTGCCGCGCACTTCGTGAGAGCCTTTGGCGGTCTTTTGCCAATCGGCATTTTGCAGGTGAGAGTTGCGTACCGGCAGCTGGCGAGCCAGCGCGATAATCTCGGCGATGGCCAGTTCCGCCACGGAACGCGTGTTGGAGTAAGGGGCGTTGAATACGGCCACCCCGTGTTTTGCCGCTTCTGGCAGGTCGATTTGGTTCGTGCCAATGGTGAAAGTCCCGGCGCAGACCAAGTCCGGGCATTCATCAAAAACTCGCTTGCTCAGGTTCGTCTTGGAGCGAATCCCGACCATCTGATAGCCCTGGAGGGCCTTGATCAGGTCGTTTTCGTCCAAAGCGCCGTCTACCCGGTCGACTTGAACATTTGCGTCGCTAAATACTTTGTTGGCGACTTCGTGGGGGTTTTCAAGCAGCAGTATCTTCGTCATGGCACCACTTTAGACCAAAAGAGCGCGGTGCTGAAATCCCATGTCAGGGGAAAACTCGCGGGAAGTCGTCAATCCTCACTGGCGGGAAAGTCCATTCCCGCGGGCAAATCACTGGCCAGGATGTGCATCCGTTTCGTGCAGCGCGTCATCGCCACGTAGAGGTCTCCGGCTGACTGGCTGGCGATAACGGCGGGTTCCACCAAGATGACGACGTCGAACTCCAGCCCTTTCGCTGCCCGCGAATCCAGGCAACACACCTGGTCAGCCACCACATCGGCGGTGTCTAGGCCCAAAGCCTCAGTCAGGTACGAATGCGCCTCGGTGGGGACGATAATCGCTAGTTTGCCGGCCCCCTCACCGACTTCCGCTTCCAAACGCGCCGTTTCCGCCTGGAGGGTTTCCCGTAGCATAGGCACAAGGTTCCCCGCCCCGGACATTGGTTCCTCCAGGTTGGGCTGTGGCTCACCCTTCAGCCGGGTAAACGCCAAGGCGCCCGCCACGTCTCGCGCCGACCGCAGCGGCACTACCGCGCTTTCGGGACTGGACGCCAGCACCTTTTGCGCCAAATCCATCACGGCACGCGGAGTGCGGTAGTTGATGGTGAGCTGCTCCATCACCGGAGCGGCGCGCATGGCAGGTCCCAGCAGAGTCTGCCACGATGGCGTACTCGACCAGCTGTGCGACGCTTGGTTCACGTCCCCAACCACGGTGAAAGACCGCGAAGGGCACCGGCGCAGCAGCAGATGCCAGTCCATCGGCGAAAGCTCTTGAGCCTCGTCCACGACCACATGTCCGTACGCCCAAGAACGATCCGCGCGGGCACGCTGAGCCAGGGGAGACAGGCTCACTTCACCGCGGGTTGACCGCGCCAGCATACGCGCGTTGATGAGCCCTCCACCCAGATCCATCGCTTCGATAGCTTCCGCTGCCCGTTCGATTTCGCGCTGTTCGCGGGTGCGACGTTGCGCCGCGGAATCGGTCAGTCCCGGCAGCGGCCCCAGCAGCTCCGCCAGTTCATCTAAAATCGGCACGTCAGCGTCCGTGAAAGGGCTGGTCTTGGGACGCTGTAGGGCAGCGAGTTCCTCGGCAGTGAAAATCCCCGAGGCAATACGGCGCAAATAATCCGGGTAAGCGTAGAGGCGCGCCAGCAAGTCGGGAGCAGACGCGGGTAGGTAGCAGCGGTTGACCGCCCGGCGTACTTCAGCAGAGCCGCGGATTTCCTCGGTCATCCATTCCATGTCCTCTTTGGTAGGGGTTTGCCCGGCATAGAGCTTCGTCAACTCGCGGACCAGGAATTTGGCGTAGGTGGCCCAGTGCTGATTATGGGTGGAACCGCCGTGAGAACCGGCTTCCATCGCCTCACGAACCAAAGCCGCGCTGAGATTCAGTCGAACGTGGTCTAACTGCAGAACTTGGTCCTCGTGGGGAGGCCGTTTCAAATCGGCCACGGCCGCGGCGGCGACTTTAATCCAGCGGGTGTCGCCTTTCAAGGCGCGCAGCTCCGGACGTTCCGCCACGGTGTGCACGCCGGGGAAACATTCCCCGATGGTCAGGCTGACCACTCCGGTTTCACCCAGGGCGGGAAGCACCCGCTCGATGTAACGCAAAAACGTGTGGTTGGGGCCAATAACCAACACCCCTTGAGAGTTCAGTAAGTCTCGGTGGGCATAGAGCAGATAGGCGGCTCGGTGCAGCGCCACCGCCGTCTTGCCGGTACCGGGTCCGCCCTGCACCACCAAAAAAGCATTCAGGTCGGAACGAATCACCCGGTCTTGTTCGGCTTGAATAGTCGAGACAATGTCGGACATCTGGCCGCTGCGCGCTCGTGACAGCGCTGCCATCAAAGCGCCTTCACCCTGCAGCGTTGCTGTTTGAGCGGCGTCCGTGTCGGCGGCGGAAGTCAACAGTTCGTCCTCCACGCCCACCACTTGGCGCAAACTGGTAGCTACGTGCCGCCGCTTCCAGACCCCCAGCGGAGCCACCGCCGTAGCCTGGTAGAACGGTTGGGCGACTTTCGCTCGCCAATCCACCAACAGTTGGCGAGACACGCCCTCACCAGGTTTTTCCTCAAGTTTTTCCGACGCGGCTGGTGTTTCCAGAGGGTCCTCGGGAGAGTCCTGGGACGAGGCAAGCTCTGGGGGGGTGCCGAGAACCGGAGCCTCGGCATCGGTGACGTCAAAGTCTCGTAAACCGACACGGCCGATGTGAAAGCTCGTTCCGTCCTCTAGGTCTAGACCCCCGAAAACCAGGCGATTTTCCACGCTTTCCAGGCGGGTAGCTTCGTCTCCGTAGTGAGCCGCCAAGGCGTCGCGGTCTGCCCTAGCCGAGGGGTTAGAACTCATTTCCGCGGCGACCTCATCCTGGCGCCGACGGTAATAGACCCGCATTTCATCGAGAGCTTTATAGGCACAGTCAACGAAAGTCTGCTCCTTGGCAATTTCGGATTGCCAGGACGACGGCACCGTTGCGTCAGCCAATTTATCTCTCCTCAAGACATCAAAAGGGTAATCAATTATGCCCTAAAAGGTTTACGGGGGCGAATCGGGGACAAGTCTTGATAACATTTAGGGGTTGAACTTTTCGAGGGAATAATGGACGCAGACAAATTTGATACCTTATTAGCGCCCGGCGCGGACCTGAGCGGCCACGCCGACGTTATGCTGCATCACCTCAACGGGGCGATGGATGCCGGGCACTCCGGGCGGGGCATGCTAGAGAACCTGATAGAAGCCCTCCCACATCAGACCATTGCGACCTTTAACTCCGATAAACTGGTGGATTTCCGCTCCCATCGGCCCTGGCTGAGTTTTTCGGACTGGAAGTTCACCGAAGTGGAAATGCCCGAAATTCGCCTGGAATTGCTCAGTGACGACAACGACAGAAATTTCTTGGTGCTGCACGGACCGGAACCGGATGCCCAATGGAATCTGTTTTTGGAAACCGTCCAGGAAATTGCTCGGCGCTTGGGAGTACGTCAGACGGTAGGCGTGACCGGAATGCCGGCGGGTGTACCCCATACCCGGCCCACCCCGGTGCATATGCACGGGGCGCGTTCGGAAAGCCTGCCCAAACAACCCAAGATGGTCGGTGAGATGATTCTGCCGGCCGGGATGGACCAGCTCATCGAATTCACCCTGGGACAAGCCGGTTTGGACGCGGTAGGAATCATTGCGGCGGTGCCATATTACCTGGCAGAAGGGGACTACCCTCCGGCGGCCGCGGCGCTTATGTCCGCGGTGGCTGCCAAGACCGGTCTGGCACTGCCGGTGGGAGACATCGAAGCCGCTTCCACCCTCACTTTGGGACAAATCAACCAGATGGTGGAGCAGTCTGAGGAAGCCGAACACATCGTCGATATTCTGGAACAGCACTTTGACGAAGCCGAGCCGATGGCGATTATTGAGACTCCCGAAGAGCCGCTGCCCACCGCCGAAGAACTTGGGGCCCGTCTCGAAGAATTTTTGAAACGCACGGACCGGTTGAATCGCGGCGCGAAGCTCTCCAATCTTGACGAAGAGGTTCCCCCGGTCGCCGACGCCTCCGGAATTTCCTCCCTGCGCGACACGCCTTATGAAAAGCGCAATATCGAACAGTTCCGTCCTCGCCGGGGTCGGCACCGCCGCGACACCCCGGAGGATTAACGCTACCGGGGACCCTTGTAATACCTGACGACTAGCGGGTCCAGCCGCCCAGCGGCTGATCACCAGAGGGGGCTTCGAAAACCGGGAACATAAGCTCGGGACTGATGAAACCGAGCCACGCCACAGCCACCCCGGCCAGCAAAGCGATGCAAAGCCAGCCGATGCCGGCCCCAACCAGGTTCGAGCGATTCCCCGGAACCGTACCCACTCCCACCAGGTTCACCCGCGAGGGGTTCATCGGGTAGTACCACGCTTGGGGACCTTGGGCGGCGACCTCATCGAGACTGTTCTCTTCGCTACCGAGTTCCGCCCGGTTAGCTTCCTCAATCCGGGCTCGTGCCGTGGCGCGTTCAAAGGCTTCGCGCTGCGCCAACAGTTCCGCTTCGCGCTTCAGGCGGGCTTTTTCCGCAGCGGCGCGCACTTTCGGTGGGCGCGGGTCGAAACGAGGGTCGTTTGCCGGCAGGGCAGTGATTTTCACGGTCGTAGGCCCCTGGGGGGTGTGCAGTTCGGAAACTGCCGTGTGGGGTCGAGTCTGGTTCTGGAGGATTCCCGGGGTCACTCGCCACACCCCTTTCGCTTCTTCCTCCAGTTGGGTTCGCACCAGTTTCTGCAGCAGCAGACTGGTGCGGCGCTGGAAGCCGGGAATCCGCACTTTTCCGTACTGTGCCGGCATTCCCAGCGGCGCCCACATGAGGGACACTTCAAAACCGCCGGGGTGACCGGCATGACCGCTGATGCGCCGGATTCCACTGATTGACGCTGGTACGGTGGCAGGGTTGGACGCCACGCGCACCCACACCCTGACAGCTTGTCCAAAGCGCATGAGGCCGTAGAGGGCGGCGAAGGCAAAGAACAGTATTGTAGGCGGGAACAACAGCACGAAATAGGGGTCGGAGCTCGTGACGAGTTCCATGTTGACCAGGCAGGTACTCGTCATGATGAACTGGGCGGCCAAGAGCAGAACCGCGTTGATGATTGTTTCCGTGTTCCAAGAGCGCGAGTTTTCGAAGCGAATGTCGTGCGGATCAACGGCGGAAACCCACGCCGGCAGCGGGATATGGTTGCGGGCGCAGGTCCGAGCCCGACCGATGTGGAGGTCTTCGGGGTTCAAAGTTACGTAGTAGTAAGTGTTGGTTTCGCCGGGGTCCTGGGAAGGTAGGAGGACGGTGACCTCGTAAGGCAGGGAGCGCATGGTGTCTTTTTCGGTGAGGGGCTCAACTTCTTTGATATAAGCCTGGATGCGGTAACGTTCTACGCTGCTCTGAGGACGCGCTCGATAGATGAGAATCGCAGCTAAAACCAGCGCTACAATCCACCACAGACCAATAATCAACGCTTGCATAACACAATTAAACCAGTAAAAGTGGCTGTTTATCTGGTTTCGATGGATTCGTGTACCGGCCGCTGTGGCGCGACGAGGGTAAAAACAGGTAAACTGGTTTGTGTTAACACATTCGTTTTGGGTTTGGGGTGTTTTCCTCAGCCGCGCACTGAAAGGACATGGTCATGGCACTGTCAGACTATGAGAAGCAAGTCCTGGCGCAGATGGAGGCTCAGCTCCACAACGAAGATCCCAAAATGGCTGATAGGATGCGCCAGACTTCCGCGAAGGTCAGTGGATCCGCAGCGAGCCGTCCGCGGCGAGTTGCTTTTGGAGTCGTTTTGGTTCTGATTGGGGCAGTAGTCCTGATCGGAGGGCTCATCGCCACGCCTTACCTGAAAGGCTTTGAATTTTTGGGTACCGCTATCGGGGTGTTGGGGTTCGTAGTTATCGTCCTGGGGGTTCTCAAGATTTTCGGGGTTGGCTCGAAGTCTCCCGAGTCGAAACCGGCTCCTCGCAGCCAGCCGGCCGGCGCGTCAGTATCGCACGCGTCCTTTATGGATCGTCAAAATGAGCGGTGGGATCGCCGCCAGCGCGGCGAGTAGCACTCTGATTTTTTCCGTGAGTCTCTGACTCGCCTGTTTCATCCGGTTACCGATTTCGGTAGCCGGTTTTTGTTTCCCGTTTTGTTCTAGTCCCGTCCCGTGAGACATTCGCTGCGAAAATTTCCTCCACCGAGTAATTCTCTGAATTTCCAATAAATAATTTGCAAAAAATGCAAAATTCATCGCGTTTTTGCAAATTTGTGGATGAAAGTGGAGTAAAGTGGGGTATAACGAAAACCTGAAAGGTATCGGGTCAAAGTTCAGCATCACGCTGAGGATGAAAGGGAAGGACGTGTTCTTAGGGACCTACGAGCCAAAGCTCGACGACAAGGGTCGCCTGATACTGCCTGCCCGTTTTCGGGAGCAACTCGCAGGCGGAGTCGTTTTGACCAAAGGCCAGGACCACTGCGTTTACGCGTTTGAGACTGGCGAGTTCCAAACCCTGTATACGGAACTTCGCCAGGCTCCCATCACCCACAAGCAGGCGCGGAACTTTTCCCGCGTGCTGCTGTCCGGGGCGACGGACCAAATCCCGGACAAGCAAGGACGGATTAACATCCCGCCCGCACTGCGTGAATATGCCGGCTTGAACCGTGACCTGGCGGTTTTCGGCGCGGGTTCCCGAGTGGAGATTTGGGACCTGCAGACCTGGAACGAATTCTTGGCTGCCGCCGAGGAGGACTTCTCTGAAGTCTCGGAAGAAATCCTCCCGGGACTGCTGTGAGGAAACTCGCGGATAACTGCATAAACCCGCGTGGGTTTGGTGTCCTACCGATTCTGAATGCTCTTCCCCGCAGGCAGACACGGTGGGAAACCTGGCTAACGCGGGAGCCGCTGGGAAAACCAGGGGACGCTCTCAAAGAAAAAGGAAGAAACGTGAAATCAGTTGCCGAAATCCACCAGCCGGTGCTGGCTGAGGTGTGCGCTGATTTACTGGCACCCGCTTTGGTTACCTCACCAGACTTGGCCACCCCACTTTCCTCCACAGCTGATTTTTGCAGTATCCAGGGTCCTGTTTTAGTTGACGCCACTCTCGGTTTGGGGGGACACAGCGCGTATCTGTTCGAGCGCCATCCGCGGTTGCGCATTATCGGTATCGACCGCGACCCGCAGGCTCGGGATTTGGCGGCATCCCGACTCAGTACTTTTGCCAATCGTCTCAGCATCGTCGGCACGACTTACGGGGAATTGGACAGCGTGTTGGCGCAGCACGGTTTGAGCCAAGTGGACGGGATTTTGGCTGACCTGGGAGTGTCGTCACTGCAGTTGGATGAAGCGGAGCGCGGTTTTGCTTATGCCCACTCGGAGGCTCCATTGGATATGCGGATGGATCAAACCGCTGGTTTTACCGCAGCGGATTTCTTGAACCTGGCCGAGGTGGAAGAAATCGCCGCGGTGCTGCACACCTACGGCGAAGAAAAGTTCGCGTGGCCTATCGCAAAAGCCGTCGTGAGGGCCCGTGTGGAACAGCCCTTGCAAGTTTCGGGCCAGTTGGTGGAGATCATTCGCGACACCATTCCTGCTCCGGCCCGCCGCACCGGAGGAAATCCGGCGAAACGTACTTTCCAAGCCTTGCGGGTGGCGGTCAACGACGAGCTGGGCGATTTGGAACGGTTCCTGACGAAAGCGCTGTCTGGTGTGCGGGTTGGCGGACGCATCGTCATCGAAAGTTACCAGTCCCTCGAGGATCGCCTGGTCAAGCGTGCTTTTGCCGCGGGGATTCATCCCGCAGTTCCCAAGGGGTTGCCCGTGGTGCCTGAGCAGGCTCAGCCTTGGTTGCGCGACCTCACACACGGTTCGCGTTTAGCTGATGAGTTCGAGGTCGCCAGCAATCCGCGCGCCGCCTCGCTACGGCTGCGAGCCGTGGAAAAGACGCGGGAACCCGACCTGGAAACCCCCGCGGGGAACCTTGTGAAAACCAAGCAAAAACCGGTGGAAAAACGGTTTCCCACCCTGACGAAACTTCGTGCCCAAAACCCTGTCCACCCCCTAACTGAAGGAGACCATCGTGACTAACGCAGCTACTTCCAGCCTGGCTTTGCGTAAACCCGGCAGCGTCGCTGGCATGCCGCTTCCTGTTCGGAGCGTCCCGAGGCCGCAGCTTCAACTGGTCCCGACTTTTCAGAAGCGCCGCATCACGTGGCCGATGTGGCTGACGGTGGCGGCGATGCTCGTCGCCGCGCTGGTCGTGCCCGTCGTCATCAACACCCAGTTGGCGATGACTTCCTACGATATGTACGCCATGCAAAACGAGTTGAACTTGTTGTTGGATCAGCAAGCCGACCTGGTGACCCAGGCCCGCGAGGCTCAATCACCGCAATACCTGGTTGAGAAAGCTCAGGAAATCGGATTGGTCCCGGCCGGAGAACAGGGCTACGTGACGTTGTCGACCGGAGAAATCATCCCGGGGAAAGCTGCGCATTAGGGGCTGGCGGGAAAGCGTCTGTGGTGCACGGAACCCCTCGCGGTCACGGCGTGGGAGCGTGAAAACCTGGCAGAGCTGGACGAAACTGGTCAGGTGAGTAGAGTCCGAAAAAACCTGTTGGCGGTGGCCATCATTGCGGTGCTGTGCATTTTTGCGGTCCGCTTGGTGGTGGTGCAGCTGGTGCAGGGACCGGAGCTCGCCGCGGCAGCGCAGGAGCAGCGCAGTCGCACCCACATTATTAAGGCTCAACGCGGGGACATTCTGGACTCATCGGGCCGACAGATGGCGACCTCCGTGAAACGCTACAATATCGGGGTCAACCAGGTAAAAATCAATACTTATTATCAGCCGAAAACCGTGGGGAAAGACGCGAAGGGCAACCCAAAGATTATCTATGACCAATTCGACCGGCCCGAGGTCGCGGCTTTCGGACCGGCGGCAGCGGCGAAAAAGCTGGCTCCGCTTTTGGATGCCGACCCCGCTGAGCTGGGTGGGAAACTGACTTCTCAACCCGGCAAAAAGCCCTCGACCTTTGTGTATATCGCCAAAGAAGTGACCCCTGAGGTCTGGCGCAAAATCGCAAAGCTGGGGATTCCGGGCATTGAGCCGGAAGAAATCACGAAACGGATTTATCCCAACGGCAATGTGGCCGGAAACATTGTCGGTTTCACCAATATTGATGGGGTGGGCTTAGCGGGGCTGGAACTGAGCCAAAATAGCAAGCTTGCCGGGGTGGACGGCAAAGATTTCACCGAAATTGGCCGGCGGGGACAAACTATTCCGGTCCAGGACAACTATCGCAAAGACGCTATTGCGGGACAAACCATTAAGACGACTATCCTGCTGGACTTGCAAAATACCTGTCAGCAAGTGGTCGAGGAATCCCGCTCTCAGTTCGGGGCGCAATCCGTCATGGCGGAAGTCCAAGAGGTCGGCACCGGAAAAATCCTCGCCCTGTGCGAGACGGACACGGTCAACCCCTCAGAACCTACGAAAACTAGCGAAAAGAATCGCGGTTCCAAGGCTGTTTCTACGGTTTACGAGCCCGGCTCGACCCTGAAAGTTCACACTATGGGAGCGGTCCTTGAAGCCGGCAAAGTGGAGCCCACCAACACTTTTACCATTCCGGGTGAAATCACCGTGTCCAACGGGCAAAGTTTTCGGGACTCGATTGCCCACGGGACTTACGCTCTGACCGCGGCGGGGATTATAGCCAAATCGTCGAACGTGGGGATTGTCCAGGTCGGCGACCTGATTAAAGACACCGACAGGTATCAAAAGCTGAAGCAACTCGGTTTTGGCAAACCTACCGGTGTCGAATTGCCCGGCGAGAGTGCGGGGCTGCTGGCTCCCTCTGAAAACTGGGACGGGCGCCAGCGTTATACCATCATGTTCGGCCAAGGTATCGCGGCGACTATTCTCCAGGTCACCAACGGTATCGCCACGGTGGCAAATGGGGGAGTGGAAGTACAGCCGCACCTCATCGAATCTTGGACAAAACCCGACGGCAGCGTGGAAAAGAAATCTGTGGACGCGGGGACCAGAGTTTACACCAAGGACACTTCCAGGAAACTGCTGACCATGATGGAGGGGGTCGTCTCTGAAAAGGGTGGTGCCCCCGGTGCCCAAATCGAGGGATACCCCGTGGCTGGGAAAACCGGAACCACCCAGATTATTGAGGCAAATGGCAGGCAAACCGGGACCGTCGGGTCATTTACCGGGGTGTTTCCCGCCAATAACCCCCGCGTGGTCATAACTGTGGTGGTACATCGCCCTTCCGCCTCGATATACGGTTCGGTGGTCGCGGTCCCGGCGTTTAAAGAGATTGCGGGGGCTACGATTAGAGAACTGGGAATCCCGCCCACCGACACGAAACCGCAGTTGTATCCGATTGGAGATTAGAGAAATATGACTTTGGAAGTTGCTTTTGACCCCTACGCGCCGGATCTGCTTCGCCTGCCCTGGATTGAAGTAGCGGATTTGGCAAAAGCCGTGAACGGCACTGTTCATGGTAAAGACGGCCGGGTGCGCGGCGCTGTTATCGATAACCGGGTGGTGCGCGGTGGCGAGCTGTTTGTGGCGATGCCGGGGTTTCATGTGCATGGCGCCAAGTTTGGTGCGGACGCCGCCGCGCGAGGGGCCGGGGCAGTGTTGACCGATCCGGCTGGGCTGGCGTTTCTTACCGACGTGGACATCCCCGCTATTATCGTTCCCGATGTGGCTTCCGTAGCCGGTCGGGCGGCGTCTATTGCTTTTAATAATCCCTGTCAGCAGTTGTGCGCGTGGGGCGTGACGGGCACGAACGGAAAGACCACCACCACCTACCTTTTGCGTCATTTGCTGCATCGAGTAGGTCACCTGTCCTCGCTGGTGGGCACGGTAGAGGCCGCGGTGGGCAAGAAAACCGCCCCCGCTTTCATCACGACCCCCCAAGCACCCCAGGTGCAAGCCTTCGCGGCCACGACGGTGCAGGAAAACGTGCATCACATGGTGGTGGAGGTGTCCTCGCATGCTTTGGCGATGGGACGGGTAGATCCCCTACATTTCGCCTGCGCCGGTTTCACGAATCTGTCCCAGGATCACTTGGATTACCACGGCACGATGGAAAAGTACTTCCAGACCAAGGCCTCGCTGTTCTCCCAGCAGCGCAGCGATCGCCAGGTTATTATCATTGACGGCGTGTGGGGCCAACGCCTAGCCGAGCAGCTGGAACGCAGCGGGCAACATGATTTTGTGACCCTGTCCCTGACGGGTCTACCGGCTGATTGGCAAGGGAAAATCATCGAATTGGACGGGGGTTTCACCGAACTGCGGTTGCGGGCTTTTGACGGTAAAGAAGCGTCCGTGCAGGTACGCATGCCTGGTACATTCAACGCGATTAATGCCGCCCTAGCAATCGTGATGGTGGTGACGGGGTTGTCTCCCAGCCCACGTCAGCTAGATGGGGACATTTTGCGCCACCTCACCGTGAATCCCATCCGTCTGGACGTGCCGGGACGGATGGAGTTGCTGTGTGAAGCACCCCGGGTGATTGTGGACTTTGCGCATAACCCGGATTCCACCAAGATTTTGCTCGATACCATGCGGATTTCGACCAAAGGCCGGCTGCTGCTGGTCATGGGTGCGGATGGACAGCGTGATCCGGGCAAGCGTCCGATTCTGGGTCAGATTGCCGCCGAGCTGGCGGATTTCACCTACGTTACGGATGGCGACATTCACGAGGAAGAACCCAGCGGGATTCGCCGGGACATCATGGCGGGCATGAAAGGGCACGAGGACAAATTCGTGGAGGTCGCCCCCCGTGAGGTGGCCATTGAGCGAGCTATTTTAGATGCTCGTCCCGAGGATACCGTCGTTATCACGGGGCGGGGGCATGAGCCCATCATGTTCACGCCGGATGGACAGTACGACCTCGACGACCGGGTAGTCGCCCGCGAGGCTCTGGCGAAGCGAGCTTGAGCCCTTTTCTGACCGGAGCCGGCTTGGGATAAGATTAAAGTCGATTTGTTTGCCTTTTGAAGGAGTCCACCTTTGATAGATATGACCCTTGACGCCCTACGTGAGGCGATTGGTTTGGAACCTGGGGAAAGCTCGACTCGGATTCAAGGCAGAGTACACACCGACTCACGTCTGGTCAGTACGGGTGATGTTTTTGTAGCGTTACCCGGAGAAAATACAGACGGTCATCACTTCCTAGGTTCCGTGGCTCGCCGCGGGGGAAAGGTCGCCATCGTCAGCAGCGACCGCGCAGAGATTCTGGACCAAGGGTGGGCTACTGAAGACGAATTGAACCAGCTGACAGTACTGCAGGTCCCCGACCCGCAGTACGCTCTGGGGCGGCTGGCACGGGCGCACCTGCGCCAACTGCGAGCCCAAGCTCGCGGGGGAGTCGGCAAACTGAAACTCGTCATCGGAATCACTGGATCCGCTGGCAAAACCACCACCAAAGACCTGACGAAACAGCTTTTATCCACCAAAGGCGCTACTGTCGCCCCCGTGGCATCATTCAATAACGAGGTTGGCCTGCCGCTGACGGTTCTGGAAGCTGACTTTGCGACCGAGTACCTGGTTTTAGAGATGGGGGCTTCGCAACCCGGCGACATCGTCTACCTGACTGACATTGCGCCCCTAGATGTGGCTCTGGTTTTGATGGTGGGGGTGGCGCACCTGGAATCGTACTCTTCGGTCGAGGCCCTAGCAGCCGAGAAAGCCACCATTTTGGAGAACCTGGGACCCTCGGGTATGGCCATTTTGAATGCGGACGACCCGCGCGTGGAAGCGATGAGCGGGCGGACTTCGGGACGCCTCATGTACTTTTCGACAAAAAAGAACACTCCGGTGCGTATCACCGACTTGCGCCTAGACGAGGCTTCGCGGGGCAGTTTCCTGCTGCACACTCCCGCGGGCAGTGCCCCGGTGCAGCTGCAACTCCTGGGCGCGCATCACGTCTACAACGCGCTGGGGGCTGCGGCGATTGGGCACGTCGCCGGGCTGACTCCCGCCGAGATTGCGGCGGTGCTTTCCAAAGCCACTCCGGTCAGCGAACACCGCATGAACCTGGTGCATTTGGCAGACGGAGTGGACCTCATTGATGATGCGTATAACGCGAACCCGGACTCGGTGCGTGCCGCTTTGGACGTGATTGCGAAATCGGGAGCCACCCGGCGTGTGGTCATAGTGCTGGGGGACATGCTGGAACTGGGTGAAACTGCCCCGCAGCTGCACGGGGAAATCGGGCGTTACGCCGCGAACCTCGGAATTTCGGTGCTGTTGACAGTCGGTCCCATGGCGAAACACATCGAGAGCGCTTATTCCGCATTGAAACATGATGGGGAAAGCCATCAGGTGACGGATGCCACCGCCGCTGGTCGGCTCTTGCAGGAAATTGTGCGTCCTGGCGACTTGATTTTGGTCAAAGGTTCGCACGGTTCGGGACTGTGGAAACTGGCTCAAGAGATTGAAGAAAGGGGCCGTGTCCGATGACTGCGGTATTGACCGCCGGGTTTATCTCCCTGTTATTCTCGCTGCTGGTCACCCCGTTCTATGCGAATTGGCTGGTCAAAAGGCAGTATGGTCAGTTTATTCGTCAGGACGGCCCGACTGCGCACTACACTAAACGCGGCACCCCCACCATGGGCGGGGTCATCATTATCCTGGCCATCATTATCGGCTGGGGAGCGGGCCATATTCACCAGGCCATCACCAGTGGCAAAGGCCCCAGCGCCTCGTCTCTGATTCTCATATTCTTGCTGGTCGGGCTGGGATTCATCGGCTGGTTAGATGACTGGATTAAAATTTCTCAGCACCGTTCCTTAGGGCTAAACCCGACCGGGAAAATCCTCGGTCAGCTGGCAGTGGGTTCCATATTTTCCGGTCTGGCCCTGGGATTTGAAAACTCACGCGGCTTGAGCCCTGCCTCCACCAAGATTTCTGTCATCCGGGACACGAACCTAGATTTGGCTTTCGCCGGTTTTGGTCTGGGGGTGGTGCTGTTCCTGATTTGGGCGAACTTCTTGGTGGCAGCCTGGTCTAACGCGGTTAACCTGACGGACGGTCTGGACGGCTTGGCGACCGGTACTTCGATATTTGTGTTTGGCGGCTATGCCTTGATGTCCTACTGGCAGTTCTCGCAGCGCTGTGGCATCGACGGTACCAGCGCCCCGGCGTGCTACTCCGAAATTCGCGACCCGCTGGACATTGCGTTATTCTGCGCGGCTGTGGTCGGAGCCCTGATTGGATTTTTGTGGTGGAACGCCTCGCCGGCCCGCATTTTCATGGGCGACACCGGCTCTCTGGCGCTGGGCGGTATCCTGGCGGGAGTCTCGATTTTCACGCACACCGAATTCCTAGCGATTATCATCGGCGGCCTGTTCGTGATGGAAGTTATCAGCGACATTATCCAGGTCGGATTCTTTAAAGCCACGCACAAGCGCGTGTTTAAGATGGCTCCGATTCATCACCACTTTGAACTGTTGGGCTGGAAAGAGATTACCGTGGTCGTGCGATTTTGGATTATTGCCGGGCTGATGGCCGCCGCCGGGGTGGGGCTGTTCTATTTCGATTGGGTGATAAAACTGTGAAAGATACGCAATTCACCGGTGCTTCCATCGGAGTTTTGGGACTGGGAAAGTCGGGGCGTGCCTCCGCTGCCGTGCTGGCCACTCTCGGAGCGCACGTGACCTGCTACGATGTGAACCCAGACGCCCTCCAACAGGCTCGTGAGGAACTCGGCGACCAGGTCGACTACTGCACCGCCACCGGCGAACAGCTTCAAGGAGAGGCGGCCGCCGGGAAAGGCCATAAACTTTTCGTGGTGTCCCCCGGGATTGCCCCGCATAATCCCATGTATCGCCTTCCCGAGACCAGTGCCCCCATGTGGTCAGAAGTCGAGCTGGCTTGGCAAATCCAGGAAGCCATTGGCAACCGCAACTGCAAGTGGCTGTGTATCACGGGCACAAACGGGAAAACCACTACGACTGGAATGCTGGCCCAAATGCTTATCACCGGCGGCGTGGTGGCGACCGCGGTGGGCAACTACGGCACGCCCATTGTCCAAGTCGCGGCCGAAGGCGCTGTGGATGCCTTGGCGGTGGAGCTGTCTTCGGCGCAGCTGCATTCCACTTACAGCTTGAAACCCTGGGCTTCCGTGTGGCTGAACTTTGCCCCCGATCACATTGACTGGCACGGCAGCGCCGACAACTACGCTTGGGACAAATCAAAAATTTATTGCGGAGTGCAGCGTGCCGCTTTGTACCCCGCCACCGAGGAGCTGCCGACCAAGGTGCTCAGTAAACGTTTCGTCCAGGAACAGGGATTTCCTGCGGAAAAGTGCATCGGCTTGACGCCGGGCATTCCCGCTCCGGGCTTCCTGGGGGTGATTGAGGACGTTATCGTGGACCGGGCTTTTGGGGAACATAACGAAACCCAGGCTCTCGAACTGGCGACCTTTGCCGACCTGGAACACTTGAGCGGAGCAAAAGTACCGACCTCGGCCCTGCTGGCCGATACTTTGGCCGCAGCGGGACTGGCACGCGCTTACGGTTTGCAGCCCGAATGGGTGCACCGCGGAATTCTCGAGTTTGAGTTGGCGGAACATCGTCGCGCTGTGGTCGGCACGTTCGAGGGCGTGACCTACATCGACGATTCCAAAGCTACGAATACGCACGCGGCGGCAGCTTCGCTGCGTGACATTGATGACAAGCGCGCCGTGTGGATAGTCGGGGGAGACGCGAAAGGCCAAGACTTCCACTCCCTGGTGCAGGTAGCAGCCCCGAAAGTGAAAGCCGCTGTGCTGATTGGCCTGGACCCCGAGCCTTTTGAGAGCGCATTTGCGGAAAACGGCGCGGGAATCCCGCTGAAACGGGTCGCTCCGGGGGACAATCTGATGGAAAGGACGCTTCTAGAGGCGCGTGCTTTGGCCGCTCCGGGGGACACCGTGCTGCTGGCTCCGGCGTGTGCCTCGTGGGATCAGTTCAACAACTATCACGAGCGCGGCGACCAATTTGCTCAGGCGGCGCGGAAACTGGGGGAGAACCAAAATGGCGGGGAGGAACAAGGCTCCTAAGGCACCTCGAGACGCGAAACTGACGAAGTTTTCCTCGCGAAACTCGACGCCCACCCTGGTTGACGCCAGCTCCGCCCCATCCACAGAGCCGGGCCGGGAACACTCCGCTCTGCACGACTTGTCCGAGGGATGGAAGAACCAGCCGGTTCTGAGCTACTACCTGGTTTTGGTCACCACCCTGCTGCTGTTCATAATTGGGCTTATCCTGGTGTTTTCCGCCTCGACCATCACCGCCCTGGAAAGCGGGGTGAACCCGTTTCTTTCCTTCGGGAAACGTTCACTGATTTATGTGGCGGCGCTGCTGATTTTGTTCATCGCTTCCAGGGTTCCGCTGACATTTTATCAAAAGTGGACCTGGTGGTTCCTGGGGGCGGCGTGGCTGCTGCAGATTATGGTGTTCGTGCCGGGCATGCACGGTGCGTCCGCGGGCGGCAACACGAACTGGATTAACCTCGGTGGCGTCTTTACCATTCAGCCCTCCGAGTTCATGAAGTTGGCTTTGGCTGTGGCATTGGGGCGGGTCCTGGCCGATCCGGAACTGCGGGAGGCTAGGGACACGAAACGTTGGCTCATCAACGCGGGGGTGCCCGCGGTAGGGTCGTTGGGCTTGGTCATGGTCGGTAGAGATCTGGGCACCGCGATGGTGATGGCGGCGCTCATCTTGACGGCGATATTCGTGGCGGGGATTCCTTGGCGTTACTTTGCGGGAATCGTCTTGCTGGGAATTTTCGGGGTCACCCTGGCCGTAATGAGTTCCGCCAACCGGCGGCGGCGGGTTTTTGGCTTCATGGACGCTTCCACCACCGACCCCACCGGTATCGGCTACCAGCGCCAACACGGCTTGTGGTCGTTGGCCACCGGGGGATTGACCGGGGTCGGACCGGGCGCCAGCCGGGAAAAATGGTCCTATCTGCCCGAAGCGGATACGGACTACATTTTCGCCATTCTGGGCGAGGAGTTCGGGATTTTGGGCACTTTCCTGGTTCTGGGTTTGTTCGTGGTGCTGTGCCTGACGATGCTGCGGCTGATGAGCCGGGCAACCAATCCTTTCGTGAGTTACACCGTGGCGGGCCTGATAGGCTGGATTTTTTCCCAAGCCATCATCAATATCGGAGCCGTGGTTGGCTTGCTCCCGATTATTGGGGTGCCTCTGCCGCTGATTTCCTCCGGCGGTTCCTCCCTGCTGTCCATCATGGCAGCGATGGGCATGGCGATGTGTTTCGCGCGTGCCGAACCCGGAGCGGGTGCCGCCTTGAAAGCTCGGCTGCGTCCTTTGCGGCGCGGAGCGGCGGTTTCGCTGCCCGGCCGGGTACACCGTTGAACGCTGGCGCTGCGGTGTCGGCATGGCGCGGAAATCGGGGGAACACTTTGCTGACAACCGCCCGAGGAACCGTGCCCCTGAAAAAGTTTCCGGACAAAACACGCTAAAGTTGTGGGTGTGAGTGACATCTCAAAACCGGTCATTGTTTTCGCTGGCGGCGGCACTGCGGGGCACGTGAACCCCTTGCTGGCGACTGTTGCCGCGCTAAAGTCCACCGAATTCGACTTTGAGCCGCTGGTGGTGGGCACATCTGAGGGGCTGGAAAACGAGCTGGTTCCCGCCGCCGGCTATGAACTGTTGACCATCCCCCGTCTGCCCATGCCGCGTCGCCCCAGTTCGGATCTGGTTCGTTTGCCGGTTCGGATGCGTCACGTGGTGGCGTCGCTACGCGATACTTTCCAAGCGCGAGGGGTGCAGCTGGTGGTGGGCTTTGGGGGCTACGTTTCCACTCCCGTGTACTTCGCGGCGAAACGCCTGGGTATTCCCATCGTTATTCATGAACAAAATGCCCGGCCAGGGCTCGCCAATCGGGTAGGGTCACGCTACGCCGCCGGAGTCGGCCTGACTTTTGAGGGCACCGGTCTGAAAGCGAAACACGGCGAGACCCGCGTGGTTGGCCTGCCCTTGCGCCCCAGCATTCTCGAACTGGCGCGTCAGCTGGAAACACCCCAGACCAGGGACGCGGCGCGATCCGAAGCCGCCGAATTTTTCGGTTTGCCGGCTTCTCACCCCACGGTGCTAATCACCGGAGGTTCCCTGGGGGCGCAGCGTCTCAACGAAGTCTTGCCCGACGCGCTTTTGCGGGTGTTCCAGGAAAACCCTTCCGCCCAAGTCATTCACTTGACCGGGAAAGGCAAGGACGGCCCTGTCAGGGATTTCGTAGCTGAACACCACCTGGAGCAGCGTTACCAGGTGCGAGACTACCTCACTGAGATGCACTACGGTCTGGCTCTAGCTGATTGTGTGGTGTGTCGAGCGGGGGCAGCGACTGTCGCGGAAAACACCGCCCTGGCGATTCCCACTCTCTATGTGCCCTTGCCCATCGGCAACGGAGAGCAGGCCCTAAACGCGCGAGGGGTCGTGCAAGCCGCGGGAGCGTTTTTGCTCGACCAAAAGAAACTGACCGAGCAGGTGGCTGCTGACCTGCTGACTCGTCTGTTAGACCCGGAGCAAAACGCGGCCATGCGGGCGGCGGCAGCCCAAGTCGGCACCACTCGCGGCGCCGAGAATCTCTGCGCGCTCATTTTAACAGTCCTGGGCGAAACGACCGGGAAACCCGAGGAGGCCTAATCATGCCCGAAATCAAAGACAGTTCCACGAATTTGTCCAACGTCGCACAAGCCCACGAGGTTCCGTCCTACCAGGCATTTTACCTAATCGGTATCGGAGGGGCCGGCATGAGCGTCCTCGCGCAGCTGCTGCATGACCTGGGGTATCACGTGTCCGGTTCCGACCAGGTGCAAGCCGATACGCTGGGACAGTTGCGCGCGGCGGGCATCACCGTTTTCGTGGGACACCGGGAGGAACAGGTCCCTGCTAACGCTATTGTGGTGGTGACTTCGGCGGTACATGAGGACAATCCCGAAGCGGCTCGCGCCAAAACTCTGGGCTTAGAAATCTGGCACCGTTCCCAAGCTTTAGATTTTTGCACCCGTTCCCACGATTTAGTGGCGGTGGCCGGCGCGCACGGCAAAACCAGCACGTCTTCCATGATTGCCCACGCCCTGCTGAAAATCGGCGCGGATCCTTCTTTTGCTATCGGGGGAGTCATCGCCGAACTGGGGACCGGCGCGCGTTTGGGGTCGGGTTCCGCCTTTGTCATTGAAGCCGATGAGTCCGACGGGTCTTTCCTGAACTATTCCCCCGCGGTGGAAGTCATCACCAACATAGAGCCTGATCACCTCGATCACTGGGGCAGCGCGGAGGCTTTCGAGCAAGCTTTTGTGGATTTTACTGGTCGACTGCGCGAGGGCGGTGCGCTGGTGCTGTGTGCCGATGATGCCGGGGTCAAAAGGCTGGCTCAGCGGGTGCCGGCGCGGCGCGGCGTGGGCGGGTCACGGGTTATTTCCTATGGTTTCGGGGTTCCCCTGGCCGGTGACATCGTAGTGCAGTTGAGTGAGCCCGAACTAGGGCCGGGCCACGGACATTGCCAAGTCAGCGTTACCGATGCTGGTCAGCAGGTGTTTCACGGACAGCTCGAGCTGCGGATTGGGGGTCAGCACATGCTGCTGAACGCGGGAGGAGCGCTGGGAGCCGCCTACGCCCTGGGCGTGGACTTGGCCCAGTTCGTCACCGCGTTGGGGACTTTTTCGGGAGCCAGCCGCCGGATGCAGCGAGTCGGTGAACGCGATGGAGTGCGTATTTACGACGATTACGGGCACCACCCTACTGAAATCGCCGCCACTCTGCAGGCGGCCCGTGACTTAGCCGGTAGTGGCCGGCTGCTGGTGTGTTTCCAGCCTCATCTGTATTCTCGGACCTACCACAATGTTGACGCTTTCGCCCGGGTTTTTGCCGCCGTGGACGACCTGACCGTGTGCTCGGTCTACGCCGCCCGCGAAGCGCCGATTCCCGGAGTAAACGGCAACACCATCACCGAGCGCCTCGGTCAAGGGACCTACGTGGCAGATATGTACGCGGCGGGACTGCACGCTTTCCGGTCTGCCCGCCCCGGCGACCTGCTGCTGTTCTTGGGGGCGGGTTCTATCACCCACGTGGGCCACGCTATCGCCGCGGGACACGACTTTGCCTCGGTGGAGCAGGCGGCCCAGGCGAAAGTGAGCCAGGCGTGAAACCACCTCCTCGTCCCACCCTTGGGAATTCCTCAGAGGGCCGCGATGCGAGCCGGGGGCGGCATCGTCGCCCCGTGGTTGACCCCAAAAGTGTTGACCTCGACAAGGACGCCCCGCGCCGCCCTCGTGACCGTGCCGTCGCGACTGACACGACAGACTCGGGAACAGCCCAACCTGAGACGAAGTCCAAAAGGCCGACCCCGGCTCAACTCGATAAACAGGAACGCGAGGAAAAAAAGGCCGCCAAGAAAGCTCAAAAGCAGGCTGCGAAGGCAAATCGTGAGGCCGTGAAAGCGGCCCAAAAGGTTTCTCAGCGCAAACACCATCCAAAAACGTCCCCCGCTGACGGTTCGCACTACGAGGCGAGTTCCCCTTGGGATTCGCTGCGGGTGGCAAGCGTAGACAATACGCTGCTGGACCGGTTGGAGGAACAGGAGTTCATTCGCCGCCATCGGCTGCGGCTGCGGATTTCCAGTCTGATTGGGGTGTTGGCGGGAGTCCTCATCGTTTTGTACGTCGTGTTTTTTTCACCGCTGTTCACCTACCAGCTCGCACAGTGCCATGTCACGGGCGCGCGGAACGTAGACATTAAACAGGTTTGCCAAGCCACTCAGAGCTTCGAGGGGCGCTCTATCACCAGTTTGGCTACGGCGGGAGTGGCGAAGACGGTGCTGCAGGAAGTCAGTGCCCTAAAGGATGCACAAGTCAAGCCCGCGTGGCCGCACGGGTTAGAGATTCACGTGGTGGAGCGCGTTCCGGTAGCCACCGTGCGGCAAAACGGCAAAGTTGTGGGGGTGGACCGGTCCGGAGTGATTCTGGAGATTGCCCCTGGTGACGTGGCGGGGCTGCCGCAGCTGGATGTCGACATGGAAAAGCTGGGCGGGCAAACCCGCAAACTGGTTGATGCGGCCTTGATTGCTTTTGGGGATATGTCTGAGGATTTGCGCTCCATGATTGCTTCGGTGACTTCCGACGACCCCGCTCAGTTGCAGTTTAAACTGCGTGACGGCCGAGCCCTGGTGTGGGGTAATTCCCATGATTCGGTAGAAAAAGCCCAGGTAGCGAAACTTTTGTTTACGGTGCAGGGCGTGAAAGTCGTGGATGTGTCAAACCCGGAGCGTCCCTCGACCCGCTGAACGTGAGCGGCCTTTTTTGGGCGAACAGTTTTCGCGCTGAGAAAGTCAGTCCGGGAGAGTGAGCGCAGAGAGCGCCGCCAAGTTGGGCCACGAGAGGCGCACATCGGCAGCGGCTTGCAAAGCAGGTTTTGCCAGGTAGGCAACTCCCAATCCGGCGGCGCGAACCATTTTCAGGTCGTTAGCCCCGTCTCCCATCGCCACGCAGTTCTCCACGCCGATTCCGAGTTCGGAGGCCCAGGAACGCAGGCAGGTTTCCTTGGTTTCGGCGGTGACAATGTCGCCCTCCGGCTCGCCGGTCAGCTGGCCGTTGGCCACCTCGAAACTGTTTGCCTTGACGAAATCCAGCCCAATTTCCGCCGCGTGCGGCGCTACCAGTTCTCTAAAACCACCGGAAACCACCCCGACTTTTACGCCGCGGCGATGAAAAGCCGACACCATTTGTGCCGCTCCTGGCGAAAAGTGGTAGTCCTGGCGCACCTGGTCCAAAACGCTGACCGAAAGCCCTCTGAGGGTTTCCATACGTCGCCGCAGGGACTGGGCAAAGTCGAGTTCCCCGCGCATCGCAGCAGCGGTGATGGCGGCGACTTCCGCTTGCGTGCCGGCGTGGGCGGCGACCAGGTCGATGCCCTCCCCGGTAAACAGCGTAGAATCTCCGTCCAAAACCACCAGGGCCGGACCGTGCTGCGCCATTGCCCCTGCTGTTATCGCTACAGCCAGGTCCTCTAAGCCCAGGTCAGGCTCCAAAGCGCGGATCCACGCGGCTCTCTGTTCACGAGTCGTGGGGGGTGCGGCGGGAACGTAGAGGGACACCCGGCTTAGCCCCTCTGACGAAGACCGGGTGGGGAGCGCGGTGGGGTTCAGTCCGGTAGCACGAATAACCGCGGATAGAAACGATTCAGGCGTTACGTCCGCAGAGTTTCCCTCCCATACGCAGGAAAAGCGCAGGGGTAGCGTAGGTTCTGTCATGGGCTAGTACTCGACGCGGGTGTCTTTGGGGACCACCGTAATTCCGGAATCGGTCACCAGGAAACCGCGCGCCCGGTCTTGTTCAAGGTCAACGCCGATAGTGACGCCCTCACCAACGTAAACGTTCTTGTCCAAGATGGCACGGTCGACTCTCGCGTGTCGGGCCAGCACTACGCCGTTCATCAGGACCGAGTCCGTCACTTCGGACCAAGAGTTCAGCCGGACTCCCGGGGAGAGAATCGAGTGAACACAACGGGCTCCGGAAATAATCGTGCCGCTGGAAACAAAAGAGTCGATGGCGTGTCCCATGCGGGAATCATCCCCGTAAACGAACTTGGCGGGGGGCAGCTCGCCGTCCAAAGTCGTCATAATCGGCCACTTTGGGTTGTACAGGTTAAAGACGGGGTGAACCGCGATGAGGTCCATAGAGGCTTCGTAGTAGGCATCAATAGTACCGACATCACGCCAGTAATCCCGGTCCCGTTCGGTCGAGCCGGGGATGTCATTGCGGATAAAGTCGTAGCAGTGGGCTTCCCCGCGGGACACGAAATACGGCACGATGTCCCCGCCCATATCGTGATTTGAATCGTCATTTTGGGAGTCTAGCTGCAGTGCTTCGAGCAGAGCATCAGTATTGAACACGTAGTTGCCCATCGATGCCAGTATCTGATCCGGGGCGTCGGGCAGCCCGACCGCGTCTTGGGGCTTTTCCCGGAAAGCTGCGATTTTACCCGTTGTGTCCGCTTCAATGACTCCGAACGAAGATGCCAAGCTGAGCGGTTGACGGATTCCGGCCACGGTGGCGGGCAGACCGGATGCGATGTGTTCGTTCACCATCTGCGAGAAGTCCATCCGATAAATATTGTCCGCGCCGATAATCAGCACGTAGTCGGGGCGCTCATCACTGATGATGTTCTCAGATTGGAAGATTGCGTCCGCTGAACCCATGTACCAGTGTTTTCCGGTGCGTTGCTGGGCCGGAACCGGTGCCACATAGTTGCCCAGAATGTTCGACATGTGCCAGGCTGTAGCGATGTGTCGGTCCAGAGAATGGGACTTGTATTGAGTTAGGACGATGACCCGATGATAACCGGAGTTCACCACGTTAGACAGCGCGAAGTCAATGAGCCGGTAGTGCCCTCCAAAAGGCACCGCGGGCTTGGCGCGGTCTTCAGTTAGGGGCATCAGGCGTTTGCCTTCGCCACCAGCGAGAATAATTGTCAAAACTTTTGGTAGAGCCACGTATTAACCCTAAAAGATTTTTTAGCTTTTGTGGGGCTTTTGGGGCATCTTTTACCAGCAAATGGGATAAGTTAGAAGTGCAATCACGGTTCGCTGGCCAGGGGATTTTCCGAGGACGTTACGAACCGTGTTGTCCAGGGTCCATTTTGTGTTGAAGCGAGGTTGCCATGCGTGTTGATTTAATGAGTCGGGAATACCCTCCGAAAGTTTACGGGGGTGCTGGGGTTCACGTCACTGAACTTGCCAAGGTTTTGCGTCAGCGGGCAGAAGTCAGGGTTCATTGTTTTGAGGGTCCTCGTCCCGCGGGTACGGAAGGCGGCGAGCAGGGGGTCACCGGTTACGACTATCTGGAGGGACTGGCTGACGCGAACGCCGCTATCCGCACTTTGGGAGTGGATTTAGAGTTTGTGGCTGGTGCAGCCGGTGCTGACGTAGTACATTCCCACACTTGGTACGCCAATATGGGCGGGCATTGGGCTTCCCTGATGTATGACATTCCGCACGTTATTTCCGCGCATTCCTTGGAACCGCTGCGTCCGTGGAAAGCTGAACAGTTGGGCGGGGGATACCGGATTTCTTCCTGGGCGGAAAAAACCGCTTACGAAGCCGCGGACGCCATCGTGGCGGTGTCTCGCGC
>NZ_CAMYBV010000022.1 GCF_947254095.1 uncultured Mobiluncus sp.
TGGTTCATGACGCGGCCCGCCCTTTCACTCCCCCCGCAGTGTTTGACCGCGTGGTTTCAGCTCTACAGAACGGTCATCGGGCCGTTGTTCCCGCCCTGCCCGTCACCGACACAATCAAGGTCATAGCTCCGCGGACCCGTTCCGACGAGCCTGTCGAGGTCGTCACCGCCACCCCGAACCGCGCGACTTTGCGTGCAGTCCAAACGCCACAGGGCTTTTACCTGCACGAGTTGGCAGCGCTGCACCAGCGTTTTGCCGAACGCTCGCTCGCGGAGTCCACGTCTTTCTCCGATGATGCAGCGCTCTATGAAGCCGCAAACCTGCCGGTCGTGACCGTAGACGGCGATCGCTCCGCCTACAAAATCACCACACCCGCCGACCTGGCCCTCGCCGAATCCCAGCACTCCCCGCACCACTAACGTCCCCGATTTTTCCTGAGCCGCAACAATAACTCACGATCTCTAGACAATAGATACTATTTGCACACCTTGATGCCCCATTGATGGCACACTATGCAGTTCTGAGGGGTAAACAGGATTGTCAGGGGTACCCGCGATATTTTGGGCGTAAGAGGTCCCCGTGGTGGAGGGGGGACCTCGAAGGAGCATATGGGTACTTGCAATCTCTGCGAGATTGCGTACCCTGGCTCGTTCGCCCGTACACGCGAGCAAGCTCGCGTCCGGGCTCACTCGCTGCGGGTGTTCGTAGTTTTTCTTAGCGGCTTGCCCGCTTAGAAAAACAGAACGGGACCCCATTTCTGCGACTGAGAGGCATCTCCCCGACGCCGCACGGACCGACCTAGCGAGCAACAACCCGATTGAGCAACGAACACCATAGATAACACGAGAGAACTTAACAAATCCCTTACGTAAAACCGGTAGGTTAACAGTGAAGTCATCAAAGGGGAGAGACATGCCAAAACCAGGCGGATTCATCCAAAAGTTAACATGGTGCATGGGGGCGCGATGGCAGCGCGAAGCGCATGAGCCATCGCGGGCCGGGCGCGAAGGCGTTAAAAAACGGTCCGGGGGACCGTTTTAGCCGCAGCTCCTTGAAAGGGAAAACAATGGTAAAAGAAGGCGGATTTCTTCAAAAACTAACCTGGTGCATGTGGGACGCCGGCGGCGCCTCTGTCAACGCGGTCGCGACGACTTTCGTGTTCACGGTTTACTTGACCGGCTCGGCTTTCGGCAACCAAACGGCCTCTTCACAAGCCGTTTCAACCGGCATGACCATCGCGGGAATTATCGTGGCGCTGACCGCCCCCATCACCGGGCAACGCGCGGATCGGCGCGGCAAAGGAACATTTTGGCTGGGGGTCTTTTCGGTAATCATCATCGCTTGTTTGGCGGCGATGTTCTTTGTGGCGCCGCACCCGAACTTCCTGTGGCTGGGCGTGGGCCTGCTGGCGCTGATGACCATGTTCTTCGAGTTCGCCACCGTAAACTACTACGCCATGCTGACCCGGATTTCCAACGCCGACAACATCGGAAAAATCAGCGGTATCGGCTGGGCCAGCGGGTATTTCGGCGGAATCGTCCTGTTGATGTTCCTGAACTTCGGTTTCATCTCGGAAAATAACTTCACCGGCTTGGACACCGCAAACGGCATGGGGGTGCGAGTCGCGATGCTGGTCGCGGCCGCGTGGTCGCTGATTTTCTTTGTGCCGGTGCTGTTTACCGTGCGCGGGCGGGTCGTGCCGGGCAGCGAAAACCTGCCTCACGAGTCCATTTTCACCTCCTACAAAAAACTGTTCCAAACCATCGCCTGGCTGTTTCGCAACGCCCCGAACGTGCTGTACTTCCTGATTGCCTCCGCGATTTTCCGCGACGGACTGTCCGGCGTCTTTACGTTCGGCGGCATCATCGCGGCGGTGACTTTCGGTTTCTCTCCGGGGGAAGTCATTATTTTCGCGGTCGTCGCCAACGTCGCGGCCGGCATCGCCACGACGCTGATGGGTTTCTTTGACGACAAAATCGGCCCCAAGAAAGTCATGATTTTCTCTCTAATCATGCTGGTAGCGTGCTGTTTAGGGGTTTTCGCTCTGCACGCCCAAGGCAAAATCATCATGTGGACAATCGGGCTGTTCATGACCTTGTGGGTCGGCCCGGCCCAGTCCGCGTCCCGTTCTTTCCTGGCGCGGCGCATTCCCGAAGGTCACGAGGGCGAGGTGTTCGGGCTCTACCAGACGACGGGTCGCTCGGTGACGTGGCTGGCTCCCCTGATGTTTACCCTGTTCATCAGCCTCGGCCAGCACTTTACCCCGTTTATTCCGCCCGCTTTGCTGTCTGTGACGACGGGTCCGGGCGGCCCGATGATGGCGATTCACGCGCAGGCTCAATACTGGGGCATCCTCGGGATTGGCCTGGTGCTGCTGGTGGGGTTGCTGATGCTGCTGCCGGTGCGCGAGGATCACATGGTTCTGCGGCGGGCGACCGAGACAGCGCCGAGCGTTTCCGCTCCTGACGCAGTTTCGGGCGACCCCACAAGTCTTGAGGGGGACGTTTCCGTGACGGTTTCGCCCTCCGGGCCCGGCCAGCCGGTCGAACTCCCGGCGGAAACACCGACGGAAGACTCTTCACCTGAAACTCCCCCGCCCAGCGCGCCAGACCCCACACAAACCCTCGGAGGTGCCCAATGAAACGCCAGCTTTTCTCCTTGATTGCCGCGGCCGGCCTGGTGATGTTGAGCCTGACCGGGTGCGCCTCAGATCAAAGTAAAGTCGACGCGAAACCGGCGCCCGGTTCTCCTGACATCGGCGCGACGGCCGCCATTTTCGCCGACCTGAAACTGGCGGGGCACTCGCTCACGCCGTTCAACGAGGACGAATCCACCCAGCTGCGCCAACAGGTTGACCTGGCCGGGGACCAGGTGCGCGACCTGAAAAACCCGGCGGGACTGGAGTTTGAGCCCGCCGGTTCTGGCTGCCAAGCCATGATGCGCAATTCTTTCAACCTTCCCCTGCTGCATTGGCCCTCCCTGGCGGCCCAGGCGCCTGACGGACAGGCGGCAGCCCAGGTGTTCCTGGCGCCTTCTGTCCAGGACGTGCGGTCGATGATTGACGACCTCAACACCATGATCAGGAACTGCGAGGAAGTGACGGTGAGCGCCCCGACCGGCACCGTTAAGATGACCCTCAAAGCGAACGACCCCGTGGTGTCTTGTACGAACGGGTATCGCCAAACCGTGACAAGCAACCAGGTCAGCCAGACTTTGGACGTGTGTTACGTCCCGCATGACAACGCGGTTTTGGCGCTGTCCCTGGTGGATTCCACGGATACTGCTCAGGGCATAGCGCAGGATTTCGAGGATTTCTCGTCGCGTTTCTATGCGCGGCTGGCCCCGCTGTACACCGAGTAGTCCCTCGCCTCAAGCACGTTACCCGGCACCCGCAGCCCGTCTCAACGGCGTTGCCCGATGAGCGCGGTTGCGCGATGTCAACGGGCACGCGACTGAGGAATATACTGGCCATATGTCGTCAGTTCGCAAATCTAAGGCTCCTGGTCCCCGCCAGCCCGACAGTATCGTCGCTTCTCCCGACCCTGCCATGATTGATGCCGCCCGCACCGAACCGGGCGGGATTCCAGTTCCGGTCGAAGATTTGCCCCTGACCGCGCTGCGTCCTGCCGCCCAAGCGGCTTTCACCGGCTACACCAGTCACGACCCGGAATACCGCCGCATCAAGTTTGCCCTGTTCGTAGCTGGTTTCGTGACTTTCGCGCAGATTTATGAGGTGCAGGTGCTGCTGCCGGACATCTCGAAGTTTTTCTCTATCTCCCCGGTCACGGCCTCGCTGGCGCTGTCGCTGACGACCCTAGCGTTGGCCATCTCGATGTTCTTTATCGGGCCGTCCTCGGAACGTCTGGGGCGCCGCCCGATTATTTTGATTTCCCTTTTCGTGGCCTCCCTCCTGGGTATTATCCTGGGCTTTACCCCGAACTGGGGCTTTTTGATGGTCGGACGTTTTGTGCAGGGCATGGCGTTGGCGGGTTTGCCCGCAGTGGCCACGGCTTACCTAGCTGAGGAAATCTGTTCAGCTGAGCTGCCCAAGGCGGCTGGTTCCTACGTGGCCGGTACTGCGATTGGCGGTATGTTGGGTCGCATTCTCTCCGGGTTTTTGTCTCACCTGGTGGGCTGGGACATGACCATCACTATCCAGGGTTGCATCGGCGTGGTCGGGACAGTGCTGGTGTGGCTGCTTTTGCCCAAACAGGAGGGTTTCTCTAAGGCCGAGCCGGGGTTGAAAGCCCTGTTGCAACACACCAAGGACGTCTTAACTGAACCCGGTTTGGTGCTGCTGTTCGTCATTGCCGGCACCGCTCTGGGCGCTTATCAAAGTATCCTCAACATGATGCCCTACCGTTTGACCGGCGCGCCCTACTTTATGGCGACCTGGATTGTTTCCCTGATTTTCCTGGTCAACCTGTTCGGTTCAGTCGCGGCTTCCGCGGCAGGCAGCTTGGCTTCACGTTTTGGCAGGCGCGCCGTCGTCCCGGTCGCCGGCATCATCTATTTGGTGGGAATTTTGATGACTTTGGCAAGGCCGTTGTGGGCGATTTTTGCGGGGCTCATCGTGTTTACCATCGGGTTCTTTGCGGTTCATTCCGTAGCGACCGGCTGGGTCACGGCTCGGGCGGTATCCGGGGTGGGGGCCACCGGCCAGGCTTCGTCAGCCTACTCGATTGTTTACTATGCCGGCGGCTCGATTTTCGGCACCCTAGCTGGTTTTGGTTGGACCGCCCTGGGCTGGCTGGGAGTGGTGGCAATTTCCGGTTCCCTGGCAGTCGTAGTCATCATCCTGGCGTTGATTTTGCGCCACATCAAGCCACTGTCCGCCTCCGGGTACTGAAACCCGAGTTCTACAAATATGCAGTATGTCCGGTTTTTCAGGCATTTATGCTGGTGCTGCTGGTGGCGGTTGTGGTTAGACTAGAGTCGCCTCGTCACCATCAAGTTACACGTGGGTGTGCCCAATAAAATGCAGCATTTGGTGCGCAGCCGCGTCTTTCAAGGTATAGCGCATCAAGCGCCCGTCACGATCCGCGTTAACCCAGCCTTCGTCGCGCAAGACCCGCAGCGCTTGTGAGGCTGCCGTCTGGGTAATACCTGCCGCTTTGGCTAAATCCTGTACGCAAGAACCAGGGTAAATATGCATATAAGACAGCAGCTTCAGCCGGGTTAAGTCGGCTAGCAATTCGAAGCGAGGTGCCCAAGTGGTGGCAATCTTGTCGATGTCTACCGGCTGCATCGGGGGAGTCGCAAGTCGTCCGTGGTGGGTATGGTCTTCGCAGTGGGCTTCGTCGGGTTCGTAATGTTTCCCGCTTTCATGAGGCATCAGCTCAATTTCCGCCGCGCACCGGCACCCCGAACCGGTTCCGTGTGGATGGGCCAAGGCTTCGCGCAGGGCACGAATCTCCGCGGCAGGCAGCTCGCTCATGAATCTTTCCTTCCTAATACCTTTCCAATTGTGACATTATTCACCTGATTTTGGCGCGTTATCTCTGGGTTTCCCTGCCGGCGGGAGAATTGCCCCACTACTAACCGCATGATAATATCTTTGCGAACTAACATATGTCTATCTAGACATTATTAAACGCACTATGCGAACAATACGTTACACACAAGGAGCAGTTATGTCTCAAATCCGCCTCCCTGGCAAATTCAACTTAAAGACCCTTGCTGTCAGCGGCGCTGCCGTGGCGTTAGCTTTGAGCCTCAGCGCTTGTCAAGGAGGTACCTCCACGAAAGGCTCCGCCAGCACCGGCAAATCCGCAGCTGCCGATGAAATCACTTTGGCGGACGCTTATGAATTGGGAGGATACAACCCTACCAACGGCTATGCCGAACTCGGCGTCTCCCCCATATATGAAGGCTTGTTGGGTTTGGACAGCAAAGACCCTCATAAATTGCCAGAGCTGCGTCCGGTTCTGGCGACTGCGATGCCGACTTCTAACGCAGATAAAACCGAATGGACCGTGGAAGTCCGCGACGGAGTGAAATTCTCGGACGGCAGCGATTTCGATGCCCAAGACGTGGTGGCTAATTACAAAGAAGTGATGAATCCCGACACGGCTTCGGAAATTGGAGCCTCTTACGAGATGGTGGAACAGATTAACGCGGACGGAAACAAGGTCACTTTCAAGCTCAAGTACCCCTACCCCGATTTCCCCTCTCGACTGCTGCTGGGAATGGCACCTAGTGAATACATGAAAGGTGGACTGGCGAGTGAATCTCCTCTAAACACCAAACCCGTAGGAACCGGACCATATGTCCTGAAAACACTCGACAGTCAGAAAGCCGTGTGGGTAGCCAACCCCAATTATTGGGGCAAGGCACCGCAGGTTAAGCAGCTGACCACTGTGTATGTCCCCGATGACGCCGCTCGCGTGGCTCGGATTCGCACCAAGGAATTCGACGGTTCGATTGTTCCTCCCGCTTTGGCAAACAGCCTGAAAGACCTCCCCGGTTACCAGGTGGTATATGCGGATTCCGCTGACTGGCGCGGAATTAGTTTCCCCGGCAGCAACGCATTTTGTGCCGACTTACAGGCCCGAATCGCCATGAATGAAGCCGTGAACCGCCAGGAAATAATCAAAAATGTACTGTTCGGGGCAGGCAAACCAGCATACACTCCAGTTTCTGGGGTTTACGAAGCTTACGTCCCGGAAGCACAGTTTAAGTTTGACTTGGATGGCGCCAAAAAGCGTCTGGACGCAGCCGGCTGGAAACCCGGTGCGGACGGGATTCGTGAAAAAGACGGTCAGCGCGCGGCTTTCACCCTAGCTTACAGCTCTAATGACACCGTGCGCCGTGACCTATCGGTGGCTTTCGCCGCCGCCATGAAGCCACTGGGCGTAGACGTGAAACTGGAAGGAACCACTTGGGATGCGCTGGATGGACGCCTGGACAAAGTCGGTATCTTGTTGGGTGGCGGCGACAAGCCGTATTCCATTGACACTCAGGTGTACTCGATTTTGCACACCCGCGAAGCAAACACCTCGCAGTACGATAACCCCGGCAACTACGGCTCGCCAGAAATGGATAAAATCCTGGAACAGGCACGCAAATCCGGGGATGAATCCGAACGAGTTAAGCTATACCAGCAAGCCCAAAAGCAGTATTTGGAAGCCCCGAACCACGTGTTCCTGGCATTCTTGCAACACGCTTATGTCACCCGTGATGCCGGTTGGAAGACCGGGAATCTGACGGTAGAGCCGCACTCCCACGGCGTGAATTGGGGTCCGTGGTGGAACCTGGGGCAATGGGAGAAATAAGCACCGGAATAACTCTGCGCCAGGCGCGTCGCCACGAGCGACGCCGCCAGGTGTGGATTTTGGTGCGCAACCGCCTGTTGGTATTGCCGGTGCTGCTGGTGGCGATTTCAGTAGGTGTTTTCCTGCTCGCCGCCGCATCCCCCTTGAACCCGCTGGTGGCGTACTTGGGGGACCGCTATCAGTTCCTCAGCGCCACCCAGCGGGAATCCATCGCGAAGGCGCTTAATTTGGATCAATCCTGGCACGGAGCCTGGTTGGCTTGGGCCAGCGATTTGATTCATGGCAATTTGGGTTTTTCCCGCACCTATAATCAGCCCGTCGTGCAAGTCTTGGCAGAGCGCTGCGAAGCCACCCTGGTGCTATCGGGGGTGGGTCTGGTCCTGGCTTTCGTGCTGAGTATCGTCTTGGGGATACTGGGGCTGCGGTGGAACTGGCTGGGACGTGTATTCCAAGCTCTCATGCTGTTTATCCAAGCCATCCCCCCCTTCGTGTTGGCTTTGGGAGCAGTGTTATTCCTGGCTTTAGGAACCGGATGGTTTCCCGCCGGGGGCCGCACAGGCCCAGGTGCCACCTCGGCCTGGGAGTGGTCGTATCTGATTTTGCCTGCCAGCGTGTTGGCGTTAACCCAAATGCCGTGGATGCTGTTGACCTTGTGGGAACGTGCCCAAGAGAATCTGCATTCTGACTGGTGGAAAGCCGGGATTCAACGCGGAATTCCGCAAAGCACCTTAATCCGCCGTTCGGTCCTGCCGCTGTCCCTGGCTCCCACCATCACCATGGTGGGAATGCGCCTGCCGGAACTGATTGTCGGCGCGGTTCTGGTCGAGGAAGTGTTTTCTTGGGGTGGGCTGGCAGCCGCGCTGGTAGCTTCGGCAAAAGGATTGGATTTACCGCTGCTAACTTTCCTGACCTTGGCATCAGCCGCACTGGTAATTATCGGCAACTTGGTAGCTGATGTTTTGTATCTCTATTTCGATCCACGGGTGCGATATGAATCTTAAGTTGACCTCCCCTCCTTTACTGAGAAAGGCATTTAGTCCCAGTCGGTTGGCTTTCTATGCCCTGGTGTTGATGCTGCTCTACGCCGCAATCTTGCCGTTTTTTGCTGGCACGGATTTGCACGAGGCGGATTTGTCACAAGCACGGTTGGCGCCCAGTGCCGCACATTGGTTCGGCACTGACTTGGCAGGGCATGATTTGTTGGTGCGCGTGGCTTTAGGTCTGCGGGTCAGCATTTTCGTGGCAGCAGTCTGCGCCGTGGTTTCCACAGTAATTGGGGTACTCATCGGAGCCGTGGCAGCCTCCTGGGGCGGAAAAGTCGACTCGGTGCTGATGCGCTTTACCGACACCATCAACGCCCTGCCTCAGCTACTGTTGGGCATTGCGATTGTGGCGTTTTACCCCGGTTCCCTAGTGGCGATTATCGCGTCTATTGCCTTGGTGCACTGGTCGCCGGTAGCTCGTATTGTGCGTTCCATTGCACTATCCACACGTGAATTGGAATATGTAGAGGCCGCGTATCTGGCGGGCGCGAGCCACTGGCAAGTGGCGCGCAAACACCTGCTGCCTTCGGTGTTTGGCCAGATGAAAGTCAGTGTCGTGCTGCTGTTCCCCCACGCAATTTGGCACGAATCTACACTGTCTTTCCTAGGACTGGGGATTTCCCCCGACCAGCCTTCGCTAGGCACCCTGCTAGAGGTGGCGCGCACGGAAATCCTGATTGGCTGCTGGTGGGAACTGGTGTTTCCGGCAGGCGCCTTGGTTTCGTTGACCCTGCTCATTTTCGGGTGGGCCTCGGGTTTGGGCAAGGCTTCGCGCGGAGCAGCCGGAGAGGCAGATTCTGCAGAATCCGACACATTAGTAGGGGATTTGAGTGTTGCCGCCAGCGGCGTTGCCCGGTGTGTGCATGAGGCTCCGGCCGGGGAACCAGACGAAAATACCGCCCCACCCGCCTTGGAATTTCAGGATTTGAGCGTGACGATTCCCCGCTCTGGCTGGATTTCTGACCAGCGGATTCATGACCCGCTGACAGATACCACCGCCGCAAAGCCAGCATCGACAGCCAATTCCCCCACGGAATGCGACCTGGTTTTGGAAGACCACGTGAACCTGCAGGTCAGACCCGGCGAACTGCACGCGCTGCTGGGACAATCCGGAGCGGGGAAATCGATTCTGGCGAAAACTGCCACCGGGATGCTGCCCGGAAAGATGCAGGTCAGCGGCCAAGTCAGCGTTGGCGGGATAAAACTGTATGGCAAACACTGCCCGTGGCCAGCGATCCGCGGGCGTCTCATCGCGGTGGCGTCCCAATCCAGCGCTACAGCTTTTGCACCGAATCGTACCATTGGCGACCAGCTGAAGGAGGCCGTAAAGCTACTACAGCGCCGTGACTGGGCAGAGTTACTTTCCGGACAGACAGCCGAAGGATCCGCTTCATCGGAGGTCAATGACTTGACTTCTGCCGGGGGTTCCACGCCACTGCGAACGGCGCAAGTCTCGCCTCGGGGCGAGGCAGGCGAGCCCACGACCGTGACCGAATTGTGCGAAATGACGGGCTTTCCCACGGACTCCCTCGCGGCTTATCCGCACGAGTTGTCCGGCGGTATGTTGACCCGGGCAAACTTGGCGCTGGCTTTGGCGGGGAACCCGGCAGTTTTGATTGCAGATGAGGTCACCGCCGGATTGGACGAAACACGCCGGGACCAGATTTGGCAGCTGTTGCGAAAGTTAGCAGACCGGGGTCTGGCAGTGTTGACCATCACCCACGATTTGGCGTTGTTGCTGGATTTGCCGCTGGCAGATCGGGTGACAGTGTTGGGTCACGGTCAGGTGTTGGAGCAAGGCACGGCAACGCAGGTGCTAGATACGCCACTGCATCCTTATACGCGGGAACTATTAGCAGCTTTGCCACGGAATATGGCACGAGACGGGGTCTATGTATCCGGGCAGCACCACACTTCTGACAACGAGAGTCAACTCCGACTGGCGCCTGTGGAAACCGCAATCACCAGCACCAACGTGTCTGTAACCGGAGAATCACCGCAGACATCCGACGTAACCCACGAAACCGTATTGGAAGTGCGCGACCTCACCGTTGGTTATCATGGAGTCTCGGTGGTGAAAGGCTTTAATCTCAGTCTGCACCGCGGCGAAACTGTGGGGTGGTTCGGAGACTCTGGTTGTGGCAAAACCACTACCGCCAGGGCGATTGCCGGACGCCTCACTCCCTTGGCAGGCCAGATTCGCTGGTGTGAATCAGGGGAGACGGCCACACTGCCAGGCAATAGCTCCGCCACCAAACAGCGCCCACGCGCGGCGGTGCAACCCGGAGTCGCGATGCTGTTCCAGTCGCCTCGGCGCTCCGTGAATCCGCGTTGGACGCTGGGGCAAATCATTGAGGAACCGTTAGTTTACGCGGATGTTCCGTCCGATGTGCGGCGCGAGCAAGGCGCTAAAATCTGCGATGAGCTGGGGATTCCCTCTGAGTTCAGGCGGCGCTTCCCGGCGGAAGTCTCCGAGGGACAGCTGCAGCGCGTTGCTTTGGCCAGATGTTTATTGACCAATCCCACGGTGTTGATTTGTGACGAGGCCACTGCCATGCTCGACACTTTCAGTACCGCTAGCCTGGTGCGGGCGATTCAGCGACGCTCGGCGCGGGGACTTGCGGTTATAGCGATTAGCCACGACCGGGAACTTCTGGATTACTGGGCTGATTGCAGCCTTGACCTGGGCTAATCTGCGCCCCGTTGCGACATTCATTCCCTGTTTCGCCACCTCTCGCTGCCCTGCAACATCGCGAAGCCGGTCATGGTTTTCCGGAACCGGATTCCCCCGCCAGGCCGGTTATTTTCCCGCCGGATTATCCAGGTCGATGCCTTTCAGGTTTTCTTTGCGGAACTCATCGTGGCCGAGGAAATCTGTCCGGCTGAGCTACCCAAAGCGGCCGGTTCCTACGTGGCCGGCACCGCGCTAGGCGCTTATCAAAGCATCCTCAACATGATGCCCTACCATTTGACCGGCGCGCCCTACTTTATGGCGACCTGGATTGTTTCCCTAATTTTCCTGGTCAACCTGTTCGGCTCGTTTGCAGCTTCCACAGCGGGCAGCCTGGCTTCACGTTTTGGCAGGTGCGCCGTCGTCCCGGTCGCCGGCATCATCCTGGCGTTGATTTTGCGCCACATCAAGCCACTGTCCGCCTCCGGGTACTAAATTTTGCGAAAACCAGTTAACTGCACCAACCCCGGACTTAAACTGTAACAGTGCGAGCGATGCCCGCGATGCGTACTCCTAGTGAGGAAAACTCTCATGGCAGAACATGGAAAACCGGGACTAAAAGAGCAGTTTAAGTACCACTTCGACAACCTCATGTCCAAAGGTATGTTGGGAAAAATTTTCCTCCTGGGTCTGCTCAGCATTGCGTTTCTTTTCATAGTTTTTGTGCTGACCCGCATCTTTGTGCGCACCCCGATGGATCCGGGCGAACAGCTGTGGGTCACGCTGATGCGAACTTTTGACCCGGGAAACCTCAACGGCGACGAAGAAATCTATTCGAGAGTTTTTGTATTCTTCATGCTGTTGGCCACGTTGTACGGTATCTTTTTCTTGGCCACGTTTATCGGGATTATCAATAATGGCCTGGAAAACTACATGGATGCGCTCAATCAGGGAAAGTCCCATGTCCTAGAGAGCAACCACACCGTCCTCTTAGGTTTCAACGAAATCGCTTTCAACATTTTGGAACAGCTCTTTCAGGCCAACCTTAGCGAATCCAAGAAAACCGTGGTGATTCTTTCCTCGGACCATGACCCGCAAGAGCTGGACAGAGCTATCCGTAACCGGTTTCGCTCAGGGTTGGAAGACGGCACGTCTCAGCGTAAATACCAGAAACACACTCGGGTAATTTGCCGCAAAGGCGAAATTTACGCCGAAAACGACTTGGCGATGTGCTCCCTGGAACACTGCCACTCCGTCATCATTAACGCCAACAACGACTTTTACACCATCAAAGCCATTATGGCTTGCCGGAAGTATCTTGAAAACGTGGCTGCCGGGTCGGAACAAAACCAGCCGCAGCACCCCGAGCCCCATATCACAGCGGTTATTCACCAGAAAAAGAATATTAATGCCGCTTATATCGCCGGCGGAGACTTCCTCGAAGTCATTTGCTACGAAGAATTTATGTCCAGAATCATGGCGAATTCCGCCCGCCAGCCGGGACTGTCCTACGTGTTTAGTATGTTGTTCAACTATCAAGACAGCGAAATTTACTCCGTCGATACCGCTAACCTGCGGCTTAACGGCACCCCCCTGCCTCTTGAGAACGTCTCGCTTTACGAAATCAATCAATACTTTAAGAATGCGTTGGCAATAGGCGGTTTTACGGAACAAAACGCCCCGCGACTGAGTGTGGATGACAAACTCAACCGCCGGCAATTTCCTCACAGTCTGCTGTTTCCCTCCATAGTCAACGAAGCAAATCCGGGAACGCTGCGCGGTTTTAAGAAACTCTATCTGATTGAGGAGGACAACGGAGTTGAGGAACTGACTGAAAAAGTCTGCGATTGGTCTAATGATCCGAAACCCTGGACGGTTCCTGATAAACCGCAGGGCAACATCGTCATTATCGGGGCTAACCACCTGCTCCACTCCGTGCTGGAGGGCTTTAGCGGATTCCTTTGTGACAACGCCTCTATCCTGGTGTTGGACGATGCCTCTAAGATTGCCCAAGCAAACAACTTCTGTCCCAAAGGTCTCGACGTTCGCTATGCGGCTTGCAATATCGATTCCTATGAGGAACTGGCGAAGTGGCTGCCGACCCCTGACCCCGCGTCCCCGGGCTGCGGCCCCAGCTGGGACTGCACTCGCAGCATTTTGATCCTCTCCGACTTCCGTTGGGAACCAGACGACGACTCGCACCCCGACCCGCAAGACTTGTACAACCGGATGAGCCTGGCGGATGAAAAAACGCTTTCGCGCCTCCTTTACGTCCGCCAACTTTGCGCCCAGGCGCCCGAGCCCTACTCCATCACCTGTGAGATGAACCTTGAACAGAATCGGAAACTCGCCGAATACACCGGCAACGAAGACTATGTGGTGGGCACCAGCGTCACCGCCCTGATTATTGCGCAAGTCTCTGAGAGCCGCGATTTGCACCTGGTTTTCCGGGAGTTGCTAAGCCCTGACGGTTCCGAACTCTATATGCGTAAAGCGGGCTCCTACCTGGGGTTCACCGATTCCCCCAAATCATTCAACTTTTTTGAAATGCTGGCCCTCACGGCTCAAAAGAACGAGGTCCTGATAGGTTTTCGCCGCCGCGGCGCGAACGGCCAGTACGAAACGCCCGTTATCCTTCCGCCGCGCTATGATGCCAAAGGTGCGCTGATTCAGTACCTTCTGGAACCTGACGATTTGTTGATTACCATCGCGGAACAGTAAGCCCCTTCGACGGTTTCACAAGCGGTTGGCCTCGGTTTCCGGTAACGTTACGGGACGCTGGAGGTCGCGGACGGGGTGAAATGCCTGGCGGGTCGTAGGATAAAGACATGGAACAGAAACTCAGCGTGGGCGAGGTCGCCCCGGACTTTACAATCGAAACTACCGAAGGAACCTTCCACCTGGCCGAGGCCCGTCAGGCCGCAAAAGCCGGGGTGGTCGTGTACTTTTACCCCCGCGCGATGACCCCAGGCTGCACCACGGAGGCTTGTGACTTCCGCGACTCCCTAAATTCCCTGAAATCCGCGGGATACACGGTTATCGGGATTAGCCCAGATAAAATGCCTGCCCTGGAAAAGTTCCGCGACAAACAGAACTTGAACTTTGCCTTGGGCTCCGACCCGGAGCATAAAGTCTTGTCGGACTACGGTGTGTGGCAGGTGAAACCCTTGACGAAAAAGCTCGGGGTAGTGCGCTCCACGTTCGTGGTCGGCCCCGACGGTACGCTGATTTCCGCCAGATACAACGTGCGCGCCACCGGGCATGTTGCCCGTCTGCGCAAAGAACTCGGACTGGACTAACGCAACCGGCCGTCAGGGTCGTGGGCTGGGTTTTCGCCGGTTTCGTCAAAAGGGCCGTCGTTGGGGTTTTCGCTAGGGCCGTCGTTGGGGTTTTCACGAGGGTCCTCGGTCGGCTCCGATTCGGGACCGCAATAGCCGGGGTCTACGGGATAGACGGTGTGCAGCGGGCTCGGCCCGCAGTCATAGTGGCGTTCCCGAGGACCCTCCATCAGCAGGAACGGCCACTGGCGCTGCCAGGAAAACCGCAGCTGCCAAGCAAACAGCGCCCAAATGAACACCGCGGTCGCCGCCCCCATACAGGCCAGCGCACCCAAACCGATGCTCCAGCGGGCTCCGAAAGTTTCTCCGACCCAGCCCACCAGCGGGGACCCGATCGGCGTGGCACCCAGGTTGAACACGAAGTAAATCGAGAGGACCCGCCCTCGTAAACTTTCGGGCGTAGACGTTTGAATCAGGGCGTTTGCCGCAGTCAACAGGGTAATCATAAAGAATCCAGCGGGTATGGACATGACCGCGAAAGCCCCATAGTTCGGGCACAGCGCCAGAAACGCCTCGGCCAATCCAAAAAAGAAAACCCCAGAAATGACCATCGCGAAACGCGGGTGAGTACGCCGCGCCGCCAGCAGCGCGCCCGACAGAGAGCCGATAGCCAGCATCGTCCCCAGCAAACCGTACTCGCCCGGCCCTCTGGCATACACATCGGTGGCCATGAAAGCCTGGGTCATCTGCAGGTTGAACCCAAAAGCGCCGGTCAGAGTAATCAGGAAGATGATGGCTTTCAGATCGGAGCGGGATTGCACGTAGGTAAAGCCCTCCCGAATCATGCCGCGGCGGCGCACCCCGCGCTTGACCGCAAAGAAATTTTCCCGGCGCATCAACGCCAAAGTCACCACCGGTATCACGAAAATCGCCGTGTTGATGACGAACACCCAGCCCGGCCCCAGCACCGCAATGAGCACCCCCGCCAGGGCGGGACCAATGAGGCGGGCAATGTTGAAAGCCATCGAGTTGAGCCCCACCGCGTTGGGCAGGCAGTCCGCCGGAACCAGCTCCGCGATGAAAGTTTGCCGCTGCGCAATCGCCAGGGCATCAAAAATGCCGGTCACGAACGCAATAAGGTAGATTTCAAACAGCTGAGCCGAGCCGGTCAGCAGCAACACTCCCAGAATCAGCCCCAGCAGGGCCACCCCGGATTGGGTTATCTGCAACATTCGGCGCCGATCCATCCAGTCCGCCAACGCCCCGCCAAAGAAACCGAAAATCAGCTGGGGCAGGAACTGCAGGGCGGTGGTCATCCCGACCGCAAACGCGTCGTTGTCGGTCAAAACGACCAGGACCACCCAAATCTGGGCGACACGCTGCATCCACATCGCGGTCGCCGCAAACAAATTCGAGACAAACCACAGCCGAAAATTCGCGAACCGCATTGAATAGAAAGTTTTACTGGCCAAGCGGCTCATCTTCTTTCGATTCCACAGTTTCCCCTAGGCGTGGTCTCGCTGTTGAGGGTCGAGACCAGCAGGTTTTCGCTTACTTTTTCTTGGTTTTTGCAGTCGTTTTCTTCGCCGTAGTTTTGCGAGCCGGCGCTTTGCGTTTCTTAGTGGGCCCTTTGGCGCGTTTTATGGCCAAGAGTTCAAACGCCGCACTTTCGGTCAACGTAGCGGGGTCGGTGCCGCGCGGCACGGTCGCGTTCGTGGTTCCGTCCGTCACATAAGGTCCGTACCGGCCGTTCTTAAGGGTGACTTTCTGTCCTGTTTCGGGATCCTCACCGAACTCCATCATCACGGTTTGTGACGTCGCCGCCCGTCCGCGAGTTTTCGGCGCCGCCAGCAACGCCAAAGCCTGTTCAGTCGTCAACGTGAACAGCTGTTCCTCACTTTCCAACGAGCGTGTGTCGGTGCCGCGCTTGATGTACGGCCCGTACCGCCCGTTAGATGCCACAATGTCCACACCCTCGCTGTCCTGACCGACCGTGCGCGGCAGGCTCAACAGCTGCAGGGCGTCCTCCAGGGTAATCGTGTCCGGGGACTGGGTTTTCAGCAGGGAGGCCGTCCGGTTCTTGGGTTTCTTTTTCGTAGTCTTCTTTGCTTTGGTTTCGCTCTTCGGTGTGGTTTCCGGTTCCGGAGCCAGTTCCTCCACGTAGGGCCCAAACCTGCCGTTCTTGACGACAATCTCGAGGCCGGTTTCGGGGTGAACCCCCACCACCCGGTCGCCTTGGGCACCTTTTTCCAACAGTTCCCGCGCCATTTCCAGGGTCAGCTCATCGGGAGCCACCGTGTCAGGCACCGCCGCGCGTTCCTCGCCGCGCTGCAGGTAGGGGCCATAACGTCCCACGCGCAGAGCGATTCCCTCGCCGAGCTCCACCGTGTTCAGGGCGGCGGCGTCAATATCTCCCAGTTCCGCTACCGCGCGCTGCAACCCTAATCCTTGCAGGTCAGAGCCTTTACCGTGACCGTACCAAAAGTCCTTCAACCACTGGGTTCGGTCGGCCTTTCCGGCCGCGATTTTATCCAAATCGGCTTCCATATCAGCCGTGAAGTCGTAATCAATGAGCCCGGGCAGGTTTTCTTCCAGCAGTTTCACGACGGAAAATGCCAGCCACGACGGCACCAGGGCCTGTCCGCGGCGATACACATACTGCCGATCCACAATGGTGGAAATGGTGGAGGCATAGGTCGAGGGTCGCCCGATCTCCCGTTCCTCCATCGCTTTGACCAGCGACGCGTCAGTGTAGCGGGCGGGCGGAGTCGTGAAATGCTGCCGCTCCTGCCCGGAATCCAAGTGGTCGAGACGCAGCCGGTCCGCGGCTTGCATCCGTGGCAGCCTCGCCTCACCGGTCTTGCCCCCACCGGGAGTGGCCGCGGGCTCGTCGCCCTCATCCCGACCCTCTTCGTAAGCGGCGAGAAAACCGGGATTTTCAATCACTGTCCCGGACGCCCCGAACTCGGCGTGAACCGAGCCGTCAGCGGGAACAGCCGCAATCTTTACCGACACGGTAGTGCCGGTGGCATCGTTCATCTGGCAAGCCAGGGTGCGCCGGAAGATGAGGTTGTACAGTTTCAATTCGCGCGCATTGAGTTTGCCCTCCAGGCTCGAGGGCAGTTGGAACTGTTCTCCCGCGGGGCGAATAGCTTCGTGAGCCTCCTGGGCCCCTTTCGTTTTCGTCTCATAGATGCGGGGTTTAGCCGGAACCGCGTCCTTGCCGAAACGGCTCACCGCCAGGGATCGGGCCGCAGAAATAGCCTGTTCAGATAGGTTGACCGAGTCGGTACGCATATAGGTGATGTAGCCGTTTTCGTACAGGGACTGCGCCACGCGCATCGTGTCTCGCGAGTTCAACCGCAGTTTCCGGGACGCCTCTTGCTGCAGAGAAGACGTCGTGAATGGGGCGGGAGGACGGCGCCGATATGGCTTGGACTCTACGTCAGCAACCGACCAGGTCGCACCCGTGCTGATGGCGTCCGCTAGCGTCCGCGCCGCGGCACCATCCAGCGCAAACACCCCGGCCTTTTGCGCCGCGGCCTTGAGCTTTCCGTGCTCGTCAAAGTCTTTGCCGGTCGCGATACGTTTGCCGTCCACTTCCCGCAGGGTGGCGGAAAACTCGGTGCCACCCGCCTCGGGAGTCAGCCACGCCACCAAATCCCAGTATTCAGCAGCCGTAAAACTCATCCTGTCGCGTTCCCGGTCGACAACCATGCGGGTCGCCACCGACTGCACTCGTCCGGCCGACAAGCCGGTACGAATCTTGCGCCACAGCAGGGGGGAGACTTCGTAGCCGACCAAGCGGTCGAGAATACGGCGGGTCTCTTGGGCGTTGACCAAGTCAGTGTCCAGCTCGCGCGGATGGCTCAGGGCGTAGTCGATAGCGTCTTTGGTAATCTCGTGAAACACCATGCGTTTCACGGGGACTTTCGGTTTCAGCACCTCCATCAGGTGCCAGGCAATAGCCTCCCCCTCGCGGTCCTCATCAGTGGCCAGCAGGAGTTCGTCGGCCTCTTTCAGCCGGGCTTTCAACTCGCTGACTTTCTTTTTCTTATCCCCGTCAACCACGTAATACGGCTCGAAGTCGTGATCCAGGTCAACCGCGAACTTCGCGTAGCCAGTCTTTTTCAACGTGGCGGGAAGGTCAGACGGCTGAGCGAGGTCACGAATGTGACCCACCGATGCCTCCACGTCAAAGTCGTCACCGAGAAACCTCCCAATGGTTCGAGCTTTCGCCGGAGACTCGACAATCACGAGTTTTTGGTTTTCTTCAGCCACTAAGTCTTACTCCTTTTAAATGCGCAAAAATGAGTTTACTGTCTGAAAGATACCTCGAATTCCCCGATTGGGTAAAATTCTGAGGTTTTCAAGCGGTCTTTGTAACTCTCGGCATTGTCAGGTCTAACCGCCCCGCCCACCTGTGATTTAGGTCACACCCGCGTCCTCGCCGTCGCGCCCACCCGACCTTTGGCACTGTCGGCCACTGGGAAAACCCAAGGTAGGCCGGACGCAAAGAGAAAAACCGCCGCGACAACCGGCTGCTGAGCCCGCCTGGAAAAAGTCGGGATATAAAATTCTTATTCATGACTTGCGCCGGTCGATACGATTAAAAGGGATAAGTGTGCCCAAATCACCTGGTCTTTTAGCATTGAGGGCTGGGCGTTGCCGTTTTTCGCGAGGGGAGGGGACTGCAAGATGCGCCGTGCGTTAGACACGAAACTGACACCATTTCTGGGATTCATCTCGATAGTCTGCATCCTCGCGGCGTGCCTGTTCGAAGCTCCTCCTCTGCAGGGCGGCGGGAAATCTGGCGCGGCAAAAGTTCCCAACCGCGTCCATTCGGCCGAACTGCACCAGCCGGCGGCGCCGGACGACAACATCATCGACACGACTTCAAAATCCGAAGTTCGCCGCGCCTACCTGGCCCATTACGAAAAAAATATGACTCGCCCCGCCATGAGTGTCGGGGTGGACTTGGAAAACTGCCTCCCCGGTCAGGCCGTAACGGACGGGATTCGCCCCATCATGGAAGCCTGGAATTTTATGCGCGGTCTCAACGGTTTGAACGCGGTAACACTGGACACCTCCGGGGCTATCGCTCCCTACACTCAAGCCGCCGCGATGGTCAGCGCCCGCAATGGCAAACTGTCGCACTATCCGGCGGTCGAGGGTTTTGCCTGCGCCACCGATGACGCGGTGCGCGGGGCCAGGCATTCCAACCTGGCACAATCCATCTCGCAAACTTCGGCGGAAACCGCCCTGTGGTATTACATGGATTATTCCAACCAGTCCAACCCCACCAATGACCAGCTCGGACACCGCCTGTTTATGATGGATCCGCAGCTGTCCCTGACCTCTATCGGGGCCGCGGCGGGCTATACCGCCATCTCGGTCCGTACCGGCGAATCCTATCCGGGACTGCCCGCCGAAGCCATGCATAATCCCCAAGCCCCCTCCCCGGAATGGATGAGCTGGCCGTCGGCCGGGTTCTTTCCCAAACAGCTGCTGACCTCGGTTGGGGAAACCAACTCAGGAATGGACCTGGAACGTTGGAGTTTCTCGGTGCTGAACGCGGACCTTTCCTCCGCGAAAGCCAGCATTATCGACCCGACCGGGCACTCGGTTCCGCTCACCACCATTCACCCCGGCGAAAAGGGGGTCACGTACACGCCTCGTGCCATCGCGGACTATTCCACCCTGCTGATGAAGTTCCCCACGATTGAACGAAAGCCTGTCGGCCAGGAAAACCTGGTGTACAAAGTCAAGATTGACGGGGTGAAAAACGCGCCGAAGAGCACCTACGAATATCAGGTGGCGCTGTTCGACCCGCTGACCCCACTGGAGAAAACCGCGCCGCAGATTCAGCTGATGGAACAACCCCTCACCGGGGTGGGATACAAGCTGGTCAACCCCATCCGAATGCAAGTCTCGGCTTGGCCGGTGCCGAAATATCAGTGGCAAGAACGCGACCATGCCGGAGCCTGGAGGGATATCCCCGATGCGACCCAGGAAACTTTTACTCCCGATGGTATCTGGACTTGGGACCGTTCCAAGAACACCGAATATCGCCTGATGGCGACCTCTTCGGAAGGAACCGCCACTTCTGAACCGGTACGGGTAGCGGTGCAAGGTCTAAAGAATATGCCGGCCAGCGCAAAAGCCCCGGTGGGGTCGCGCGTCTCGTTTGAGGCGTCACCCATCATGGATCCTGACGGCTCCCTGTTCGACACGACCTATGAATGGCAGGTGAAACGGGCCGGAATCTGGCAGCGAATCTTCGACGACGGGCATTTTGAAGACACCACCACGAACCGCCTGTCCATCAGTAGAGTTACACCCGCTGACCAGGGTCTTGCGTTCCGTTTGGTGGTTCGCTCCAAGATTTTCAAACTGTCCGGCTATGACGTGGTGGTTTCCTGGTCGGACGGCAACGCCAAACTCACGGCTTACTAATTCTTACTTAACATTTCTTTGCTAAGTCTTGACGATTGTATCCTCACTAAATTACGATTTTTTTATTGCTCCGATGAGGGACAATGGCAGAATATTTCGACTTTGGAAAGGATAAACGCGATGAACAAACAATACCGGACACTTCACCGCAGCTGTGCGGGCACCGTGCTGGCTTTGGCTATGCTGGGCGTTGCGGCTTGTTCACCGGCAACTGAAAATGCTGCCACTGATACGCCTGAGAGTAGTCCTGAAAGCACAGGACATATCTTGCCGGCGGCGCAAGTGAAAGCTATTACCGACGCGGTAAATGCTGATGTCGAGGAAGGGTCAGTAAGGACTACATCTGGCCCGCAACCGAGCTATCAACTTGACGCCAAGAAACAAAAGACCATTATGAATATCAGAGATGAAGATAAGTCCAAGTGGGAGAAAGGAATCTACCGGTTCCAAGTTTTTTGCATCGGGCAAGGCACTCTGAACGCATCGTTTACGGTTGGTGACCAAACGGCATCTATTTCGGATATGGTTTGCTCCGATGGCGTGACTACAGAAAATGTCGCACTCTCGATTGACGAAGCCAACAATAGCGTGGTGAGCATTGAACCGTCAGACGACGCGAAAAGCGAAATCGCTTATCGTATTGATAAGTTATAACCATAAATAATTTTATAAAGGCGGGCAGTCACCGAATGGTGACTGCCCGCCAAAATATTAATGGGTCAGTGCCCCATGAGGACTAACTACTTAGCGGCCTTGAGACGCTCACGCAAGCCTTCCAGCTCTGCCTTAATCTGAGCCGGGAGCTTGTCGCCGAACTGGGCGAAGTACTTTTCGGTATCTTCGGTCTCGGCCAACCAAGCCTCGGGGTTGATTTCGAACAGGGCATCCCAAGCGGCCTTGTCGATGTCCAAGCCCTCCAGGTTGAAGTCCTCGAACTTCGGGTACTTGCCGGTCGGGCCGTCAATAGCGTCAACCTGGCCGGACACGCGCTTGACCACCCAGTCCAGCACGCGGGAGTTGTCGCCGTAGCCGGGCCACATGAACTTGCCATCAGGCGTCTTGCGGAACCAGTTGACGTGGTAGACGCGCGGGAACTTGTCGCCCAACTTCTCTTGCATCTCTAGCCAGTGACCCCAGTAGTCCGCCATGTTGTAGCCGCAGAACGGCAGCATCGCGAACGGGTCGTGACGCAGCGAGCCAACCGCGCCTTCTGCGGCAGCGGTCTGTTCGGAGGACACGTTCGCACCGATGAACACGCCGTGAGCCGGGTTCTTTTGCTCGGTCACCAGCGGCACGTTCGAGGCGCGGCGGCCGCCGAACAATACGGCGTCAATCGGCACGCCCTCGGGAGCCTCCCAGTCGGGGCAGATAATCGGGCACTGCGCGGCCGGAGCGGTGAAGCGGCTGTTCGGGTGAGCCGCCTTTTCGCCGGATTCCGGCGTCCAGTCCTTGCCGTGCCAGTCAATGAGGTGGCTCGGGGTCGGGCCGTCAATGCCCTCCCACCACACATCTCCGTCATCGGTCAGAGCGACGTTGGTAAAGATGGTGTTTTCCTTCATGGACTCCATGGCCATCGGGTTGGTGTCATAAGACGTGCCGGGCGCCACACCAAAGAAGCCCGCCTCCGGGTTGATGGCGCGCAAGGTGCCGTCCGGACCGGGACGCATCCAGGCGATATCGTCGCCGATGGTCTCGACCTTGTAGCCCTCGATGGTGGGCTGGAGCATGGCGAGGTTCGTCTTGCCGCAAGCCGACGGGAAAGCTGCCGTCACGTGGTAGCGCTTGCCGGTCTTTTCGTCCGTCAGACGCAGAATCAGCATGTGCTCGGCCATCCAGCCGTCGCGGCGCGCCATGGTGGAGGCGATACGCAGCGCGAAGCACTTCTTGCCCAGCAGGGCGTTGCCGCCGTAACCCGAGCCGTAGGACCAAATCTCGTTGGTCTCGGGGAAGTGGGTGATGTACTTGGTTTCATTGCACGGCCAGTTCGTGTCTTTCTGGCCCGGCTCGAGGGGAGCGCCCACGGAGTGCACCGCCGGCACCCACGGCTTGCCCGAGTTAATCAGGTCCATCGCCTTGGCACCCATGCGCGTCATGATGCGCATGTTCAACACCACGTAAGCGGAGTCGGTCAGCTCGATGCCCAACTGGGAAATCGGGCCGCCCAACGGACCCATCGAGAACGGCACCACGTACATGGTGCGGCCTTTCATCGCGCCCTGGAACACGCCATTTTCCCCAATCAGGGTCTCTTTCATTTCCTTGGGGTCAGCCCAGTGGTTGGTGGGGCCAGCGTCCTCTTCCTTTTCGCAGCAGATGAAGGTGCGGGATTCCACACGCGCCACATCAGAGGGCAGCGAGCGCGCCAAGAACGAGTTCGGGCGCTTCTCAGGGTTCAAACGGGTAAAGATTCCGGCATCAACCAGCAGTTGCGACAAGCGGTCCCATTCCTCTTGGGAACCGTCACAGAACTCAATAGATTCCGGAGTCGTCATTGCCGCGACCTTAGCAACCCACTTAACTACCTCTTCAGGAGCATTTGCGGGAGCTGCAGCGCGGACATCGGTTTCAGTAACAGCCATAAAAGGGCCTCCTACATAGAATGTTTCTCTTACACGGCAATTATCGCGCATTTTCGAACATTGTGCAGGGAGTTAAGTCCTACCCCGAGGTGAATTTTTGCAACTTTTTCACGTTCAAAAGGCCGGTGCGCCCGTTGCCCTGTGCTCTGCAGATTCCCAATGGCGAACCGTCGCCCCCGGAAACGTCAGGCCGAAAACACCGCTCACCAGCGCGCTTGTGCAGGAAAAAGCGGAAAAGGGAAACCGAAATGAACTCAGATGAGGGTGTAACGCACGATGGCGTCTTCACGCGAAGCCCCCGTACCGATGACGGAGATGCGGCAACCCACCTTGTCCTCCAGGTAAGCAACATAGTTCTGGGCCGCCTTGGGGAGTTTCCGGAAGTCGGTGATGCCGGAGATGTCCTCACCCTTCCAGCCGGGGACTTCTTCGTAAATCGGGCGGGAAGCAGCGAAGTCGACCGAATAGTCGGGCATCTGGTCGGTGCGTCCGCGCGGGGTCTCGTATCCCACGCAGACCGGGATTTTTTCAAACTCGGACATGACGTCCAGTTTCGTCATCACAAGGTCGGTCAGGCCGTTGACGCGCACGGCGTAACGCACCACCACCGCGTCAAACCAGCCGGTCCGACGCGGACGCCCCGTCGTCGCCCCGTATTCTGAACCGAGTTCCCGCAACTGTTCACCAGTTGCATCGGTCAGTTCGGTCGGGAAAGGCCCTTCACCCACGCGGGTCGTGTAGGCTTTCATAACCCCGACCACCCGGTCGATGCGGGTCGGGCCGATACCGGTCCCGGTGCAGGCTCCGCCCGCGGTGCAGTTCGACGAAGTGACGTAGGGGTAGGTGCCGTGGTCGATGTCGAGCATGGTCGCCTGACCGCCCTCGAACAGCACCACCCGCTTTTCGTCCAGCGCGTTGTTCAACACCAGGGACGTGTTCGCCACCATCGGGCGCAGCCGCTCCGAGTAGGACAGCAGCTCCTGGGTAACTTCAACGGGGTCAATCGGTTCGGCATGGGACCAGCCCTGGGAGAGACTCTTCACCAGGTCGGACATGACGGTGACTTTTTCGCCCAAAATTTCGGGGTCGAACAGGTCTTGGACTTGGATTCCAATCCGGTACATTTTTTCGGCGTAGGTCGGGCCAATCCCGCGGCCGGTGGTGCCAATCTTGCGGTGGCCACGGTACTGTTCAGAAGAACGGTCTATGGCGATGGCGAAAGGCGTGATGACGTGGGCGCGGCTAGAGATGAGCAGTCGTTCGCAAGGCACGCCCCGTTTTTCCAAGTCGTCGATTTCCTGGAACAAAACTTTCGGGTCAATGACGGTGCCGTTGCCAATAACCGGGGTCACACGCGGGGACAGGATACCGGTAGGCAGCAGGTGCAGAGCGAACTTTTCACCATTGACCACCACGGTGTGACCAGCATTGTTGCCGCCGTTGTATTTGACGGAAAAATCCACGTCTTTGGCCAGCTGATCAGTTGCTTTTCCTTTACCTTCGTCGCCCCACTGGGCTCCCAAAACTACTATCGCAGGCATTGTTCTATCGTTGTCCTCTATAAATCGGGATTGCGCGGCACGCGCAGGTTCAGTCTAGCAAATCATCACAGCTTTTGACCCCTCAGCTCATAGCTCAGGGATAGCGGCGGCAAATCAGGGACGTGTAGACGCCTCCAGTTCAGCCCATTCCGAGGGAGTCAGCCGGAACACGCCCTTTTCCTCCGCCAAACGTTTGGACGCGAGCGCGGCAGCGATGGCTGAACGCATCAGCAACGATTGCGCCTCCGGAGGAAACGGGAGATCTTGCGGGTTTTCGTCATCACGCACGGGTATCAAACTAGCATTCAGGGGCCGATTTCTGCGGTATCAACACCCGAAACGGCCAAAAATCAACCAGATTTGTCCCCTTTGGCGTGACTAACTCTGCCTGGGTCAGCGCCGCCCAAGAGCGCAGCTCGTGAGGGGCGACTTTAGCGCGGCGACTCAGTAATCGAGCAGGCTCGTGACCAAATCCGCGATGGCGCTGCGTTCCGAACGAATCAGGGTCGTGTGGGCGAACAGGGACGAGCCTTTCAAATCCTCGATAACTGCGGCGATACCGTCATAGCGTCCGACCCGCAGGTTGTCGCGCTGTGAAACGTCGTGAGTCAACACAATTTTGGCGTTCTGACCCATCCGCGACAGCACCGTCAGCAACACGTTGCGCTCCAAGGACTGCGCTTCATCAACAATCACGAACGCATCATGCAAGGAACGGCCGCGAATGTGGGTCAGCGGCAGCACCTCCAGTAGGCCGCGCGCCACCACCTCGTCAACGACTTCAGGAGCCACAATCGAAGATAAAGTGTCGAACACGGCTTGCGCCCACGGATCCATTTTTTCTTCACCGCTGCCCGGCAAGTAGCCCAAGCTCTGCCCCCCGACCGCGTAAATGGGACGGAACACGACAATCTTGCGGTGCTCGTGACGTTCCACCACCGCATCCAACCCGGCAGCCAAAGCCAAGGCAGACTTGCCGGTGCCAGCCCGCCCACCCAGGGACACAATGCCGATTTCCGGGTTGACCAGGTGATCCATCGCGATACGCTGCTCGGCGGAACGCCCCTTCACGCCGAACAGTTCCCGATCCGTGCGCACCAGATGTACCTGATTGTCGCCCCAGATGGTAGCCAGGGCGGAGCCTCGCGGGGAACTCAAAATAATTCCGGTATGGATGGGTTGGTCCTCCAGCGAGGGGATTTCGGGTTCTTCAAAGTCGACGCTGTTGTCTTCCTCGTTCAGCAGGTTTGTCGGGTCGCTGCTATAAGTCGCGACATCGTTTTCTTCATCCCCCGGGTCGTTCGTCAGCACAATCGTGTCGAACTCCACCGCGCCGTCCTGATAGAGCCGAGACATGTCCTGTTCGCTCATCTCGCCGCGAATGACCCCGCGATAGGTGTCCGCACTCGACAGCGGGTTACGGTACACATCAGCATCCAAGCCGATAGAGGACGCTTTGACCCGCATCGGCAGGTCTTTGGACACGACCGTCACGTCCGCCCCGGTTTTCGCCAGATTCGCGGCAACCGCCAGAATCTTCGTGTCATTGTCACCCAAGCGCATCCCGGAGGGGAGCACCGAGTCGTCGATAGAGTTCAGCTCCACCCGCACGGTCCCCCCTTGTGAACCGACTGGAACCGGCTGATCGAGCCGACCGTTGGCAATCCGCAAATCGTCGAGCAGGTGCAGCGCTTTGCGGGCGAAATATCCCAGCTCCGGATCGTGACGCTTTTTCTCTAGCTCGGTGATTACCACCACCGGCAAAACCACCTGGTGTTCGGCAAACTTCAGCAAGGCCTTCGGATCGGACAACAACACGGACGTATCAAGCACATAGGTGCGCGCGGGGGTAGCCATGTTTTGACCCTATCAATAGCACGAGGTTCGAGCGTGCTAAAGCGCCGCCTTTACGAGGTTCTTACATTTGTAATTTGTCGGGATGGGAGCGGTGCGACTCACTTTCCCAAGCGGCGTTCCCGATTTCCGTAGTCACGCAGGGCACGCAGGAAGTCGACCTTGCGGAAGCTCGGCCAATACGTTTCACAAAAATAGAACTCCGAATTCGCGCTTTGCCACAGCAAAAATCCGCTGAGACGCTGCTCCCCCGAAGTGCGAATCACCAGGTCAGGGTCTGGCTGACCCTTGGTGTACAGGTGCGCTTCGATGTCCTCCAAACGGATTTGGTCAGTCAAATCCGCCAGGGTTTCGCCTTTTTGAGCTGCTTCGTTGAGGTATTCCCGCACGGCGTTGACGATTTCCTGACGTCCTCCATAGGCGACCGCGATATTCACCACCAGCGCGTTTTCCGGCCCGGTTCCGTCCGCCGCGTGCAGGATTGCGGCCAGCCCCGGGTCCAGCAGGGACGTGTCGCCCAACACCCGCAAATGGTAACGTCCCGAGGCTTGCAAACCTCGCACGGTATGGCCGATGACGTCTTGCAGGGGCTTGAGCTCCGCGGCTTTCCGACCCAGGTTGTCAATCGAAAGCATCCACAAGGTGACGACTTTAACGGGCCATTCCTCACACCACTGCAAAACTTCGGTAATTTTCAGGGCTCCGCGCTGATGTCCGCGGGTTGCCGGGGCGCCTTCCGCCTTTGCCCAGCGCCGGTTTCCGTCCAAGATAATGCCGATATGCTGAGGCACCTTTGCGGGGTTAATTTCACGAGCCAAACGTCTGGCGTAAATTCGGTAAAGAATTCCAGGCTTTGACTTTTTTACGGAGCTACTCACATAATCAGTTTAAAACATTAAAACACTTAACTTGCCTGTCTTGACTGGCGCGGGTGGGGCAAGCCGAGCGGGGGGAATGTTATGGGTGTGAAATCTGGCAGGACGCTGATGCCGCGTCTGGTTAATCCGCGAACCGGACGCCCCTACACTTTTCAACGTTGGGATTGGAAAGCGATGCGCCGCAAGCCTGCCCTGCGGGGGTGGATTCACACGGTGGCCACGCCGCTGTCGATGGCGGCTTCTATCGTGTTGCTGGTGTTGGCGCCGAGTTCCCTGAAGTTTGCCTGTGTTGTCTATATGCTGGCTTCCCTAGTGTTGTTTGCGATGAGCGCGGTGTATCACATGGGTTCGTGGCCGAAATCGGTGGACGCGATATTGCGCCGTTTCGATCACGCCAATATTTTCTTACTCATTGCCGGCACCTACACGCCTATTTCGTTCGGTCTGCTGGGAGAGCGCGATAGAACGATTTTGCTTTCAGTAGTCTGGGTGGGGGCGATTTTGGGGATTGCTACCTCGTTGATTTGGCCGCACGCCCCCCGCTGGATAACCACAATTCTTTACGTGGTTTTAGGTTGGGTTGCCTTGATGTATTTCCCCGAGCTCTACGCCGCTTCCCTCCCTGCATTCTGGATGCTGGTCGCAGGCGGTTTGGCCTACACGGTCGGGGCGGTCATCTATGCCACGAAGTGGCCGAATCCTGACCCTACGATTTTCGGTTTTCACGAGTTTTTCCACGCTTGGACTGTCGCGGCCTGGGCGTGTCACTGCGTCGCGGCCTATTTCGCCATTCTTGGTTAGGGCTCACAAGGCCGGTGGTTCGGGTTTCCTCGCGGCAGCGGACTTTTGCCGGGCTGTTTTTCTAGCGTTTTACTTGATTTTAATATCTGGTAAAGTATTGAACGCTTGCGTTGCGGCTGATTTTTTGAAACAAGCTTGCTTTCTGTGCCTGACGCAGGCGCTAATCTTTTAATCTTTCAAGGAGACGATTATGGCTGACGAAGCGAAAAAAAACTGGATGACCCAGGCGTCTTTTGACCGTCTACAAGCGGAGCTCGACGAACGCACGGGCCCAATCCGCTCGGAAATCACCAAGAAGATTGACGCGGCCCGCCGCGAAGGCGACCTGAAAGAAAACGGCGGCTATCACGCGGCTCGTGACGAACAATCCCAAAACGAAACCCGCATCTTGGAGCTGCAAGAAATCCTGAAGTACGCCGAGGTCGGCGAGGCGGCCGCCGATGGCACGATTGGACCGGGCAGCGTGGTAGAAGCAAAAGTCGGACCGAAAAAGATGAAGTTCCTCTTGGGTTCGCGTGACGCCGCCAAAGGGATGGACATTCAGGTGTTTTCCCCCGAAGCCCCCCTTGGGGTAGCGCTGGCTGGTCACCGGACTGGCGACACCGTGGAATACGTAGCGCCGACCGGCAAGAAGATCAAGGTTCAGGTGCTGGACGCTCACCCCTACCAGGGCTGAGCTTTCCCTCACGTTTGGTGCAATATTCCGCCCAGGTTTTCGACCAGGCGCTGAGCTGGGAATCAATCGGAGCGGTGAGGCGCGCCATCAGCCACGCCAAGCCAACCGTCGCCGCGAAGCAAGTTAGGGCGTAAACATAGGGAGCGGCATCGGCCATGCCGAGTTCCCGCAGTGCCAGCATCGGCAGACGCTGCAGCACGTAAACCCAGAAAAGGTGTTTGCCAAACCAGTGCAGCACGGGATTATTCAGATGTAAGAACAACGTGATTTGCACGATTATCAGGCAAAACAGCATGGCTTCGACTTCGAACACCAGGAAGCTCAGGTGGTCGAGCTTAGTGGTGAGGACAAAAAGTGCCACCGTGACGAGTAGCGCGGAGACGTAGCCCACGGTGCGACGGTAGACGCGCTCGAAGTGGTCGCGGGCCAGGCAGTAGCACATGCCCAGCAGATAGCAGCACAACGTGTTGTAGGTGTAGGTGGCGTTACCTTTGAAGTGCCACATGAAAACGGTGAAGCCTCCCACCAGTACACAGTTCAGGATGAAAGCCAACCACGGGCGGCAGCCGAGGATTACGAACGCCAGCCAAGTCAGGGCATAGAGCACCAGAATCGCGAAAATGTACCAGCTGGAAGAGCCGATGGATTTCCAACCGAGGAACGCCCAGGCGGTCTGAGCCGGGGTGAACGGGCGCGAAAGCGACAGGTTCATGATGATGAACAAGACCTGGGCGATAGCGAAGTTCACCCAGGTCACGCCCACGCGTTTGAGCGGCATGGTGTGAACATAGCCGGGCTTGTGCGCTAGGGAATATGCCACTCCGTAACCGGAATAAAACAGGAACAAAGCCACCATCAGCTGACCGAGCCCCGTGGCGATGTGGTGCATCACCCCGTCCCACGCCGGGTTATAGGGCATGTAGGAACGGATGTGGGCATAAAAGACAATCAGGATAAAGATGCCGTTGATGCGGGTGGTGTGGTCGTGATCCAGGTATCCCTCGAAATTGTCACCGCGCGGATGAATCCTGGCGCCCCACAGCACCAGAATGACAATGAACAGCAGAAACAGGTTCATTGTGCTTGACGTTCGGCGAGCCGAGCATGAGCGGAGTCGAGGATAGTCTGGCAGCGTGAGGCCAAGGCTTCTCCGCGATCCCACAGTTTCAGGGTGTCCTCCAGGGGAGCTTCAGCGTTTTCCAGGGCCTGCACGGTTTCGATGAGTTCGGCGCGAGCCGCCTCGTAGCTCATCTCGGTGACATCCTGGTTGCCTGCCGCGCCTGTTCCTGTCGCGTCAGTCGGTGTCGAGGTTTGTTGAGGATTTTTTTCGCTCATGATTCTTTACCTTTCATCGGTGTTTGGATTCGTGCCAAAAACGGTGGCGACCAGGGAGCCGCGCGCCAAGACGGCCTCGAGGAGGTCGCCCTTCTGAACTTCACCCGCGTCGGTCACTACGGTTTGGTCGGGTTTGCGCAGCACTGCATACCCGCGTTCCAAAGTGGCCTGGGGCGAGATGGCTCGCAAAGTTGCCCGCGCTGCCGCTAGGTCACGTGCCTGATTAGCGAGGACGGCCGCGACCCGCGACCGCAGGATTTCCAAGCCGTGATTGATGTCCCGGCGCCGTTCGTCTAAAGCCGCTAGTGGATTTTGCATGACCGGCCGGGAGCGAATCGCGTCAAGTTCACGCAGGCCCAGTTCTATACGGTTGGAAATGAGCGCCGTCATCCGGGAGCGTGCCCCGGACACCCCCTCAATTTCTGCGGCCAAATCCGGGACAATCCGCTTGCCCGCATCGGTAGGGGTGGAGGCGCGAAAGTCCGCTACAAAATCCAGCAACGGGGTGTCTTCTTCATGGCCAACGGCGGAAACGATGGGGGTGCGCGCCGCAAAAGCTGCTCTCACCACGCTCTCATCGGAGAATCCCAGCAGGTCCTCCAGGGCCCCGCCCCCGCGCG
>NZ_CAMYBV010000023.1 GCF_947254095.1 uncultured Mobiluncus sp.
CATTTGTCCGGGGATTTCTCCCCGGACAAACAAATTTTTCTCGATTTAACTTTCCGGCTCCCACCGCAGTTTTCGCTTACTGCTGCGCTTGACCCATCATCTGCATCTGCGCGGCACGCTGCTGAATTATCTGGACAGCTTGATTCATCCGATTCGACAGCTTCGCCTTCTTTAGGTCAGAACCAGCCTGATAAGCCTGTTCAATCTGGGCCGCCAACTGCGAATTGACCGGTGGTACGCCCAGCTCGTTAGCGGCCTTCGGATCCGTGGCGGTAGCACACAACAACAGTTGCATGACATCGCGAGTTTCCGGTGACATCTGTGCGGAGTCCACCTTAAACAGGTCGGTTTTAATTTCATCGAGCTGCGGGCACTGCGAGAGCAAATCCTTGCCGCCTTCGTTGAGAGTCCGCAGGTAGCGCAGGGCATAAATGCGTGCGGTCTGCATATCCGGCGTGTCGTTAAGGTTAATTCCCGCTTCAGCCAGTTCTTTGGTGACAGTTCCAAGTTGCGTTTCGGTGACGACCCATCCGTCACCATAAGCGGCTACTCCTGGTTTTGCTTCGCATCCGCTCAGCAGTCCCCCCGCGAACGCCAGCGCGACGACGCCCGTCATCAGCTTGGTTGCGGTTTTAGTGGTTTTGGTCACAAGGGACTGTTCCGCCATCGTTTTTCCCTTCAATAGTCCGGCCCAACGTTCCCATCTTAGCTTTTCTTTGACCGGGGAGGGAATTTTAAACCAGGGGTTTAATGACGCCGCGAATGACTTTCTCTACCCATTCCATGAGTTCTAGGTCCACAATCGGAGTTTCGCTCAACCCATTTTTCCTGGTTGGGGCGGGTATAAACAATTCGCGCGTGGTCAGTTTCAGCCGCGCCCCCGGATACAGGCGCTGCAGACGCGCCATCTGCGAATCCGCCAGTTCAACGGGTGCAAAACGAATAAATTTGCCCATCACCTTAATCTCTTGCACCTTTTGGGTCCGCGCCAAGTTCCGCAGTTTCGCGACCGCCCCCAAGCGTTCCAACGGTTGCGGAGGGCGTCCGTAGCGGTCGGTCATTTCCTCCAGTAACTGGTCAATTTCCGTATCCGTGGTGGCCGAGGACAGACGCGTATAGGCATCGAGACGCAGCGACTGTACGTCCAGATAGTCCTCGGGAATGTAGGCATCTATGGGCAGCTCAATGGACACACTGGTATCTTCGGGGGTTTCCTGGCCTTTATAGGCTGCCACCGCCTCGCCCACCATGCGCACATACAGGTCAAAACCTACTCCGGCGATGTGTCCAGACTGTTCGCCGCCCAACAGGTTTCCAGCCCCGCGAATTTCCAGGTCTTTCGTAGCGATGGCCATCCCGGATCCTAGCCCGGTGTTGGTTCCAATCGTTTTCAGCCTCTCAAAAGCCGTTTCGTTCATAGTGTTGCCGGGCGGATAGAGGAAGTAAGCGTAGCCGCGTTCCCGCCCGCGGCCGACTCGTCCGCGCAGCTGATGCAGCTGGGACAGGCCAAAGCGATCCGCGTGATCCACGATGATTGTGTTGGCACTGGTCACATCCAACCCGTTTTCGACAATCGTCGTGGACACCAGCACATCGAATTCTTGGTTCCAGAAATCCACCATGACCGATTCCAGCTGTTTTTCCGACATTTGCCCGTGGCCCACCCGAATCCGCGCTTCGGGCACCAGCTCGGAGAGGTGAGCGGCAATCCTGTTGATGGATTGCACCCGGTTATGTACGAAAAATACTTGACCGTCACGCAAAAGTTCGCGCCGGATGGCGGCCGCGACCTGTTTATCCGAGTAGGCTCCCACGTAGGTCAAGACCGGGTGGCGGTCCTCCGGCGGGGTGGTGAGGGTGCTCATGCCGCGAATTCCGGTGATGGCCATCTCTAGGGTGCGCGGAATCGGGGTGGCGCTCATCGTCAAAACGTCAACGTCGGCACGCAAAGCCTTGAGGGCCTCCTTGTGCTCCACCCCGAAACGTTGTTCCTCGTCAATCACCACTAGGCCCAAGTCTTTAAACCGGACATTGCCCGACAGCAGGGCGTGGGTTCCAATTACCACTTCGATGGAACCGTCTTTCAAACCGGCTTTAATCCGAGTGGCCTCTTTGGTAGTAGTAAAGCGCGACAGCGCAGCTACAGTTACCGGGAATCCCGCAAAACGGTTCGTAAACGTTTCGGCGTGCTGGCTGACCAGCAGGGTCGTCGGAGCTAGAATTGCCACCTGCTTGCCATCCTGGACGGCTTTAAAGGCCGCGCGTACCGCTATCTCGGTTTTTCCGTAACCCACATCACCACAGATGAGCCTATCCATCGGAACGGTTTGTTCCATGTCATGCTTGACTTCATCAATGACCGTGAGTTGGTCGGGAGTTTCCACAAACTCGAAACTGTCTTCCAGCTCTCGCTGCCAGGGAGTATCCGGACTGAAAGCGTGCCCTTTGGAGGCTTGGCGAATGGCATAGAGACGCACCAGTTCACGGGCGATTTCTTTCACCGCTTTGCGGGCTCTAGACTTGGTTTTTGCCCAATCAGCCCCGCCCATCTTTGACAGCACCGGGGACTCCCCACCCACATACTTCGAGAGTAAGTCCAGAGAATCAGTAGGCACCCACAGTTGATCGGCGGGACCGTTGCGTTTGCTGGGGGCGTATTCCAACACCACGTATTCTTTCGCGGTGGTTTCCCGGCCTCGCCCCATGGTGCGTTTCGCCAGTTTTACGAAACGCCCGATGCCGTGGTGAAGGTGAACCACGTAGTCGCCCTGATTCAAAGTCAGGGGATCAATAGCTTTGCGTCGCCTGGCGGGAAGGTTGGCCTTGTCCGAGGCGTGGCGGGACTTCTTTTTGCCCAAGACCTGGGCCTCGCTCACCACCAATAGTTGCGCTGCCGGGACCTGGTAGCCCTCGTCCAGGGGGGCCACCGTGATCTGTACCGCGCCGCTGCTCGGCGCTGTGGCATCCGCAACCACTTTCGCCGGAACGTCCGCCTCTCCCATGACATCCCGCAGACGGCTCGCCATCCCCCTACCGGTCGTAGTAATCACTACGTTCCAATTTTCTGACACCAAATCGCCGATTGTACCAATCAGTCCAGTTTCTCCGGTGGGGGGCTCCATCGCGATTTGCGCCCCCACGTTCTGAGCGTTCTCACCCACCGCAAAAGGAGAGATGAACACGGTGTCCATACGCGCCTCTTGGGCGGCGGTATGGAGCTGTTCCAAGGTCAAAAACGAAGCCTGTTCAATCTCCAGGGGTACTTCCCCGCCACCCGCGGCAGCTGACCAGGAAGCCGCCAGGAACTCTTGGGTCGTTTCCACCAGTTCTTTCGCACGCGCCTCCAAACGGGGACGATCGGTCGCCACCAGACGGGCTCCGGGCGGCAGCAGGGAAAACAGAGGCACCATTTCCGCACCCAGCAGCGGGCTCAAGGATTCCAAGCCTTCGCCGTACTTACCCTCGGCCGCCAGATTCAGTATTTCGCCAGCCTGTGGCATTTGGTCGGCCAGGCTGGCGGCCCGTTCCCGCGCCGCATCGTCGAGGAGTAGCTCGCGGCAGGCTGGGGCGGCGAGCTCCCGGATATCGCCGCCGAAAGTTCGCTGATCCGTTGCCGTAAACGCCCGAATGGTGTCTACCTCGTCGCCAAACAGTTCAATACGCACCGGATGGGCGGCCGTGGGAGAAAAAACGTCAATCAGACCCCCACGCACGGCAAATTGGCCGCGCGCCCCCACCATATCAACACGTTCGTAGCCCAAACGCAACAGGTCCGCAGCCATGGTGTCACGGTCATAAGTGTCTCCCACCTGCACCGTAAACAGAGGATAGTCGGCGATATGAGCGTTCACCGGGGCTAGCGCAGCCCGCATGGGCATGACCAGGAAGCGCACCGCATCTGACGGATGGGGATGCGTCACCCGATGTAAAGCCCAAATCCGGCGCGCCATCGTATCGGCGCGAGGGGAAAGCCTTTCGTGGGGCAGCGTTTCCCAGTCAGGAAACAACTCCACTCCAGTAGTGTAGGCTCCCAGTTCACGAGCCAATTGGGTAGCGGCGCGGGTGCTTGGTGCGAGGACCACGGTTAGACCTTCGCGACCACCGGGCAAACCCGCAATGAGCGGGGCGTAAAACCCGGGTGGCGCCACGTATTCACACACGGAACCCGCCGCATCAGGCTCCAGGCCTGCCAAAGCAGCCCCGGTCTCATCCAGTAAACCGTACAAACTCATGAATGAACCTGACCCCCTCAGCTCAGACTGGACTTGGAAACGCGCCGCCCCTTACTTGGGGTTGCCCAAATGTAACCTGGCTTGAGCTTTCGCCAGTCCGTTTTCCGCGATATCCGTCACACATTGTACCGCTCGGTCCAAAACCTCATCGAGGATACTTTGCTGGGACTTCGGAATACGTCCTAATACCCAGTTGATGACCTCAGAACCCCCGCCGGGCAATTTGACCGGACGCCCGATACCGATGCGTAAACGCGCAAAATCTTTTGTACCCAAAGACTTTTGGATTGATTTCAACCCGTTGTGCCCGCCATCGCTGCCGCCAACTTTCAGCTTTGCGTAACCCATTTCGAGGTCTAACTCATCATGAACCACCAGCAGGCGCTCGGAGCCAAGCCGGTAGTAATCCAGCAGTTCTTTCACCCCCGAACCGGATTCGTTCATAAACGAGCCGGTGTGAGCCACGATAATCTTGGGGGCATAGACCCCGTAGCCCAAGCTCACTGTTGCCACGCGCGCCACCACTCCCGCACGCGCCAGAGACTGATTCCGATACGTTTGGCCAGATTGCTTTACGAAGCGATCAGTCACCAGGTATCCACAGTTGTGCCGGGTTCCGGCATATTTTTCACCGGGATTGCCGAGCCCCACCACGAGCCAGGTTCCCTCCTCGTCTACCAGACGAGAGGGATCCAAACGTGGTTCGTGAGTGGGGCTCATCAGCAATCCAAGCAAGTGTCAGAAAACCGCTACTACTCAGCGGATTCTTCGGTATCTCCCGCAGCCTCAGCCTCGGTAGTTTCTTCTTCCGCAGCCGGCGCCTCGGGAATTTCAACTTCCTGCGGAGTGGTGACGCTCAAGACAATCGCTTCCGGATCGGTCTTGGCTTCCACGCCCTCAGGCAACTTGATGTCGGCCACGCTCAACACCACGCCATCCTCCAAGCCGTCCACGCTGACCTCGATTTTTTCCGGAATGGCAATAACCGGAGCAAAAATTTCCATGTTCAACAGGTCCTGGTTGGCGACCAAACCGGACATGGGCTCGCCAATGATTTCGATAGGCACTTCCACGTCCACCTTTTCGTCGGCCTTCACCAGCAGCAGGTCCATGTGCATAATCTGGCGCTTTACCGGGTGACGCTGAATGTCCTTGACCAGGACCATCGCCGGGTCTTTCAGGCCCTTCAGGGAAATAACGGCATTCACGTTGTCCTTCACCAGCAGGAAAGTTTCGTGGTAGGGCAGCAGCAGGTGCACCGGATCGGTGCCGTGACCATAGAGTACCGCCGGAATCTTGTCGGCGACCCGAGCGCGGCGAGCAAATCCCTTACCAAAACCCGTGCGCTGTTCGACTTGCAAAGTGGGGTTATCAGCCATGTTTTGTATCCTCCAAATATATAATCAGTTTGCGTTTTCCCGGGAGGACCGCGGAATTCTGTTGCGGACTTTCCTCTCCGAAGTTTCGTTGTTCCCCTCGCGGGTGAGCAGACGACTCCGTTCCTGCCATAAGACAGAAAACCCGCCTTGCTCAATAAGCAAAAGCGGGCGAAGGGCATCCAGCAAAGTTACCGGGCCGCGTCGATAACGGTTCACGCTGCGGCTTGACCGCCGCGCTCCCCCTCGCCGAGGCAACCCATCAATGATAGCGAAACCACCGCAATTTTACTAATTTGTGTAAAGGTTAACCTCCTGTGCCTCTCGCTGTTCAAATATTAATCTGACTAGATTCATTATTTGGGTATACCTAAAAGTAAAGTATGAAACAATAATTTCATGAATGAGACCATCGATGTCCAGCTAGAGCATCGCACCATCCGCGAGTTCAAATCGAATCCTATCCCCGAAGACACTTTCCAAACCCTCATGGACGTAGCCATGCATACCCCTACGTCCCGCGGGATTCAGGGGGCCTCGATTATTCGGATTAAGGATCAAGCAAAGCGGGAAAAGCTGGCTGAAATAGGTGGACAGGAATATGTTGCCCACGCCCCGGAGTATCTGCTGTTTATCGCAGACTTAGCTCGGGGCGCGGCCATTCTGGAGGAGATGGGCTTGTACCCCCAATCGGCTGCCACGATAGATACGTTCCAGGAAGCTTTCACCGATGCGGTTCTCATGGTTCAAAATGTGGTCATAGCTGCCGAGTCGTTGGGGTTAGGGGCCAATATTTTAGGCAATATTTTGAACGAGCCCAGGGGGGTAATCGAGGCTATCGGACTGCCCCCCTACACTTTCCCAGTATTAGGACTAAGCTGGGATACCCCGGCGAAGAACCGCAGTTGAAACCGCGGATGCCCAAAGAATTCCGGGTCATGACCGACACTTATGTGCGTCCGGATTCCTACCTGGAAGCCCTCAAGGATTACGACGCGCAGATGCGCGAATACTATGACCTGCGCAATAAGGGCAGGCGTGAGGACAAGTTTACGAATCAAATCTTTCAGAAGCTCGGCAAGGTACGCAACCGCCGCGCCTCCATCCTGGATGACATCGAATCTCAGGGATTCCTCATGCACCCCTAGACTCCAGGGACTCACACCGGGTTTACTCGAACAGGGCGGTCACGGAGCCTTCCTCAAAGACCTGGCGAATTGCCCGGGCCAGCAACGGCGCAATCGGCAAAACCTTGAGCTGTGGGAAACACTTATCCGGAGGAATCGGCACCGTATCCGTAACGATAACTTCGCGGGCTCCGCATTCGCTCAGGCGCTTTGCCGCCGGATCAGAAAACACCGCGTGCGTGGCCGCTACCAGCACGTCCTTGGCCCCGGCATGCTTCAAAACCCCCACGGCTTCTGCAATCGTGCCACCGGTGTCAATCAAGTCATCGACCAGCACGCAGGTGCGCCCTTCAACATCACCCACCACACGGTTGGCCACAGCCACATTGGGGCGGGAGGTGTCACGAGTCTTGTGCACAAAAGCCAGAGGGTATCCGCCCAGGCGGTTCGCCCACTTTTCAGCCACGCGAATCCGGCCCGCATCCGGGGACACCACGGTCACGTTGTTCAAATCCACGCGGGTGCGGACATAGTCAATCAGCACCGGCATCGCCTGGAGGTGATCCACCGGGCCGGTAAAGAAGCCCTGTTCCTGCGAGGCGTGCATATCGATACTCATCAAACGGGACGCCCCGGCAGTCTTGTACAGGTCCGAAATGAGACGCGCCGAAATCGGTTCGCGTCCCTGGTGTTTCTTATCTTGACGGGCATAAGGGTACAGCGGAGCAACCACGGTGATGCGCTTGGCGCTGGCTCGCTTCAGGGCGTCAATCATGATGAAGTGTTCCATCAACCACTTAGAGACATTGCCGGAAATCGACTGGATACAAAACACGTCGCAGCCGCGCACCGACTCGTTGTACCGCACATAGATTTCGCCTGAGGCAAAGTCGTAAATCGTAGTCGGCAGCACCTCCACGTCAAGTTCTTTGGCAACCTGTTCAGCCAGTTCGGGGTGCGATCGACCCGACACAATCACCAAACGCTTGCGCGGGGTATCAAACAACTCTGCCATTCGTGTGTCCTTCTTTTATCGGAGTTTTTCTGTTGCTGCAAAGGTATTAATCATGGCTTTTACCGTCCCTTTCGTCCACCGGGACTATTTCGTACCATCCGTGCTGTCTGGGGGATTCCCTCCGGCTTGCTCAGCCCGCATCGCTTCGATGGCGGCGATAGTTTCGGGACGATTCTTTGCGACCCAGCCAGGAATTTGACGCATCTGAAAGTCATTGACCGCTAAGTTCCCCTCCGGGATGTCTTGACGGACGATGGTTCCTCCGCCGGTATAAACACCGTCGCCGATATTGACCGGGGCAATGAACACGTTATTAGCGCCGGTTCGGCAGTGCGACCCGACATTGGAGTGATGCTTATGTACCCCATCGTAGTTTGCAAAGATAGTGGCGGCGCCAATGTTGGTGCCTTCCCCGATGGTGGCGTCGCCCACATAAGACAGGTGGGGAATCTTGGTGCCTCGCCCGACTTGAATGTTTTTCGTTTCGCAAAAACCTCCGACCTTTGTGCTTTCCGACAGTATTGTTCCCGGACGCAGGTAGGTAAAAGGCCCGATGTAGGAATGTGCTCCAATTTCAGAGGAAAGCCCATGAACCCGAAAGACTTCCGCGTCGTCTCCGACTTTCATGTCGATAAGCGTCGAGTCCGGCCCGATACGGCAGTCCTCGCCGATGCAGGTGTGGCGGCGCAACTGCGTATTGGGGTAAATCGTAGTGTCCTGTCCGATGGTCACGTCGGCATCAATCCATGTCGTAGCCGGATCGATGATGGTGACGCCCTGTAGCATCCAGTACCGAGTGCGACGGCGATTGTATTCGGCCCGCAGTTCGGCCAGCTGCGCCCGGTCGTTGCAGCCTTCCGCTTGCGCCGTGTCTGACAGCAGCACCGAAGAAACCCTGAGACCTTCGTTCCGAGCAGCTTTGATGGTGTCAGTCAGATAAATCTCCCCTTGGTCGTTGTTTGTCGACAGGGTCGGTAAGCAGCGATTTAAGAATTCGGCGTCGAAAGCATAAATCCCGGCGTTGACTTCTTTGATTTGCTTTTGTGCGTAAGTCGCGTCGCGTTCCTCGACGATACCGGCGACGTGTCCGGCCACCCGCTGAATTCGCCCGTAACCGAAAGGGTTGGCTATCTCGGTAGTCAGCAAGCACAAGGCCGCCCCTTCGTCCTCGCGAGTTTCCGCCAGGGACAGAATCGTGGAGGAATCAAGCAGGGGCACGTCGGCGGAAGTCACCACCAAAGTCCCTGTCGCAGCCCCCAGTTCCTCCAGCTTTTGCAAGGCGCACCACACGGCACGACCGGTACCGGGCACATCGTCCTGGTGAGCAATCACGATGTCAGGATTAACCGCCTGAGCTTCGGCAGCTACGGCCTCGGCCTGGTGACGAACCACCACCACGATGCGTTCCGGTTCGATTTCCATAGCGGTGTGGATAGCGTGAGAAAGCAGGGTGCGCCCCGCAAAGGAGTGCAAAACCTTGGCTTTCTTGGACTTCATACGAGTGCCTTGGCCTGCCGCCAAGATAACGATGGTGCTGACGTTGGTCATGTTCCTATCCTAACGCCTTGCCCGCCCCTAAAAAGCAAAACGTTCCGCCCCCAGGATTCGAACCCAGACTAAAGGTACCAAAAACCTCTGTGCTGCCATTACACCAGGGCGGAGTGCGCCACCAACTTCCAGTCGGAAACAGCGCCCGTCTATTTTGCCATTTTTCAACTTTTTTAGAAAGTCGAGGCTGCTTAACTTTCCTGTATGTCGCGAGCATCGCAAGTACTTGCAGTACTCTCAAATTTTTTACACTTTGCAAGCACCCCTCTAGAGACTTCCAATAGTCCCCAGGAAGGTATTTCGAGACCACAAAGATTTTCTCTGCGACAAAGATTCTCGACCTCGAGTAGTATTAAAGAAATTTTTCCCGCAATAGGACGGTGCTATGGTTCCCCCTTCCGCTTTACCCGACAGTGACGAAGTCGACGGCATCCTCAAGGCTTGGCGCTCTCTGCTGCCCCATGCCGATTTAACTCCACTTTCGGTATTCTCCCGAGTCTCCCGCCTCGCTCGCCACCTCGACCAGGCACGTCGTGAAGCGTTCTCCTCAGTAGACTTGGAGCCCTGGGCCTTCGATGTGCTTTCCGCCCTCCGCCGAGCAGGAGAGCCCTTTTCCCTGACACCCGGCGTGCTCATGCAGCAATCGCTGGTGTCCTCCGGGACCATGACGAACCGCATCGACCGGTTAGAAGAACGCGGACTGGTACGCCGCTGCGACCACCCGGAGGACCGCCGCGCCATTCTGGTGGAACTCACCGAAGACGGCAAGCGGCACGCCGATGCCGCGATAACCACACTGATGGCTACGGAACGGGGTTGGTTAGGAGATCTTTCCGAAGCGGACGTAACCGAATTGGCGCGCCTACTTCGGTCGGTACTCCTCCCCTTCGATGCCCAATCTCGCTAGGAAACCTGCGAAGGTTGTCTTTCCTCGACCTGCGTCACCACTTTTATGGGGTTAGATTGGGGGACGTCGTCAGGAGACACCGCCAATACAGCTTTCGGCTCAATCCGCAGCGCCACACGTTGCCCTTTCGTGACCATCATGGATTCCGAAGGCGTTATCTGAGACGTCAACGTGATTCCCGAAGGCATCTCCACCTCGACTTTCGCGGTAGATCCCAGGAAAGTCAGGTTTTTCACTACGCCTTGATTTGCTAATCGGGGGGCGTTGGGCTGTACCATCTCCAGCTGCACGGATTCGGGACGCACCAAAATTGTGGCTTCCCCGTCGGTACGTTTCGTTGAGGTTTTTAGAATCGGAATTTCTTGGTCCCCTACGAAAGCTGAGCCATCCCGAATCACAGCGGGAATACGGCTCGATTCACCGATGAAAGTCGCCACGAACTCATTCGCGGGCTCGTTATACAACTCCCAAGGCTCAGCGATTTGCTGCAGCTTACCGTCTTTCATCACACCGACCCGGTCGGCCACAGCCAAAGCCTCCTCCTGGTCGTGCGTCACGAACAGGGTCGTCAAACCGGACTGCAGCTGAAGTCGGCGGATTTCTCCGCGCAACTGCACCCGCACTTTGGCATCCAAAGCCGAGAGCGGCTCATCGAGAGCCAACACCGCGGGTCGCAACACCAAAGCTCGCGCTAGGGCCACCCGCTGCTGCTGACCCCCGGACATTTGGTGAGTGTACTTATCGGCTTGGTTGGACAAGCCCACCATCTCTAGGGCTTCCATAGCCTGACGGACGCGATGTTTAGAGTCGACCTTGCGCACCGTCAGCCCGAACTCTACGTTCTGGCGTACTGTCATATTGGGAAACAGGGAATACTGTTGAAACACCATCGCCATATTCCGCTTTGCCGCGGATGTGTGGGTGATGTCTCGCCCGTTGACCACAATTTGGCCCGAGTCGACCTGCATCAAGCCTGTCAGAGCCCGTAACGCGGTCGTTTTCCCGCATCCCGAGGGTCCCAACAGCACAACGAGTTCTCCACTGTGGAATTCACAGTTGAAATGATCTAGCGCCTGGGTTCGCCCGTATTGTTTGTTCAGATCCCGAAGCTCAACCTCGGCACCAACAGCCTCATTTGGCATTTTTCTCTCTCTTCTTTTTCAATTCGTAGCTCACGATTTCCAACATCATCAACACCACGATGCCAAACACCATGGTCAGCAGAGCCAGTGCGGTTGCAGTCATAGAGTCGTCTTGACCCAACTGGAAAATAGCGACCTGCAGATTGTTGCGATTCAACAGCGACGCAATGGTGAACTCTCCCAGCACCACGGAAATAGTGATAAAGGATGCGGCCCCAATGGCTCCGCGAAGGTTGGGGATAATGACTTTGAACATGACCGTAGACCACGGTGCTCCTAGGGAACGAGCGGCTTCTACCAGGGTCTTTACCGGAATCGTCGAGAACCCGGCATCGAGCGCCCGATACGCGAAGGGCAGCGTCAAGATGGTGTAGGCAAAAGCTAGCCAGATTGGATGCGTGTTCAACAGGTTAATCGAAATAAATCGATATATCGGCCCTAAACCCACCACCAGCACAATGGCGGGAATCGCGAGGGGAAGCAGACAAATAAACTCCACCACGCGAGACAGTTTGGAAGGGCGGATTTTTAGCGCCAGCATGGTTGGCAACAGCAACGCCAGCATCAGCACCACGGTAAATACGCTCAATACCAAGGAATTCAGTACACCGTCCCACAGAATCGACATATCTGCCCCGGAAGCGGTGGTCCCCGACAAACTAAAGATGGATTGCCAAGCCCCGCCTGACCATGCCCCGGTGAGGGGAAACCGCACCGAAAAAATTAACATACCCAGCAGTGGTATAAATAAAAACAGCAGTACGGCGACGAGGATTACCCACTGGTAAATGGCTACGCCCAGGTGTGTCTGCCACTTACGGCTTGCCCGCCGCGATGTGGCCTTGGCAGAGGGCGCTACCAGCAGGGTCTCCGCTTTGGAATTTATGGAATTAGTGAGGTTTACTCCCATTTCGCCGTCCTCTTTTGCAGTTGTGCGTAAGCTGTCATCACCACAGCCACTACGACCACCATCAACAGGGCGAGCGACTGAGCAAACCCGTTTTGCCCGATGTCTTGCTCATTACGCAGCGCACTTTGAATCATCAACGGCACCAGGATGGAGCGTTGCGTAAACAATGCTGCCGCGGTGGCGTAGGCGGAAAAAGCATTGGAAAATAGCAGCAAAAAAGCACCGAGGAATCGCGGCCACAAAATCGGACCCGCCACCCGGAACCAATAGTCCCCAGTCGAACCCCCCAAGTTCAGGGTCGCTTCCTTCCACTGGGGACGCAGCGAGTCCATCGCCGGTAGGAACACGATAATCATCAGGGGAATCTGGAAGTAGCAATAAACCAGCACCAGCCCCGGCAGGGAGGCCAGCCAGTTAGGATCCAGTTGAATTCCGGTAGTCGCGAACAGAATCTGGGTACCGATACCGTTAATCCCGATGGTGGCGATGAATGCAAAAGCCAGCATGACCCCGCCAAACTGAGCCAATACGGAAGATACGGCATTGATTAAGCGGCGCAGCAAACCGGTTTGGCTGGAACGAGCCACTAGGGCATAACAGGCCAGCGCCCCCACCACGGCCCCAATCAGAGCCGAAGCAATGGAGACGAAAACTGAAGTACCCAGCGATTCTAGAGTGTTCTTTTCACCCAAACGCGCCAAGTTTGCCAGGGAAAATCCACCCGTCGCGCTGGTGAAAGCTCCCGCAATCACGATTGCAGTGGGGGTGAGCAAGAATATTGCCACATAGAGGAAAAACGGGATAGTGACCAGGTTCGTGGACTTGCGCCGCCGCCCTGACGAGGGGTACCAGGTCTTTGACTCGGCTAGTAACTGTCCGCGCCAACCAGTTCGTTTATTGACCTCTGGTTTTACGTCTGTAGGCACGAGCCGGGAGCCCGGATCAGTATCCGAGCTCCCTGGCCGTGTATCTTCTTGAACAGGCTTAGTTACCAATAGCCTTGTCCCAATTCTGCTGCAACCAAGTGGTGATTCGAGCCGAATCATCCGGGCTGTAAGTTAACGGAGGCTTAGAGGTTTCAATCAAGGTGGCTTTGGCGTCGGCATCAATGGTGCCGTCCGTTTCCATCTGTTCCATCAGCACCGGCATTGCCCCGCCCTTCATCCAGAGGTTCTGAGCTTCTGGAGTATAGAGGAACTCCTGCCACAAACGTGCCGCGGCCGGGTGGGGAGCTTCCTTGTTGATGGCCTGCTGGTAATAGCTGCCGACCTCGGTGCCGGGAAACACGATGACTCCCCATTCAACTCCCTGACCCTTCAAGCGGTCACGAGTCGAAATTTGGTTGTAGGACCAGTCGAACACCGCGGCAGTCTGACCGGAATCGATGGTGGCCGAGGTTACATCAATGGTGTTCAAGTTGCCGAGACTCTTGAGTTCCTTAAAGAAATCCAGACCCGGCTGAAGGTTTTGCAAATCCCCGCCATTGGCCAGATTCGCCATAATAAAGCCATTGAATGCCGCCCCGGCTTCCGCGGGTTTGCCGTTGAGCGAGACAACGCCGGCAAACTTCGGGTCTTTCAAGTCCTCGATGGACTTGACGTCACCGTACTTGGTCTTATTCCAGCCCAGAGACATCACGCCGGTGTAATCCGGGGTGTACAGCTTGTCTTTATTCTTAAGTTTCGGATCAATCTTTGCCGCCCCTTGAGTTTCGTAGGCCGCGAAATACTGCGTGGAATCCACGGCTACGGCTAAACCAACGTCAACGGTGTCTGGGGCTTTGTCTGTCCCGGCGTTGGTCTTAATAGCGTCAATTTCTTCTTTCGAAGACGCATTGGGGTTCTGTTCGTTTACAGTGATTTCGGGATATTTCTTTTTAAATGCCTCAATCACTCCACCCCAGTTTGACCAGTCGTGGGGCAGTGCAATGAGGTTCAACTGCCCCTCTGCTTTCGCCGCTTTTTCCAGCCCTTCCATTCCCCCAAAGTCATCAATGGAAGCAGCTGCCTGGTACTTCGTCTTGTCTGCGGCGCTTTCCGCATTTGCTGCGCTGCCGCCACAAGCTGTCAATCCCAATGAGGCGCTGACCAGGATAGCGGCGCCTGCCATCAGAGAAAATTTCTTGTTCAAGGGTTTTCCTTTCCTGAAACTTTATTTGCAATCTCAGGTTAGGAAACTCACGTTAGGACTTACCTGCTTAATTTGTTAAGGCTATGTAAGTTCAACTTTTTATTTGTTAAATCTTGCGGGTTAGGAGCCCTAATATTCGCCGTTTACCGGTCCAACGGCACTGAAAACTCGTGCTACCAAAGGGTGGGAGCCAAGCCTCTGCGCCACTTTTTCTTGGGAAGTTGCGTCCGAGCATAGGGCGGCGATGGTCGGACCGGAGCCAGAAACGATGGCTTTCAAAGCCCCGGCATGCTCTGCCGCAGCGATGATTTGGGATAGTTCAGGGAAAATGTGTAAGGCACCGGCCTGCAGATCATTGTGGAGGTATCCGGCCAGCTCGGTGACGTCCCCGTCCAGAGCTGCCAAAAAGTCTGGTGAGAGCGCAGCGGGCAGTGGCTGCGGGTGAGGAACCAGCTGGTCGAAAGCCTCAAAGACTTTTGGTGTGGACAGTCCACGGCGGGAAACAGCTAAGGCCCAATAACATTTTGTACCGCCCGGTAAACTATGCATATTGTCACCGAAGCCGAGTCCCAAGGCGTTTCCCCCGGTTAGGCCGAAAGGGACGTCCGCGCCTAGTCTCGCCCCCAGAGACTGCAACTCAGCGAGGGTGAATCCCAGTTGATAAAGCACGTTCGCCGCGTAGAGCATGCCAGCGGCATCGGCTGACCCGCCAGCCATACCGCCCGCCACCGGAATATTTTTCTCAATCTTGATGCTGGTGAAAGGGACTTCGGCGCCGGTATCCCGCAAGGACTCCAGTGCTTTGAGCGCCAGATTGTCCGGTCCATCCAGGTTCTTTGGTCCGGTCAATCCCGGCGCTAGCACGGTGTGCACCACATCGGTTTCGCCTACATCACGAGGTTCCACAGTCAAGTATTCCCCTAGATCCAGGCACTGAAATACCGTCAATAGTTCGTGGCGGAGCTGTCCTGGTGGTCGCGTTCCTACTCGGAGCAGCAAGTTGACCTTTCCAGGAGCAAACACTTTAAGGCGCCGCCCCGATTGGTTTTCGAGAATTCTCACTCCGCTCATTTTGTATCGCTCGTTCCATAAAGTTTTGCGGCCGCGATTTTTGTGAAGTCTGTGACACTGAGACGTTCGGCACGTAGGCCCGGCGCAATACCGGCTGCCTCAAGCAAAGCGGCGGACGCATCAGGGGAGCCAGCATATCCAGCCAAAGATTGCCGCAAGGTCTTGCGGCGCTGAGAAAATGCCGCGTTCACCGCCGCGAATACTTCCTTCCTTAACGTCTCGACTGCCTCATCTGTCAAACCTTCGGGGCTAACTTTCAGGTCCTCCAGCAGTCTCTGACGTACCTCTAAACGCCGAAACTCCACTACGGTCGAATCCACATTCGGGGCGGGATAAAACACATTTCGCCCCACTTTAAAAGCACGTTTTGCTCTGCCCCACCAGGCCAGTTTCACACTCGGCGCCCCGTATGCAGCGTCAGCGACTCCGGCCACCCAGCGGTCAGCCACTTCGGCTTGCACCATGACCAGCGCGCCCTCCAGGCCTGGCAAAACTTCCAAGAAATGCAACAGCAGGGGGGTGGCCACATTGTAGGGCAGGTTTGCTACCAACTGGCGTGGCGCGGCCCACCCTGCGGGGATGTCTAGGTCGGAGACTCCCCTAATTTCGAGAGCATCTTGCGTCATGACGCACAAGTCTGCGCTGTTCGCGCCGTGTTGACTCACCGTCACCGGCAGGGCGGCCGCGAGGCGCTGGTCGATTTCGATAGCGATAACTTTACAGCCCTGTTCCAGCAAGGCCAGAGTCAACGAACCCAGCCCCGGGCCAATTTCTACAACGGTGTCACCTGGGGAAACTCCCGCTGTGGCCGCAATGCGCCGCACCGTTCCGGGGTCGGTAACGAAATTTTGACCTTTTTTCTTGCTCGGAGACACCTTTAGGGCAGCACAGAGCGCAAAGATGTCGCGCGCACCCAACAAAAACACGTCAGAATTTTAGCGCAAACCGAGCTTCCGGGAGCACGCCGGCCATTGTCCCCAGCCTGAGCGAGCTTGCAGAATCTGAGCCCGATGAGTCTGTTCCTCTGCCGAAGCCTCAGACGGCAGACCGGAACCCCCTACTGATCGCCACGTCGGTAACGTGAACTGGTACATTCCGTAAAAACCATTGCCCGTGTTCGCATCGGGACGCCCACCGGCTTCGCAAAATGCCAGTTTGCTCCAAACGTCGCCGGTTGCGGCGATAGGTTGCGAGGCAGGACGTTTCTTCGTGCCGACCGTAACTTTTTCGTTAACCGGTTGGGCCACAACCTTTTCACTCAAGATTTCTTCGGAGAAAACCACGCCGTCGATGCTGCGCACCTTCTTAGTGATCTCTTTTTCTCCAACCACGCCCTTCTGCGTCACGACCTTTTCGTCAGTGAACTTCGAATCATCGTTGGTAGTTTCGGTTTCGAACTGAATCGGCTCGCTGGCCGTAACCTTTTCTTCCGTGATCCGCTGCACCTGCACGATAGGTGCCGCGCCGGGGTTGAACAGCACCTGGACAGCATCCAAGTCGGTCAGTTTCACTTTGTTGCGAGTGAGGATGTCCTCCGGGGTGATGTCGGACTTCGCGGCTTTCATCTGCGCGGTAGCCCCATCGTGGACCAGCTGATAAACCTCACCTGGCGCAAAAAGAGCCAACGGCACGCCATGCAAATCCTTGCCGCTGGTGCCCACAAATTGCACCGCTTGGCCTTCCCAGAGTTTTTTAATCGCCGCGCTAGCGGAGTTTTCGGTCGTGTCGATGTCTTTCCGGGCGCCGTTAACCATGACGGTTAACCCCCGAGAACTTTCAATAGTGATCTTCATCCCGTTCTCGACGGGGGTTTTAGGTCCGGGGATGATGGAGTCTTTAGCGCTGAAACTCACGCCGTTTTCAGCCAACAGGTCGGATACGGTAGCCCCCCAGCCGCCGAATTCTTGGACTTTGCCGTCGGCAACCACGGTGGCGGTCTTGTGCGCCATCGCAAATGCGGTGCCGATGCCGGTGCCCAGCACCAAAGTGGCTGCCAAAGCGGCGACGAGAGGCGCAAAAAACTTTCGAGAACCCCGAACCGGCTTTGTTTGAAGGTGGCGCGGGGCTCGTGTGGGGGATACGTTCATGTTCGTAGTATTCTCTTCCATCAACAAAAATGTTACCGAATCGTTATATTTATGTCCAGCTCGTTATCTATTGTACACCTTTAGTCAACAAAAACCACAACTTTCACAGTGTTAACTTTCCTAACAATCCGGTGCTGACCTGGATAAATCCTAAAATTCATAGACGGCCGTGGCGTTGCGATAAGTTTGTTCGCGCAGTTCCTCATTCGTTACCTGGGTTAGTTCCGCCAAAAAGTCCGCGGTATGTCCAATGAGATAGGAAGCGTTGGGCTGGCCTCGATAGGGCTGGGGCGTCAAATACGGAGCATCCGTTTCAATGAGGCGCAGATGAGCTGGCATCGCTAGGGCTCCAGCTTGAATATCTTGGTTGGCGTGGTAGGTGACGTTTCCCGCAAAAGACGCGTACCAGCCATTTTCTGTCAAAATTTCGGCCAGCTCACCGTCCCCCGAAAAGCAGTGAAAAACCGTTTTTCGCGGCGCCCCACAGCGTCGCAAAATTTCTACGCAATCCTGATGGGCGTCACGGTCATGAATCTGCAGGGGTAAATCCAAGGCTTTCGCCAGCTCGATATGTGCCGCAAATGCTTGCTTTTGCGCTTCCTTGCCCGTTTCGGCAGTGCGAAAATAGTCCAAACCGGTTTCCCCGATAGCCACCACTGCCTCCGGAAATTGACGGGCTGTCCGTTCCACCGTCGCTAAAGCGTCATCGAGGGACGTTTCCTGCCAGGGTTCACGCTTCTGCACCACGTTATCCGGCGCCGTATCCAAAATCCCCAAGTGACGCGGAGCATCGTTAGGATGAATGGCCACCGCAAACCGCACCTTTTCAAAAGCGGAGCCGGAAAACCGCTCGCGGTCGGCACCCAGCACCTGAACTTCCGGAAGGCTACACAGAGAGACAACGACTCGTTGCACTCCGGATTGTACCGCCCGTTCCATTTGTTCTTCCGCGCTGAGCCGCACTCCGGCGGAATCGCTAGCATAGTCCCCCGGCAACAAAGGCAAATGGGTGTGATTGTCAAACAGCCTGCCGGTACCAAACGGCCTTTCCCCGCCGTCAAAAGGCTGTCCGCTCACCGGTACGGGCGGCCACACCTTTGGTTTTGACTTACGTTTACTCACCAGCGTCCTCGCAACTTCGTGTTACTTATGCAGCAGGTTCGCGTACCGTTCGTGTTCTTCCTCAACGACAGACTCGTCGAGTTTTTGGAATACCGGAGCCGGTTTCGCCACCGCTTGCCCCACCTGTACCGGATGACGCTCCCACGTCGGTGCATGGCGGTAATCTCCGGTGATAATCGGGTAAGTGCGGTCGCTGCCGTCCTCGTTTTTCACATCCAAGTCGACGACTTCTTCGATTCGCGGCAGGGGCGCCACATTCCCGGCCCCGCCCAGGACTTTGTCGATAGCGTTGGAAGAAGTCGGCAAGAATGGCGACATCATTAGGTTCAAATCCGTCACCACCTGGGCTAGGACGTGCAGGATTGTTCCGAGCCTCTCGCGCTGCGACTCGTCTTTTAGCTTGAAAGGCTCCGTGGTGGTTACGTAGCGGTTAGCCTCCCCCACCAAACGCATAATCTCTGCTAGAGCAGCCTTTTGGTGATGGCTTTCGATGAGGCTACCCACGGTTTCGAATCCGGCACCGACAGCATCCAACAGCGTCTGATCTTCAGCCGTAAAATCACCGGCCGGAGGAATCTCGCCAAATTTCTTTGAAATCATGGAGGCCGTGCGGTTGACCAGGTTGCCCCAGGCGGCCACCAACTCGGAGTTTGTGCGCCGCACAAACTCGCTCCAGGTAAAATCAGAATCCTGATTTTCCGGCCCCGCCGCAGAAATGAAATACCGCAGCGCATCGACTTGGTAGCGAGACAGCATATCGCGCACATAAATCACGATTCCGCGCGAGGAGGCAAATTTCTTGCCTTCCATGGTCAAAAATTCTGAGGAAACTACCTCGGTGGGCAAGTTCAGGATACCTAAGTCGCCAGGCTGACCGCCCAAGTCTCCGCGTCCGTTGTAGCCCAGGATTTCGGCGGGCCAAATCTGGGAGTGAAACACGATATTGTCCTTGCCCATAAAGTAATAGGACAGAGCTTCGGGGTCATTCCACCACTGGCGCCAATCCTCTGGGGACTGGCCAAAACGACGCGCCCACTCAATAGAAGCCGAGAGGTAACCGATTACCGCGTCAAACCAAACATAGAGACGCTTGGGCTGATCCTCCCACCCGGGAATGGGGATGCCCCAGTCAATATCCCGAGTCATAGCTCGCGGTTTAATGTCTTTTAAGAAGTTCTTGGAGAACTTGATGACGTTGGGGCGCCAATTACCGTTCTTTTCCCGGTCGTCGAGCCACTCATTCAAGGCTTTGGCGAGAGCCGGTAAATCTAAGAAATAGTGGTCGGTTTCCACAAATTCCGGAGTCTCGCCGTTGATTTTGGAACGCGGGCGAATTAGGTCGGTGGGGTCGAGCTGGTTGCCGCAAGCATCGCACTGATCCCCCCGGGCTCCTTCCGCCCCGCAGATGGGGCAAGTCCCCTCAATATAGCGGTCTGGAAGGGTGCGTCCGGTGGAAGGAGAAATCGCGCCCCGGGTGGTCTGCACCTTCATGTAGCCGTTATCTCGCACCACTTTGAACATGGCGCGAACAGTCTCATAGTGATTGCCCGTGGTGGTGCGGGTGAACAAATCGTAAGACAGACCCAGCTGACACAAATCCTCCACGATTGCCCGGTTGTTTTTGTCCGCCAATTCTCGGGGGGTCAGCCCGGCAGCCTCGGCCGCAACCAAGATTGGCGTGCCATGCTCGTCAGTACCAGACACCATCAGTACATCGTGGCCCCGCATCCGCATATAACGGGAAAAAACATCCGAGGGAATTCCGAAACCAGCAACGTGTCCGATGTGACGCGGACCATTAGCGTAGGGCCAAGCAACGGCAGAAAGAATATGAGTCATGACTCTATCCTAACGCCGCCGGTAAGTTCCCTAAATCCAGTAAGCCCACTTCGTGTTGGGATTATTCAGCCACATTCGCCACCCGTAGTGGTCTTCAGGCATAGGCATACCGGTCCAGATGGGGAAAAAGAACACTGCCGCCATGAAAATGAACACTACGATTACCAGGGCAGTAATGAACTCGCCTCGGGAAACTTGGCTCAAGTCGGGCACCAGATTGTATCGACCGGTCCAATTCTGGTCTTTGGTGATTCGCCAAGCCCCCATCAGCAAACCCAAGAGATACACCACCGCCATAATCATGAAGGGAGAGATAACCACCGTGTAAAAAGTAAATATGGTTCGATTTGAATACACCAGCCAAGGCAGCCAAGTGGCCATATATCCGGTAAAGATCAGCCCAGCACGCCAGTCGAGGAATCCGAATGTCGCTACCATGACCAGGATGAACGCCACAAATCCGACCCACCACAGAATCGGGTTACCCAAGGAGTTGACCGCCTCAATACACCTGCTGGCTCCGCAGTCCCCCGGCACCCCTTCGTAATAAAACGAAGTGGGACGCAGCTGCAAAAGCCAGCCCCACGGGTTAGCCATGTAGGGGTGGGTGGCGTCCAAGTTGGTGTGGAAAATGAAAATTTGGCGGTGATAATCGAGCCAATCTGCCACCAAACCGCGATTGGTATGCCCCCACGCTTGTGAATGGGTAAACCATCCCAACCAGGAAACCACGTAAGTCAGGAAAGCAATCGGCACCAAGTTCACGAAAGCGGGAAGCCCTCCGGTCAGAACAGACGACCCCATCCAGCGCGGCTCGGTGCGCCACCTGGCAGATAGTTCCCGAATGAACACAAAAATCCCAAAGACCGCCACCACGTAGAGCCCCGACCACTTCACGCTCATGGCTAGGCCAAAAGCAACGCCCGCCGCGAAAAGCCAGGGCCGCCACCAATAGCTTGGCCCCCAAGAAAGCACAAAGTGAGAATAGTCAGGGGCTACGCCTAAGCCGACAGCCCGGCGCTTGCCGTCCGGCGAGGTTTCCGCACCCTCGCTGCCCGCACGCCGAAAACGTTGACGCAACTGTTCAGTGTGTCTGGCCGCGTCGATGTCTTGGAGGGCAGCGATTAGCCGGGGGCGATAGCTGAGTTGATCGCGAACGACGTACAGCACCCCCAGGAGGATAAACATTTCCAGGATAATGTCGAGGATGGCGGTGCGGGACAGGGCAATTTGTACCCCGTCCAAACCCATCAGAACGGAGGCGAGGGTGGCCATGCTGGCGTTGCCAAATAGCTCCCACACAATGCGCCCCACCAGGTAGACGGCTACCGCACCGACTACACAGACCGCGATACGCCACCCGAAAGGTTGATTGCCGAACAGTTTGATTCCCAGCCCGATTAGCCATTTTCCCACGGTGGGATGTACCACGAAAGAACCTTCCAGCGGGGTTTTGAAACTCCCGGAGATAAACGTGGGGTCGTAATCTTTAGGCCACTGCACTTCGTAGCCGCGTTTGATGAGGCCGTAGGCATCTTTGACATAATACGTTTCGTCAAAAATCAGGGTTTTGATTGCCCCCAGACGCACCACCCGAGTCAAAAACACCAGAAAAGCCACCACCAGGGGTCCCAGCCATCCCCAGAGATATTCCCGGTCCCCGCGTTGGGGCCGAGCTCGGAAAGCGCTTCCCACGAAGGTCGGCCTACCCGGACGCAGCAGCAGAGCCAAGCCGGACGTGGGAGCGGTGAGGCCTCCCGTGGGTGCGGGTCGAGGTGGAATATTCACGCCTCAAGTTTAATGGAAGAATGGAACGGTGAGCATGGATTATCCCCCGGTGTTTGAGGAAGTAAACCTAGTTCTGGCCGGAACCCCAATCGGGAATGTCGGCGACGGCTCACCCCGTTTGTGCGAGGCGCTTCGCACCGCCGAGGTCGTGGCTTGCGAAGATACCCGTCGGACCCGAGATTTAGCCCGCCGCCTGGGAATCGAAATGTCCGCCCGCCTGTTGGCTTACCACGAGCATAATGAAGCCGCAATGACCCCGGAATTATTGAGCCTAGCCCGCGACGGCAAACGGGTTCTGCAGGTTTCAGATGCTGGAATGCCGGGAATTTCAGATCCGGGGTTTCGCCTGAGCCAAGCTGCCGCACAGGCTGGAATACCGTTTATGGTTCTCCCTGGTCCTTCCGCTCCGTTGCTGGCCTTGGTGGGTTCGGGCTTGCCGACAGATTCTTTCACTTTCGTGGGGTTCTTGCCGCGGAAGCCCGCTGCTTTGTACCAGACGTTACAATCTCTCTCGGCTCGCAGCGAGTCCCTGATTTTCTTGGAGTCGCCCCGCCGAACCCTCGAGACGCTGGACGCCATGGTCCAGGTTTTCGGCCCCAGTCGACCGGCTGCACTGGCGCGAGAACTGACGAAAACTCATGAAGAGTTTATTAGGGGCACCTTGGAATCTGTGCATTCCGAGTTGTGCTCACGTCCCGAAGTTTTAGGTGAAATTGTTATCGTCGTCCAAGGAGCACCCGACGGGGGCCAGGCTGAATCCCCGACGCAGCGCCTGGAAAAAATGGAACAGCTGGTACACAATGGGGTGAAGGCAAAAGCAGCGGCCAAGCTCATTGCGACCTGGTTCGGCGGCTCCGCTAATGGACTTTTTTCCTCTTATCTCGAGGGAAAAAGCGACTAAGTCCAGACTCCGGGAATGACAGTTGCGCAGCGGGGACATTGTCCCGACTCCCCAACCGTGTTTTCGCAAACATTGAACCAGTCCCTCATGATAAGCGAATCTCCGCACCCGGGACAAAAGGTGCTTCCCCCCTCACGGTCGCGCACGTTGCCGATATAGACGAAACGAATTCCTTCCCTCCGCGCAATTTCCCGCGCTCGCTGCAACGTTTTTGCCGGGGTTCGCGGCACATCACGCATCTTCCAATCAGGATGGAAAGCCGAGAAATGCAGTGGAACGTCCGGTCCAACATTTTCGACTATCCACTTTGAAAGGTTTCGAATTTCCGTGTCAGAATCGTTATGACCGGGAATCAGCAGCGTGGTCAGTTCCACCCAGCACTCGGTTTCGTTGCATACGTAGGCAATAGTTTCCAGCACATCCCGTAAATGCGCACCGGTCAAATGCCAGTAGAAGTCTTCAGTGAACCCCTTTAGATCGAGGTTGGCCCCGTCCATTTCGGCATACATCTCCCACCGCGGCTCAGCACAGATATACCCGGCACTCACCGCTACTGTCCGCAGCTTTTCGGCGTGGCAGGCTCTCGCGGTATCTATAGCGTATTCGGCAAAAATCGTGGGGTCGTTATAGGTGAAAGCAACCGATTGTGCCCCGTAGTGCAGCGCCAAATCCGCGATTTCCCCGGGAGAGACAGTCGTGGTTAAACGGTCATTTTCCCAGGCTTTGGAGATGTCCCAGTTTTGGCAAAACCGACAGTTCAGATTGCATCCCGCGGTCCCGAAGGACAACACCTGAGAACCCGGCAGAAAATGATACAGCGGCTTTTTCTCGATGGGATCGAGCCCAATTCCGGAACACCGCCCGTAGGTATCGAGCACCATTTTTTGACCTTGAGCTATCCGGGTATAACAAAACCCTCTTTGCCCATCGCGCAGCGTACAGGCGCGGGGGCATAAGTCGCAGCGAATTCGGCCGTCCTTAAGCAAAGTCCACCACTTTGCGACTCGGCCTCGACTTTGCATCCCGATAGTTTCAAACCCATCGCCCATAAATCAACCTTAGACTGAAACCATGAAGATTTTTGCGCACCGCGGTCTAAACCGACAAGCTCCGGAAAACACCATGGCAGCCTTCCGGCTGGCTCACGAAGCCGGTGTGGAATGGATAGAAACTGACGTTGACATTCTGGGGGACGGCACCGCTGTTATCCTGCATGATTCCACGTTGGACCGCACCACTGACCGCAGCGGTTCAATGTATGACCTGAGGTTCTCGGATCTCGATGAGATTTCTGCGGGAGCCAAATTCGGTGACGGCACCAGTTACCTCCACGAGAGAATTCCCCTCCTCACCGACCTTTTGACCTTCCTTCGAGATAGCCATATGAAATGCAATCTGGAAGTGAAATCTAACGAGGCAGGCGGTGCCATGTCTCGCCGCTTGATTGACACTGTTTTACACGAGATTCGGGACGTGCGGCCTGAAGAGCTATTCATCAGCTCGTTCAATCACGTATTTCTGTACCAGATTCACCAGCAACGTCCCG
>NZ_CAMYBV010000024.1 GCF_947254095.1 uncultured Mobiluncus sp.
TTCCCCAAGTGTTATGTTAAGTGGGAAGTTCGGGTTAAGTACCAGGTGCAAAGGGCACTAAAAGCCGGTTTACGTGGTCTTATAGCGTCTGGCAGGGCGTGTCCTCCCGATTGCCCTCGCAACGTTCGGCGAAAAACTCTGGATAAAACTAGCGAAAAACTCTGTATAGAACTAGCGAAAAAATCTGTATGGCTAGGTCACGTACACTCGGGCGGATGGGGTGATGGTCGTTCCGCTTACGGCCCTGCGAAACTAAGCCCCGCGTGATTGCGAGACATAGCACAGATTCACGAGTGAATTAGTGGTGCATTAGTTGTATAATAGTGTGCGAGGTGAGTGCAATGGCTACAGCAAATGTGACGATTCGGATGGACGCGGAGTTGAAAGCGGCGATGGAAGAACTTTGCCGCGATCTAGGAATGAACATGACCACCGCATTTACGATTTTCGCAAAGAAAGCGACCGGGGAAAACCGCATCCCGTTCGAGGTCTCACGTCCCGACCCGTTTTATAGTGAGTCGAACCTGCGCAATCTGCGCGATGCAAAGTCTGCGCTGGATGCCGGTGAAGGCGTGGAACACAACCTGATTGAGGCGTGAAGTGCGTCTCACTTGCTTTGCAGCAATCTGAGCGCGGGGGAGGATTGTTCGGACATAGAGGTCAAGATTCAGTAAAGCGAAACAAAGAATTACGCGCAAACAGCCTTGCGACCTGCACTTTGAGGGACTGACCTGCAATTATGGAAAATCACTGGAAAAGGCTTAGTTTTCGCTGAAATAACGCCAAAAGGCTCACAATTGAAGGTGCCTTGACGAATACATAGCTTGAGCATTTGGATGTGCTTACCGGTTCCCAGACGTCAGGGGAAAACCGGGCTTTTCCATGGATGGATTATGAGGAGGCTATCGTGGAAACTCGCAGCCACGTTGGTAAGAAAATGCGCCGAGCCGGTCTGGTGTGCCTGTTCTCGGCTGGTTTAGCTTTTACAGGAATCGCCCCGGCAAACGCGCTGTCCGGCGAACCCGTGAACGCAGGGGACAACAGCCGTCCAGGTATCACGGCAGTGGCGCGGGTGGAAGTGCCGCATATGGCCAAGTACCGGGAAAAGGATGGCAATACATACAAAGAGACCGACGGTGCCGCCGTTGACATTTGCACTGGCGTGCTGCTTGACTCCCGCCACATCGCCACCATGAAGAGCTGTGTCACGAACGCGGACGGCAAGCCCTACGCATTCTCCACGTCCACCAAGGCGGGTCAACTGGCGTTGGGGACTGTGCCACCACCTCGCGTTACCTTCGGTTCCGAAGCAATCCCGGGCAAAGGTCCCCAGAACGTGTTTTGGATCTCTTCCGTTTCTTTCGACCCCAAGGCTGCCACCCAGGTGGTTATTGCCCGCTTGGATCGAGATGTTCCCGCCAACGTTGCCACTCCGGTGAAAGTGAAGGACAGTGGGGTCAACGGCAACATGAGCGGGGAAACCGGAACCATGTTTGGCTGGCGTCCCGAGGGCGGTATTCCTCGAATCGCCTATCAGGAAACCCGTTTGCCGATTACGAAACTGGTCAACGATACAGTGACGCAGCCGCGCTCGAAAGTGCAGCAGTGGAATCAATGGCGTGAGAGCCACCCGAGTTTCAAAGACGATAAGGACCTCGGCACGATTGCCTGGGATACCGTCCGCAAGGGGTGGGAAGACCCCGAAAAGATTGTGGTTTTGCCAGAAGATGCCGGCGCCCCGGTTATCAGCGCCGACGGCAAGACCCTGATTGGTATCCATGTCGGTTTGGGAATTATTTTGGATGCGCAGCAAACCGATTTCTCGGTTTTCCTGGACAAAACACGTCCCGCCAAGACAGAGGAGACCATGGTTCCCAACCCGGATTCCCCCTCAGCTCCGGGCGAAGCCCTGAAGAGTATTCAGCAGTCGCTGTGCACAAATGGTGCTAAGCACTCGATTAACCAAGAAAACGGTATGGACGGTCGGACAGTGTCTGTGACCTGGGGTGAGCTCAAAACTGAGACCAGCAACTCCGGCGTGGGTATTGAAAAGAAATTCAAAGATAACCCCTCTTATACAGACATAAACAATAAAGAGTTTAAGAAAACAGATTTGAACCTTGGCCCGGTTGTGGTTGGTGAACCGCGCAGCCTCATTGAAAAGATTTCTGCCGCTGGCTGTAAAACCCCAGATTCCGGCTCTATTGCCGACCAAGTCCTGCAAGCTCAAAAGGACTACGAGAAGATTGATGGTTTGTTTAAAGCCCGCAAGGAAGATGAGAAAACTGCCCAAGAGGACAAGGACCGTTACGACGACGCAATCCGGGAGCTGGAAGAAATAAAGACCCAGCTGGGGGTGTATAACAACCCCAATGCCATATCTGACTTCCAGACCTATCACAACTATGCCGGGCTGCCGAAGTGGGTTCGAGAAGGCATCAAATACCAAAAACCAGACGACAATAAGAAGTTTTGTACTGATGACGAGCGGGCAGTAGACCCCAGTGTATGCCGTGAACAGGTTACTCTGGTTCAGTCATTTGCCGATGTTCCCAGAGACGACCCAGAGGCGGGTCAGAAGCTCAAGAGATGGTACGACGACGCAACCGATGTCGTGGAGCTGAAGTTAAAGCGTTTGCACAACGACCAAGCTCAGAAAACTACCGCCTTGGAAGAAGCCACCAAGAAAGTCTCGAATGCTCAGATGAACCAGTCATGGGCAAGTAAAGTGCTGGAACTGGCACAACAGGCTCAGACTGAAGCCGACAACTTGGCGACCAACTCTTCCGGAAACGGTATTGAGGATAAGTGGCAGTCGGAAGTGAAAAACCGGAATGCGGCCTTTGTCGATGCTTATGTGACCTGGGCTGACGATTACTTTAACGCCCAAAAGGACGCGGCAGACAAGGCGAAAGCGGTAAAGACCCAGGAAGAGAAGGTTGCCGCTGCCCAAAAGGCTTTGGATGACGCAAACGCCTTGCCCGATACGGATCCGAATAAAAAAGAGGCCGCTATAGCGCAAGCCACGGATAAGTTGAATTCCGAGAAGGCAACTCGGGACGCAAAAAATACGGAATACACCGCCGCGTCAAAGACCGTAGCCACACTAGCGGCAAAGAAACCCAATCATAAAGATGAGAAGTATCAGCCGAAGATTCAAAAGCTGAGCGGAAAACTAGCTGAAGTCGCTCAGCAGATGCCGAACTACAAGCTGAATGCCATCAACGCGCGCTGGACCATTGCGGCATTGATCAAGGGTATGGACGGCTCTGACCTGGTCGATCCTTCTGAGAAAGATAAGATTGCCGCGCAGATTGGCGGCTACTACGACCGTGCCGTGGGGGCGCGCCCCGACATTATGCGCCGCCAGATTCAGGTTGGCGATATGCTGACCAAGGCGCGCAATGCGTTGGCGACGGCTCCCGAATCAATGAAGCCGCAGCTAAAGATTCTGGTCAGCGACTTGGAGCGCCACGCCTCTCGGTTGGATAACGCGGCCGATACCGTCAACGGCGCTATCGACGAGCTGAAGGCTCTGTGGGAGAGCGCACGGCGGGCGACTTCCATTGACGAGGCCAAGAAATTCCTGTTGCAGGCACAGACCTCCCTGGGGACGGTTGACGACCCAATCGATACCTCCCAGAAGGCTTTGGAAGATGCCAAGGGCACCCAAACCGCCATTGAGGCTCTGCTTTCCGGCAAGTCCTTTGAGGATGTCGTGAATGAAAAGAACATGACGCCGGAGCAAAAGGCCAAGAAAGCTGCCGAAGAGGCCAAAGCCAAGGAAGAGGCTCTGCGCAAGAAGCTGGAAGAAGAGCTAAAGAAGAAGTACAAGATTGGGCAGGATGGCAAGACCATAAAGGACCCGAAGCAGCAGGCTGCCGAAGAAAAGAAGGCTCAGGCTGAGAGGGACAAGAAAGCTAAGGCGGACGAAAAGCGCCTAGCCAAGGCTCTGTCCAAGAATACTCTGCGTGCTGAGGGTAGCAACCGGGTGCTGACCGCGATTGCGGCTTGGAAAATCGGCCAATTCCCGGGGGATTCCATCGTACTGGTCGACGGGAATGTGGCTGCTGACGGTTTGTCCTCCACGCCGTTTGCCGCTGGGATGCACGCCCCGATTCTGTTGACCACTTGGAAGACCGGTTTGGAGCCCTCTGTCATGGACCAAATCAAGGCTTCGGGTAAGAAGAACCTTTACTTGGTGGGCGGTCAGGTACCGATGACTCCCTACGACGAGTTCGAACTGCGCGATGCCGGGGTTAACATCACCCGTATCGCCGGACCGGACCGTTTCAATACCGCGGTGGCGGTTAACCGTGCCACGGAGCCTCTCATCGGGGCTGCCCCGCAAAAGCCGCTGAACCTGTTTATCGCCGATGGTGTCGGTTTCCCGGATGCACTGGTCGCGGGTGCCGCCGCAGGCCGGTCAGGTGCGCTAATGCTGTTGAGCAAGGGCAATATCTTGGATCCCGCCACCTACAGCTATATCTCGGAGCTGGGTCAGACCCGTCCGCTGCAGATTACTGCGGTCGGTGGTCCGGCAGTGCATGCGGTGCAAAACACGCCGTGGCCCACGACTATGTCGGTGAATATTAAACCGATTATGGGCAAGGATCGCTACGAAACGGCGGCAGCTTTGGCGGCATCGCAGCCCGGAACCACGGCTGCCGTCCTGGTGAACGGTGAGAAGTTCCCTGACGCCCTTTCCGGCGGCGCGTTGGCAGCTGACCAAAATGCAGCAATGATTTTGACTCGTGCCAAGGAATTACCGGAACCGTCCTACCAGGCACTGCGCCGTCATGGTTCGGAAAAGACCATAGTAGTGGGCGGTCCGGGCGCGGTTAGCCCGAAAGTCGCCGAGCTGGTCAACGGTGCAAAGCTGAACAATGACGCCTCGAAGCTGGTGGAAGGCACCCTAGCAGAGTCCGCCGCCCTGGAAGCGCAAACTAAGGCTGCCGAAGAAAAGGCTAAGCAAGACGCTTTGAACCAGGTCAAGGGCATGATGACTGACACTGGTTCCATGAAGAATGTCCTGAACCAGCTTGGCTTCACACCCGAGTCCATCAAACAGTTGGCTGCGGCGTTGAACCAGCCGGCTACGAAATAAACAAGACCTATAACTTAATAGGGAGCTGAAGGGCGACGGAGTGCGAGAACGTCGCCCTTCGGTGTTTTATCCGTTCAATAGTCTCCCCGGTCACCTTAAATCCCAAAGTTACGTTACTTTTGCGGATAAAATCAAAAGGTGACTAATGAGGACAGGGCTGTGGATGCTCCGATTGCGGTCGAGGAAACCGCAACCCCGAAACCGCCCATGTGGCAGCGCGCCGCGGGACTGGTCATGGTGCTGATTTCTGCCTTGCTGGCTCTGAGCGCTATGCTGCATGGCGCCGGTCGCATAGCGGTGCTGGGTTTGGGCGGCCTGAAATTGCCGATGTCCTCGAAATGGGTTAGCTTCGAAGGCGACCCCGCCAAAACTTTGACTCTGGCTGCCGAACAGTGGAGCGGCATCCTGTCAGTCTGGGCGACGTATCTGGCACTGGTCGTGGCGCTTATCGCCTGGGGTCTTCCGCGCCTTGGTCGCCCCGAAGAACGCACCAGCCTCCAGTTATTAATCAGTGATACAGCAACGACGCTTTTTGCTCTCGTTGCCACAGCCGTTACCGTCGTATCAGTTCCCAACACTGCGACCCAACCCATGATGGTTATCGGCGTACCTCTGGTGGTGGCGGTTATTCCCGCATTTCTGGGATGCTTGGGCATCCTAGTTGTGGCTATCCGCGCCCTCGTCGCGTCCATAAAGGTATTCCTTGCTGAACAAGACGCCAGCCCCAAGAAACCGAAATCCGCAAAGCCAGCCAAAGCTGCCAAACCAGCCCAAACCCCGAAACCAGCCAAGGCGAAGAGGACGACCAAACCGACCGGGAAACCTATTGCGTCCGGCCCCCAAAAAGTGAGGATCAACGCGGCAGGCAAGGTGCAGCCGGTAGCCCCGCCCAAACCCAAAGGTAAGGGGGGCGCAAAATGAGCGGAATCATTGTGGCCATTGTGGCTATCCTGGTGGCGGCGCTCCTGTTGGCGATTCGGGTGCCGATTATGTTTGCCATTGGGTTGCCGGCGTTGGTGGGTGTAGCCATCGAGATTGGACCGTCCACGCTTGCCACGACCGGGCTTATTGAGCTGGTTGGCCCCTTTAATCGTTTCTCGTTTGCGGGACTGATTGTGTGGTGCACCATCGCCGGTGTGCTGCTGGAATCAGGGCTGATGGAGAAATATCTGACGGCCTTGCATATCCTGTTCGGGCGCAAGGTCACTGAGGAACGTCGCGTTGCCTGGGCCGGATCTGTGCACGGTCTGGCGCTGACGACCGTGTCCCTGCTGATTGTTACGGGCGGATTCGCGCTGGTGGATGACCACTACCTGTTGTTACAGATGTTGGTGCTGATTGTTGTGCTCGCCGTGGTAGCGGGGCTGTTGTCGGTGACCTCAGCGCCGCGCATCAGCCAGATGACCTTGAAACAGATGAAGTCCAAAGATGGGGAAGCCTGGAAACAGACCGCCGAAGTTACCGCAGAGGTTGCTGAGGACGGCTCCACACGCCGGTCAACGTCCCGGGCAAATGCGGCGGTTACGTTGATTGTTCCCGCGGTTTTGGCGGTCGTTTCAATAGCCTTTGTGATTGCCTCGCCGGTCGGGTTGGCGGATCTGGGAGGGCTGGTTTGGGTCATTGTGATGGTTACCGCAGTTACCACCCGTGGGGCAAAATGGCTTGCCGATGCGGGTTTGCAGGCGATTCTTAACATTGCCTACGTGGCTTCGACGGCTATAGCAGCCTGGTGGATGGGGGATCTGATTCTGCGTTCCGGAATCATTCCCAAGGGCACAGTGTCCGGGATGAGCGGCATCATTTGGCTGTTGGTTGGGGCGGCGGTGTTGTCTGTAGTGGTGGGGACGGTACTTGGTTCCGAAGCTGGTGCCGTTTTCGCGGTGACCTTGTTGGCGCCCTTCGTGTCCATTACGATTGATTCGACAGTTCAGGCTCAGGTCGCCTACATGATCATCACCAGCTTGTTGGTTGGTTCCGCCGTAGTGGGCGGCGTTTTCGCTCGTTTCCTGCCCCCGCGAACCATGCCTTGGCCCTTGACTGTCTCTCCTGTGCACGAGTGAGGTCGGTCTGGACCCGCGTAAAGTCTACGTTTGATGTGATTAGTCAGTCTGCCGGGTTCCGCGGTGGGAGTTTTGCGCCGAAGCGGGTAAGATTAGCAATCGGAGGCTGTGAGTGCTAACGCGAGTTAGGCAGCCAACCGTGGTGCTGACTCAAGGAAAAAGGTACAGGAGGAACGATGGCAGACAAGGCGGCGGATCGGCGTCTGGGAGTGCTGCGAGCCATCGTTTCCGACTACGTCGAAACTCAAGAACCAGTCGGGTCAAAGTCCCTGGTCGAGCGGCACTCGCTGGGGGTTTCCGCCGCGACCATTCGCAACGACATGGCCCAGCTGGAGGAAGAAGGGCTAATCCGCCAGCCCCACACTTCTGCCGGACGTATTCCCACCGACAAGGGCTACCGCTACTTCGTGGACCAAATCGAGGCTATCAAGCCGCTTTCGGCCCCCGAGAGAAAGGCCATCACCGAATTCTTCACCTCCGCGGTGGGGTTGGAGGACGTGATGGAGCGCACGGTGCGTCTTTTGGCGCAGATGACGCATCAGACGGCAGTAGTGGAGTTCCCGGCGTTCAACCCGTCCGGGTTGCGTCACCTGGAACTGGTGCGTTTGGGGGCGGGACCGGACTGCAAAGTGCTGGCTATCATTATTTCCGAAACCGGGCGGGTGGACCAGATTCTGGTGAACCTGCCCCACGAAGTCAGCGAGACTGACCTCAGCACCATCGGCACCCCGCTCGCTGCCGTGTTTTCCCGATCGGACACCCCCGCTCAACAGGCGGCTTTGCAAGAATGGCTGGCCACCGTGAGCAATCAAGCCTTGCGGGAAAACGCCACCATCTTGGCGCAAAATATCGCCGCGGCTCTGGAACAAGGCGCGATCGAGACGCGGATAGTCATGGCGGGAATGGCGAACCTGTCACGTTCCGGCGCGTTCAGCGAAACCCTGACCGCCCTGGTGGAGGCGTTGGAAGAACAGGTTGTGCTGCTGAAATTGTTCGGTGAGATGCGCGAGGCCGAACCGGTAAACGTGATTATCGGTGAGGAATCCGGCCACGAGGTGTTGAAAGAAACTGCCATCGTGTCCTCCAGCTACGCTCCGGCCGGTGCCGGTCAGGCTCATGTGGGGGTCATCGGGCCAACTCGCATGGACTATCCCGGCTCGATGAGTTCGGTGCGGGCGGTGGCGAGGTACCTGTCACGAATCTTAAGCCAGTAAAACCAGAGCCGCCCGGGCAGCGACCGGGAGACTCGGCCAGACAAATGAGACAAATAGGAAAGAAAAACTTTGAGCGACTACTATGAAACCCTCGGTGTGAGCCGTAACGCCACGCAGGACGAAATTAAGAACGCCTACCGAAAGTTGGCGCGCAAACTGCACCCTGACGTGGCTGGTCCTGAACACGAGGAAGAATTCAAAGAAGTCAGTGCCGCCTACGACGTGTTGGGCAACCCCGAGAAGCGCCAGCAATATGACCTGGGTGGTTCCGGGTTCGGTGCGGGCGGATTCAGCGGATTCAACGGGGCGAACGCTGCCGGATTTGGATTTGCCGACATCCTCAACGAATTCTTTAATGCCGCCTCATCGACCAGCGGCCCCACTCCGCGCGGCGGACGCGGCCAAGACATTCTGACCACGATTGACGTGGAACTGAAAGACGTCACATTCGGCACCGAGCGGGAAATTAAGATTAACACCTTCGTGAAGTGCAAGACCTGCAAAGGCAGCTGCTGTGCGGTGGGGACCCGCCCGAAAACCTGTTCTACCTGTGGCGGGACTGGTTCCGTGCAACGCATGGCGCGGTCTTTCCTGGGTCAGGTCATGACGACCGCCCCGTGTGGGAACTGTAAGGGCCACGGCACCATCATCGAACGCCCTTGTGCGGATTGCTCCGGGGAAGGCCGGGTGCGCGCCACCCGCAACATCAAGGTAGAGATCCCCACCGGGGTGGAAAACGGGACGCGCATTCGCCTGTCCGGCGAGGGTGAGGCCGGACCTGCCGGAGGCGCGGCTGGTGACTTGTACGTCGAGATTCACGAGCTGCCCCACGAAGTCCTGCAGCGGCGCGGCGACGACCTGCACACGTCCTTGCGAATTCCCATGACCGCGGCGGCGCTGGGGATGGAGTTTTCCCTGGAAACCCTCGACGGAACTAAGAAAATCAATGTCGAAGCCGGGTCACAGCCCGAGTCAGTCATCATTATGAAGGGCCTGGGGGTCGGTCGGCTGCACCGCCAGGGACGCGGCGACCTGTATGTTCACCTGAATATTGAGGTTCCCACCGGCCTGGATCGACGTCAGCGCGAGCTGCTCAGCGAACTGGCGCGACTGCGTGGCGAGGAGTCCCCGGCTCCCACCGACAGTTCCTCTGGCAATACTGGCGGGGCGCACCGTAAGGGTCGGCCATGACCCGGCAAGCGTTTTGGTTTTCCGGTGAAACCGCGGGGGAAACGGGCGGGTCTCTAGCCGCGAATTTTACGGGTTTGGACGGCTATCGCGAGGGCGAGGAAGTCTCCATAGTCGGTGCGGAGGCTCATCATGCCACGGTCAAGCGACTGCGGTTGGGTGAGGTCGTTGATGTGGTCGACGGGTTGGGTCGGCGCGCCGGAGCGGAAGTCGTCGCGGCGGGGAACTCGGGGTTGCGGCTGCGGCTCATTGAGGACGCGGTGTCGGACCCGGAACCGACCTTGCGCATCACCCTGATTCAAGCGTTAGCCAAAGAAAAACGCGATATGCAGGCGCTGGAATCCGCGGCTGAAATGGGGGTGTGGCGGGTGATCCCCTGGGGGGCCACGCGCTCGGTGTCACGCTGGGATACCGTGCCCAAGCGTGCCAAAGGCCGGGAAAAGTGGCGCAACCTGGTGGTTTCCGCGATGAAGCAGTCGCGTCAGGCCCGGCTGGCAGAAGTGTCAGAGTACCTGGAAAGCGGCGTGGATATTTCCCCGGGACAGCACGGGTCAGAAGCGCGGTGGGCCCGGCCGGTCGTGAAAACGGTTTTCTCCGAGGTGGAGGCGCTGGTGAAGGGTGGGGCGGTAGTTTTCGTCCTGCACGAGGTCGCCGAGGAACACTTGGCGGATCTGCTGGTTCCCCTGGCGCAGCCGGAGCAAACTCCGGAGGACATTGTGGTCATTGTGGGACCGGAGGGCGGTATCACGGTTCCCGAGCTGGCGGCTTTCGTAGAGGCCGGAGCGCGTCCAGCGCTGCTGGGGCCGACTGTGTTGCGCTGTTCCTCTGCCGGTCCCGCCGCCCTGGCTGTCATTCAATCCCGACTGGGCTCTTGGCGGGGAACGCCCGTGGAGAGTAGGTGACCATGGCTCAGAAACGAGCTGTTGTTGAGGTTCCTGACGAAATCCCGATGATTGAAGTCCTCGGGGTAAACGACGCTAACCTGCACAGCTGGGAAAACGACTTCCCCACGCTCAACTTTTGGGTGGCCGGGAACCAGATTTTCATTCAAGGCCCTGACGCCGACCTGGAGCCTGCCACTCGGTTGGTGCGGGCGCTGTTCACCAAACCGCACATCGAAAAACAAAATATACTGGATTATGGTTTACAAATGAACCGGCGCGCCCCCGGCCCTCGCGCGCTGTCGGAGCCGCCCACCCGGGCTACTGACGCCCGGTATCGGGCGGTGTTCGTCAGCCGTGAAAAAGTCATCCGTCCCCAAACGGAGGGCCAAGCCTGGTATGTGAACGACATCAACTCCCACACCATCACTTTTGGCATCGGGCCGGCCGGAACCGGAAAAACCTACCTCGCGATGGCTCGTGCCGTAAAAGCACTGCTGGAAGGGGAAGTGACCCGACTCATCTTGACTCGTCCGGCCGTCGAGGCGGGGGAAACCCTGGGGTTCTTGCCCGGCACTTTGACCGACAAAATCGACCCTTACCTGCGGCCTCTCTACGACGCCCTGCGTGAAATGCTCGATACCGGCACCATTAGCCGCATGATGAGTGACGGCACCATCGAAGTCGCCGCCTTGGCGTATATGCGCGGACGTACTTTGAACGGCAGTTTCATCATTCTCGACGAGGCGCAAAACACCACGAGCGAACAGATGAAGATGTTCCTGACCCGCCTGGGCTTTGGCTCCAAGATGGTCGTGACCGGCGACATCACTCAGATAGACCTGCCGTCACGCCAGCCGTCCGGGCTGAAACAGGTCAGCGAAATCCTCAGCGATGTGCCCGACATCGCGTTTAGCTATTTGAGTGCAGCCGATGTGGTGCGTCACTCGCTGGTTGGGGAAATCATCAACGCTTATGACACCTACGAAAGCCAAACCGTATCGCGCAGCCCCCAGGGCTATGGAAGGGAATAACCATGAGTGTGGAAATCAATAACGAAACCGCGTGGGAACTGGAGATGAGTGAGTTCGTTGACCTGGTGTCCTATTGCCTGGAACAGCTCTATGTGTCTCCCGCCGCCGAGGTCAACATTATGTTTGTGGATATTAAAACCATGACTGACCTGCACGTAAAGTGGATGGATTTGCCCGGTCCCACCGATGTTTTGAGCTTTCCGATGGACGAGCTGACGCCGGGGCGCGAGGGAATGCCCAGTGAAGCTGGGGTGTTGGGGGATATCGTGCTCTGCCCTGACGTTGCCGCCGAACAGGCACGCGACGCCGGTCATGCCCCTATTGAAGAAATGCTGCTGCTGACGGTACATGGATTGTTGCACCTGCTGGGATTCGATCACGCGGAGCCGGAAGAAGAAAAAACCATGTTTACCCTGCAGCGCAAACTGCTGCTGAACTTCCTGGCGAATCGATAGGGGCTAGTATGCACTTTTCCGAAGTGGCCGGTGCAGTCCTGACTCTCATCGCGACAGTATCTTTTGGGCTGGCGGTTCCGCTGAGCCTGGGGGAGGGCGCCGTGTCGCGGCTGAGTGTCGCCTCGGCGGAAGATTTGGTCGAAGAAGGAGCAAAACATGCTCGGAAGATCTCGCAGCTAGCCGAAAATCGCCGTCTGGTGCTCGCCAGCTTGCGTGCTTGCCGTACTTTCGTGACGACCGCGGCGGTGGGGTGCGGGGCATTGCTGGCGTCCCGACTGCCTCTCAGCTGGTGGCTGGTGGCGATTTTGGTCGTCGCTGTGGGGACGTTATTGCTGGTAGTTTTGACTTTGCCGTGGAATCGGTTGGGGCGGCGCTACCCGAATACGACAGTGCGCTACCTAGCGCCGTTCGTGGTGGCGGCGTGGAATGCAGGTAAGCCCTTCGGGCTGCTGTTGCGCACCGCGCGGGGCCCGTCCAGTCAGACTGACCAGGAAGCTCGTGATGAGGTTGCTGAGGACCTGCGCGAAATGGTTGATCAGATGGGGGAGCCTGACACCATCGAGGACGCCGACCGAGAGATGATTTGGTCCGTTTTCGAAATGGGACGCACCCTGGTGCGCGAAGTCATGGTGCCGCGCGTGGACATGGTCACGATCGAGTCCGAAAAGACTCTGGACAAGGCGTTGACTTTATTCGTTCGTTCCAGCTATTCCCGCGTGCCCGTCATCGGCGATGATACTGATGACATCCGCGGAATCTTATACCTAAAAGATGTATTACGTCGTGTCAACTCGGATCCCGCGTCGCGAGAGATGACCGCGGGCCAGGCCATGCGCGAAGCCAAGTTCATTCCGGAAACAAACCTGGTCGACGACACCTTGCGCGACATGCAGCAAAACAGCTACCACATGGCGGTGCTGGTGGACGAGTACGGCCTCATTGCCGGGCTGGTCACCCTGGAGGACCTGGTCGAGGAGGTCATCGGGGAAGTCTCGGATGAACACGACCACGCCGAGAAGGAACCTGAGCCGCAGCCCGATGGCAGCTGGATCGTCCCCGCACGGTTTCCTCTGGTCGACCTCAACGATTTGCTGGACACCGAGATTGACGACGAGGACGTGGACACCGTGGGTGGCCTGTTGACGAAAGCAGTCGGAGTAGTGCCGCTGGTGGGGGCATTTGCATCGGTGGAGGGACTGGAGCTGCGTGCGGTAGAGGCAGAAGGGCGGCGCCGCCAGGTTTCCGCCATCTCGGTCCGGGTGGTCCCTCCGATGCTCGATGAAGATTAGCGGTCGCGGATAGAACCTTCGAAACACAGTAGGATTTGCACAATGGATAACGTGAATTTTCCGGATTTGGATGCGTTGGATGCCGCGGGCGACGACGGGTCGCCATACTTGGCGGCGGGGTCGGCGGGGCTGTTCGCCCGCGATTGGCCCGAGGACTTTCGTGCCGGGTTCGCCGCCGTCATCGGGCGGCCCAATGTGGGCAAGTCCACCTTGATAAACGCGATGGTGGGGCGCAAGATCGCCATTACTTCGGCTCGGCCCGAGACGACGCGCCGGGTCGTGCGCGGGATTGTGCATCGTCCTGATTTTCAGCTCATTTTGGTGGACACTCCTGGCATTCACCGACCGCGCACCCTGCTGGGGCAGCGGCTGAACGACATGGTGGAGGACGCTTTTTCCGAAGTTGACGTGGCGGTCTTTTGCGTTCCTGCCGATCAACCCATTGGGCCAGGCGACCGGCGCATTGTGGACACCCAAGTGAAAACCGCGCACTTCCCAGCTATTGCGGTCGTCACCAAAACTGACGTGGCCACCCGCGAACAGGTCGCCGAGCAGCTCTTGGCTGTTTCCCAGCTGCACGACTTTGCTGAAATCGTGCCGATTTCAGCCCGGCAAGGCACGCAGGTGCAAACGCTGATTGACCTGCTGGGCCAGCGCTTGCCGCTGTCTCCGCCGCTGTACCCGCGCGACCAGGTCACCGACGAGGACGACACGGCCATGATTTCCGAGCTGATTCGGGAAGCTGCCCTGGAAAGCCTCAGCCAGGAACTGCCCCACTCCCTCGCGGTGCAGGTGGAGGAGATTATCAAGCAGCCGAGACGTTCCGGTGACGGGGAAATCTGGAAGATTCACGTCAACCTGTTTGTGGAACGCGACAGTCAAAAGGCCATCGTCATCGGGCGCAAGGGTAGCCGGCTCAAAGAAATCGGTACTCAGGCCCGCCCCGAGATTGAAGCCCTAGTGGGGCATCGGGTGTACTTGGATTTGCACGTGCGCACTGCCAAAGAATGGCAGCGCAATCCAAAAATGCTGAATCGTTTGGGTTTCTGAGGCGAACGCATCGGCCCACGCGAGGACTCGCGGGTCGCTGCGCTGATGCCATGCTCTGAGCGGTCAAAAGCACTTCTATACTATATATCGGTATATTTATTTTACCCCGGCAGCAGCGTCACCCCAGCGCACCTGCATTATGCTGTTTTCGTCGAATGCGCGGCGGATTATTACAATAGCTTTTGAGTATTTATAAAACTCTTAAAGGAGAAAACCATGACACGCAAACTTAATAGTGCAACGTCTACCACCGGGCGGAATATGGCGGGCGCCCGCTCCTTGTGGCGCGCTACCGGCATGAACGATGACGATTTTGGCAAGCCGATTGTAGCTATTGCGAACTCCTTTACTGAGTTTGTCCCTGGTCATATTCACCTGCGAGAGGTTGCGAAGGTCGTGTCCGATGCGGTGCGTCAGGCTGGGGGAGTCCCGCGCGAGTTCAACACGATTGCCGTTGATGACGGGATTGCGATGGGGCACGGCGGCATGCTCTATTCCCTGCCCAGCCGTGAAATTATCACCGACTCGGTGGAATACATGGTGCGCGCCCACACCGCTGACGCCCTGGTGTGCATCTCTAACTGCGACAAAATCACTCCCGGAATGCTCAACGCCGCGCTGAAACTCAACATTCCCACCGTGTTTGTCTCGGGCGGTCCGATGGAAGCCGGCAAAGGCATTCCCGCCGCTGACATTGTCGGACCGTCAAAAGGGGGGCGGGGCAACCTCATAACCGTGATGAACGCCACCGCCAACGACGACATCGACGACGCGGAACTGCAGCGAGTCGAGGAACTCTCTTGTCCGACCTGCGGATCCTGTTCGGGAATGTTCACCGCGAACTCGATGAACTGCCTGACCGAGGCGCTGGGCCTGGCACTGCCAGGTAACGGCTCCACCTTGGCTACCCACGTGGCTCGGCGCGGACTCTTTGAACGTGCCGGCCAGCTGGTGGTGGCACTGGCAAAGCGTTACTACGATGATGAGGACGATTCCGTGCTGCCGCGCACCATCGCGACCCGGGAGGCTTTCGCCAACGCGATGAGCTTGGATATGGCGATGGGCGGCTCCTCGAATACGGTGCTGCACCTGCTGGCGGCCGCCCAAGCTGCCGAACTCGACTTTACGCTGGCGGACATCGCCCAGATTGGACGCACCGTGCCGACCCTGGCGAAAGTCGCCCCTAACCACAACGACTATCACATGGAGGACGTCCACCGGGCCGGGGGAGTACCGGCGCTGCTGGGTGAACTCGACCGTGCCGGACTGTTGAACCGAAACGTGCATTCCGTGTGCTACCCCGACCTGGCTACCTGGCTGGCGGACTGGGACGTGCGTGGGGGCTCGCCCAGTACGGAGGCTCTCGACCTGTTTCACGCCGCGCCCGGCAATCAGCGCACTACCCACGCCTTTTCCGCCACCGCCCGCTTTGACACGCTGGACACGGACGCGGCGGCGGGCTGTATTCGCGACGTAGCGCATGCCTACGTGGCGAAAGGCGGGCTGACCGTGCTGCGTGGAAACCTCGCTCCTGACGGCGCCATCGTGAAAGCGGCCGGCATTGACCCCGAACTGTTCCACTTCGAAGGCCGCGCTATCGTGATGGAATCCCAGGAAGAAGCCGTAGAAAAAATCCTCGACAAGACCGTGCAGGCCGGGGACGTGGTCGTGATTCGTTACGAAGGCCCCGCGGGCGGACCGGGGATGCAAGAGATGCTCTATCCCACGTCTTTCCTGAAAGGGCGGGGCTTGGGCAAAACCTGCGCGCTCATCACCGACGGACGATTTTCCGGCGGTACTTCCGGGATTTCTATCGGTCACATTTCCCCCGAGGCGGCCGCGGGTGGGCTGATTGGCCTGATTGCGGACGGGGACAAAATCATCATCGACGTAAACCGCGAGGAGCTGACCCTGGACGTACCGGATGATGAAATCGAGCGGCGCCGCGCGGCGATGGAGGCAAGCCCGCACCCCTGGCAGCCGCACCGCGACCGGGAAGTTTCTGACGCCCTCAAACTCTACGGCGCCACCGCCCTTTCAGCCGACAAAGGGGCAGCTCGTGACGTGAAAGGACTGCTGGAAAAACTTGGGCTCTAACACGGGTTTCGGAATTGAAAATCTAGCCTAGGGCGGCGATAAGCTGGTTTAATACGCTGATACCGCCGTCAAAAGAGCCGGCTTGAGCGGCTATAGCTAGAGGCACCCGTTTACCTTCACTGTCTTGGTACCAGCCCATTTGGCGCACCAGGTAGCCTCCGTTTACCCCCGGTCCCCAACCGCCCTTGAAGGTGGCACCGGGAAGCCTTCCCATTCCCCAGTGTTGGTCACTGCTAACTTGCCCCATATTGGACACCACCGGACTCGAACCGTCCAAACAGGGCAGTTTCATCATGAACCCCACCTGGGACGCGGTGGTCCAGGGAGTTTGCCCGAAAATCGTGAACCCGGAACGCAGCCGAGCGGAAGGGACTGTAGTCGAGTTGTCCCCGGTCTGACGTAAAACTTGAGTGACGGCCTGAGCCCGAGCGGCATCACTTGTGCCCAAGGACTGCCACAGCGTCTCGGCAGCACCGTTATCTGATTGGCGCAAAGCCGCCGAAATCGAGCCGGCCAGGGCTCCCGCCTTCCCGGCCTGGGACACCGCCACAGAAACCGGAACTTTTGAGGTCGACCACGCGACCCAGGCCTGCCCAGAACCGGCGGTTTCAATCTTTCTAGCGTCCGGGTCAAACCAAGACACGGATATGGTAGCTCCCGTGTCTCGGCCGACTTTTTCAAATGTCGCTCGCAAATCCTTGCTGCTGAGCTGCCCATCCGTGGGGGACGTCAGCTCCACGCCATCACAAGCGCGAGGCGACGAGGCTGGCTGGGACTGGGTGACAGGAGATTCGCTGGGATTCGCCCCCGTAGGCGAGCCGGACGCAGAACCGCGCGGAGTTTTTTTCTGGGAACTAGCGTCTGACTTGGCAGAATCCCCTGGCCGCTGAGAGGTGAGAGCCGGACTGGGCGAGTTCTGAGGCTGGTGAGATAGTTGGCCGACCGCCACGAACACTGCCCCCACCGCCAAACCCCCTGCCAGCAGGGTTACCACCAGAGTCACCAAGACACGCCGCACACGGCGCCGCTTCTCGCCGGCGACATCGTAGTAAGGATTATTGTGTTTCGGAGTATGGGACATCAGACTGGCAAAATCTTAGATACGCGGAATGGTCAGATGCACCCCGTCAAAGTCCGAGGAAGCCGAGGTCACCGGGACTTCGCGTCCATCCGAGAGACGCACGAAGACCTGATCGTCCGCCCCGAGGGGCCGCGACGTGGCTACTGTCACCAGGTAACCCGTGGTAATCGACTTCCGGCGCTGCTGGGCTTCGAGTTTCGCAATCGAAGCCGGCTTGGCCCGCGGACCGCCCTCGTCAAGGGCACCGTACACGGACGTGAAAGTATCCAAATTCGACCGATACCCAGCCAAGAAGTGTGGAATAAAACGTCCGTCCGGATCGACCTCAGCCAAAGGCTCTTCGCCTTGCAGCATGGGCCGAGGGTTGGAATCCTCCGGGAAAATCGGGGCCGGCTGAGCTTTCGCGGATTCATTATCCCCAGATTGGGTATCGACCATCGGGATATCCGGCGCCGCCTCAGGTACCGATGCGGCATTCTGCGCCGCCAGTTCTTCCAGCCGTGACGCCGAAAGATGTTCCGTGGCTGTTTCTGCAGGGGCCGGCTCGCTCGGCGCTGTCTCGGCCGGAGTCGGCTCACTCGGCGCGCTCGCGGTGGGAATTTCGGTTGGCGGGACTGTGGCGTTACTGCGGGTAGGTGTCATCAGCACTTCCGGCACGTCGGCCAGTTTCGGCTCCGGTTGTGCCTGGGGAGTGGCCTGTTCATGCTCGAGTTTATCGCGAATTTGTCCCAAATCCATCCCCACTCCGGGGGTCGGCAGCGGAGGAGCCACCACATCGGTCAGCGGGGCTTTCGGAGGCTCACCCGGCATGCCGTAATCCGGAGGAGTCGCGCCCAAATCGTTGACCGGGGTGGGGGACGTCTCTAACTGGCTCATTTCTGCCGTTTCCAGCTTTGGCATCTGGAAAGTCGAAAGGTTGGGCTCGGCGGGTTGGGCAGGGGTGGCTGGAGCCTCGCTGAACGGCTCCGGCTGTTCCATCGCGGGTTCTGCCGGCGTTTCCGTACCAGGAGCTGGATAGACTGGAACGGGTTCATTGGTCGAGAAGTCCGGTACGGCGGGCTGTTCGAAATTCGACGGTTGCGGTGTACCGCCCCATTCGTTAGGCGTCAAGCCCTCTGGCTGATAGGGGTTCGGGACCTGCCAGGAACCAGCGGGAGCACCGGGTTGCTCCGGCATCCCATACGGTAGCGGGGTAGCCGCGGGTGATTCCGGTGCCGCATAAGGGGGTGGCGTCAAGTCGGCGTAGGACTGGCCTGTCGACTCGGGGAAAGACTCCGGGGAATAGTAACCGGCAGACTCCGCGGGAGCGGGGGACGCCGGGGTTTCTTCCGTGGTGGTGGGAGCATAAAAATCTGCCTGTAAAGCCGCGGAATCAGCCTGCGTATCGGTCAAATCTGCCGGCAAGGGGGAGGAATCGTCCAAGGTGATTTCTTCTGGATAATCATCGTCCAAGGATTCTTCCAGGTCATAGGACTTTTCCTGGTCATCGTCGAAACTGGAATCGTAATCCGGAACCGTTTCCGCGGGGGACGCCTCATATCCTCCCGGGTATCCTGCCTGTTCATAGCCCTGAGCATACTCAGACATGGTTGCGTTCGGAGTTGGGGCTCCCAAGGGCGCGGCGGGAGTGACCGGCATCACCATCGTGGTGTCGTCCGGGATATAGGCCTGGTTTTCTCCCTCAGCCTGCGGCGTATATCCGTAGCCCTCCAGGGTCGCCATGCCGTAGGGTGAGCCGTACTCGGTCTGGGGAGGATAGCCCGGATATTGACCGGCATTTTCTTGATAATCCGCGGGGTTAACGGCCATCGGCTGACCGTAAGCGTCATAACCGTAGGACTGGTAAGGGTCGTATCCGGCTTCGGGATACGGTTGAGCAGCTGCCGCGTCAGTACCTTCCGGCTGCTGGGCAGTTTCGGGGTATTGCGGAACTTCGCCCCATTCGTCGCCAGCCTCCGGGATAGCGTCGACCGGGGCAGTTTCGGCGCTGGACACGATAGCCGGTTCTGCCACAGCCTCGGGGCCGGCCAGAGCCTCACTGGCAGCATCCTGGTCGGCACCGCCCTCGACAGGGGACGTAGCCGCCTCCTGAGCCGGCGTCTCGGGGGCAGCCGACACCGGCGAGTTGAGCGGAGGAAAGCTCGGGGAACCGATAGCACCTGTCGCACCAAAATCACTGTTCTCAGGCGAGCCAGCCTCGTAATCGGTGAACACCGCTTGTTCGAAAGAAACCGGCTGAACTGCGGGAATTGATCCGGTGGGAGTACCCAGAACGGAAGAACGCACCGCGGAATCCTCGCTGGGCGCAGGTTCGGCCTCGGCAAGAACAGACGGGGCGGAACCCGCGGTTTCTGGCGCGTTTTCCTCGACCGGAGCCGCGGTCGGAGTCTCTGCCGGTGCCTCGGTCGAAAGTTCAATCGGGGTTACGGTTTCCTCGCCAGCGGGCATGCCGTCGCTGGGCAGCTCGCCAGAGGCGGCGGCTTGTTCGGCGGCCTCGGCTTCCAGCGCTGCCCCGTCCACCTGTAATACCTGGTAGCGCTGGTCTGAAGGGGGGATGCCGTACAGCTTTTCGTATGCCTCCAAAGTGGCGGCGACCTGATCCAAGTAGTCGTCCACGGCGTCTTGGTCGTAGCCTACGCGCATCCGGGTGTAGTCGAAATCGACCTCGCGCACATCTCGGCCGCGGACCGTGATATAAGCCAAATCCACCTCGGCTTCGGGCGCGGCATTTAGCGCTTCGTAATAGGAAAGGACGCGAACCACCTCATCGAGGTAGTCGTCAATCTGATTCTGGTCGTACCCATCGCGGAACTTTGTCGCAGGGAACTGAGCCGAAAAGATATCTTCACTGGTCAGCAGCTGCGGGGCATCCTCGCTCATGTGCCGGTCCTTTCCATTCTGCATCTTCAGCAGCGCAGTCTGCCGCTCTGAAAGAGAGTCTGGCTTTGCGCATACATACTTCAATAGGGAATTTTACCTGGAGTTGTGGGAAATCGTTGGCGATTAGGGAGTTTGGGGACGAATTGGACAGTTTTACGACACGCCAAAAGATTCTCGGTAGGATATAAATGTTCTTGGCTGTGCCCGGGCGGGCCAGATTCGACACGAGAGGAAGAACTATGCGCGTACACATCGGTACCGACCACGCTGGATTCGAGTTAAAACAGCACTTGGTTACGTGGCTGCGGGAACGCGGCTATGAAGTTGTCGACCACGGACCTGCCGCCTATGACCCTAATGACGACTACCCGGGCTTCTGCATCGCCTGTGCCCAGGGCGTGATGGAGGATGCGGGTTCTTTGGGAATCGTGCTGGGTGGCTCGGGCAACGGCGAACAAATCGCCGCTAACAAGGTCAAAGGTATTCGCGCGGCGTTGGCGTGGAACGAAGACACCGCGAGCCTCGCCCGTCTGCATAACAATGCCAACGTGATTTCCCTGGGCGCCCGCCAGCATTCGGTTGAGGAATGCGAACGTTTTGTAGAAGTGTTCCTAACCACGGAATTTTCCGGCGAAGAGCGTCATTCTCGGCGCATCGGTCAGCTTAGCGATTACGAAAACCAGCGCTAATTTAGGAGCTAGTTCCGCTTTTCCCCCGAGTCCGGCCCTTTTCTAGGGCAGGTTCGGCGCTTGCGGCGCTATCAACGCGTTCAAAGCCGTTCCCACAGCCCCAGGGGTAGCCAAATCGGGTGAAACGCCTCGTTGGAGGCTTCGGGATCCAACAGCGCGTAAAAACCAAAGTCCAGGTCGCCCTCTCCATCGACGATGGTCAGCTCTGCCAGCCAGAGATTTTCCGGAATAGCCTCGGGCGAGATGCCGGCACCGGCGGGCAGGTCAGCCTCGGTGGGTTGGGTGATGACGTGGAAATTGCGCTGGTGGCGGGCTTCCCCGACCGTTTCCATGAAGTCGTGGGCATCCCAGTAGGCGCCGAGTTGTTTGTCCCAGCCCGCTTCGGTAATCGGGGGGATTTCCGCCAGCAGTCGGGACACTCTGCCCTGGTCAGAGCGCAGTTTCGTTTCCATTGCGGTAAGCCGCTCGAACTCGTCCCCGCCCAGCATATCGAGCCAGCTGAACAGTTCCCGGTGCAGTTCGGTGCCGAGTTTGGCGGGGTTGAGGCGGTAGTCAAAAGTTCCGTCCGCTCGCTCGCCAAAAGCCAGCTCGGTTTCGTCCTGCCCGCCAGCTGAGGTGGTGCCGTCCAGGTTTGCCGTTTTGCGCAGTTGTGGGTTTTCCAGGAATTTCCATTCATCCAACAGGGAGGAGTCGACCTTGTCGATGGTGTCGTTGAGCCAATCCAGCACTTCGATAAAGCGTTCGGTTTTCAGGGGTTCGGGCACAATCTGGGTCAGCGCGCGCCACGCATCGGACAGGTAGCGCAGCAAGACCCCCTCGGAAAACTCGATTTTCAAGCTGGCCTCAAAAGCCTGGAAAGTCTGACCCGTTTCCACCATCTCGCGGATGACGGATTTCGGGGAAATGAAGTATCCGCGCGCCCACGGGTTCGCTTTCTGATAGGTCGCAAAGGCGGCTTCCAGCTCCTGGCTCAAAGGCTTAGGGTAAGTCGTCCGCTCCAAGGCATTTTGCCGTTCGTCATAGTCCGCCCCGCTCGCTTTCAGTTCTGCAAAGACCCGGTCTTTGGCGGCGCGTTCCTGGGCACGCAAGATGGCATTGGGATCGTCTAAAACGGACTCCACCACAGAAATAACATCGAGAGTGTCCCCGAACGCGCCCCCGGCAGCGGGCGTATCCGCGCTGGGAGAGCCCGTGTGGTCCGTAAACGCCTGCAAATAGTCCAGGGCAAACGGCGCCAAGTCCTGATTCAGGGCGAAAGTCTCGGGTAGGTCCGCCGTCAAAGTCCAATTCCCGTGCTGCGAGCCGCCCGACCCGGTGCCAGAATCAGCGCTGGCACCGTGTGCAAGCTGCCTCCCGGAAATGACCCCGGAGTCCGCTAGGGATTCCAAGATGTGTTGCAGGGTGTCGGCAAAGGGATTGCGATCCTTCGCCGGTCCGGTGGCGCGTAGCACGTTGTGGTTGCGGTACACCAAAGTGTTGAGGTTTTCGGCCTGGTCGCCGGGCCTTTGCAAGGTGTTCAGCACCATCGCGTGCGTAATCTTCCACCGCGGCACCATCGCTTCGGGAGCGCTTTGCGCCAGACGGTTGAACGTCCCTTCCGTCCAGGACGTGCGGCCTTCCGGCGCTTTCTTTTTCTTGATTTTCTCAAGTTTCTTCGCGTCCCCGTCCGCGCGAGCGAGCGCGATAGCGTTGTCAATTTCCCACTCCGGGGCTTGTGCCACCACGTACCCCACGGTGTCAAACCCGGCACGGCCCGCCCGTCCTGCAACCTGGTGGAACTCACGAGAATTCAGGTGACGTTCCTTGTTCCCATCAAACTTCACCAGGGAGGTCATGACGACGGTGCGGATGGGGACGTTGATGCCGACCCCGAGGGTGTCGGTTCCGGAAATGACTCGCAAAAGGCCGGCCTGTGCGAGTTTTTCGACCAGCCTGCGGTAGCGGGGCAGCATTCCCGCGTGGTGAATCCCGATGCCTTTCAGCAGCAATGGTTTCAAGGTTTTCCCAAAAGAGGAATGGAACTGTACGGTGTTTACCTGGTCTTTTAGCTGGGCGGCAGTGTCGGGGTCCAGACCCAAGCGCAAATCGAGGTTGGCGATTCGTTCGGCTTCTTCCACCGCGGCGCGTTGGCTGGGGTGCACCACGTAGGCCGGCAGTCGGTCTTGATTAGCCAGTCCCTGCAGGATTTTCTCCAGAGGCTCGGCCGCGTAGGACATTTCTAGCGGCACGGGACGCTTCGCGGAATCGAGGATCGCGACTTCACGCCCGGTGACTTCCCACAGGTTCTTTGCAAACCACGAGGTATCCCCCAAAGTGGCGCTCATCAGCACAAACCGAGTTTTCGTCAGAGTCAGCAGGGGAGCCTGCCACGCCCAGCCACGCTCCGGGTCAGCATAGTAGTGAAACTCGTCCATCACCACGGTGTCGACGTTGAGGTCGTCGCCCCAGCGCAGCGCCTGATTTGCGAGGATTTCCGCCGTAGCACAGATAATCGGCGCATCGGCGTTGACCGAACCGTCGCCCGTAACCATACCCACGTTGGCGGCGCCAAACAGATCCACCAGGTCAAAGAACTTCTCGCTGACCAGCGCCTTTAAAGGTGCGGTGTAATAGGAAACGCCGCCCCGGGCTAGTGACCACAAAATCGCGGCCACCCCAATCAGCGACTTGCCCGAGCCGGTGGGAGTGGGAGCGATGAGGTGTTTATCCTCCAGAATCAGGCGCTCGGCAGCCTCCTGCTGATGAGGATAAAGCGGGCGACCGGTAGACTCGGCCCATTCCTGAAACGCCAGCAGAACCTCGACAGGGTCCGTGAGCGCGCCGCGATCCTCCAGGTCGTCCAGCAGTTGATTGAGAGCCTCCATCAGCGGCGCACCGGGTTGCTGAGTTGTCCCAAGCCCTCGATTTCGCAGGTCACAGTGCAGCCTTCGGTGAGCGGGCCGACTCCGGCGGGGGTGCCGGTGAGGATGACGTCACCGGGCAGCAGGGTCATGGCTTGGGAAATGTAAGTCACCAGTTCGCCCACCGGGTGCATCATGTTGGCAGTCGTGTCGTCTTGGCGCGCCTCGCCGTCCACTTCGCTGCGAATGCGCAGATTTTGCACCTCGAGGTCAGGATTGACGGTAATCCAGGGTCCGAGCGGGCAAGCGGTGTCAAACCCTTTGGCGCGCGTCCACTGTTTATCGGCTTTCTGGGCGTCGCGAGCGGAAACGTCATTGCCGATGGTGTAGCCGAACACGTAGTCTTTCCAGTTTTTGGGGTCAATGTCTTTCGCGACGTGCTTGATGACCACGCCGAGTTCTACTTCGTGATCGACATGGTTGGACCACTTCGGCAGGACAATCGGCGCGCCGGGGCCAATGACCGAGGTATTGGGTTTGATGAACAGAATCGGGGCATCAGGCACCGCCGAGCCGAATTCACGGATGTGTTCCAGGTAGTTTTTTCCCACGCACACGACTTTCGAAGCGGGAATCACCGGTGCGACCAGGCGCACGTCCGCCAGTTGCAGGATTTGACCGGTGGGGGTGATTTTGT
>NZ_CAMYBV010000025.1 GCF_947254095.1 uncultured Mobiluncus sp.
CAGGTTCCCTTGAAAGCGTTGGGTGTGAATGGAAAATGGTCGGCTGAGTTTAGCGTGAAAATTACTGTCTCGCCCTCCACCCTGGTGTTTGAGCCGGGCATAGCGCCGGGCGGCACCACCCGACAGGCTTATGAGTGGACCTTTAACCCCGCCACCGGTGCCGATAGCCTCAACAAGAAGTACCAGGTTTTCGACTCGCATGGTAATGCGGTCAGTGGCTGTCGCGTGACCGGAGATTCCAAACCGAAACTCAAGTGTAGTGACGGTGCGCTAAAAAACGGCAAAACCTATACCCTGCAGGTGACCGCCGGAACGGGTACTGCCGCGGTCAGCATTGACCGGGTGTTTACCCCGGCGATTTATCCGCCACTAGAGTTTGCGAGCTACAAAAAACTGCCCAGCGCCGCTGTAGGGGCGGTGTACCAGCAGAAGGACGGCTCAACTTTCCGGTTTACTGCTTCGGGAGGTAGTGGTAGCTACGGGTTCGGGTTCACCGCCGGTTCCGGACACGCGCAGCCTTCCTCTCCGAAGAGCTGTACCGGATGGGCCTTGTACACCATAGACAAGAAGGATTCGGGGCTGTGCCTGGAACGTGACGGGCGCATCACCGGAACCCCAAAGGTGCCGGGCACTATTGACCTGTCTAAACTGGAGGTCACCGACAGTGCCCAGCATAAAGCCGGCCTGTACGCAGGTGCAGAGAAAACGCTGGTCATTCACCCGCTGTTGGAACTCACTACTCTGTGCGATAAGCCGAAGAGCGGAGCCGATAAGCACGATAAGTACGTGTGCAAGGGCGAAAAGAACCAGCCGGTCGGAGAGGGCAACAAACTTAAAATCGCTACCGTGTCCGGCGGCGCTGTGCCTTATTCCGACCCGCGGGTGGAAGGGCTGGACGCCTATAACGCCGGAGTTGCCGATTCCGCCAAGCAACTAAAAGCTGATTGGTGCGGTAGCGCCCCGACCAACAACGCGGGTGGAGATATCTGTTTGACCGGAACGTGGCCCAAGACGATGGCGCCCGGATCCTCCCTGAATATTTACGTGACCGGGAATGCGGGGCGAACCGTCACCGTAGAAGCATTTATTCCGGTAGCCACCGACCTGAAATTCACCAATGAGCCACAGGGTAATGTACCCGAGGGAGTGACCCTGAAACAAGCCGCCAATGGTGGCAAACCTGGCAATATCAGCGATAACGCGTGGAACAGCGTGAAAGACAACGTCAAATCTGATTTGCCTACTATCGGGATTAACCTGGAGGAACAGGCTGTTAAGGACGGTCAATCCCTAAACATTCCGTCTTTGGTTACGGGCGGGGTCGATCCTCACGCTTATCGGACTCTACCCTGCGACAATACCGACGACCAGGGCAACTGTGCCCTGGGGGACACGGGTTTGTTCCTGGACAAGTCCACGGGTCATCTCGTGGGCACTCCGAAGCCCGGTGCCAGCGCCGCCGTGGTGGTGAGCGTTACCGATTCGGATTCTCCGGCGCAAACTAAGAAATCCAACCTGGTGTTTTCTATCGCTGACACCCGCAAGCCTGTGGTTACCGCGACCAAGATAAACGCCGAGGTCGGCGAAAATGTGAACCAGGTCATACCGGTTAGTGACGGCTCCGGGCAATATAAGAGCGTACAAGTTAACGGGACTCAGCCTGAATGGTTGCAGGTGGAGTTGGAAAAGAATGTACTGACCGTTAAAGGAACGCCCCTCCCTGGCCATGTCACCAGCGCGAAGGGTACGTTTAGCGTGACGGTGACGGATAAGAACGGCAACGTCAGCGAGCCTGCCACCATCACGTACACCGTCGTGGACAACCGAGTACCGGACTTGAGCAGCCTTGCTAGTAAGAACTTGACTGGTAAGGAGGGTCAGGATGTCAAGGGCTGGACAGATTTGCCTCAGGGTACGACCAAATACGGGCCGAAGATTACCTCGTGGACCGTCGAGGGGCTGCCCCAGGGTGTAGAATTCCACCCCGGAAGCGGCACCCTCAAGCCCAATAAGATTGCTTCTGGGAAATCTGGGACCTACCCCATCACCATTATCGCCACCGCTGCAAACGGCAAGACCACCACCATCGTGAAAAACCTGGTTGTGGCGGCGTCTGACTTGGCGGTGACGGAAGCTAATGCCGGGACTCTGAGCAACGACCGGAATCTGACCACCAACCCAGCCACTATAGCGACCGTGAGCGGCGGAACCGGGCCTTACGCCTTGGTTGGTAGTGTGACCGGTTTGCCGGATGGCGTTACCGCCGAACTCGATAGCGGCAATATTGTACTGTCCGGTACAATACCTGATGAGAATAAAGACTACTCCGTGACGATTACCGTCAAGGATGCGAACGGGGTTCAGCGAACCCTCACCCGCCCCCTGCATATTGGCAAGGAATTGTCGGTCGCCAAGACCACCATGCCCATCGCCACCATTGGCGAAAATTACGGCTCGCAATGTTTGGGTGTTTCGGGCGGAACTAAGCCCTATAGCAGTGGAACTCCGACCGGCGTGCCCACTGGCATGACCATCAAAGTTGAGAATAACGATGTGTGCCTGTCGGGTGTGCCCAGGGATGGGGCTGGGAAGGTGGCTACGGTCTCATTTACCCTGACGGATAACTCCAATCAGGCGGGCAGTATATCGGTCACTATCAAGATTCCGGTGAATGACAAGTTCACCGCAAGTGAACCAACAGCGCCTTCTGACACTTTCTACGCTGGCAGTGCAATTAAACCCTTTACTCCGACAGAGGGTAGCGGTGATACTTGTTATGGGCTGGACGCTGACAAGAATTGCCAGAGCGCCAAATATACCTATTCGGCGTCTGGTTTGCCCGCGGGGTTGTCCATTGATTCCGAGACTGGAGAGATTTCCGGTACTCCTACGGAGCTCGTTAGTGACCAGACTGTTACTGTTACTGTGACGGTGGCTTCCAGCGCGCCGGGCAGCAATCCGATTACCAAGCCATTCCAGATCACGGTGGCTTCGGCATTCTCCGACTCGGTAAACGATTTCAAGGTGACGCCGAGTGCCACAGTGCCGGAGTTGGACGAAAATGGCACGGTTAAAACCGCTGAGCCAAGCAACCAGGTATTGCCCGTCCCAAAGATTGAGAAAAACGGGAAAGTTATTGCGACCGGGAAGTACTCTATTGATAACGTCCAGCCTGATTCGCAGGGGAACTATCCGCTGGGTGATACCGGCCTGGCTTTGACTCCTGACGGGAAACTCGTGGGCACCCTCAAACCCGGACAGCCCGGTACACAGGGCACCAACGGCACGTTTAACCTGGGTGACTACCAGGTTATGCTCCAGGATGATGCTGGTGGTAAGCCAATCAAAATTACCCCAAAGGTAACCTTTAAGGTGACTGATACGCGCGAGCCTACTATTACGGTAACCAGAGCCACTGTCGAGGTCGGCCAAGCGGCAGACATCCGTATTGGGGTGACCGGCGGGTCTGGACAGATTGACACGGTCGAACTAGTGAGTTGCGACCCGACCAATGACAAGGTGACGGCGGACGGCGCCACGATTAAGGTCTCCGCAGACGCTTTTACCAAGGGCGGAACCACGACCTGCCAGGTTAAAGTCACGGATCACAATGGTTTAACCACGACTAAAGATTTCACTTTCATCGTCAACGATAGCCGTCAGCCGAAGTTCAATACGGACGAACGGGAACGCTACGCCTGGCAAGGCCTGGACTTCACCAAAGTCACTTTGGACAGCAGCGGCGTTAAGGGCATTCCGGTGATGACGTGGCTGGTCACCCCTTCCACCGACCCCACAGCGGCACCGCTCAAGTCGGTAAAGATTGCTGGCCTGCCCGAAAAATTCAAAGTTATGGCCGGTAACACCGAAGCTAACAAGGGCACTGATGGAGCTTACACGTGTAACACCCCAACGGATTGCACCATTGTGGGCTACGCCACCCAAGATTTCAGCGGGGTAACGGACTTTACCCTCACGATTACAGCCGACATCAAGATACCCAGTAACCCGACTGGCCTCACCGCCAGTAAGTCGATACCGCTGCGCGTGTTTGCTTCTCCGCTCCAGCTAAACATCAGCACTCCTACCGGCATGATTCGTGCCGATGGTGGGCAATACACTTCCCCGGTCGGTACGGTCGACTACCGCGGAACCATTATGTCATCGACACAAGCAGGAACGGCCCAGGCCCTAATCGAAAACCCTAGCGCCTGGAACGGCACCTACGCCCTAGGCGACGCCAACTACACGATTGAGAAAGTCACGGCCCACAAGCGTGACGGTAACAGTGAAAAAGTGGACGCTGACAAGCTAACCCTCAGGGCCGCAGACTCTAGTGATGCAGCGATGCCAATGGGAAGCCAGAGGGCGAAAACCTTGACGCTGAAATCCAGGAACACTGGGGCTATCCCCGAGGGCACCACATCACTGGCGGTCGAGCTGAAAGTCACTGACGGACACGGAATCGTGCGCAGCGCCACCGTGAACATTCCGGTGGTGCAAAAGCTGGAATGGGCTGGCCCGCCGTTTAAGAGCGATGATGAGACGGTGAAGTTGGGTACGGTCGGGGTGCCAGGTGCGCCTTATCCGGCTTACTATGCCGAAGCCAAGGGTGGGGACGGCAGTTTCAGTACCTCGCTGGCTAAGGAAACTGCTGACATTCAGACCGCTGCCCAAGCTGACGCGAAAGCCAAGTTCAAGGGTGGAGCTGGATATCTGGGTATTGACCCCGTGTATTGCGCCGCACAGGGTGAGCCTAAGTCGGATACTCGCCCGAAGTGTTTCCCCATTCCCGGCTTGGGCGGGGATACTTCGGGTAGCAGCTCGACTAATCCGTTAAAGCCTAACCATCAGGGTCTGTTTATGCTCTCTAACGGGAAGCTCTCCGGGTCTATCCCGCCGAATGCCGACCCCGGCACCCATACTGCTCAGGTTTTGGTCATTGACGGCTCCGGCCAGCTGATTAAAAAGACTTTCTCTATTACGGTGGAAAAGAAACTGACCTTGACCCTGCGCGATAACAAGCTGCCTGATGGCAAGAAAGGTATCTGTTACGGCTCCCCCACGGAGACGCCCAGTAATGGGACTTGTAGCGTAAGTAAAGAGGTCGGCATCTACACAGGTCCCGATGATATTACCGCGACTTGTGAACTTATCCCGCCGGTAGCCGGACTTACGGTCACCTGTACCGGAGGTAAGGTCACGATTTCCGGCGCCCCGACCCAAACTTATGACGGCAGCATCACGGTTAAAGTTAAGTCGCTGGACGGCGCCCACCAGAGTGTCGAACAAACGAAGCCTTTGCTGATTGAAACCGACATGGTTTTCAAAGGCAACTCCGCCACTGGCGCCGATGTCAAAGTGGAAACCCAACCGGATGGCACGCAAAAAATTCAGGTAGATACCACTGCTGACGGCAAGGATTTACCCAAGATGAAGCTGGAAGTTACAGGAGGGGAAGCCCCATACACCTATTACGTAGAGGACAAGGATGGAAAGCGGGTTTCCCCCGTACTTTGCCCTGCAGGTGTAGAAAGCACGACCAGCAGCGGTAAGTCGATAGTGTGCTATCCCATCGGTACCACCGGGCTGGTGCTGGACTCAGAAGGTAACGTCCACGGTACTCCGATTCCGGGCGGAAGCGCGGAAGGGAATTTCGTCGTCGCGGACTCCGACAAGACCTCGCGCACTAAGAAGGCCGCTATCACGGTGAACATTGCCGACAAGCGCCCCCCAAAGGTCTACGACCTCACCCTCAACACCACCGTGGGCGCGAGTACGCTCGGTTCCGCCCAGCTGGTAAAGGAAGATCCGCAAAACCCGTCGGTTGACCTCAGCAGCTCGAATACTTGGACCTCCGAACAAGTCAGAGCTGCGAATCAAAAAGGCTTTCACACCCGCGAACCAAGCAATACGCTGGGAAAGGTAGAAAGCTGCTCTGCAGGGTCCAAGCCTGGCTGGTTGACAGTGAACTCAGACGGGGTGATTTCCCTGGCTAATAACCAGCCGGTCTCGGTTGACGCGGCAGGGAAAACCCTCACATTCTGTGTGTGGTACGTGGGTCTGAACGGGGTCAACGCCCCGAAACCCGCTGTGGTCAGTGTGAACGTCACCGACCAGCGCCGCGTAACTATCGACAGTAGAAATGGTGGCACCAAGGAGGTCAAGATTGGTAAGCCGGTGAACCCGGACCCAACTACGCTGGTGGAGGCTACAATTCCAGCCGATATGGTAGACAACGCCAACAAACCTATTACAGTTACGAAACTGAACCCGGACGGCAGCGATTACTGCACGGGAACCAGTAATTGCAAGTTCAGCTCTACTGGCACCCGCTTTACCGATGAGAGTATTGACGGTCTCACGGTCAAGGGATTGAACTGTGCCGGAACCGGAGATACGCGCAGCTGCTCGATTACTGTCACCGGTACTCCGGCCCCTCAGGCAGCCGGGGATCATCGGTTGTCCTACCAGCTCACCCTGCCCAACGGTCAAACCCAGATTATCTCCCACACCATTCATATCCCGCCCTACGACCTGGCGTTGAGCGTGGAACCGATGAACCCGGCGGTCGTGGGGCTGGATTATCTCCAAATTTCCAAGCCGGTCCTGGCTGTAGGTGGTTCGGGGAATTATTGGTTCCAGCTGTGGGATCCAAATAATAATCAGGCGAAAGTTGGGGATATGAGCTTGGTGACCACCGATAACCAGGTGAAACTCAAGTGGAAACCCACCGCAGATGACCTCAAGAAAGCCCAGAACGGAAACATTCCGGTCACCATCACGGTGTGGGATAAGACCCATTGCGGGATAAACACCAACCCGAGTGCGGGTCAACCGGGACCGACTCTTTGCCTCTACAAGGTCACCAAGACGGTCAACATCCCCCTGCACGCCGCCCCCGTCACCACGGACATCAAAGTCCCGGAGGTGACGGAAGGCACCCGCGCCCCCGCCCCGTCGGTCTACACCGGCAGCGATAAACCGGAACTGACACTGTTTAGCACCGTACCGACCGGCAACGAGGACCTCTTCGAGTTCGACTCGAACTCGGGTGTCGTTACGCTGAAAGCTAATGCACGTCCCGGCACCTATACGGCCGTGATTCGCATTACTTTGCCGGGCGTGGCCATTCCGTTCTACCGGAACGTGACCTTTACGGTAAAAGAGAAACCCATCCCCACGCCTACGCCAAACCCGCAACCGGGCTATGACCCCAATAGTTCAGGTGACTCCGGCGCAGTAAACGATAATTTGGTGCTGCGTCACGGGGGACGCGACCGGATTGGCACGTCCCTGGCGGTGCTGGACTTCTTTAGCGAAAAATCCACCACGCCTGGCTTATCGAGGCAGAACTCCGTGGCGGCTTACAGCGAATATGCCGGTAAGGTGAATCGTCCGTGGTCAGCTACGGCAGTATTGGTGCGTGACGACGACTATCCTGACGCTTTGGTCGCCGGTCCCCTGGCGGCGCACTACAACGCGCCCATCCTGATGACCCCGTCTAAACAAGTCCCGTATCGGGTTGTGGAGGCTTTGCGCAGCCACGGATTTACGAAAGTTGTTGTGGTGGGCGATGTCGGTGCCGTCAGTGCCGGGGCGGCGTCCCAGCTGAGAACTTCGGGCTTCCAAGTGCAGCGCTTGGGTGGCCAGGATCGCTACGGTACTGCCAGAGTCGTTGCCGATCACCTGTTGGCGGCTCGTGGCCAGAGTAATTCCGATGTGTACTTGGCGACCGGCGCCGACTACCCGGACGCTTTGAGCGCTTCATCGGCGGCCATCAAGAATGTTGGCGTGGTGTTGCTCACCCCGAGGAAGACGGTGGATGACGCCAGCCAAGGCTGGATGAACTCTGCCAAGGCAGCAAAGGTTGTGGGAGTGGGCGGACCGGCAGTAACGGCTGCCGAAAGTTCGGTGCGTCTCGATGAGAGGCAGGTCGGTACCGACCGGTACGAAACCGCGCAAAAGGTCGCTTCGGCTTACTTCCCGCCGAATCCGGCGCGAATCGCGGTGGCGACCGGCAAGGACTTCCCTGACGCGACCCTGGCGGCTTCGCTGACCGCCCGCACTGGTTCACCGCTGGTGCTAACCAGGACGGACACCTTAACTAAACCCACTACCCAGTTCCTGACCCGGAATCGGGCCAGTGTTCGCAAGGTCGACTTGGTTGGTGGGACCGGCGCGGTTTCAGAAACAGTGCGCGGTGAAATCTACAGCGCCCTACGCTGACCTAGGTTTCCACGCGAAAATAACAAAGAGCCGGTTCTGTACCAAACAGTACAAAACCGGCTCTTTGCGGTTTTCGCGTCGTCCGCGGCGCTAGGCCACGTAGTTGGCGTAAACCGGAACGGTCAGGAAGGTCGGGAACTCATCTTGCAGAGAGATGTCGCCAAAAATCTGGACCGCGCGGGCCAGGTTGGCTTGACGCTGCGGGTCATCCCCGATTTCCGCCTTGAACTTCGCGGATTCCTCATCCATGAGGGACTGGCACAGTTCGCGAGTGACCTCGCGGCCGTCGTCGAGCTTGACGCGGTTGTGAATCCACTGCCAAATCTGGGCGCGGGAAATCTCGGCGGTCGCGGCGTCTTCCATCAGGCCGAAAATGCCGACCGCGCCGTTGCCGCCCAACCAAGATTCTAGGTAGCGCAAGGAAACCGAAATGTTGGTGCGCACACCCGCTTCGCTCACTGCGCCCTCGGTAGCGGACACGTTCAACAGGTCCTCTGCCGTAACGTTCACCTCGGGACGCTGCTTCGAGATTTGGTTCGGGTTCGTGCCCAAAACCTTGTCGAACTCATCGCGGATGTAGGGCACCATGCCGGGGTGAGCGCACCACGAACCGTCGAAACCATCGGCGGCCTCGCGGGACTTATCCGCCCGGACTTTCCGCTCAATCTCAGCGTTTTCGCTCGCGTCACGGGAAGGGATAAAGGCAGACATACCGCCGATAGCCGACGCCCCGCGCTTGTGACACGTTTTCACCAACAACTCGGTGTAGGCGCGCATCATCGGGGCAGTCATGCCGACCAAAGCACGATCCGGCAGGATGTACTTGGAGCCGGAATCGCGGAACTTCTTAATAATCGAGAAAATGTAGTCCCAACGTCCCGCGTTCAGCCCGGCGCTGTAATCGCGCAGCTCATAGAGGAATTCTTCCATCTCGAAAGCAGCCATGATGGTCTCAATCAAGCAGGTGGCGCGAATCGTGCCGTGAGGAATCCCCACGTACTCTTCGGCGTAAGAAAACACGTCAGCCCACAGACGCGCCTCCCGGTGAGACTCCATCTTTGGTAGGTAAAAGTACGGTCCGCGGCCCTTTTCAATCAACGTCTTGGCGTTGTGGAAAAAGTACAGGCCGAAGTCCACCAAGGCGCCCACCATCGGCTCGTTACCAGCCATGATGTGCTTTTCCACCAGGTGCCAGCCGCGCGGACGCACCAGCAGGGTCGGCAGCTTGGTGATGTCGTGATCCTTTAGCTCGTAGTGCTTGCCTTGCGGGGAATCAAACGTGATAGTTCCCGCAATCGCGTCACGCAGGTTTACCTGGCCGCCAATGACGTTTTCCCAGTGGGGCGTGTTGGCATCCTCAAAGTCTGCCATCCACGCGGCAGCCCCGGAATTCAGGGCGTTAATAGTCATCTTACGGTCGGTTGGGCCGGTCATTTCGACCCGGCGATCCTCCAGGCCGGGACCCAGCGGGGCGACTTTCCACGAGTCGTCCTCGCGCACGCCCTTGGTCTCTACCAAGAAGCGCGGCAGACGCCCATTGACCAGCTGCTGACGGCGGTCGTGGCGATCATGCAGCAACTCGGCGCGGCGCCCGGAAAAATTCACGTGCAGTTTTTTCAGGAAAGTCAAGGCTTCCGGGGTGAGGATTTCGTCCTCGCGCTCAACTACAACTTCTTTGCCGTCGACGACCGGATGAACCACTTTCACAGGACGGAGTTCCATGTGTGTCTCTTTTCTTTTTTCTCAATAGATGGGTGACCGGGCGGCGTCGACGGTCTCGCAATCGAGGACGCCGCCCGGTTTGGGGGTTGAATTCGCAACGATATTAGAACTGAGCTTCTTCGGTGGAACCCTTCAACGCCAAGGTAGAGGATTCGGGGTTCACGGTGGTGGACACCAAGTCGAAGTAGCCCGCACCAACCTCACGCTGGTGCTTGGTGGCGGTGTAGCCGCGGGACTCGGAGGCGAACTCGGCCTGCTGCAACTTCACGTAGGCGCTCATGCCTTCGCGAGCGTAGCCGTAGGCCAGGTCGAACATGCCGTAGTTGATCTGGTGGAAGCCCGCCAGAGTGATGAACTGGAAGGCGTAACCCATCGCACCCAAGTCCTTCTGGAAGGAAGCGATTTGGTCGTCGGACAGGTTGGCTTTCCAGTTGAAGGACGGCGAGCAGTTGTAGGCCAGCATCTTGTCCGGGTACTTGCCCTTGACCGCTTCGGCGACCTTGCGAGCCAACTCGGGATCCGGGGTGTTGGTTTCGACCCACAGCAAGTCCGCGTAGGGGGCGAAAGCCAGCAAACGAGCGATAACGACCTCGGCACCCGGGGTGGTGTAGTAGTGGCCTTCAGGGGAGCGCTCGCCGGTCAGGAACGGCTTGTCGGTTTCGTCCACATCGGAAGTGATGAGGTTCGCGCCCAAGGAGTCGGTACGAGCCACCAGCAAGGTCGGCACGCCTTCTACGTCAGCCGCCAAACGAGCCGCCTTCAAGTTTTGGATGTGCTGCTGGGTCGGAATCAACACCTTGCCGCCCAAGTGACCGCACTTCTTTGCCGAGGACAGCTGATCCTCGTAGTGCATCCCGGAAGCACCGGCCTCGATCAGGTGCTTGGCCAGTTCGTAAGCGTTCAGCGGGCCGCCGAAACCGGCTTCCGCGTCAGCCACGATAGGCAGGAAGTAGTCCACATCAGACTTGCCTTCGGAGTAGTCCACCTGATCGGCGCGCACCAGAGCGTTGTTGATCCGCTTGACCATCTTCGGCACCGAATCGTAGGGGTAAAGGGACTGGTCGGGGTAGGTTTCAGAGGCAGAGTTGCCGTCGCCCGCGACCTGCCAGCCGGACAGGTAGATAGCTTTCAAACCGGCCTTCGCCATCTCTACGGCCTGGTTACCGGTGATGGCACCCAAAGCGTGCACGTAGTCGTTCTCGTGCAGCGCCTTCCAGAGTTTCTCAGCGCCCAGCCGGGCCAGAGTGTGTTCCTGGGTGATAGAGCCCTGGAGGCGAGCGACCTGTTCACCGGTGTAATCGCGCACGACCCCTTTCCAGCGGGGGTTGGTCGTCCAGTCTTTGTCGATTTCGGCGCCTACGCGGGCAATGCGCTGTTCAGCAGTTTCGGTCATTTTGCGGTTCCTAACTTGTCGGGCACTCAGGGTGTGAACTTACGGGGGTTGTAGGCTCGCCATTGAGTGAAAACTTTTATTAGTTTTATTGTGGCGCTGGGTTGTCGGCGTTTTCAAGGCAAAATAGTGTAAAAAAATGCAAATGTTTACAATAAGATAAAAAAATGCTGTCCTTGACCCTGTAGGCGTAAAATGGGGTTGTGAAAAAATCCTAAACTTTCACATAAGTGAGAAAGAGCGTCCCCTTCGCGGGGAAGAATTTAGAGGTGCGACGATGACCACTAAAAAGCCTGTCCGCGGCGAAATTCCTGCCTCGTTGCCGCCGGTGGACGCGAGTAAACGCCATCACGATATCGATTTGGCGACCTTGGGCGCCCGGATTCGTTACGCTCGCACCAGCCAAGGCATGACTTTGGCCGTCTTGGGGGAACGGGTCAACCGCGCCACCTCCCTTCTGAGCCAAATAGAGAACGGCAAACGCGAACCGAGGCTGAGCCTGCTCACTGCCATCGCGGCGGCGCTGGGAGTCAATGTCGAAACGTTGATGCAGCCCAGTCCGCCCAACGAAAGAGCTGCTCTGGAACTGGAGCTGAACGAGTGCCAGACCAGTGCGGAGGCGGTCAAAATGGGCATTCCCCAGGTGCATATTGGTCCGCGGTTGCCTCACGACGCGTTGAAAGCGCTGGTCGCATCACATCGGAAACTGCGGCAAATCACGGAAATCAGTCTGGATTCCCCCGAGGCGGCGCGCAAAGCCAATCAACAGCTGCATATCGAGATGCACCACAAAGACAACTACCTGGCTGACATTGAGCAACTCGCCACGGAAATCACCGAGGCGACCGGTTTCGCCGGCGGGCCGCTGCTCCAATCCGGAGTCGAAGAAATTGCCAACTACCTGGGATTTTCCATAGTCAAGCTGCCCGACTTGCCGCGCGGGGCACGCTCCATCACCGACTTGAAACATCAGCGAATCTATCTGAACTCTCTGGAAGCCCGCGATCGGGACCAGCGCAATCTGATTCTGCGCGCCCTGGGGGACCAGGCGCTAAACCATCCCAAACCCACGTCCTACCACGAGTTCTTGCGTCAGCGGGTCGAGGCTAACTATTTCGCTTCGGCTGTGCTGATGCCGGAAACCGCCACTGTCGCCCAGCTGATGGAGGACAAGCGGCGCCGGGATTTGTCCATCTTGGATCTGTCTGACCGGGTCGCCGTTACCTATGAGACAGCCGCCCACCGGTTCACGAACCTGGCGACCCGACACCTGGGCATTACGGCGCACTTCTTGCGAGTTGGCACGGACGGAACTATCTATAAGGCCTATGCCAACGATGGCGTTGTGTTTCCCACGCATAATGACGGTTCGATTGAAGGGCAGCTGGCGTGCCGCAAATTCGGAGCTCGCCAGCTGTTTGCACAAATCGACCCGGCAGCTCCGTATTATCAATACACCGACACCCCGAGCGGCACCTATTGGTCGGTGTCCAAGCTGGAACGCTACCGGGCGGGGGATTTTTCCATTTCGGTGGGCACGCCTTTTGAACACGCCCAGTTCTTTCGTGGTCGGGACACCTCGCGGCGTTTCCAATCCAGTTGTCCTGCCGCAACTTGCTGCCGGGAGCCCTCCGCGGATTTGCAGGCCAGATGGGCGCGTTACGCCTGGCCATCCGTCAAGGTTCACTCGCATTTGCTGGCGGCAACCCCGCCGGGAACTTTCCCCGGAGTAGATGATCGCGAGGTTTACGAATTCCTGGATAAACACGCCAACGACTGAGTATAAATGTGTGTGGAATAAAGAGTGGGATTTGGGCTGTAGCTGCCAATAATGGCAGCTACAGCCCAAATCCCACCTTATAAATACAATCTGGGCGGGGTATCCCCGGAATTTACGGTGGCTTCGGACTGAGGCCGCAACCGGTGGGTGACTGTTGGTTCAGAAAAAACTGGGCGATTCTGGAATCCAGAATCGCCCAGTTTCAACCGGCAGGTGGTTGGGTTTTGGTGGTGTTGATTACCTGCCAGTTGAGGGGGTTTATTCAAATAGCTTTCACAGTTGTGATGGGGTGACATCGAAAATCGCCAACCACCAACAGAACTACCTTCAAATTTACATGTTTCACACATAAACAGCAACTACTTTTAACATTTCTGGCTGTTGCGTAAATCGTTGGAAGTTTTCGTACCGGGTCGGAATATCCGCGGAAATAAAAGGGTGGTTCCCGCCCAAAAGCGGGAACCACACCCAGATTATTTTTCGTTATTCGCCGAAATGCAACCCGTCCTGATGCCCTGACGGGGCGCTCCGACGGATGACTTAGTCGGGCAGTCGCTTACCGGTCGCGGCACTAAAGACGTGCTGATGACCTGGGGTAATCCGCACATTCATGACGCTGCCAGGCTTCGGGGCGGTGCGCGGCGGAACCCGCACCACCAGGTGATCTTCCGTCACTGAACCGGAAGTCCCTTGTGTCGCGCCATCGAGGTGACCGTACACGTAGCCGTCCGAACCGAGTTCTTCGATGATGTCCACCACGATGGGCATCACACCGTCGCCGGTATCGGTGGTGATTTCCAAATCTTCGGGACGGAACCCGATTGTGACTTCGCCACCGTCAGCCTCAGTCAAGGCGTTGCGCTGCTCTGCGGAAATCGGCAGGGAGGCCCCGTAGAGAACCGCCTTTTCGCCTTCCACCTTAAACTTGCGCAGGTTCATGGAGGGCGAGCCGATGAAGCCAGCCACAAAGTCATTCTGGGGGTGCTGGTAGAGCTCGTCCGGGGAACCGACCTGTTGCAAAATGCCGTCCTTGAGCACGGCAATCCGGTCGCCCATCGTCAGGGCTTCAGTCTGGTCGTGGGTCACGTAAAGGGTGGTGACCCCCAGTTTGCGTTGCAAGGAAGCAATCTGGGTGCGGGTTTGCACACGCAGTTTCGCGTCCAAGTTCGACAGCGGTTCGTCCATCAGGAACACTTGGGGTTTACGCACGATAGCTCGGCCCATTGCGACGCGCTGACGCTGCCCGCCGGACAAAGCCTTTGGCTTGCGATCCAGGTATTCGGTCAAGTCCAAGACCTTGGCGGCCTCTTCGACGCGCTTCGCGATTTCGTCTTTCGGGGTGCCCGCGATTTTCAGAGCGAAACCCATATTGTCCCGCACCGTCATATGCGGGTACAGGGCATAGTTTTGGAACACCATCGCGATATCGCGATCTTTGGGCTGCACGTCCGTGACATCTTTGTCGCCAATCAAGATGCGCCCGGAGTTGACTTCCTCCAAACCTGCCAGCATCCGCAGCGAGGTGGATTTGCCGCAGCCGGATGGTCCGACCAAAACCAGGAATTCGCCGTCGGCAATTTCCAAGTTGAGTTCGTCCACCGATGGGGTGGTGTTGCCCGGATAGATACGTGTTGCTTTGTCAAAAGTGACAGTTGCCATAATAAATTAATCCCTTCACCGGCAGGTACGCGCCGGACGGTCCGTTGTAAAGGTTGGATATGAAATTTGTCGGCACCGATGTCGACCTGACTATTATTCCAGATTTGCACGCTCTTTTCAGGTTTTCCTGCCCAAGAGTGGGTGGGTGGGGCTAGCAGGTTGAGAGGGCGTGGGCCCGTCCCCGGTATTTGGCACCAGGGGCCAAGGTCGGGGGTTGGCTATACTCGTTTACATGAGCGCAAACGCCGAGTTATTGGGTGCCGAAATAGGCGGGTACGTTTTGGAGCGCCG
>NZ_CAMYBV010000026.1 GCF_947254095.1 uncultured Mobiluncus sp.
GGTGCCAGCAATTTTGCTACGCAAAATTGCGCGTAGCACACGCCATGGTGCCAGCAATTTTGCTACGCAAAATTGCGCGCCACTTCCTTGGCCTCGGATAAAGCCGCCAGCGGGTCCCCCGCTGACGTGTTTTGGTTTTATGGACCTTTGCAAGCAAGCTTGCCCGGTCCATAAAACCAAAACACGCAGGTCGCGGCTTTATCCTCGACCTGCGTCGTGGTGGGCGATACAGGACTCGAACCTGCGACCTCTTCCGTGTCAAGGAAACGCGCTAACCAGCTGCGCCAACCGCCCGTCGAAGTGGGTACCGGATTCGAACCGGTGTATACGGCTTTGCAGGCCGCTGCCTAGCCACTCGGCCAACCCACCAATGTGGTTTTGAGTATTTTACTCTAAAAAGGAACCCGAACCCAGTACGCGTTACGAACCCGGCCGGATTCCTCAGACAGCCAATTTTTGAGGGGAACCGAACCGCGGCTCGATCCCCCCAAAAACCGAGCGGATGACGGGACTCGAACCCGCGACCCTCACCTTGGCAAGGTGATGCTCTACCAACTGAGCCACATCCGCGACAAGCCGGAAAAATCCAACCCCAGTATCTTACACATAAGTGAGCGAGGGTTGCAAATACTCAGCACACCGGAGATCCCTGGCCGGAACATCACAGGTATCAGATCTTAGAAAAAACCTGTGGTGTCGCCGTTTACTAACCTCATGCTCACAAGCTTGGCCCGATTTTCACAACGGGACCGATGGCGAATCTGGCTGACCAGCTGACGCACGGCCTCCACGCCAATCTTTCGGTCCGGAACCTCCAGAGTGGTCGTTCTGGCCTGGAGCAAGTGTCCCGTAAAAACATCGCCGACAGCTACAACAGAAACATCGTCCGGCACCGTCACTTTCAGCGACCGGCTCAATTCTTGCATGAACCCAATGGCGGAAAGAGACCCACAAAAGACCACCGCACTGTCCAGATATTTGCGCCATGCCGACACGGCACGACAACCTGATTCCAGGCTATCCCCCACATTTCCCACCGTATGCAGGGCCAAATCGGCTTGTTCGCACCCGGTGCGCAAAGCCTGCAAAACACTCTCGTCCAGCCAACTATCTTTGGCATAAAAGTAAGTTATCGATTCATGGCGCAGCGACCTCAAATGTGTCAGCAAAACAGCTACACCCTGTTCCGTATCCGGTATGACACAAGTTGCCTCATCTATCAAACAATTGGTCACCACCAGCGGCTGAGTGCTCGGTATTTCCAAGCGGATACGTCCGGGGATTTCCGGATTGTCGACAATCAATCCGTCAACGTTATCGAACTCCTGTTTGATGGTCCGCAGGGCTCGGACAGGAACAGCAGGATACAGAACCGGCAGGTAATGCTCCAAGTACAACTTTTCCTGTATCGCGGCCAACAGACGATATTTTTCAGGAACAATCATGACGCCAATTTTTTGGGTGACGGAGTGGGTTCGCAGCCAAAAATTTTCGGGGCGTTCGTAGCCTAAATCGGTCGCCACCTGGCGCACTAAAGCTTCCGTCTCAGCATTGATACGCCCCGGACGATTCAACGCTCGCGAAGCGGTAGAAGTCGCAACGTGTGCCACCTTTGCCACGTCGTCCAAGGTTACCCGCCTTTTGACGGAAGTCTCAGAATCTGAAACCTCGTACATATCGGAATTCTAAACATATACTGTAGGTTTTCTGAAAATTATCTGGGCATTTGTCTTAACATATAAAGCTCGTTTTGTCCGAATCGCGGTCGGGTTCGGCTAAAACTCGTGCATAATCCTATTTTGCACGGTCGCTTAGGTTCACTAGACCGTTGCGGAACCGTTGTGGTTCTCCGTCTCCGGCCGTTCTGGCGCGGTACGCCGAGGTTTTGCGTTCAGAGCTGCCTAAGGCTAAACTTGATAAGCCTTGGGCCATTAGCGCAGCGGTAGCGCGCTTCCTTCACACGGAAGAGGTCACTGGTTCGATCCCAGTATGGCCCACCAAACTTGTTTCCGGCGCGCTTAAATACGTGCGAGCCGGGTAAGCTGAAGCCATGGCCGCCAAAAAGATTTCTGTCGATACGGTACTTGAGCTGTTCCGCGAGCTACCCGCTTCTTCAAAAGTTTCCGCCCTCACCGCGCTGGGAACGTCATCGTCTCTGCTCTGGGCGGGTTCTGCCGCCGCGGGAATGTGGAAAGTCCATCAAGAAGTTTCCAGTCACCGTTGGTTCTGGGAAGACCACGTCATCTCCGGACTGGCGAAACTAAACGAACTGGGAATGCTGGCGAACCCGGAAATCTACGCCCCCGGCTTCGCATTATTCGCTAACGGAGCACAACGTTATCTGCACCGCAGCGACTGGTACTCCAACAAACCCATCTTTCCCCAAACCGGTCAAAAGCTGCATCGTCCCTCGAAAATTAAGAACGCACCTCCCCTGATTTACGTTGCTCTCGGTGATTCTGCCGCACAAGGGGTGGGGTGTGAGGACGTGCAGGACTCTTACGTGGCACTGTTTGCCTCCTATCTGCGACGAGCCACGCAACGCCGCGTTATTGTGCTGAATTTTTCCATATCCGGGGCCATCGCCTCGACCGTAGTGAACACCGAGATTCCGCATCTGCTAGCCACGGGTTTAACGCCGGACATCATCACTCTGGACATTGGCGGCAACGATGTCTTTTCCCCCGAGGGCCAAAGCACCGAAAACTTTCAAAAACAGATGGAAATTATCGTTGAAAGCCTGCCTGCCCCCGCCTTGATTGCTGAGGTTCCCCCGGCAAAACCGCTTCCGGCGGATAAACGTGCCCTCGAGATGAATGACATTGTTATCAACGTAGTTTCTCAGTCAAACCACATCTTGGTTCCCATGCGCCACTTGGGAGATGTGCCTTTGTGGAGAACATTCATGATTAGAGCCGAGGACGGTTTCCACCCCAACACCGACACCTATCGCCAGATTGCTGCCGAGTTCGTGCGTAAGGCCGAACCATTGCTGCAGGAACGCGGGTGGTGGCAAGCCTCGACTGCAGACATTATCCCCGAGCTGCCCGACGAAACGGAGGACAACCGCTCCAACCTGTTGAACGGACTTCTGAAACTCAAATCCACAGACAAAGACGACATCCCACTTAGTAAGGAGCAGCCCTCATAGCCCAAATTCAGCGCACCGCGCTCGAATATGAGATATTTAAGTTATGGAAATTTGGCCAGGAAAGCCTTATCCGCTGGGGGCAACTTATGATGGGAGCGGAACCAATTTTGCAGTCTATTCAGCCAACGCTGAAAAGGTAGAACTCTGTTTGGTAGAAGACGACGGACGGGAAACCGAACGTTTCTCTCTGGATGAAGTCGATGCCCACGTCTGGCACGGCTATATCCCTAACCTCCGCCCCGGGCAACACTACGGTTACCGCGTTTACGGCCCTTATGACCCCACCAAAGGACAGCGCTTCAATCCGAGCAAACTGTTGCTGGACCCTTATGCCAAAGCCATCGCCGGCGACTTAGACGGCGATATGTCGATTTTTGCCTATCCGGCAGGGGACCCGGACGGATATTCGGACGCGGATTCAGCGGCACACACGATGCATTCAGTCGTCATCAACCCTTTCTTTGATTGGGGCAACGACCGCCACCCTCGCTTGGATTACCCGGACCTAGTCATCTATGAAACCCACGTCAAGGGTATGACCATGCTCAACCCTGCCATTCCCGAAGCATTGCGGGGCACTTACGCGGGAATGGGGCACCCGAACAACGTTTCCTACCTGAAACACCTGGGCGTCAACGCGGTGGAACTCATGCCTGTACACCAATTCGTCACCGATCCTTCCCTGGAGGAAAAAGGCCTCAAAAACTATTGGGGTTACAACACTATCGGCTACTTTGCTCCGCATAACGGCTACTGTTCGGATCGTCGCGGCGACCGCCAGGTCGAAGAATTTAAGCAAATGGTCAAAGACCTGCATTCGGCCGGTATCGAAGTTATCCTCGACGTCGTCTACAACCACACCGCCGAGGGCAACCAGATGGGACCGACACTGTCTTTCCGCGGCTTGGACAACGAAGTGTACTACCGCCTGGTGGAGGGCGACCGGGAACACTACTTCGACACGACCGGGACCGGCAACTCCCTACTGATGCGCTCCCCCGCGGTGCTGCAACTGATCATGGATTCGCTGCGCTACTGGATTACCGAGATGCACGTCGATGGTTTCCGGTTCGACCTCGCCTCGACCCTAGCGCGGGAACTCAGCTCGGTCGATAAACTTTCGGCTTTCTTTGACATCATCCACCAAGACCCGATTATTTCCCAGGTCAAGCTCATTGCCGAGCCTTGGGACGTTGGTGAAGGCGGATACAACGTAGGCGGTTTCCCGATTCTGTGGTCGGAATGGAACGGCAAGTATCGCGACACGGTGCGGGATTATTGGCGTGGCGAGCCAGCAAAACTGGGCGAATTCGCGTCCCGCTTCAGCGGTTCGGCAGACCTCTATGCCCACACGGGGCGCCTGCCGGTGGCGTCCATCAACTTTGTGACCGCTCATGACGGCTTTACCCTGCTGGACCTGGTTTCCTATAACGATAAACATAACGAAGCCAATGGCGAAGGCGGGGTCGACGGGGACAGTAACAACAAATCTTGGAATCACGGGGAGGAAGGCCCCAGCAAAGATGAGTCCATAAACGAGTTGCGCCGCCGCCAACGTTTCAACTTCCTGACCACCCTGCTGCTATCCCAAGGGGTCCCCATGATTTCCCACGGCGACGAGTTGGGGCGCACCCAAGGCGGCAACAACAACGGGTATTGCCAGGACAACGAAATCACCTGGATTCATTGGAACGAAGACGCGCGTGACCAAAAGATGTTCGACTTTACCCGGGCACTAATTCACCTGCGCAACGAGCACCCGGTGTTTCGTCGGCGCCGGTTCCTGGCTGGGGACGCGGCACGCGGCGGCGAATCGGATCGCGGCGACATCGAGTGGTTCAACGTCAACGGCGAACACATGACCGATGAAGAATGGACCACCGCCTACGCCAAAGCCCTGACGATTTCCCTGAATGGGGCTTCTATAGATGAGCCGGGCAAACGCGGCGAGTGCGTGGAAGACGATGATTTTATCCTCATGTTCAACGCTTCCGAAAAGGACTTGGAGTTCACTATGCCGCAGTGGACTCACGATTTGCAGTGGTATCGGGTCATCGACACGACCGCGGAACAGCCAATTGAGACGGATTTCGAGCGGGCCAAGCTGCTGGGTTCCCCCGAGACCGTTACGGTACGTTCGCGTTCCATTGTGGTTTTGGCCTCCCCTTTGGCTGACCGTTCTCTCTAGGTTTGAGGTCTCGGGCAGTCCACAGAGGTATTTCGGGTCTGCAGGGCGTGGTACGGCCGGTTTTCCCTCTCTCTCGCTTACGCTGAGAGGGTGAGCGAGGCGAGTTCAACGGCACAGACGCAGGTCCCCCCAGCGTGGGAACTCGCTCTTTTGTCGCTGCGCCAAGCCTCGGTACCGCCTCGCGTTTCCATTCACGAGGTGCCTGCCCCGGTGAAAATTGCCCCTTATGCAGTGGCGATTAGCGCGGAGACGGCGCTGCACGTGGAGGCGGAGGCTCCCGCTACCGGCCGGTTTGTGTGTCTCTACGATCCGCAGACCCAAGAAGGTTGGGGCGGCGAGTTTCGGGTTATTGCTCTGGTGGCGACCGATACGGAGTTAGCTTTGGGTGAAGATCCGCTAGCCGGGGAAGTCGCCTGGTCTTGGCTCCGCGAGTGTTTGGCCAGCCGAGACGCTGATTACGGACATTTGGTGGGTACCGCCACCACGACCATCAATCGTTCTTTTGAGGGCTTCGCACTGCGCGCCACCTCCGCTACCCTCGAGATTCGCGCTTCTTGGACCCCTGGCAGTCCCGATTTGAGCGCTCATTTCCTGGCCTGGCTGGACACCATGCTGCAGGCGACCGGGCTCTCCCCCGAGGAAAACGTCACTCAGCTGCGTCATTAGAACCTTCCCGACCACCCTTGTGCGATAACGAACATTCCCCCAGAAACACCCCTACGGTGCGGCAGGACGAGTACAGCTGCACCAGGTTATAACATAGAACCGTTATGTCGAGCACTACCTCAAAACCGCAATCCCCACGGCTGGTCACCCGTACTCGCGAGCCCTTGGCTCCGATTGTGGACACTCCCGCAGCTCTGCAACACGTCTGTGAACTCGTCGCCGCTGCCACGGGTCCAGTCGCTCTCGATACCGAACGAGCCGGATCGTTTCGCTATTCACAAGGCGCCTACCTGGTGCAATTGCGTCGCGAGGGCGTGGGCACGTTCCTCATCGACCCGATAGCCTTTCCCGATTTGGAGCCGTTGAGCCAGGCTATTGGCAAGGCGGAGTGGATTTTGCACGACGCGACCCAAGATTTGCCCTGTCTGTTGGAACTGGGAATGCGCCCGCAGCTGCTGTTCGACACGGAACTAGCGGCGAAACTGTTGAACTTTGAGGGGTTCGGCTTGGCCGCGGTCATGGAGCAGGTGCTGGGCATCACCTTGGCGAAGGAACATTCCGCGGCGGATTGGTCCACCCGCCCCCTGCCCTCCGATTGGCAGACCTACGCCGCCCTGGACGTGGATTATCTCATTGACCTGCGCAATGAGCTGTGGCTAAGGCTGCAAGACGAGGATAAAGACGACTGGGCGGAGCAAGAATTCAACTATCTGTTGGATTTTCAGCCCCCCGCGCCTAAACCCGATCCGTGGCGTCACGTCCCCGGTTCTGGAAAAGTCCACGCCCCGCGCAATCTCGCCGCCCTGCGGGAACTGTGGTATTCCCGCGATGAACTGGCCCAAGACGAAGATTTGGCACCGACCAAAGTGCTGACGAACGCGGCAATGATTGCCTTGGCGGCGGCACTGCCGAAGGGCAAACGTTACATGGGGGCTTTGGAGGATTTTCGCCACGACCGGGCTGGCCGAAAACGAGCCGACCGCTGGTTTGCGGCTTTGCGCAGGTCCTATCAGCTGTCCGCCAAGGAACTTCCCCCGCGGCGTGCCCCGCGCGTTCCCGGCGAGGTTCCGGATTCACGCACTTTCACGCACAATCACCCACTGGAGGCCGATCGGTGGCGGCGTTTGCGTGAAACCGTGGCCGAGGTAGCTACCCAGTTAGACGTCAACTACGAGGTTATGCTGGAACCGAAAACTATCCGGCGACTGGCTTGGGTACTGCCTGACGACGCCTCGGAGTCCCAGGTCCTGGAGGTATTGCAGGCCAGTCAGGCGCGACCTTGGCAGATTGAAAATACTTTAGATTCGCTGGTGAAAGCCCTCAAATCCGAGAATTAATGGAATCAGCCAGCGCTCGGGGGGTCAACCCCAGTTCTTCGCGGATTTCGTCGCGCGTGGCGTGGTGCAAAAATTGTCGCGGAATCCCGTAAGACAACACCGGAGTAAAGATGTCCTGCGCCGCTGCCGCGTTGCGCAGCTGGGAACCGAAACCGCCTTCTACCAGTCCATCCTCCAGGGTTACGACCCGGTCGTAGGCCCCTACTGCCGCCACCAAGTCGGCGGACACGGGAATCAGCCACCGCGGATCGACTACGCGCACCGCCAGATTGTTGAGGGCCTGGAGTTCGTTCGCGACCTCCACCCCCAGGTGGGCAAATGCTCCGGTCGCCACCATCAAAAGGTTCCTCGGCCGGTTTAAGCTGGCCTCTTGCTCGCGGGTTGGTGCTGACGGTGCTACGAAGTCCGCCGATTCCCACAATACATCTGCCCCGTGAGCACGTTTCAGAGCGGGCAAAGGCTTGGGCAGCGAGCCTTTCGGATAGCGCACGATGGTGGGTCCGTCCTCAACTTGGACAGCCTCGCGCAGTTCTTCGCGCAAGGTCGCGGCGTCGCGCGGCGCGGCCAAACGCAGACCGGGCACTGTCCCGGCCAGAGCTATATCCCACATTCCGTTGTGGCTGGCGCCGTCGCTGCCGGTGATACCGGAACGATCCTCGACAATCGTCACCCCAGCCCTGTGTAGCGCGATATCCATCAGCAACTGGTCATAGCCTCGGTTTAGGAACGTGGAGTACAGGGCAATAACCGGGTGCATCCCACCGTATGCCAAGCCGGCGGCGGTGGCCAAGGCATCGGCTTCGGCAATGCCAACGTCGAAAACTCGGTCGGGGAACTCCTTTTGCATCGGACACAACCCTACGGGGCGAAGCATCGCGGCGGTTATGGCGACGATTTTTTCATTCTCACGCGCCAGGCTGCAGATTTCGTCGGCAAAAACCTGGGTCCATTCAAAGCGTTCCGGTTCGATGGGCAGGCCGGTTTCCGGGTGAATTCGCCCAATCGCGTGGAAGTGGTCGGAGACATTTTCTTCCGCCGGGGTGTAGCCGCGTCCCTTTTGGGTGATGACGTGTATCAATACGGGCTTCTTCGCAGCCTTCGCCCTGGTGAAACTAAACTCCAAGGCGGCAATGTCGTGTCCGTCAATGGGGCCGGTATAGGTAATGCCCAACTCGTCAAACAGGACCCCTTCGGCGGAGGCGACCATGTCGCGCAACCCGGCTTTCGCGGCGTGCAGCCCGGAATACACTAGGTTCCCCACCGGCCCGCCGCCTTTCAGGGTTTGTTTGCCCCACTTCAAGGCTTTGTCATACTGGGGGGTAACTCGCAGGGCATCCAGGTGATGTGCCAGCCCGCCGATGGTCGGAGCGTAGGAACGCCCGTTGTCGTTCAAGATAATAATGAGACGGCCTTCGTTTTCCTCAGCAATGTTGTTCAGAGCCTCCCACGCCATGCCACCGGTCATCGCTCCATCGCCGATGACCGCTACGACCCAGCCTCGCTTTCCGGTCCGGCGGTTTGCCCGGGCAATCCCGTCCGCCCAGGACAGTGCGGCTGAAGCGTGAGAGTTTTCCAGCACATCCGTATCTGATTCTGCCCGCGAGGGATAACCGGACAGGCCGCCGCGTTGACGCAACCGGGAAAAATCTTGCCGTCCCGTCAGGAGCTTGTGAACGTAAGTTTGGTGTCCCGTATCAAAAACGAGGGTGTCTCTGGTGACATTAAACACGCGGTGCAGGGCGATGGTCAGCTCGACGACGCCGAGGTTCGGACCCAGATGTCCCCCGGTTTTCGCCACTGATTCCACCAGGAAATGGCGAATTTCACCGGCCAGGCGGTCCAGTTCCTGGTGATTGAGTTTCCGCAAATCGCGCGGCGAAGAAATCGTCGGTAGCAGGCGCAACGACGCCAAGTCCGCGTTTTGCGCACTTACGGGTTCAAGTTGGGACATAGATTCGTAAAACTCCTCAAGAAGATACCGTCCCATTCTATCCGGTTTTCACGTTTTCTTTCATGTCACGCCTGTTTGGAGCAGCGTCCCTGCAACGATTTGGCGGCGGCGACAGTTAAAAATAGCTCCCCGGACCGACCAGATGGCGATCCGGGGAGCTATGAACGGTTGAGCCGCTAACGCTTAGGCCTTCACCAGGTTACGCAGCACGTAACGCAGAATGCCGTCATTGCGGTAGTAGTCGGCCTCTCCGGGGGTGTCGATACGAACCACCCCGTCGAACTCGACCTTAGAGCCATCGGCCTTGGTGGCGCACACCTTCACCGTCTCAGGAGTCTTACCTTCGTTCAGAGCGGTTACACCACTGATGTCAAAGGTTTCCGTCCCATCCAGACCTAGCAAGTCCGCCGACTGTCCCTCCGGGAACTGTAGCGGCAGGATACCCATGCCAATCAGGTTGGAACGGTGAATGCGCTCGAAAGACTGTGCGATAACGGCTTTCACACCGAGCAGGCGCGTACCTTTTGCAGCCCAGTCACGGCTGGAGCCCGTACCGTATTCCTTGCCGCCCAGCACGACCAGCGGAATCCCGGCAGCCTGGTAGTTCATGGAGGCGTCATAAACGTAGGACTGGGGGCCACCTTCCTGGGTGAAGTCGCGGGTGAAACCGCCCTCAACCCCGTCCAGCAGCTGGTTCTTAATGCGGATGTTGGCAAACGTGCCGCGCATCATGACTTCGTGGTTGCCGCGGCGCGAACCGTAGCTGTTGAAGTCCTTGGGCTGCACCCCGTTTCCGGTCAGGTATTGGCCAGCAGGAGTTTCGGGCTTGAAAGCGCCGGCCGGAGAGATATGGTCGGTCGTGACGGAATCGCCCAGTTTCAGCAAAACCCGAGCTCCGTGGATGTCCTTGACCGGTTCCGGATCCATCTTCATTCCGTCAAAGAACGGTGCCTTGCGCACATAGGTCGAGGCATCGTCCCAGGTGAAGCGGCTGCCTTCCGGGGTCGGCAGAGACTGCCAGCGCTCATCACCAGCAAACACGTTCGCGTAATCCTTCGTGTACATGTCGCGGTTGATGGTCTCGTCGATAGTCCGTTGCACCTCGGCGGGGTCGGGCCAGATGTCGCGCAGGAACACGTCGTTGCCGTTTTGATCCTGGCCCAGGGGCTCCGTCTCAAAATCGAAGTCCATGGTACCGGCCAGGGCGTAGGCCACAACCAGCGGCGGAGAAGCCAGGTAGTTCATCTTAACGTCGGGAGAAATACGTCCCTCGAAGTTACGGTTACCAGACAGCACCGCCGTAACGGCCAGGTCGTTGTCGTTGATGACCTTCGAGATTTCGGGCGGAACCGGACCGGAGTTACCGATACAGGTCGCGCAGCCGTAACCCACCAGGTTAAAGCCCAGCTCATCGAGGGGGCCCCACAGACCGGCCTGGTCAAAGTAGTCAGTGACGACTTGGGAACCGGGAGCCACCGACGTCTTTACCCACGGCTTCGACTTCAGTCCCTTAGCACGGGCGTTGCGAGCCAGAATACCGGCAGCCATCATCACCGAGGGGTTGGAAGTGTTCGTGCAAGACGTGATGGAAGCAATGACCACGCGGCCATGATCGAGGTTGGTCTTGGTGCCGTCAGCGGTGGTCAGATCCACAAGCTTATGCGCTTCAGGAGCGTAGGTGGGCACCAGGGTCTTTTCAAAGGTTTGCTTGGCTTCGCTCAACTTGATACGGTCTTGCGGGCGCTTCGGACCGGCAATGGATGGCACCACGGTGGACAGGTCGAGTTCCAGGTACTCCGAGTACTTCGGCTCGAAGCTCGGATCGTGCCACAAGCCCTGCTCCTTGGCGTAAGCCTCCACCAGAGCGCAACGCTCCTCGTCACGTCCGGTCAAGCGCAAGTAGTCCACGGTGACCTGGTCAATCGGGAAGATGGCTGCGGTAGAACCGAATTCGGGAGACATATTGCCGATGGTGGCGCGGTTAGCCAGCGGCACCTGCGTGACGCCCTCGCCATAGAACTCCACGAACTTGCCGACCACGCCGTGCTCGCGCAGCATCTGGGTGATGGTCAGCACCACGTCCGTGGCGGTAGCGGAGGCGGGAATGGAGCCCTTGAGCTTGAAGCCGACCACGCGCGGAATCAGCATGGACACCGGCTGACCGAGCATAGCGGCTTCGGCTTCAATGCCGCCGACGCCCCAGCCCAGCACGCCCAGCCCGTTGACCATCGTGGTGTGGGAGTCGGTGCCGACGCAGGTGTCAGGGTAAGCCTGTACCGTGCCGTCGGGCAGTTCCTTGGTGAACACGGAACGCGCTAGGTACTCGATGTTGACCTGGTGGATAATGCCGGTCCCCGGCGGCACCACGCGGAAGTTGTTAAAGGCGCCCTGGCCCCAACGCAGGAACTTGTAACGTTCCGAGTTGCGTTCGTATTCCTTATCCGTGTTGAGTTTCAGAGCGTCAGGGCGTCCGAAGTAGTCAATCTGGACCGAATGGTCGATGACCATTTCTGCCGGAGCTAGGGGGTTGATTTTCTCGGGGTCGCCGCCCAGGTCTTTCACGGCCTCGCGCATGGTGGCCAAATCAACCACGCAAGGCACACCGGTGAAGTCCTGCATCACCACGCGAGCCGGGGTGAACTGGATTTCTGTGCTGGGCTGCGCATCGGGATTCCATGCCGCCAAAGCCTTAATTTGGTCGGCGGTGATGTTGGCACCGTCCTCGTTACGCAGCAGGTTTTCGCCCAAAATGCGCAGCGCGTAAGGAAGCTTTTTTAAGCCTTCCACGGCATCGAGAGAGAAAATCTCGTAGGATTTACCTCCCACCTGCAAAGTCTTGCGAGCATTTAAGCTGTTCAAACTGGCCATAAATAACCTCCTAA
>NZ_CAMYBV010000027.1 GCF_947254095.1 uncultured Mobiluncus sp.
TTTTTCCGCGTGCGGCATCCGAATCAAACGCCGGGCACGTTCCCGCAGCGCGCCAGAATCCAGCACGGCCCCGTTGATTTTGTCCGGCTCGTAACTGTCCAACCCCAACTCCAAGGCCGTCAAAGTCGTGACCGAACCGGCCACCCCGACTACCTCGCGGGCACGCTCCAACGGCACGCTGGCGCCAGCTTGGGCAATCAGGGAATCTACAAACTGTCCAGCCTGGCTGATAGCGTCCTCGCTGGGCACCCCCCGCGCATCTTCGGCGGGTCGCAGATAACGTTCGGTGACCCGCGTGGAACCCATGTTCATCGACACCGCGGCCGTGACCTGGTCAAAACGACCAGTATCGGAGCTCGCCTCCCCGAAAGCAAACTCAGTGGAACCTCCCCCGATGTCTACGGTCAGAGCCGGACTGGCAATGTCGCGGTGCGCTGAAAGTGTCCCGGTGAATCCCAACGTGGCCTCGACTTGTCCCGAAATGACCTCCGGCGTAATCCCCAGCCGCGCCTGCACTCCGGCGCTAAACTGCGAAAAATTATCCGCATCGCGCGAAGCGGAAGTCGCCACCATCCGAATCCGCTGGACGTCCTCCCGGCGCACGTAACCGGCGTATTCCTCGACCGCCACAAAAGTCCGCTCCAACGCGGCTTCACTGAGATGCCCGGTCCGGTCCACCCCTTCGCCCAAGCCCACAATCCGATTCAATCGCATTACGTCAGCCATCGCCCCGGACTGGGGGTCAACCTCACTAATCAGCAAACGAATCGAGTGAGTTCCACAATCAATCGCCGCCAAACGCATTACCGGCCCCTTTCCCCAGTGGTTTCGCCCAATTTCCAGGCACAAGTCGCGGGCGTCCAGCGATGCGGGTCACTCGCCGGCAACTCCGCCAACCGATCCAACACCCAATCCCCGATGGGGTTTACCCCCCGACCCGCCGCCAACGCGTGTCCGAGCAGGGCGTGAAAACACTTGACCCGGTGAGGCATTCCTCCGGCCGACACGCCCGCGATTTCAGGGACTTCCCCGATTCCGGCGGCTTCGCCCGCCTGGGTGCGCTCGCGAATATAAAGCTCATGAGCGCGGGTATAAGTGGCCGCTAGCTGCGGGTCTGCCTCCAGCAAGGCTTCTGCCTCGCGCATGACCCCGTTTGCCTCCAGGTGTGACACAGCCGCGACCGCCGCCGGGCAGGTCAGGTAATAAAACGTGGGAAACGGCTCGCCGCCAGGCAGGCGCGGGGCACTCGCAATGACCGCCGGATGACCAGCGGGGACACCCCCCTCCTGACCAGCGGAACTGGCACCAGATGACGCTCCGCAATTCCCGCATCGGGCGGCTACCCCCAGCACTCCCCGCGGGACGCGCCCCAGTTGAGCTGCAATAATGCGCAAATCCTCCGGGCTAGCGGGTGTAATCACAAGGGCTCCTTTTGTCAGTTTCCGGTCGGCGTTCAGTTGTGGGCCGGGGCGTTCGAGGATTTCGGGGCTGGTTCCGGGGCGGTTTTGCCGGGTGTCGAGGACGGTTCGGTAGTTTTCGCCCCCGGGGCGGGGGTTGTCCCCTCAGCCCCCGAGGCAGTTTCCGGGGCAGGAGCGGCTCCCGCGACTTCCAATCCGGCGACAATCTGGCGGAACCACGGCAAATCATTCGTGTCTTTATCGGTCCAGCCGCTGGTCAGCTGCGGTTTTTTTGCGCCGGGAGGATCAACTACGACATAGGTAATCTCGCCGGGTTTCACGTATCCCAGGCGTTCGCGGGCTTGGCGGGAAATGTATTCGGGGTCTTTATAGCGTTTGATTTCCGCTTCCAGCTCGGCGTTTTGTGCTTTGACCTGGGCAATCTGGGCTGCCAGTGAGCGAGCCTGCTGCTGCTGATCCATCCAGGAACGCAACGGAGAGAACACCACCAGGAATACGGCAAGCGCTACGGCCGCCAGCGTCAAGATTCGGGCAATGCGGGTCGAGCCCGGGGAGTCCACGGCGGGGTTGCGTGGCGTGACTTTCGCTGCGGACAAGCCCGGGTCCACTGTTTTCCCGGTTCTCCCGACGTTCTCGTTTCCCCCGACTTTGCGAGGTTTTCGGGCAGAAGCGTGTGGCGTCGCCGAGCCGCGCGGGGTCGGCTTTTCCGCGTCAGAGGGTTGGCGCGGTTTCAAACTGGGACGCTTCACGTGGACATTATCCCAAAAATCTGCAGTTTTCCGTCACTGGACAGGCTTTTGCGCGTAATCTCGAGGACCAAACAGGGCCGAACCGACCCGCACACACGTGGAGCCCGCCGCAATGGCCAACTCAAAATCCCCGCTCATGCCCATCGACAATTCCCGACAATCCGCACCTCCGGGCAGCCCCGACACGTCCTCTCGCAACCCCGCGAGCTGGGAAAACATCTCAATAACACCATGCTCCCCGACCTGGTCCACACGCGCCGCCACCGTCATCAAGCCGATGAGGTGCAGTTGGGGCTGGTCAATGACCAGTCGCGCCAACTCTAGGGTTTCCTCCGGGGTGACCCCGTGTTTTGCTTCCTCACCGGAAGTGTTGACTTCAATCATCACTTCCAGGGTCCGTCCCGCCTGGTCAAGCAGCCGGTTCAGGGTTTGCGCCAGCTTCGCTGAATCCAAGGACTGAAGTTCCGCGCCGTAAGCGACGATGAGTTTGGCCTTGTTGCGCTGCAGGTTGCCGATTTGGACCCAACGGGGGCTTTCACCGTTCCCGTCAGCGCTCAAGCCCAGGTTCGCGCCCAGTTCCGCAGCTTTCGCGGCCAGTTCCTGGGGTTTGTTTTCCCCGAATTCGCGCGCTCCCGCTTCGAGGGCTTCGCGCAGGTCCGCAACCGGATGGGTTTTGCTGACCGGAAGGATGCGAACTGATCCGACGTCGCGACCAGCGTCCGCGGCCGCCGTGGCGACCTGCTGGGAGAGAGCTTGCAAACGCTGTGAAAAACCGGTCATAAGCCTAGTCTAGTCCGCCGACTCGCTCTGGGAGGGCGGGGCTGAATCGGCGGGTTCGCGCCGATAGGTCAGCGCCACCGCTATCGACACCAAAATCAGACCGCCCACTTCTGCCCAACTCGGAAACTGCCGCAGCATAAATACACCCACCAGCAGGGACGTCACCGGCAACAGCGCGGAGAGCAGCGCGAAAATGGCGGCGGAGACATCACGCAGCACGACCAGTTCCAGAATGTAAGGCACAAAGGAGGAACACAGGCTCATCAGCAGGGCCAGACCGAAAACAGACCACGAGCTAAACGCGACGTGGATGTCGGGCCAGGCCAGGGGCAGCTGCAGGAACGAACCGAATGCCAAGCCTACTGAGAGGGAATCGATGCCCCGACCCAAAACCGCAACTTTGCGACCCAAAGCCATATAGGCGACCCACATTCCCCCGGCGACCAGGGCCCAAAACAAGCCCAACCGGTCGGTCGGATCGCTCATGTCCAGGCCCAGCCCGCCAATCATGACCACGCCGGAAAATGCCAACAGGACCGAGAACTTGCCCAGCCAGCCGGTGATGCCGATAGCCGCGAAAATAACCGGCCCCAGGAACTCCACGGAAACGGTGGTACCCAAGGGAAGCCGCGCTATTGCCTCGTAAAATGTCATGTTCATACAGACCAGGGCCGTCCCGAACAGGCAGGACCAAACATAACCGCTGGGGGTGAGCGCCCGTTTTCCCCAGGGCCGGCGCCACGCCAGCATCAGTACGGAGGCAAATACAGTGCGCAGCCAAGCCACGGTCAGGGGCCCCATCAGGGCAAACAACGTTACCGCGAAACCGGCACCGACATACTGGATGACTCCCTCGGTAAAGAAAATCAGGGGCGCGGGAACGGGTTTTCGCGGTTTTCCGGGCATTTAGCCATTGTAGACGGTGACGCGTGCAAGGTGAAAAAACCTTGTCCGACCATTTTTCGCTACCGCGTGTGACGTTTTACCAGTTCATAGCATTTTGTAAAATTGTCACAAGGCCGTATGGTTCCGCCTTCGGCCCGCTCGCTGAGTGCGCATCGACCTTTGGTATTGTGTTGGGCTTCCTTTGGGCGTGGAAACCGGCGCCTTGGCGGCAAATATGAAAGAATGCAGAGAAAGGAGGCGAAACTTGGTCAATCAATCCCCTGCGGCATCACCGAGATTTTCCACCACGCTTTCTCCGGTTTCAGATCCCCTCATTAGCGTCCGCGGTCTGACTAAAATTTATGGTCAGGCTGATACGGAGCGTGCCGTTACGGCTTTGGATAACGTGGACGTGGATTTCCCCCGCGCCCAGTTCACCGCCATTATGGGGCCTTCCGGGTCGGGGAAATCCTCTTTGCTGCACATTTTGGCGGGGTTGGATTCGTTTCAATCCGGGACGGTCACGGTCGCCGGTCGCGACCTGTCCCAGCTGAACGCCACGGAGCTGACCCGGTTTCGTCGCGACACGATTGGGTTTATCTTTCAGGCGTTTAACCTGGTGCCCACGTTGACTGTCGCAGAAAATATCGAGTTGTCGACGATGGTGCGCCGCCAGTCACCGGATCGGCGCCGGTTGAAAACGCTGGTCAAAGAGCTGGATTTGGAATCGCGACTGAGCGCCTTTCCCTCCGAGCTGAGCGGGGGTCAACAGCAAAAGGTCGCTTGTGCTCGCGCGTTGCTGCCCGCTCCGGAGGTCGTTTTCGCTGATGAGCCGACCGGAAACCTCGATTCAGCCTCTTCGGCGCAGGTTCTTTCGTTCCTACGTGCCGCCGCGCGTGACTGGGAACAGTCAGTTATTATGGTCACCCACGAACCGGACGCCGCGAAATACGCCGACCGGGTGCTATTCCTATTTGACGGCCAAATCGTTGCCCAACTGACGAACCCGACCCGCGAAGCTATCCTCGAAGCGGAGCAAAATCTCGGTGAAGTGCGACAAGCTCGGAAACGTGCGGGGCAGCTGGGCTCTCCCGCGGCTTTGCGAGACGTGCATTCGCCAGCCACGGAAAACGATTTGACCGCCGTCGTGAGTTTGCCAAAAATCGAGGCGGAAACTGAGTCTGAACAGGCCGAATTACCCACAGTGGAACCCGCGGTTTTTCCAAATTCGGCATCGGGTTCAGAGCCGGCCTCTCCGATTTCCCCTTACTTGCAAAGCGTGTTCCCGATTGCGGATGCCCCTAAGCCCAGGCCGGCATCTGTCCCCGCACCGCCTCCCCCCACGCGCCGGCGACGCAGCGCCGCCCCGACTTTTGCCGACCTGGGCATCGCCGAGACCAACCCCGAACCGAACGAACTGGCAGATTCCCTGGCCCGCGGCGATTTTAAGTGGCCCAGTATGTCCGTGGCGCAGCCCGCCTCCCCGGACGACACTAATGATTTGTTGGGTCAGCCGCTGTCGGCTTTGCCTGCCAATCCCCCGGAGGTTCAGGATAATGTAGCCGGTGGCGAGGGTTTTGCCGCCCAGGGGCGCAGCGACTTTGATTCCGTGATTTCCGGGTCTGCCGAGTTGGCAGCCGCTAACTCCGACACGTCCGGCAGCCTTGACACCCCGGTTGCGGATTTTGGTGATACCGGGTCCAATCCGTTCGATTTTACGGACCAGCCCGCGCCCACTGTTGACGGTGAAGGGGACTTGGTGGCGTCTCCCCTGTCGCGCCGTCCGATTCTGGGAGGCATCGCAGCGAATACGCCCACACCGGCTGCGCCGCCGGTGCTTCCCACAGACGCAACTGCGCCAGTTGCACCGCCAGTCCCGCTGCCGGTCACGCCGCCCGCCGAGAACGCCTGGGCGGGCAATACCCCCATGCTAGTGCCCAGTTCGGCTTCGTCCCGGATTCTTTCCGAATCGTTTACCCCCGAATCACTCCAGACGAGCCCGGACGAACCCGCGCCGGCGCGCCCTGATTCTCCTGATAGATTTGCCGAGCCAGACGACACGATGTCCCCTGCTGGGGTGCGGGCTACCGTTCAGCCCACACCGCAGCCCGCACCGCCGGCCGCACCGGAACCGACTTTTGAACCCCTCCCGGAGACTCGGCGAAACTATCAGCCAGAAACCCCGTCAACGGCTCCGGACACGTTCGCGCGCCAACCCGAGTCGCAACCCACGCCCGCTGCGGTAACTGCCCCGGAACCCCTTCCCGAACCTACACCGAGACCAGAACCCGCCACTTCCCGCACTTATGAAGGGCCGCGCCGGTCGCGGCGACCCGCCATCGACCCTAACTTGGCCGAAGCCGAAGGCAAGAGCGAACTGTTGGCCATGATTGAGCAGGCGGAGAAGCTCCTGGCAGCTTCGGGAGCGGCGATTAATGACGCTACGGAAACCCTGCAGGGATCCCCCGCGCCGCGCGGCTCGCGCACCTCAGAACCGACGCCCCCGCTGCGAACACGGCGCGCCGCCGCCGCTACATCAGCTCCCTACGGCGACAGCCCGAGCTTGCCTAGCCATGGGAAGACCCCCGACCAAGAACTGCTCATTGCCCGGGCAGACGCCATGTTAGCCCAGGCAGGAGCACGTTCGGCGACTTTGCAGGACGAACTGCGAAACCTGGGTCGCACCCCCGGCCCGTCAACCTCGTCCGCCGCGTCCACCCCGGACGCACCGGAGGCCTCGGCTACCACTGCCTCCGGCTCGCCAGCCCCAACAATCCCCACGACCCCCACGACCCCCACGGCCCCTGGCTCGGCCGCGCCGGAAACCCCCACCCCGAACTGGCGCACCCAATCCTTGAGATACCCTCCTAAAGGCCGGTAAACGCCATGTGGAAAATCATTTGGCGCGAAATCACCCGCCGCGGCTACCGCTTTTTTCCCACCGTGTTCGCCGTAGTGCTGGGCATCATGTTCTTGACCGCCACTTTGGGGATAACCGACCTGATGACGGACGCAGCCAAGTCCTCGGTAACCGCGACGCTGTCCGGGGACCTCTATGCCGTGGCGCCCCCGATGAAAGACGCCGCCGCGGGAGACCTGGAGGCGCGCGGCAACATCAGCGACGAACTTGTGCCGATTATCGAAGCGGTTGACGGAGTAGCCCACGCCGCACCCCGCTTTGAGGGGCAAGCTGTCCTGTTAGATCAGGACAAACGCCCCGTCTCGATGGGGCTCACCCCGACCCTGGTGCGCGGCGTTTTTCCCTATCCGCCCGGCCCGGAAGTCGCCTCGGGACGCCTGCCGCAAGGACCGAAAGAGGTCATGCTGGAAGTGAACACGGCACGGCGCGCCGGACTGAAAACCGGCCAAACCGCCACCCTGATTTGGGCCGGTGCGACCCACCGCCTGAAAGTCGTGGGCCTGGCCCAGTTCAAAGCCCCGCTCGGCACCGCCACCTTGGCTTTCGTCGACGGTGAGGACGCGAAAACCTGGTTTTCCCCCACCGGCAAAATCAAGCTCATCGGCATCCACGTGGCGCCCGTGGCTAACCCCGACAACGTCAAGGAACGAGTCCAAGACGCGGTCGGTCCCGATGCTGTCATTTTGACGGGTGCCGCGCTGCGCGCCCAGCAGTCCGCGGCCGTGGCTCGCACAGTCGGACTGGTGAACCTGCTGGCCCAGGCGTTTGTGGCGCTGGCGTTGCTGGCGGGCGCCTTCCTGATTGCCAACACTTTCGGGATTCTGGTTACTTCCCGCTATCGAATGCTCGGGATGCTGCGCGCCACGGGCTACACTCCCCGGTCGCTGCAGCTGCTGGTGACCGGCGAAGCCCTGCTGATTGGGCTGCTCGGGTCCGTTTTGGGCGAGGGCGTAGGGCTGGCGCTGGTGCTGGGTGCCCGGCAAATTCTCACTGCACAAGGGTGGGTGTTCACTTCCGGCGTACCGTTGGGGCTCGTGCGGGCGCTGGCGATTGTGGCCCTGGGAGTCCTGATTACCGTGGTGGCCTGCTTGATTCCGGCGCGGCGTGCCGGGCGCATGACCCCGCTGGATGCTCTGGCTGCCAGCGCTCCCGCCCCGAAAGGTCGCCTGCGCGGCGCCACAATTTTCGGAGTGATGGTACTGGTCGTGGCCGTTGCCTTGGGTGCCGGGGCGCTGGTGGAGGCGTCCCAGTCAGGAGTGGGGACGCCTGCGACAGTGCTGGCCCTGGCGGCTTCGCTGTTGGGGTTGTCCGGCGTGTTGTGTCTGACCCCAGTCCTGCTGCGCCCGTTCCTGTGGATTTTTGCCGCATTATTTCAGCGCCTGCACCGCCTACCGGCACATTTGGCCCTGCGCAACCTGCGCCGCTACCCGCGCCGCACCTCCCTGGGGGCAGCCGCCCTGGTCATCGGCATAGCAATCGCCACCACCGGCGGCATCCTGGCCGATTCCGCCCGCAAGTCCCTACAGGCCGGAGTGGTTTCAGAAGTCCATTCCGACCTGGTTGTGGCCTCTCTGCAGCCGTCCACGAACGTCGAAAAAGCCCTCGCGGCGCTGCGGAAAGTGGACGGGGTACGCTTCGCCAACGCCAACATCATTAGCACTCCGATGCTGGTGCGCCTCGACCAAGATCCCACGCGGTCCCTCACCGCCGCCGGTATCACCGCGGACGAAGCCAGGAACCTCGTCTCCTTGCAGGTCAAGGCCGGTGACGTGGAGGGACTGGCAAACGGCCAAGCCCTGGTGAACGCCCGTGATGCCGCCCGTGAAGGGTGGAAAGTCGGGGACGCGATTACGGTGACGGGTCCCCGCGGGATTTACTCCACCAAAGTCGCCGGAATAGTCCGCTCCACCCTGCTGAACGCAGCGATTTTCCTCGATCCTCAGTATCTGCGCCAGGCGGCGGCCCCCGAAACCCTGACCTACCAGTACATTTTTGTAAACCTTCAGAGCGAGAATGCCGCACCCACCACGGCTGAGATTCGTCAGGCACAAGACCAGATACAGCACAGCCTGAACCCATTTTTTGTCTACCGGGTCTTTACTCCGGTGGAGCTGTCCCACGCCCTGTCGCAAACCACCACACAAGTGCTGTGGCTGATGTATGCGCTGCTCGGACTGTCAATCGTTATCGCTATTTTGGGGATTGTGAACACTTTGGCGCTGGCGATGGTAGAACGGCGCCAGAGTTTTGCCATGCTGCGGGTGCTGGGGCTTACCCCGCGGGAAGTGCGGGCTTCGCTGCGGTGGGAGGCATTTTTCCTGGCGCTGCTGGGAGCGGGGCTGGGCTGGATTTCCGGGCTGGTCATCGGGATGCTGTGGCGCTGGCTGCTGCGTGACTTCGGGCTGGGAGAGTGGGGAATTCCGGTGCTAGGCCAGCTCAGTTTCGTTGCGGCGGCTGTCTTTTTGGCGGTTTTGGCGGCGGCGTGGCCGGCGCGGAAAATCTTGCGGACCCCGGCGCTCATGGCGACTCTCGCTTCCTAAACGCTGATTTTGTGAAAATAGTAAACTAGGTTTTAAGTGACGTCGACGAGGAGGCCCTAATGGCTATAGAAGAACCGAAATTATCGCTGGGGGCGCTGTTTGCGCGGTTTTCTACCCAGATTTCTGACCTGTTCAGGGCTGAGGTCGCGTTGATGAAAGCCCAGGCCAAGGCCGCCGGGTCTCGGTTTGGTTTGGCGGCGGGAATGCTGGCGGCAGCTGGCGTGTTCGCCCTGTTCATGCTGGGTTATTTGATTAAAGCAATGTTCTATGGGTTTACGGCGCTGACCGGTTTCGCGGCGTGGGGCGCTTTGCTCACCGCAGCGGTTTTGCTGGTGTTGACCGCGATTTTGGTTCTGGTCGGGCTGTCCGCGGTGAAACGCGCCAAAGAAAACATTCCGGAACCCCAAAAGCACGTTAAGCGCGACGTTGCGACGCTGAAAGCAGCCATCAAGCGCCCGGATTTAGGAGCGAAAAAATGAGCGAAAACATCGCAGAGAAAAAAGAGTTTAACGGTAGCCCGGAGGAAATCGAGCGTCAGATTGAAACCGCTCGCTCCGATATGGGTCAGACCGTAGACCAGTTAGTGGATCGGCTCCGTCCGGCCAACCAGGTCAAAGAAGCGAAAGCGAAAGCCCAGAATTTTGCGCAGCAAGCCAAGGATACCTTCACTGACGCGGTGGAAGGCGATGTGGATTCGCAAAAGAAACTGGGCATCGCGGCCGGAGTGGTTGCCGGTGTTTTGTTGCTGGCAAAACTACGCCGCCGCCACCGGTAACCTCATTTGTTGTCCATATAAGGTGGTATTTAGGCAATAGCTGCCATTATTGGCAGCTATTGCCTGTATTCCACCTTTTATCCACGCGATTGACAGTAGCCCGGGCTCAGAACCGGTATTCACCGAGCATCGCTACGGTTCCTCCAGCGACCCCTTTAGTCCCGGAAATCTGGCGCTCACCTGCGGGAACACCATCACTAACAAGTCCCATGACAAAAGATTCCATGCCGGCGACCTGTGCCGCCATCATCGTGGCGGGCACAAAATCAGGATGCACGATAGCCACCATGCCCACTCCGAGGTTCCAGGTGTCCTCGGCGCTGGTCACGTCCACCCCTCCCAAATCCATCAGGTAGCGGAAAATTCCCGGCACCTGCCAAGTCGAACGGTCCACCACCGCGTGTAGCCCAGCGGGAATGACCCGGCACAGATTCGCGGCCAAACCGCCACCCGTCACATGAGCAAACGCGTGAACCCGGTTTCCGTCCAGTTCCCCGGCAAAATCAC
>NZ_CAMYBV010000028.1 GCF_947254095.1 uncultured Mobiluncus sp.
CGCTGGTAGCCCGAGCCCTGGTGGCACCGGCCTTGGCCAGAGAAGAATCCCGCGGCACCCACCGGCGAACGGATTTCCCGCACCGTCGCGAGGAGTGGCGCAAGCATCTGGAGGTTCAGCTGGGCTCAGACGGAACCTCCCTGGAAGTCAGCGAGACCTCGGTCTGAACTCACGGCGCGAGCCAGACGCGATAAAGGAGAGAGAAAACGATGTTACCAACAGAAATCACCAGCGCTTTAGCGGCAGCGAAGTTAGATTCGCGCCAGGTCACGGACTTTATTGAGGCGACTTTGGACGAAGACTTGGCTTACGGGCCGGACGTCACCACGGATGCCATTTTTGATGACTCCCTCACTGTACAAGCCCGGATGGTAGCTCGCGAGCCGGGATGCCTGGCGGGGGTTCCTATCGCCGCCGCGGTGCCTTTCGTGCTGGCGCAAAAGACCGGCGCCCCCACACCGCGGGTCACGATGCGCCGCCAGGACGGGGCACGGGTCGAGCCGGGCGATGTCATTTTAGAGATAACCGCTGGTGCCAGGACTATGCTGACCGCCGAGAGGACCCTGTTGAACCTGGCCAGTCAGCTCAGCGGTGTGGCGACTGCGGTGGCGGCTTACGTGGATGCTATTACCGCTGCCCCCGGTCAAAGTGGAACGACAGGTACAAAAGCTCGGGTGCGTGACACGCGCAAAACGATTCCCGGTATGCGCGTGCTGCAAAAGTACGCGGTACGTTGCGGTGGCGGGGAAAATCACCGAATGGGGCTGGGGGACGCAGCGCTTATTAAAGACAACCACATTGCCGCAGCCGGTTCGTTGGCGGCCGCGGTGCAGGCGGTACGGGCTCATGCCCCCCAGATTCCCCTGGAAGTTGAATGCGACACTTTGGAACAGGTCACAGAGGCGACGGCTCTCGGGGTAGGGCTGATTCTGCTGGACAATATGAGCCCGGCAACCATGGCTAAAGCGGTGGCAATCGCTGCCCCGCACGGAGTGAAAACCGAGGCCAGCGGGGGGTTGACGCTGCGCGATGCGGCGGCGACGGCCGCCAGCGGAGTGGACTATATCTCCGTGGGAGCCCTCACGCACAGCGCCCCCATTCTCGATCTGGCTCTGGACATGTAGGGAGTGGCCATGAATACAGGGGAGAATCGCGGTGGACTGGAACGGATTATGTCCCCGGATTGGGCGCAAACTATGGCCCCGGTTGAGGACCAGATTCACGCCATGGGAGATTTCCTGCGCGCTGAACTGGCGGCGGGGCGGGGATATTTCCCGGCTGGAGAAAATGTATTTCACGCCTTTCAGTATCCTTTGGCGCAGGTGAAAGTCCTGATTGTCGGCCAAGATCCCTATCCCACCCCCGGTCACGCCATGGGGCTATCATTTTCTGTAATGCCCGGTACAGAAATTCCGCGTTCGCTGGTTAATATTTTTAAGGAAATGCACCAAGATTTAGGCCTGCCCCTGCCAACTTCGGGGGATTTGCGACCCTGGGCAAATCAGGGAGTTATGCTGCTAAACCGGGCTTTGACTGTACAGCCAGGCAAACCCGCCTCCCACCGAGGCCAAGGCTGGGAGGCTATTACCGAGTTCGCCATCCGCCAACTCGCTAAACATCACGCTGCGCAAGGGCTGCCGCTGGTCGCGATTTTGTGGGGTGCCGATGCGCGCAAGACCAAAGAGTTTATGCCCCACGTACCGTGCCTCGAGTCGGTTCATCCCTCCCCGCTATCAGCGTCACGAGGATTCTTTGGTTCCCGTCCCTTTTCACGAGCCAATGAATTGTTGGTGGCCCAGGGTGGCCAGCCGGTAGTTTGGCGCCTGCCGTGAGCGGCCGGTCAAGAACCTGTTTTTCTCACCTTTTCGTTGGATTAACGGCGTGGGAACAGCTCGGAAACCGACGCAATCCGTAAGCTAGACACGTGGATGAAGCACGATACCCCGAGGATGAATTCGACCGGATTGGGAAAAACTTGCCCCAGGGCGCGCACCGGCCTGGTCAGCCCTGGTGGCACGGCTTTCTGCCTTTTGTCATCGTGATTATTGCCGCGCCCTTGTTGGCTTGGGCCATGCTGCTCCTGATTGGGTCGCACCCCTCAACTGCTAACGATGCGGCGAATAAGCCACAGATGAGCCAAACCCCAAACACCGCGGCGACCCCGAGCCCTTCTGAAACCGAAAAACCCGGCGAAAAACCCACTGAAAGTGTCGCACCCAGCGAGGAACCGACCAAAACTACTCCGCCCGCTGCGGAAAAAACTACCGAGCCTCCTTCTGCCGATAAAAGTATCAACGTGAGTGTCTTGAACGCTTCGGGAATCAACGGACTGGCTGCAAAAATCAAGGACAAAGTGGCAGCGGATGGCTTTACGAAAGTGTCTGCCGATAACTTCCAGGGCACCAAACCCGCGGTGAACACCATATATTACCCCTCCGACCGCGAGGTGGAAGCGCGCGAGGTGCAGCGGGTTTTGAATATCGACATGATTGTGCCCAAAGACGGCCTGGACAAGATTCAGGTTGTGCTGGTCGGCAGGCTCTAAGGCCAGCCGGGTCAGTGATTTTTGCACAGCTTCGTGGTGCGGGCTCGTACGTTTAAAACTTGCACTCTAGGGGCGAGAGTGCCAAGATTGAGTTAGCACTCTCAATGTCAGAGTGACAAGTTGGTGAATGAGGCTGCAGGTCGCGCGGAGACGTGAACCGCCACAACCCCAGCCGTCCGTCGCGGGCATTCGCCGCACATGAACCTTATAAAAGCGGAGGTTGTAATAAATGGCAAAAATGATTGCCTTTGCAGAAGAAGCCCGTCGCGGCATGGAACGCGGACTGGATTTGTTGGCTGACACCGTCAAGGTAACCTTGGGACCCAAGGGCCGCAACGTGGTGTTGGAAAAGAAGTGGGGCGCCCCGACCATTACTAATGATGGCGTGTCTATCGCTAAGGAAATTGACCTGGCTGACCCCTACGAAAAGATTGGCGCCGAACTGGTCAAGGAAGTCGCCAAGAAGACTGACGACGTGGCTGGTGACGGCACCACTACGGCGACCGTTTTGGCTCAGGCTATCGTGAAGGAAGGCCTGCGCAACGTGGCTGCTGGCGCGAACCCGATTGCGTTGCGCCACGGTATCGAGAAGGCCGTGGACGCGGTGGTGGCTCGTTTGCTCGCCGACGCGGTGGAAGTTAAGACCAAGGAACAAATCGCTGCGACCGCCTCGATTTCGGCCGCTGACGAAACCATCGGCGAAATGATTGCCGAGGCCATGGAAAAGGTTGGCCAAGAGGGCGTCATCACCGTGGAAGAATCCAACACTTTCGGCCTGAATCTCGAGGTCACCGAGGGCATGCGTTTCGATCGTGGCTACATTTCCCCTTACTTTGTAACCGATGCGGACCGTCAGGAAGCCGCTCTGGAGGACACCTACGTCCTGCTGGTGGATACCAAGATTTCCTCCATCAAGGACTTGGTGCCGCTGCTGGAAAAGGTTATGCAGGCCGGCAAGCCGGTGGCCATTATTGCCGAGGATATCGAAGGCGAAGCGCTGGCTACCCTGGTGCTGAACCGTATCCGCGGTGCGCTGAAGGTCGTCGCGGTGAAGGCTCCCGGTTTCGGCGATCGTCGTAAGGCTATGCTCCAGGATATGGCTATCCTGACCGGCGCCCAGGTTGTCAGCGAGGACCTCGGTCTGAAGCTGGAGAACGTGGGTCTGGAAGTGCTGGGTACCGCCCGCAAGGTCGTTGTCACCAAGGACGACACCACCATCGTGGACGGCGCTGGCGACAAGGACGCTCTGGAGGCTCGCATTCGCCAGATTCGTCAGGAAATCGAAAAGACCGATTCCGACTACGACCGTGAGAAGCTCCAGGAGCGCTTGGCGAAGCTGGCTGGCGGCGTGGCCGTCATCAAGTCTGGCGCCGCTACCGAGGTGGAGCTGAAGGAACGCAAGCACCGCATCGAGGATGCTGTGCGCAACGCGAAGGCTGCCAAGGAAGAAGGCTTGGTTCCCGGCGGCGGCGTGGCTCTGATTCAGGCTGCCACGGAGGCTTTCAAGGATCTGCAGCTGGAAGGCGACGAAGCGACCGGTGCCGCCATCGTGCGGGTCGCAGTGGAATCCCCGCTGAAGCAGATTGCGGATAACGCTGGCCTGGAAGGTGGGGTTGTGGCTGAGAAGGTCCGTCACCTGCCCAAGGGTCAGGGTCTGAATGCCGCCACCGGCGATTACGAAGATTTGTTGGAAGCCAAGGTGGCTGACCCGGTGAAGGTGACTCGTTCCGCTCTGCAGAACGCGGCCTCTATCGCGGGTCTGTTCCTGACCACCGAAGCGGTGGTGGCTGACAAGCCCGAACCTCCGGCTCCGGCACCGGCTCCGGCTGGCGACGACATGGGCGGCATGTACTAAGAGACGCTACAACCCCTTGGAATTGCTCGATTTCTCGTAGCGCTTAAGAGCGAACCTACGTCAGAAATCAAGCACAGTATAGGGCAACTGGAATCGGCACCTGCGTTTGGCGGGTGCCGATTCCTTTGATTTCCGCTCCCGTTTTCCCTTGCCATGGGTCATGGGTGCTTACCCGCGCGCTAGGACACGACATTATGCGGCAGAGCCGGCGTTGAAATTACTGGAGACAATAACAAAATCAAAATTTTCTCTATCATTATTTCTAGAATGCGCTAAAATGCTGATACGTATTTGCCAGACTAGAAGGGAAAAATATGGGTACCATGACAACGCATTCTTCTAAAGAAACACCTCAAGATTGCAAATACTGGCTTCACCGTGTCTCACATGAATGGGATGTATCCCTCAAGTTACTTGCTAAAGGGTACCTTTCCATCGGCTGGTGTGGGCTTGCGGGCAGCGGTATCGAAAAGACCGTTACTGATGGCAATAAACAGCGGTTTGAAGCAGCAATGAGCGAGCATGGGTATCAGGCAACACGTTCGCGTTGGAATCTTTGGAAATTTTTCAGATTCTCACCAAATGACTTTGTCGTTGTTCCCTTGTCTAACGGTAAGTTTTCGATTTATAAGGTCAAGGGAACCCCCATATCCATTACAGAACTTGATGGTTTCGCAGAATTTTTGTCAGAAGATAAAAGCCGGATCACTCGTGACCAGAAAGGGCTGCTTCGGCGGTATGAAAACGATAAAATAGTTGACCTAGGCTTTGTGGTCGAGGTGGAGATTGTAAAGGCGAACCTGTCCCGATATGAATACGCCGAAAGCAAACTAACATCAAGAATGAAAATTCGCCAGACGAATGCGGATATTTCCGACCTTGCCGAGGACGTTCAGAAAGTAATTAGCGCGGAGTCTCCAATTAATCTGTACTCCACAGTTATTGAAGAATTGGCTAACAGACTACTGGATGCAATTAAAACGCAGCTTAACCCCGATAAGTTTGAGCTACTGATTAAGTGGTATTTTGAAAAGCTCGGAGCAACCCGCGCGTGGTGCCCCAGCAAAAACAGCTCCGACAAATGGGATGGGGCAGATGCTGACATCGTTGCCGAGTTTGATACCCTAAGAGTCGTATTCTATATTCAGGCAATACTCCACGATGGTACAACCTTCAATGAGGCAGTTGAACAGATTTCAAAATACAAAGATCAGCACGAAGTATTTTCTGATGAACATACCGTCATTCCATGGGTAATATCAACAGCAGACGAATTCTCAGACGAAGCAATCAAGATGGCACAGGAAAACAATGTACGTCTGGTGACAGGGACAGAGTTTGGGAAAATGTTAATTGACGCAGGAATTACGGACATTAACAGGGCATTTTGAATAGACACGAGGTGGTGCGATATTCAACCCGCCCAAAGCAAACGTCACAAGAGATCCGATGCGCCGGGTGGTTGGAGAGGGGAACCTTCTTACAACTTTGCTGTAAGAGAGCTGCTGATGAGTTAGCAGGACACACCCTAAACCACCAGTTGGAACCAAGGGTGCACGCCTTTACTCTTATACTCTCCCAAGGAGACTATGTGCGCTCTTCGTGACAGACAGCCCTGGGCGAATGGTCACTAACATCCGTTCCGACATGGGTGGCATGTACTAAAGCGGTACTGAACCGTTCGAGTTACGCATAACTTTCATCGGGGCGATTCCCTGCTTTCAGGGGGTCGCCTCGGTGGTTTTTACTGCTCCCCGGAACCTGTATCGGTCGCGGGCGTGTCAGCTCGGCGGCGCGGCTGAGCAGGCAAAGATGAGAATGTTGTTACAAAGGATTGGAAAACTACCGGAAAAAACCTTGAGATTTACCCAAAAAAGCCGAAAAGAATCCTAATGAAACCTGGGGGGTTACCGATAAATGTTTTAGAGGTTACAATGTTAACTAACAACCGCAAGGATTTCTAGGTTTGGAACCTGGGAAAATCGTGTGGTGAGGAACTGGGAAAACCCTGGACATAGCAATTCGAAACTGAGGCAGGACGCGATGAAAAAGTTTTTGATTACGGCAGCGGCGCTGGTGCTGGGATTGGCTTTCGCCCCGGCAGCGTACGCAGAAAATTTGCCTTCCCCGAACGCATCCGAAGACTCCGCCGGCACGGTGATGGAGCACGTGAACCTCGATTCAATGCCCTCTGGCGCTTCCGACGTAGTGGTCAACCCGGCATCTCCCGCCCCCACGGCTCCTTCTACCGCGGAACTGAACGCGGGCGGCAATGACGTCGATGTTCCGGCTGGACCTGAAGTCATGTATCCCCAGGCTCCGGCTTCCGTAGCTAACGCGGAACCGCAGATTCACGCCAATGTGGCCCCGCAGGCTCCCGCAAATGCCACCGGTAAAACTAAGACCTCCATCTCGGCAATCAACGCAAACGCGCCACAAGCCTTCGTGTCCTCCCCGATTGACTCGATTCCCGGCGTCGTTTCTTTCATCTTTATCATGCTGCTGTGCGTGGGCGCCGGGGTTGCGGCTGCGGTCGTGATTTCAATCGTTACCGGAAAGAAAATCAACCTGGGCCTGAACCGCTAAACCGCGGCAACACCCTTTTGCAAAATCCATACATCGTTAAGAACTGAGAGACTTCCCAGGAGTCTCTCAGTTCTTAGATTTTGGGGTATACGATGTAACCGAATTCGTTTACGCTCCGGCAAACAGCGCGGTAGCGTTCGATTCCGTTTCGGCGTAGTTCGCGGAGGCGGTATCCAGCTGCAAACCAATCTGGCGGAGGTTATCCTCCACAGTAGCCTGAGTGGCGCGCCATTGAGCCGCGAGAGCTGCAAAAGCTGCCGAGGCGGCACCCGTCCAAGATTCCTGCAGGGTGGTCAGATTCGCCATCATCGCGGAAACCTGGGTGCTGACTTCCTCAGCACAGGCACGAGTTTGGGCGCCGGCAGCAGCTACGGCATCGCTATCAACTTGAAATTGCATGGTAGTTCCTTTCGTTTGAAACACTTAAGCGCGGGAAAACCAAACTTTGGTTTTCACACTCTCAAACTAAGGCAATGCGCGTAGGGTGCCCAGTCACAAAAAATCTACCTGTGGAAAACCCCGAAATTGTGGGCCCTGTGGAAAACCTTATTCCTGCACGTCAGAAAGGGGTTTGAGGCCAACTTCAGACGGTTTAAGCGCTTTCATGACCATCGTATCCATGGCTTCGGCGACGTTTTCGAGGGTTGAGCCCAAATCCGCCTCATCAGGAGGGGCATAAGGGTTGATCTCGTTAGATTCGTCTATATCTTCCGCATCTTCAGCCTTCGAGGCGGTTTCAGACAAGTCCTCGGTTTCCGGTTTGGTCCCAGGAACGGTCGCGGTGACTTCCCCCGGAGTGGGGGACAGTTCCGAGGCCGGGGTCGCAGTGGGAATCATGCCGGTCTGGGCAGCAGAGTCAGTCTCCGCCCCGGCAATCTCTAACCCGGCGGTGCCGGTTTTTTCCAAACGTTCCAGCTCTGCCCTCAAGTTTTCGCGGGCTTGTTCTTCCCAACCCGCTGCCCCGTGCGTCCAAAACAGCTGCGGACGGTTCAGCAGACTGCCGATGACTTTGGAACGGGCAGCAATAAAACGAGCTTCGTCGTAGGCAGCGTACTCGCGGCGAATGGCCTGCAAATACTCGAGATATTCTTGCGGATCCGCAGCCAATATGCACAAATCCGCGTCGGAAAGCACCTGGGCGTCAATATCGTCAACCGCCTGATGGCGATGTAAACCACGGATAAGTTCCGTGATTTTTTCAATCTGTGTCTCTCTAACGCCCAGCTCAGCCAGAGAATCAGCAGCATAGTCAGCGGAACTCAACACGTCCAATCCCGCTTCCCCGCGCTCCACCGCCGCTTCGGAAACGTCAAAAATCGCACCGTGATACCACACAGCCAGGCGGATAGCGTCCACGTCACGAGCCTGTTCGCTGAGAATATCAACGTTTTCCAGGGTGGTTTTCAGATATTCCAGGTTATGAAAATGGCGCTGCGGATCCATCCACCGCTGGGCCAACTCGGTGCCTACGGATTGGGCTACGTCCCGCGGAGCCGTACCGCCTTCAGCGGCGACAGAACGGGCAAAACCCGCCAATAACCAAGCCGGTATCATCTCGGCCATACACATCATCCTCTGCCAGCTTGGGGAAACCCAAAGCAACCTACCAAGTATAACTGTTTATCTCGGTAGTAACGACTTTCGCCTAAAACCGAAGCTTTGGACGGTACACACCACGGCCTAAAGCCCTCACGCAGGTGTCGAAAAAATGCCCGAACCGAACCTATGCAGAACGCGGCGGAGGCGGAGGCGGGGGAATCACCTTCGGTTTGGGAACCGGCTTGGCAGGAGGTCGAGGGGAAGGCACCGCGGCAGGAGCTGGCTGTACCGTCGGGATGGGTACGGCAGATCGCGCTATTGGGGGCACCGGCCTGACGACAGGCATGCGCGGAGGCTTCGGGGCGCTGGTTGGCGCTTTCCGAGCGGGGGCAGGAGCCTGCCGGGAACTTTCCTTGGCGTTGGACGCTTTGTTGATAGCGGCGGAAGCCGCAGCGAACTTCGCGGCCGGATTGTTCTTTTCGCCCTCAGAATCCACGTGTGAAGCCTGGCACGGCAGCTTGATTCGTACCGTGGCACCACCACCGGGAGTCTGGAGCATTGCCACCGTACCGTTGTGAGCCGAAACGATACCGGAGACAATAGCCAAACCAAGTCCGGTACCGCCCGTGGTCCGCACTCGTGACGTGTCGGAACGGTAGAAACGCTCAAAGACCTTTTTGGCGTCTTCTGGAGCTACCCCCGGACCGTGGTCACGAATCTCTATAACCGCACAACGCTGGAAAGCGGGAATCTTTGAAGCCACGGCATTCTTAAGGGGAACCCCGGTTTCATCAGGCCACATATGGTAACCCACCACCACCTCGACGGGGGTGTTCGCCGGAGTGTGCTGACGCACGTTAGTCAGCAAATTGGTAATGACCTGGGAAATTTTTTCCGCATCCACGGTTGCATAGACACTGTAAACTTCCTCCAGCGTCTCATCTTCCATGTTCAGCAGCTGCATGTCGCGTTCCGGATCCAACACGGCCATATCCGACAGAGAGTTCCGCGCCAAAGCGGTAATATCGGTGCGTTCAAAGGTCATCGGACGGTGTTCGTCCAATCGCGCCAATGTCAGCAAGTCTTGCACCATGTTGCCCATGCGGGTGGCCTCAGACTCAATCCGCGCCATAACCTCCGCCTGACGCTCCGGGCCTACTCCGCCCATGCGCGACAGTTCCGCATAACCGCGAATCGCGGCGGTAGGGGTACGCAGCTCGTGGGATGCATCAGAGACGAAACGCCGCATCTTGCGTTCGGACAGCTCCACCGCTGAGAACGCCTGTTCCAAGTTGGAAAGCATCACGTTCATAGAGTTCGCCAGGGAACCCACTTCGGTGGTGGTAGGGGCTTTCTTAACACGTTGGGTCAAATCCCCGGCCGCAATCTTGTTCGCGACCCCCTCAATCTCATGCAGAGGCCGGAAAGCGCGCCCTACCAGGTAGTTTGTCATCAGAGTGCCGATGATGGCGATAATCAAAGTCGAGATTGAGATGGTGAAAATGATGGCCTGGAGCATATTGCGCTGCGGTGTCATCGACAGACCGACAGTCGCGGCTCCGGCGACTTTACCCTGTGAAGTCAACAAAATCGACAGAACCCGCCACTTTTGACCGGACTTGGTGGAAGGGACCGTAGTTCCGGGCATGACCAGCGAAGAAGTGTTGTTTATCGTGGGGATGTCAGCTTTTTTTGGCAGGTATTGCCGTTGGGGAATGCCTGATTCGTTCTTAGTTGCCGGGGTGATAAATTCGCGATCCGTGCGGTGCATAGAGCCCACAAACTGCACGTAGATGTAGTAATCACTGGGCATGTTGTTGGAAAACACCGTGGTGTCTGAGAGGTTCGCGGCGTTGGGACCCATAACCCTAGCGGCCGCGGAAAGCTGAGCGTCCTGCTGGCTGGTCAGGTACGACGAAAGTGACAGTACCGTTACGGTGCCAGCCAACGACAGCGCCGCTACCAAGGCAACGGCAAAAATGATGGTCAGCCGCGTGGCCAAGGCCAGGGAGATCCACAGTTTCCCTATTCGACGCACTTGCCACT
>NZ_CAMYBV010000029.1 GCF_947254095.1 uncultured Mobiluncus sp.
CAATTTGAGCGCGAAACTTTTTCGGCAGCGTGGGTTTTGATGCCGATGGTGAGTTTGTTTTTTCGTTTCTCGCGTGTTTCTTCTGTCTTGGCTAGTAGTTGCTCGGTCGGGGTTTTGGCTAGACCGGTGAGGATGCTTTGATAGCGCAGGATATCGCGGGTGAGTTCAGCGGGATTAGTGATCTCACGCAACTGGCGTAGTTCGTGTATTTGCGTCCTTGAAAGTATCCCGGGGGTAAGCAAACGGTCTAAGGGGGTGGCAGGGGTATCGTAGATACGTTTGCGCCTCCGGGCACTGTCCTGACACCCTTCGATAATTTCTTTCTAATTAGGTAAGGCTAACCTTGCTAATTATTTTGAGCTGTGTGATGATTGGCGTTGTCGTTAAATCTTAAGGAGAAAATCGCATGAAGGATAGAATCATTGGTTCGCTGCCTACCGTAGTGTTGGGCCTGCTCATTGCCATCGCGCCGCGGACTTTTGCGCCGGTTTGCGAGTTCGCTGCCAAACACAGCTCCGGCAAGGAACATATGTCCGGGATGAAAGGCTCCGGTGGTATGGACCATATGAACCACATGGGGCAGGCTGGCAAAGCGATGGGTGAGGCTCATCAACATATGGCGTGCTACTGGTCCGCTCAAGCCAGCTTGGGGATTGGAATCCTCCTGCTGGTCATTGGGCTGCTGGCATTGTTCATGAACTCCCAGATTCGCACCGGTTTGAACCTGAGCGCGGCGCTCATCTATGTGCTGGAAATTTCGATTGTCACCGTGCTTATTGGAACGTGCAAAAACGAGGAAATGTCTTGCAATGTTTACGCGATGCCCACGCTGTTGGCGCTGAGCTGTATAGGGATCCTGGCAGTCGGTGCGGCGATATTCCTGGATCAAAGGAACCGCCCGGAGCTTCAGAAAGCTGCGGCATAAACTGCAATGCAAAGCAGCCAGATAACCTGGGGTAAACTCCCTTTTCGTAATCTCAAATATTACCGTTACCGCAGTTTAGGACTGTTCCTGGTGGCAGTCCTGCTCAGCGCGATAACGTTCGGTGCAGGGATGGTTTCGCTGAACCTCAGCCAAGGTTTGTCATCGGTCAAGGAACGCTTGGGGGCGGACATAATGATTGTGCCTTCCCAGTTTGAGCAATCCGCAAAGGATATTTACCTCTGCGGGGGAAAACCGAGCGGGTTTTTGCTGCCAGATGACGTTTCGGATTCGGTCGCCAATGTTGCCGGGGTGGAACAGGTCACCACGCAAACCTATATTGCTTCCCTAATGGCGAGTTGCTGCGAGGTGCGGCTGCAGATTATCGGCATTGATCCGGACACCGACTTTGTTATCAAACCCTGGATTCAAGCCACTTATTCACGTGGTCTGCAGGACGGTGAGCTGGTCGCGGGCTCCAAAGTTCAGATTAATGCCCAGGGCAAGATTCGCCTGTTTAACTATGAATTCCCGGTAAGCGCGCGGCTGGCGCCGACGGGCACGAACCTGGATTCGTCTGTGTTTGCCAATCTGGCGACCACGAAAATCCTGGCGCGCCAAGCTGAAAAGGTGGGGCATCCGGTCTTGTCCGCAGATGAGATTGGACACCGGGTTTCCGCAGTGATGGTAAAAGTCAAGCCCGGTTACGCCCCGGAGGAAGTGGCGCAGCATATTTCTAAATCTCCCCAGCTGAAGGGCTTGGGCTTTGTGTCTGCGAACGGGATTAGTTCCCGGCTCAAGGAGGGTGTGGGTCACATTGTGGGCGCCCTGCAGGTCTTTCTGGCTGTCTTTTGGGCAGTAGCGTTGGCGGTGATGGTGACGGTCAACTGGGTCAGCGTCATGTCTCGGAGCAAAGAGTTGGGCTCGTTGCGGATAATGGGTGCCACCAAGCGGATGCTGACCGCAATGTTGCTGAAAGAGAATCTGCTGGTCAGCCTGACGGGTGGCGTGCTGGGGCTGGGACTCAGCGCGGCGCTGCTGCGACCCTTTGGCGATGCCATTCAAAGGGCTTTGAAGCAGCCCTATCTGCAAAGCGATCTGTGGAGCCAGTGTTCTCTGGGCGTTCTCATCTTGGTGACGGTGTGCCTCAGCGCCGTCCTGTCCAGTGCTATCTCGGCGATTCGCCTGCTGCGAAAAGAAACTTACCAGGTCGTGCGGGAGGGGCAATAGATGTTGTTGGAACTGTGCGAAGTGACCAAGAAGTTTTCGCGGCGGGGACGCGAGTTCAACGCGGTAGACAGTGTGAGCTTGAGTGTTGACGCCGGCCAATTTGTGGGTGTTTCAGGCAAATCGGGTAACGGAAAAACGACCCTGCTGAACCTCATGATGGGTTTGCTGCGTCCCAGCTCAGGAACGGTTCTGGTGGCAGGAGAGGATCTGTCTGATCTCTCGGATCGGGAACTGTCCCAGCTGCGCCGGTTTCGTCTGGGAATGATTACGCAGCAGCAAACCCTGGTCAGTTCCCTCAACGTCTTGGATAACGTGGTGCTGCCTGCTACTTTGCGGTCAAAAGGGCGGTCGTCGGGGAAATCGTCGCCGGTGGGGGTGGGGTCTTTGCCTGTCAATCGCGCGTTGGATTTGCTGGAAAAGCTCGACATTGCGGATCTATCCCACGCCTGGCCCGCAGAACTTTCCGGGGGAGAGATGCGTCGGGTTGCCATCGCCCGAGCACTCATGGCCCAACCGGAAGTTTTGTTGGCGGATGAACCGACCGGCGACTTGGACGACGACAGCACGGCGGCGGTGCTACGGCTATTTCACGAGCTCGCACAAGGCAGTAGCGCGGTCGTGATGGTCACGCACGACGCGGCCGCTTATGAATACTGCAACCGTAGGTTCAATATGCTAGACGGCCACTTGGAGGAGCTGTGGTAGGGCGAGGGGATTTTGTTCAGAATCAGCCTTTAATAGCTAGATTTGCTATAAGGTAAGGCTTGCCTTGTTAATTGTTTATTTGTAGCCTTGTTATGTATTTGATTTAGAAAGAAGTTGAGAGAATCGTGAACGCAACCAGAAACCAGCCTTCTCTGTGGGCACGAGGACTGCGGTTTATCGTAGGTTTTTCCGCTTTGGTGGTGGCGCTAGCCTTCGGAGGGGTGGTCTGGTCTAGCGCGGCCGCAGCCCAAGATTCCGATCTGGGTGAATGGTCTGAGGTCGTGTCGGTAATGCAGGAAAAGCTCGCCGCGGTTCCGGAAGCTGGCGATCCGAGCGCGGTCCAGACTCTGATTCGTCAAGCCTACTATGAGAACTACCAGACGAGCGGCCTGGAGGACCAGGTCAAACACACTTTGGGGCGTGACGTTGACGATAAGTTTGTCACCGAACTATTGAACTTACGCAATCTCAGCCGTGACGGTGCGAGCCCGGAGGCACTGCGAGAAGACAGCGACAAAGTCGCAGACCTGCTCACAGAAACGGTAACTAAGCTGGTCAAAGCCCCTAAGGTGGCGGATCAGTGGAGCAGGGTTGCCGACACAATTGCGCAAGTTATCACCGATGCCCAAAGCGCCTACGTCAAGGGACAAGCCGACCGGGCATTCACCTTGGCTACCGAAGCGTACCTGGGGCATTACGAAGCTGACGGGTTTGAAAACAACACCATTGTGCACAAAGGTTTCAATCGTGTGACTGAGATTGAGGGCATGTTCAGTGATTTGCGACAGGGCTACAAAGACGGTCGTGACCAGGCTCAACAGGAAAAACTTGGCAAGGACCTGATTGCGAAGCTGGCTGAGGATGCGAAATTTTTAGACTCGAAAACGCAGGACACGGGACCGCTGGGGATTGCCGGTTTCTTTTCCGCTTTTCTGATTCTGCTACGTGAAGGCGCGGAGGCGCTGCTGGTCGTGGCAGCGTTGGTCACCTACGCGTTGAAAGCGGGGCGGCGCGACCAGCTGCGGGGAATCTTAGCTGGCGTGGTTATCGCCGTGGTCATTTCCATCAGTCTGGCTATTCTGTTTGGGCAGCTCAGCGCCAGCGTGCAGAGCGGAATGGGTCAGGAACTGCTGGAGGGGATTACCGGCCTAGCAGCCGCCCTGATGCTGATTTATGTGTCTAACTGGATACTGAGCAAGTCCGGTGGCAAACGCTGGGAGGAATATATTAAGGCCACCGCGGGCGAAAAAACCGCTTCGGGAGGCGTTTTTGCCCTGGCATTTGTGTCCTTCCTCACCGTGGCTCGGGAGGGTGCTGAAACCATCCTGTTCTTTTACCCGATTGTCTCCGGGGCGAAAACACACAGCGATTATTGGTTTATCGTTGCGGGTGGCGTAACGGCGGTAGTCATCCTCGCGATTCTATTCGTGCTAGTGTGGCAGTTCGGGGTACGCCTGCCGCTCAAGCCCTTCTTTAAGTGGACTTCGATATTGCTGGCGTTGCTGGCGATAGCCATCGTGGGCGGGGCGATTAAAGAGCTGCAAGAGGCTGCTTTGGTCGGGGCACATATGGTGTCTGGCGTTCCTACCGTGGTGTTCCTGGGAATCTATCCCACTGCGGAAACCCTCGGTGCCCAAATTATTACCGCCGCGGTATTGGGAGTCTTGGCTCTGTTGCAACTCCGCAAGGCAAAAGCTGACCAGCCCGAGGCGGGCGGCTCCGAGATTCGTTCCGACACCCCTATCTCGGAAAGTAATGATAAAGCTTTCGAAGAAAACTCTTCGAGGGAAGATAAAAAAGACGCTGTCGAAGCGAACAGCGGAAAGGAAGAATAATGAAAAAGAAGCTACTGGCTTTGGCAGCCGTCCTGGCGTTGGGCATGAGCCTCAGCGGCTGTGGCGGAACTTCGTCGGGCGGTCAGGCTAAGCCGCAGGAATCCAAGTCGGCGACCGAGCAGAAGCAGCCGGAAAAGCCCAGCGATCCCAATGTTGTAGGTATCAAGGAAATTCCGGTTGGGGATTCTGGCGAACAAACCAACGGGCCGCTGAATGTAAACGTTGTTTATTTCCAGGCTGTCGATATGGAGCACGGCTCGATGAAGATGCCTCCGGCTTCCGAGTCCGATATGCACTTCGAGATTGATGCTTCTACCAACAAGAAGGCAGAAGAATTCGGGTACCCGGCGGATACTTTCATGCCTTACCTGGACGATATGAAGGTTACAGTTAAGGATCAAAAGACCGGTGAGGAAACTGACCTGGGCACCATGATGCCGATGATTGCCTCTGACGGTCCTCACTACGGTAACAACATCAAGCTCAAGCCCGGTCTGTACGATGTGACCATCACCATCCCCTCTCCGGAAGACAAGTTCATGCTGCACACGGGTAAGGATTCCTCCGGGGTCAAGGGCCGTTTCTGGAAAGAACCGCTGAAGTTTGAGTTCAAGAACTGGCAGTGGGACGGGCAGGTTCTCTAAGTAGGTTTCATTGCTCAAGTTATTTGTTGTCGCCCTCCGCTACGGGCTGCCGTTATTCGTGCCGCTGGCAATCTTGCTGGCAACGCGACCGCACACCCCGATGGAACGCCGAGTCGTGGCTCGGATTACCACCGTGGTGTTGGTGGTGGCAGCCCTAGCGGCGGCGACACTGGCATGGCTTCGGCTGAACACGAATCTGATAGATGTTCCGACCATGAACTTCTATCTGGTTCCAGTCATGCTGATTTGCTCGCTGGGCTTCCTGGGAATGTCTTGGTGGTTTGGTGCCGCCGACCTCTATGACATTAAACAGAGCGCTAAACATAGGGCGCTGCTGGTGGCCTCGCTGTTGACTGCCGTCAGTATCATCATCAATTTCGGCTTTGAATACGCATTTTCGACCGATGAAATTGTGCTGATGGGGTCCTCCCCGTTAGAAACGGAATCGCTGGCACGTTTTGCCGGATTTGCGTTCGGGACGTTGCTGGTGGTCGTCGCCGGCTGGGCCTACGTGCGCGCCACCAGGCTGGTTCCCGCCATGGTGCGTTTGGCAATCACTACCGCGGTATTTTTGGTAGTTATCGGTCCGCGTTCCATTCTGTTGTATCAACAACTCGCCATACGTGGTTTCCTGCCACGGTCACGGACCATCTTTGAACTCGTGTTGTGGATTCAAAATGCCAACACCGTCATACTGCTGGCCCTGGTGGTGCTGACCGCCATTCCTGGCATCATCGCCATTTGGTTCGGTTCCAAATCCGTCAATGTTTCTGGCCCCGAAGCCCGTTTAGTGAAAGCGGATCGGATTACTCGCCGACACTTTTTAGAGCTGGCCTTGGGTGGCACGGTTGTTTTCGTTTCTGCCTTGACCGTTGGCAGGCGCGTGGCGGAGACTGTTCCGGAGTTATCCCCGATAGAGCCTTCCACGGTGAAAGGAAATGTGGTTTCCGTCAGTCGGGAGCTGGTGTCTGATGGACACCTGCATCGTTTCGCCTACGTGACCAAGGACGGGACGCAAGTTCGTTTCATCGTCATCCAAAAGAACGCCGTAGCCTACGGTTGCGGTCTGGATGCCTGCGAAATCTGCGGCGAATCCGGTTATTACGAAGACGGCGGGAAAGTCATTTGCCGGCGCTGCGGGGTCATGATGAATATTCAGACTATTGGCTTTCCCGGTGGCTGTAACCCTATTCCGATTAAGTATGAAGTGGGCCCGAAAGAATTACGGTTTTTTGCTGACGAGCTGAGTGGGCACGCCAAAATCTTTAAAACCAAAATAATCTAAGGCTCTAAGGTATAAGTTTCCATGTTCTTTTTCAGGATGATTTTCAAGGCGTTGCGCCGGCAGGTCGGCAAACGCCTCATGATTGCGCTAACGATTTTCTTAGGGGCGGGGCTCACGACTTCCATGCTCGCGGTCATGCTGGACGTCGGGGATAAAATCAAGCAGGAACTTGGCTCTTACGGTGCCAATATCCAAGTGCTACCGCAAGGAAAATCCGTAGTTTCCCAACTCTATGATTTCGAGGATACGGGTAGCTCGGCGAATTCCCAGTCCGGAGCGTTGCAGGAATCCGAGCTGGCAAAACTGAAAACCATATTTTGGGCTTACAACATCGAAAACTTCGCTCCGTTCCTGGGAACCAAGGCTGCTTCCTCAGGCCAAGACATTGACGTAGTCGGGACCTGGTTTCGCAAGAAGCTAGCCATCCCCACTGGGGAAAAAGTCGATACCGGCATGGCGGATATGCGCGACTGGTGGGAAGTCCAAGGCAACTGGCCAAAGGCTGCCGATGAAGTCATGGTCGGAACGAAACTGGCTCAGCAAAACGGCTGGCATCTGGGGGACTCTCTGACCTTGAAACCCCCGCCCGGATTAGCTGGCTCCGCACCCAGTCCAACTTTGACTATCAGCGGTATCTTTACTTCCGGTTCCAATGAAGACCGGCAACTGTTTGCGGATTTGAGCGTAGCTCAGAGCCTCTCGGGTCGTCCGGGCCAGGTCGACCGGGTAGAGGTGCGTGCTATCACCACGCCGGAAAATGACTTGTCCCGCCGCGCTGCCCGCGATCCCAGCTCACTATCTCTGGAGGACTGGGAAACCTGGTACTGCACCGCTTACACGTCCTCAATCGCCTATCAGATTGAGGAAGTCATGAGCAACGCCGTGGCCACCCCCGTGCATCAAATCGCCGACAGTGAGGGCACGATTCTGGAAAAAACCCAGCTCATTATGACTTTGGTGGCGATTTTGGCCATGGCGGGTTCCGCTCTGGGTATTGCTAACCTGGTGACTGCCTCGGTGATGGAACGTTCCGCCGAAATCGGACTGATGAAAGCTTTGGGGGCGCGTAATCTGTTTGTGGTGCTGATGATTTTGACGGAAACCTTCATCGTGAGCCTGGTCGGGGCCGCGTTCGGATGTGTGGGCGGCATCGGTCTGGCCCAACTGGTCGGACACCTGGTATTTGGGGTCAGTATCAATATCCGCCCAGTGGTTTTCCCCTTGATGGCGGTCATCGTGGGGCTGACGGTTTTGCTGGGCTGTTTACCTTCAATCCGGGCGCTGGTGACTTTACAGCCGGCGCGGGTCCTGCACAGAAAGTAGGCGGGAATGAACTCACACAAACGCATGTTCGTGCGCATCATTTGGAAAGCCTTTGCGCACCGTTTCTCCCGGGTTATGATTGCTTCCCTGGCAATCGCAATGGGTGCCTCCATCCTGTCCGGGTTGGGGCTGGTGGCGGTGACAGTTCCCGATTACATCGCTAAGGAACTGCGTTCGTTTGGGGCAAACCTGGTGGTGTTGCCGCAAGGTTCCAATGTAATTACTCGGGAAACGGTGTCTGCCATCGACCGGCAGTGCGGCGAGAGTCTGATGGGGCGGGCCGGCTACAGTTACGGTAACCTGCTCTACGGTCAGCAGCCCGTCCCCCTCATGGTGACGAAATTTGCCGACGCCCGGTCAGTCCGACCCTACTGGTCAATCGACGGGAAAGTGCCGCAGGGCAGCGAACAGATCCTGTTAGGGGTGAACCTCGCAGAAAAATTCCGTCTGCACGTCGGCGACCTGATTGGCCTCAAGGTGGCGCAGCTGCGGGAAAACACCGGGGGGGACGATTCGGGGCATGACAACCGGGCTGGCAAACAGCTGGAAATCTCCGGGCTGCTGCGCACCGGCGGTCCCGAGGACGACCTGGCGGTGTTAAGCCCGGACAGTTACACCGCTATGGGTGGGGTTGCCGATGGCTACAGTTTGGTGGAATATTCACTGAAAGGCGATACTTCCCAATTGAGCGCTTTAGCGAAAACCATCGGAAAAAAGGTCAACGGGGTTGACGCTGAAGTGGTGCGTCGAACTACCCAAAATGAAACCCGCATTGCCCATACTCTAAGCAACCTAATTTGGTTGGTCAGTATTATTATTTCCGCACTAATGCTGATTGCGGTATCCGCGACACTGAGTTCGATTGTCTCGGAACGCGCTCGCGAGATTGGGCTGAAAAAGGCATTGGGGGCTTTGAGCAAGGACGTATTCACGGAACTTATCGGGGAATCGATAATGTTAGGGCTGTTCGGAGGCTTCTTAGGGGTCTTGCTGGGAATCGGTCTGGCCGATTACATATTGCAAAAAGTTTTCCTGGCACGAGTAGAAATTAACTGGATAATTTTAGTCCTCACGATTGTTTTTTCGGTAGCGGTAGCGGTTATCGGTTCTCTGTGGCCGGCTAAACGTATTGCCCGGATTAATCCTATAAACGTTCTTGGTGGAGAGTGAGAATGCTATGGCAGATAATAATGATGAACAATTGATTTATCGAGTTGAGAAGGTGTCTCGAAAATACGGCGAGTTGGCGGCGCTGGATAATGTCAGCCTCGACATAACTCGCGGCGAGTGGCTCTCGGTAGTGGGGCCGTCCGGTTCGGGCAAGTCAACTTTGATGAACATTCTGGGCTGTCTGGATTCCCCCACCGAAGGACTGGTTTACCTGGAGGGCGAGCGTCTGGACAAAATGGGTGAACTGGAATTGGCCGCGGTGCGTCGCCGCAAGATTGGCCTCATCTTTCAACAGTTCCACCTGGTAAAGCACCTCTCGGCGGTAGAAAACGTGATGATGGCCCAGTACTACCATTCCCTCCCCGATGAAGCCGAGGCGATGGAGGCACTAGACCGGGTGGGCATGTCCGCTCGCGCCACCCACCTCCCTCATGAACTGTCTGGAGGGGAGCAGCAGCGCGTGTGCGTGGCTCGTGCCCTCATCAACCACCCCTCCGTCATCCTGGCCGACGAACCGACCGGAAACCTCGA
>NZ_CAMYBV010000030.1 GCF_947254095.1 uncultured Mobiluncus sp.
GTTTCGACCCGGCCGGGGGTACCAGCACAAGTTTCGCGCCTTGCTTGACCGTGTAGGCTCCGGCTGACAGGGCGTCGGGGAAGTTTCGTCCCGACACCATCACCAGGCCGTTTACGCTGCGTCCCAGGTCAAGGCCGGTGGCGAGGTTGCGGGCGGTTTCGTAACGGTCCGCTCCGGTGTAGGTCGTGCCGGGATTGATACCGGCAGAAGCCACAGCACTCTGGGCCGGACCGCCAACAGTGATGATTGTAGTGCTGTTCAGAAGCGGTTTCAGGTAGCTTTGTGTAGTGGGGGGCAGGTTGGCGCCGCTGGAGAGCACCAGGGAGGTCTGCATTGCTCCGGCCGCGGCTCCGGCAGCCAGGGCGTCGGGGAAGTTGATACCGTCAGCCACCAAGACTGCGCTGGGTGCGCCTCCCAGAGAATCGCGATATTGCGCGACTTTCACGGCTGTTTCAAAACGATTCGCGCCGATGAGCTCCACCAATTCCAGACCTTTGGCTGCAATTGCCGCCCGGTCGGCAGCGCTCAGCCCCGCGGTTCCGCCCACGCGTACCACCCGGCGTAGCCCAAATTTATCCAGGGCTTTCACGGCTTGGGAGTCCAGGTGGTCGCGGGAGTTCGACAGCACCAGTGTGGAGCTGGTGACGCCGGACAGCTGCGTCGCGGCCAAACCGTCAGCGGCTATCAACCCGGTGGTGAGAATCAGCGTCTCCACGTTGGGTGATGCCTCGGCAATCATCCCCGAAGTCTCCATCCGGTCGGCGCCGCTGACCCGCATAATATGGGGCGGGAGCTGTTTATAGGGCAAATCGGCGCCACTCAAACCACGCACCGGCACCCCTAAACTCGCCAGCCAAGTGCCGAAACGCGACATCGGCGAAGCGGCGTTGAACAGCAGCTGTTCGGTGCTGTCCGTGAAAGCTGTATGGGATTTCGAGCTGGTGATGCCGACCACTTCGCCGGCAGCGTTGTACAGTGGCCCGCCGGAGTCGCCCTTGTCTACCGCCATCGGCACGGTGGCCAGGATATTGCCACCAGCGGGAATCTGGAAACGTTGGGCGGTGCGGGCGTCCAAAGTGTTGACATTGGCGCAGTAGTTTCCTTTGCCGCCAATCATCTGGGAGACACTGTCGATAGTGGCGGATTCCTTGATGATGTAGTTTTGCCCGCAAATATACAGGGGAGTGCTGGGGGGCTGAACTGCCGCGCTGACTGGGGCGATGGGGTGATTTGCCGGGGTAGTCACCACCAGCGCCACATCGCTTTGCGTGGTCGTTTCCCAGGTCACTCCGGTGGCGATGGGCGAGGTGCCCGGAACGTGAGAGTTGGCTGAATAAATCCGTGCCGGCCCTTGGGGCAAACTCTTAAAGCAGTGGGCCGCGGTCAGCACCATGTTGGACGCGACCCAAACCCCGGAACACAGGGACGCCATCCCGTCCGGACCCGGTCCGATAATAATCTGGACGGTGGCCGGGTGCGGGTCAGGAATCTGTCCGGCCTGGGTAGAGCCAGTATCTGGGGAGTTCACAAGCGGTGTCGCGCGGTCTGGCTGGTCAGCAGGGGTGGGCGGGAGAAGCTGGTGAACCTCGGTTGGCGGGTAACCCGACGGAGTGTCGCCGGTTCCGGCGCGTGCAGGCGCGACCGGACCGATGCCGACGAGAGCGAAAGCCAACATAAAGAGTGCCGGAACCCACAGGGCGCGGCGCAGCGTGAGACCAGGGACCATAAAGTTAATTATCAACCCTTGACGTGGATTTATCCAACCATAGTGGTTTCGTGACAGGACAAAAACAGAGTTCCATTCCGGGTGCGACTCCCACGCGGTCTAGGTACATTTGATATATGTATGTCAAGCTCGCTCGTTTTTTAGCCCTCAGACCGAAGCGAGTTCTGGCATTTTGGATTCTGGTAGTTATTGCCACCGCGCTCAGTGCGGTGACCGGATTTGGAAATCCCCTGTGGAATCGGCTCATTTCTGATGTACCCCAGGCGACCCCTTCGGAGTCTCACACCGGTCAAGTCATGGTGGAAAGTCACCAGACCGCGGCCTATTCCGTGATGGCCTACGTTTCCGGGGTCGATTTGCGCTCAGAGCTGGAACAGGCCCCAAAGCTGGCCAGTCAGTTGGATGAGATGAAGGCTCAGGCCGAGGATCAGGGGGATAAAGCCAAAAAACTCGGTGATGAAGCGAAAGCGGCTGGGGATCCGGCGCAGGCTTTAGCTGATGAGGCGCGAGCCCTCGGGGCGAAAGCCACCGAGCTGGGGAACCGTGCCACCAGCCTGGGGAACCAGGCCAAAGCTCTGGGACACGAAGCGCAGGTCGCGGGCGCAAAAGCGCAGGAATTGAAGTCTCAAGCGGAGGCTGCTGGGGCGCGGGCTCAGGCGGCGGGGGCGAAGGCGCAGGATTTGAAGTCTCAAGCTCAGGCGGCTGGGGCGCGGGCTCAGGCGGCGGGGGCGAAAGCGCAGGATTTGAAGGCTCAGGCGGAGGCGGCCGGGGCAAAAGCCCAGCAGCTCGCCACTAGTGGCGATATGGCGGGAGCCGGGGCGGCGAAAGGGCAAGCTGAACAGCTCGGCGCCCAATCCCAACAGGCCGGCGCCGAAGCCCAGGAACAGGGCGCCCTCGCCCAACAGCTCGGGGCCCAAGCTCAGGCGGCAGGAACCGAAGCCCAGACCGAGGCCGCTCGAGCCCAAGAAATCGGCGCCCAAGCGCAGGCAGTCGGTGATCAGGCTCTTGCCAGCGGAAACCGGGCTCAGAGTCTCGCGGCGCAAGCCCGCCGACTGGGCGACCAAGCCAAAGCGAAAGGCGACAAGGCTCAGAACCTGGGCGATCAGGCGAAAGATAAGGGCGACATTGCCAAAGACCTGGCTGACCGCGCCCAAGCGCTGGGCGATTCGGCAAAAGCGCTGGGCGACCAAGCCAAAGCGCTGTCCGAACCCGACTGGCCCGTCTCGAAAGCCCTGCACACCGAGCTGAAACAGTTTGAAACGAAACTGAAAGGGATGCCTCACGTAGATAAGGTGGCTTATCCTTTCGTGGAATATAACGCCATGCTCGATCCTCAAGCGCGGGAACTGGTGGCAAAAGATGGCCACGGGTTTGTCATCGTGGCCACCATGGATTTACGGGTGAACGGGAAAGCTCAAAAGACCCCGCCGAAACAGTTCGAGCCTGACGTTAAGAACGTAGAGAAAGCCCTGGGCGGCTTGGGGTCAACGCTGCGGACAGCCCTGCCCAAAGATGCTGTGCAGTCCGATTTTCGGGTGCGGGTCACGGACATGAGTCTGGTAAACGAGGCCGGAATCCAAACCCTTAAGAACGACCTGGTGCGTTCTGAATCGATTGGGATTCCGCTGTCCTTCCTGATTATGGCGGTCGTGTTCGGAGGATTTTTGGCCGCTTTGCTGCCGCTGTCGGGGGCATTGGTGGCGATTTCTACCGCCTTGGCCATCATGTTGGGAATGACCTACCTGTTTGAGCAGCAATCTTTCGCTGTCAACGTGATTTCGGTGCTGGGGCTGGGGCTGTCCATCGACTACGGTTTGCTGATAGTGTCGCGCTACCACGAGGAACTTGTGCGCTTACGTAGCCTGCCGGAAGACGAATGGAAACCGGACTTCTCCGGAGTGAAAAAACCCAAGACCCGCGAACGGCTGGAAGCCTTGAATCCGCGCTATCTGCGTGCTTTGGAAATTACCCTGGCAACAGCAGGGCGAACCACGTTCTTTAGTGCCCTGACGGTGGCGATTGCGTCCTCCGGCATGATTTTCTTCCGGCCGGAACTGTTGAAGTCCCTGGGTATCGCGGGTTCCTCCACCGTGCTGTTGGCGATGATTGCGGCGCTGACCTTGGTGTCTGCCCTCATGTTTATGGCCTCTGCTCGCCTGGAAAAGCCCTCCATCCTGACCAAGATTCCGTTCCTGCGCCGTTTCATGGGCGACGCCGAGCCGGCGCATGTGGAGCACCGGGTGCAGCAGAGCAAAGATCCGCAGGGCACGCCGGAAGTTGACTCGGAAACAGAAAACACGTTCTTCTATCGCATCTCTATCGCGGTAACCCGCCGACCCTGGCTGTCTTTCATTGTCTCAGCAGCGGTTTTAGTGGCGGCGTGCCTGCCGCTGGCGACCTTGAACCTGCGCAACTCGCTGTTTGATATGCTGCCCATTCACAACGAGCAAAGGGTCTTGTACGAAGACTTAGCTGCCCAGGTGCCGCGCACCGGACTGCCCCCGGTCCGGATTGTTGCCGAGGACACCACCCCCGAAGAACTCGACGCCTGGACCGAAGCAAACCTCAGCGATATCAAAGGGATTGCCCAAGTGTTCGCCGCTTCCCAGCTGGGCGACACGAAAGACTCCGTGGCGATTGTGGATTTGGAGACGAAAGACATCGGTTCGCCCCAAGCCGAGAGAATCGTGAAGGAAATACGGGATAAACCCCACGATTTCCAACGCTATGTCATCGGCCAGGCGGCGAACCAAATCGACTTCATCTCATCGTTGGCTCAAGGACTGCCCTGGGTGCTCAGCGTGCTGGTGATTATCACCATTATCCTGCTGTTCCTCATGACCGGCTCGATAGTGATACCGCTACAAGCCCTGGTGATAAACACGTTGTCGCTGATGGCGACCCTGGGGATCTCTACCCTGGTCTTTGTTGACGGTTTCGGGGTGGAGCTTTTGGGTGCCCAAAAACTGCCGGGGCTGGAATCTTACGTGGTCGTGATGTTGATGTGCTTCGGCTTCGGGCTGTCGATGGACTATGAGCTGTTCCTGCTGTCTCGGATGAAAGAGGTGTGGGACGAGACCGGGTCGGCCCGGCTGTCGGTCATTCAAGGTTTGACGCGGTCGGCGCGGATTGTCACTTCCGCAGCGACCATTCTGGTCTTTGTGTTCCTTGCGTTCGTGACCGGACGCATGATTGTGTTGAAGCAAGTTGGATTTATCTTGGCGCTGGCGGTCGCCTTTGACGCCACTATCGTCCGGATGGTGCTGGTGCCTTCCGTGATGGCGCTGTTTGGACGGGTGAACTGGTGGGCGCCGCGACCGCTGCGCCGCCTGCATAACCGTTTCTCGGAAAATTTCGCTCACCACGGGTGAGGGACGCGGCAGCAATTCCAGGTAAATTTCGGGTAAAGACTTCCTCGCTGTTTTGGTCAAAACGAGTGTGTACGCGGGCTTCGAAGTGATATGGTTTTTTTGTAAAATTGTGTGATTTGAAAGGAAAAATCGTGAGCCTGCCTCCACCCCCAGAAAATGATTCTCTGCCTCCCGCTCCCGTAAACCCCGCGGTTTACCCCGGCGCCCAGCCCGCGGTGCCTCCCGCGCAGCCGCAACCTCCCGTGCAGCCCGCCGCTCAGCCTAGCCAGCCGGAACAGCCCGGTTTTGCCCCGGCTCAACCCCCCACTCCGGCGCAGCCTAGCCAACCGATGCAACCCGGCTACACCCCCCTTCAGACCGGAACACCTACCGGGGCAATACCTGCACAGACACCGGCACCGCAGCCCTACCAACAGATGTCCGGGGCTCAGCCCTACCCTCCCCAAGGGGCACCGTCCGGAAACGCTGCGTCTTATGCCCAATATCAGCAGCCCGGTCCCGCGGTAAAACGCAGTAATCCGTTCGAGGGCCTTTTTGATCTGAGATTCAACAAATTCATCACCATTCCTTTGTTGGGAATCGTCTATGCCGTTGGCATAGCAGTCGCTTGTCTCACCGCGCTGTTTGTTTGGGGAGGCAGCGCAAGCGCGCTGGTCGGCATGGGCGCACCAAGTGCTTTGGCGTTCCTGGTGGGAATTCCGGTAGTTCTGGTGCTGTTCCTCAATATACTTCTGTGGCGCGTCACGCTAGAGAGTATTGTGGCGCTGATTCGCGTGGCTGAAAACAGCACCAAGATTTTGGAAGCTACTGAAAAAATCGAAGCTGCCCACGAAAAGGGATAAGCCTCGGTTGCTGATAGGATAAACCCGTCACGGGGACCATCCCGCCCCGGCCCGTTCGAGGGCCGGAAACTGTTGACATTCAGGAGTTATACGTGCGTATAGGAATACCGAGAGAGCCCGCAGAAGGGCAAAAACTGGTATCCGCCACACCTGACACCGTAGGCAAACTGATTAAGTTGGGCTATGAGGTAATCGTCGAAGCCGGAGCAGGCGCCGACGCATCGTACCCTGACCAGCTTTATCGCGACGCCGGTGCCGAAGTGGTGGGACCGCAGGAAGTTTGGCAGGCAGACATTGTCACGACTTTGGACACCCCGCCGGAAGACAAAATTGACCAGCTGCGTGAAGGCAACGTGCTGATTTCACGCCTCGGGGTGCGCATCCACCCCGAAATCGCCGAAGTGTTCGCTAAACGCAACGTGACCGCGATTTCGATGGACGCAGTGCCGCGGATTACCCGCGCTCAGGCGATGGACGTGCTGTCCTCGATGGCAAACATCGCTGGTTACCGCGCGGTTATCGAAGCTGCTAACGCTTTCGGGCGCTTGTTTACCGGTCAAGTTACCGCCGCCGGCAAGATGCCTCCCGCTAAGGTTTACGTTATCGGCGCTGGTGTCGCCGGGCTGGCAGCCATCGGCACCGCGAACTCGATGGGTGCCATCGTCCAAGCTACTGACGTGCGTGCCGCCGCTGCCGAACAGGTGGAGTCCATGGGAGCTGAGTTCGTGGAGATTCCCGCTCCAGCCCAGGAATCCTCCGACGGCTACGCCAAGGAAATGAACGAGGATCAGGCCAAAGCGGCCCTGAAACTCTATACCGAGCAGGCGGCCGCTTCCGACATCGTCATTACGACCGCCCAGATTCCGGGCCGTCCCGCCCCGCTGTTGCTCACTGCCGAAGCGGTGGGGGGCATGAAGCCCGGTTCTGTCATTGTGGACATGGCGGGCGGCAACTGCGAACTGACCAAGGCAGGCGAAGTCATCGTCACCGACAACGGCGTGACCATCATCGGATTTACTGACCTCGCCAACCGCCTGCCCGGCCAGGCCTCCCAGCTCTACGGGCAAAACATTGTGAACCTCATGAAACTTATGACCCCGGAAAAGGACGGCACCATCGTCTTTAACCTGGAGGACGAGGTCGTGCGGGCCATCACTATTGCCCACGAAAAGGACGTGTTGTGGCCCCCGCCGCCCATTTCGGTCTCGGCGGCCCCGGCCAAGCCCGCCCCCGGCGCAGGTGCGCCCGCGGCTGCCGCTCCGGAAAAGCCGAAGTCCCACGCTATGCGGAACTTCTGGATTTTCGTGGCGGCCGTGCTGGGCATTGCCTTGGTCGCGGTGACACCGTTCTCGATGCTGCCCTACTACATAATTTTGGCGCTGGCGATTGTGGCCGGGTTCTACGTCATTACCAACGTGACCCACTCGCTGCACACCCCGCTGATGAGCGAAACGAACGCGATTTCGGGCATCATTCTGGTTGGTGCGATTCTGTCGCTGGCCCAATCGACCTCGTGGATTGTGACGGGTCTGGCGGGTCTGGCCATCCTCATTGCTTCTATCAACATTTTCGGCGGTTTCTTTGTGACCCACCGAATGCTCAAGATGTTCCAGAAGGAGGACTAAGCCATGTTGCACACACTTGTGAATTTTGCCGCTAACGCGACTGACCACGCCGACATGACCACCCTCGCCTACTGGAGCGATCACGTCGAATACTTCGCTTACCTCATCGCTGCCCTGCTGTTCATCATGGCTTTGGCGGGTCTGTCTAACCAGACCACCGCCCTGCGCGGCAACAAGTTCGGTATCGCCGGCATGAGCATCGCGCTCGTGTCGATTATCTTTGTCGCCCTGACGGCCACCCCGCCGGCAAACGCCGTGACCCACGTCGGTCAAACCGCCTCTATCCTGGCAGGATGTATGCTGCTGGGGGCGATTATCGGCTTGTGGAAAGCCAAGAACGTGAAGATGACGGGAATGCCCGAACTCATCGCCCTGTTGCACTCGTTTGTGGGTCTGGCGGCGGTGCTGGTCGGGTTCAACACTTTCATGGAACTTTCGGCCACCGATAACGCGGAAACCGTGCGCGACATGGGTTTCCATCTGGGCGAAGTCGGGATTGGCATCTTTATCGGCGCGGTGACCTTCACCGGGTCCATCATTGCCTACCTGAAGTTGTCGGCCAAGATTAAAGGCAAGCCGTTGATGCTGCCGGCGCGTAACTTCCTGAATATCCTGATGATTTTGGCGGTTATCGCCATGATTGTGTGGATGATTGTGTCCAAGCGCACGGACCCGGCCGGTGCCGATGCTGCTCTGCTCCAGCAGCAGTGGATTGCTTTGGGTGTTCTGACCGCGATTTCCCTGGTGCTCGGTTTGCACCTGGTGGCCGCTATTGGCGGCGGGGATATGCCGGTGGTCGTGTCCATGCTGAACTCATACTCCGGCTGGGCGGCTGCGGCGGCGGGCTTTATGCTGTCCAACCCGCTGTTGATCATTGTCGGCGCCCTGGTCGGTTCCTCCGGTGCGTTCCTGTCCTACATCATGTGTAAAGGCATGGGCCGCTCGTTTATCT
>NZ_CAMYBV010000031.1 GCF_947254095.1 uncultured Mobiluncus sp.
ATTTCTGTGCCGTAAAAATAACCCAGAATAAAGTGGTGGTGGCGGGTAAGGGATTCGAACCCCTGAAGCATTGCGCAGCTGATTTACAGTCAGTCCCCTTTGGCCACTCGGGAAACCCGCCATACGCCGAAAGCGCCCAACTAGACTACCAGATGCGCCGCTATTTTCGCAAACATCTGTTTAGAGCGGAGTTTTGTGGTTTATAAGGTGGGATTTGGGCGGTAGCTGCCATTATTGGCAGCTACCGCCCAAATCCCCCGGTTTATTGACAACCCTGACAGGTACACCCGGAATCTGGCTGGCTTTGAAAACCGCTGAGGCATTTGCATGAACGACCGATTTCGAGTTGGAATCCGCAGTCACGCCCATCGCTCCGTTTATAAAACTGCTGGTGGACGCATTTTCAAGTCGGCAGAGTGGCGCTCGGAGGCGTTGAAATCGGTCATTCGTTCCGGACACTGCGAATCTGGGCGATTGGCAAAGCGCTACAAAATCACCGGCTCGGGCACCAGGGTAATTCCATAAGCCCCCTGCACCGCGGCGATAATATGGCTGGCCAAAGCCTTAATGTCCGCGGCCGTGGCGTTACCGCGGTTCGTCAGCGCCAGGACGTGTTTTGTCGAGACTCCCGCGCCCGCGTTCGGCAGGGCAAATCCTTTCGTGATACCGGAGTGCTCGATGAGCCAGGCGGCAGACAGTTTCACGCCCACCTCTCCGGCACGGCCCGGCAGCGCCGTCTCCCAGCGGGGAGCGTCCTTGGGCAACTCCAAAGCCGCGGCCGCCTCGACCGGCAGTATCGGATTGGTAAAGAACGACCCTACTGACCAGGTGTCATGGTCGGTTGGGTCCAAAACCATGCCTTTGGAACGCCGCAGCTCCAGCACTGCCGCACGAATCTGGGCCGCCGGTACGACCGTGTCCATCGGTACTTCGAGCGCCCTGGCCAACTGGGCGTATCTGACCGGGGTGCCCCCACCGCGCTGCACCGCAAAATCGACTTCCAGCACAATCCACCGCCCGGTGGCGGGGTTTGTCCCGGGGCGTGCCGGCGCAAACCGCGACCGCCCCGAATCTGCCTCAAGCTGCAGTCGAGACTGTTTTAGCAGGGAATCCCGGTAGCCAAACTGGAGCTCGGCCGCGTTCAAATACACCAGCTGGCACTCCTGGCGGTCCCACGCCGTGACTCCCAGCAGGCAGTCCGCGACCTCCCCGCCGTAGGCCCCGATATTTTGCACGGGCGCCGCTCCGACCACGCCGGGGATTCCACTCAGCGCCTCCAGCCCGGAAAACCCTTGCGTCACGCAAAACTCCACCAGCCGGTCCCAAGCGAGCCCCCCGGACACGCTGAGAAATACGCACGAGGGCGTGGCGGCGGCAAGCTGCTGGGCTTCCGCCACGACCGCCTCGCCAGCGCGCAATTTCCCAAACTCCTGCAGGGTCAACACCCGCGTGTCCTCGCGGCCGTCGCGGATCACCAATCCGGGAAACTCGCCGTCCACAGGTACCAGGTTCGACCCTCCGCCCAGGAACAGCAGCGGCTCCCCGGCCGCGTCAGCCTGGGCAATCACCTGAATCAGCTCGTCTCGCCGCGTCCCCACCAAAAATCGGCGCGCTTCACCCCCCACGCGCAAAGTACACAAATCGGCCAATCGCACTGATTACGTCTCCTTTATACCCAAACGCTGCCCCTTTGGCTCGGGCTGCGCCCCCTAGGGCAGCTCTTCGATTTCGGCTTCGTCCTCAACGAATTCTTCGTACTGTCTCGGGGCAGGCCGCGGTTTGGCAAAGGTCGGTGGGTACACAGCCCGAGGGTCGATGGCCTCGTCGGCAGTTTCCGCGTTCGCCGGGGCATAAGGTTGGGTCGGACGGGGAACATTCGATCCGGCGGGGTTCACAAGGCCGGGATTTTGGGGGAATCTCGGGTCGCTTTGCGCAACCGGTTGACCGGGGTTGACCGGCACGCCCGGAACCTGCGGGCCAGGCTGACCAAAGTTTGCTTGCGGGCTTGGAACCTGCGGGCCAGGCTGTCCCAAGTTGACCAGCGGATGCAGGGAGGGCGCCACAGGAGCGCCCACAGTGGGATAGCCTTCCATCGTTCGTACCACAAAGGGATATCCCGCAACAGTCTGTTGTTCCGGCGCGGCGGGATTTACTGGATTCACGTGATTCGCGGGATTGTTTGGCACCGGCGTGCCAGCCCCTGCTGGCGCTCCTGGAACGGCCATACCCGGCCCCAGTGGCGCATCTCCCGGCGCCGGCACGCTTGGTCCCGTCGGCGCCCCCGACACACCCGGTGTACTTCCTGGCACACCCGGTCCCGCGGGCCCGCTAAAACCAGGGGCCTGGGGTCCGCCGGACTGACCGGGTAACGCCGCGTTCTGGGGTCCGCCACCCGGCCAGCTATTCGCGGGATTCACCTCACCGACGCCGATTCCCCCCGGTGGAAACGGTTCACCAGGAGCGGGGAATGCCCCACCCTGCGGACCTGCCCCCGGAGCAGCCCCGGGCGACGCCTCAGGAGCCCCCGCAGGGTTCACCGGAGCCTCACCGGAGGCATTGCTGGTGCCGCCCGCATCCAAGTAACCGTAAGGCTGTGGACTGGGAATGGCCGGCATACCGTAGGGCCAACCCCACGTGTTCCCGTAAGCCCCAGCCGCGTTGGGATCCATCTGCCAATATCCCGCGTTGTAGCCGTAGGGGTCATAGCCATATCCGCCGTAGGGGTCGGCATACCCATCCGCGTACAAATCCGCATAAGGATTCGACGTCCCGTAGCCGTAACCGTTCGCATAAGGCTGGGCGTAAGGGTCGGTTCCAAAATCTTCATAAGGGTTGGCGTAACCGCCATAGGGGTTCCCGTAGGGGTTGGCGTAACCGTAAGGGTCGTAGGCATAGGGGTCGAAGCCGAAAGTCTTGATGGCCAGTTCCTGCATTTCCTTTTGCTTTTCCCAAGCCTTTTCCTGGCGCTCCATCTCGTCTTTTTCTTTATAGAACTCGCCCCATTCCTGCAAAGTTTGGGAGTCCAAGCCAACCGCGGTGTCGTTGACGGACTGACCCAACAGATGCGCCAAGCTCGAATCCAGAGGTTCGCCGTCCTCGGTCTGTCCTTCGGGTAGTTGAACAGGATCCCCGTGCTCACCGTCCTGAGCCAATGCGCCATCAGGGTTGATTGGAATCAAGTTGGATGCCACGCCCTCGTTCAAGGCGACACGGTGTTCCACCAGTTCTCGTACGGCTTCGCGAATCTCTGCTAGACCTTTGCGTTCCTCCGGGTTCAGCCCGACCCCCGCTCGTGCCGCCACCTTCGACATATATGTGAAGGCCTGGGCGACTTCTTCCGGAGAGGAGCCAGAACCGGGCGCGGTCAGCAGGTCTTTCCGGGGACTGTCCAACACGGACATAATGTAATTTTTTCGTGGCTGGGGAATCGACCCCTTTATGAGTTCGTCCTCGTTGTAGTCCAACATATTCCGGAAATTTTCCAAGGTGAACAGATTCGGGTCGCGTTTTTCGCTCATAACATTGCTTCTGAGTTCCTTCATCAGGCGCCGAGACGGATCCAACTTGCGCATAAACCACCAGGTCGGGATGCAGGCGATACCGAGTGAGGTGATAGATACCACCCAGCTCAGTACCAAAGAAACAGCCGAGATGGCAAACGGTCCGCTCTCGTATTGCAGCTGAGCCAGGAACTGCAGACACCGTGACACTCCCGCACCCAAAATGAACGTGGCGAACTTTTGCACATTGTTCAGGTCTTCGCGCCGCAGCGCCATATCCACCGCCAGGGGCACCCCCGGAATGGGGTTACGCCACGAAATCCGGTACTGGATGTACACCGACATAGTCAGGAAGATTATGCCTTCTATCAGGTAATATCCCGTCGCGGCGATAATTTCTTCCCCAGGAATCGAGGCATTGGGTTTTTCGAACACGACTCCGCCGACAACCATCATGATTTCGGTCGCCATCCAGATGAGGATATACACAATCCAGGCCCGAACCCGAAAACGCGGACTGATGACCCAGTTGCGGTTCGGCACCCAGTTCAAAGGCCGGGGAAACCACACGTGAACCATCAACAGGTAAGGCAGCTGGAAAGCGACCCCGACCACCAGCACCAACATAGTATTCATCGAGTTGAACGCATTTTGCGTCAAAAAACCAGAGTTATACAAGCTGATGAGGGCAGCCGGGCTGAGCATCACAGCAATGAGAGCGAAAGACAGGGCGACGCGGTAGGTCCAGCCAATCTGGAGCAAAGCTCGCCGGTAGTGCATCGGTATGGCTTTGGGGACCTGGAGCCGAAACGGAACCATAATGATAAAAATCGCCAGCATAATCGGCAGCGGCCCGTACTTGGTAAAAATCTGAAATGCCCACGCCACCCCGTTGGAAGGGAAGGTTAGCCATTCATCGAACACTTTGACGCCTTCCCGCTGGTGAATCCAAATGCTGCCCACCGGGCAGATTGCTGAAAGTTTGCCGGCAACAGGCTTTCGGCCGTTTCCGTGGCAGCCTTCACAGGATTAGCTAGAGGCACACAGCAAAACTCGTCGCCATCCCGGAAAGCAACTATCATCAGATTTTACCCGTTTAATTCCCAGGATTGGAACTCTTGAGCCACAAATCGATTTGCTCCAGCAGTTTTGTCTTGGTTGGCGCACTGGCCAGCGAGGCCCGGACAGAGCCTGCAGCCAGTTCGGCCAGCTCCCGGTCGGTAAACCCGGCGATCTGACGAGCAAATTCATACTGGTCCAACAGCCGAGACCGGAACAGCAGCGGATCGTCCGCACCCAGCGCGACCATAGCGCCGGCCTCAGTCAAGGTGCGCAAGGGAACTTCGGCGAGTGTGGGATACACCCCTAGGGACACGTTCGAGGCGGGACAGACTTCCAGAGCAATACCGTGGTCCACCAGCGACTTCAGCAGGTCGGGTTGTTCCGCTGCCCGGACCCCGTGGCCCAGACGGGCGGGATGCAGGTGGCGCACCACCTGGGCAATATGTTCCGGGCCGCGCAGTTCTCCGCCGTGGGGAAAACTGGCGAGCCCCGCCCTCGCGGCGATGCGAAACGCCGGTTCAAAGTCAGGGGTGGAACCCGCACGTTCATCGTTGGACAGCCCGAATCCGATGACTTCCCCCGGCTGATCCCCGGCATAGCGGGCGGCTAAGCGCGCCAAAGTCCGGGCATCCATCGGGTTGCGGGTGCGAGATGCCGCCACAATGACCCCGATTTCCACTCCGGTTGCCGCGGTGGAAACTTTCGCTTCGTCCAGGATGATTTCCAGGGCGGGAGTCAGCCCGCCCACCCAGGGGGCATAAGACGTGGGGTCGACTTGTATCTCTAACCGCCCCGAACCTTCCGCCGCGTCATCCTCGGCCGCCTCCCGCACAATGCGACGCATCACCGTTTCAGAACGCACCAGGGCTCGTGCCAAGTCATAAGAACGTTGAAAACGGAACCAGCCCCGCTCATCAGCCGGGACATGCAAGGGGTCGCCCTCCCCCATAAAGCGGGGCAGACGCTGCTGGGTTTCCCGAGCCAAGTCCAGCAGGGTTTGGGGACGCATCGCCCCGGTGAAGTGCAGGTGCAAGTGTGCTTTGGGCAAAGTCCGCAAATCCCGCTTCAGTTCAGTCACGGTAACTAATCTAGGGGTTTTTCGCGCCGGAAAAAACTCTGCCCTAAAGTTGGCAGCGTTTCGGGACTAATAGCCTGCCATTTCTTCCAGACGCTTTATCCTCTGATCCATCGGGGGGTGGGTCGAGAACAGGTTACGCGCCCTAAACGGGTGGGCAATCATCATGGCGGACACGGTTTGACGCTGCGGAGTGGGCGCCAACGGGGCGCGAGACACCCCGGTTTCCAGTTTCTTCAGCGCCGACGCCAGCGCCAACGGGTCATTAGCCAAGCGAGCCCCGTCCTCGTCCGCATCAAACTCGCGGGTCCGAGAAATACTCAACTGAATCAAAGAGGCCGCGATAGGCGCCCCCAAGGCGAGCAACAACGTGGCAATAACGCCGCCGCCTTCACGGTCGCGCCCACCAAAGAACAGGGCGAACTGGGCTATAGACGTGATGACCCCGGCCAAACCAGCCGCCACCGAAGACGTGAGAATATCTCGGTTGTACACGTGCATGAGTTCGTGACCCAGCACGGCTCGCAGTTCGCGCGGCTCCAGAATGTCCAGAATGCCCTGGGTGACACACACCGCCGCATGCTGCGGGTTGCGTCCGGTCGCGAACGCGTTGGGGGTTTGGGTCGGGGCAATGTACAAGGCCGGCATGGGCTGGTCAGCTTGCTGGCACAAGCCCTGCACCATCGAATACAGTTCGGGGGCCTGCTGGGGGGTGAGCGGCTGGGCGTTCATGGCGCGCAAAGCGATTTTGTCCGAGTTCCAATAGCCCACCGCGGTTTGAATCAAGGCTATGGCTCCGAACACGACAATCCACGTACGGTTTCCGGTGCCGCCCGCCAACAGGGCGCCAATCGCTAGCAGTACCATCCACAGCACTCCCAACAGAGCTGCGGTCTTCAAGCCGTTAAAATGTTTATTCACGCTTTGATTGTAACGATAAGTGGGCTAAATCTCGCCGGGAAGTCTCCGCCTACGGTACGAATTTTCGCGTTATTTGCCGTTTTTCGGGCCCTCCGGGGAGGCTCCGTGCGAGGTGGCCCCGGGCGAGACAGCCTCGGTGGCCGGCGGCAAAGTCGGGGGTTGCTGGTCAGTCGGCGGCTGATTATCCGGCGGCTGGCTAATGGGCGGCTGGGCCGTTTTCGTCGCGCGGGGTAGCTGATTGAGGCCCGGGTTGGAAAAAGTCTTAATCCGGCTCACCGGGAAATAGCGCAGCATGACACGGCCGACAATCTGTTTCTCGTCCACAAAACCGTGGTTGTTGTCGTCTTGGTGGTAGCGGGAATCCCCGGAATTATCACGGTTGTCCCCCATCACCCAGTACTTGCCGGCGGGCACGGTCACGTCAAAAGGCACCGGTATCGTGTTTGCGCCCTTTTTCAGGTAAGGTTCGGCCACGGCCTTGCCGTTGATCTCAATCTTGTTTTGCACTGTGCAGCAGGTCACGTGGTCCCCGCTGACCCCGACGACGCGTTTGACCAGGTATCCTCCGGGGTATTCGGGTTTCAGCTGCAGCACTCGCAGTCCCTTATCGAGGGCCTGCCCGAAAGCAGTTGCGGCGAAACCGGTAGGGTTGTCGTTCTTAAACTCGTCGGGCAGCCAGTTGTGGCGATCCTCGAACACCACGATGTCGCCGCGTTCAATGGGCTGAAAGTTCTTCATCTTCGAAACAAAAATCCGGTCGCCCTTCATCAAGGTGTTTTCCATCGACTCGGAAGGAATCACGAAAAACTGAAAAATAAACGCCTTGGCCAGCGCCATTATGACGACGGCGACGACCACCCCCACGACCAGGTCCGTCCACCACGGCGAGTTCTTAGTCCTCTTGCGGTGAGTGTGCGACCGCGAGTCCTCGGGGGTTGCCGCGGCGAGCTCGGCGGGTTGCCCAGCGTCCTCGGTCGGCTGCGTCTTTTTTCTCACGCCCTCAATCCTACCGTTTGGCCCACGCCGATTGCGCCTCAGGAATAGAATTTGGTCTAATCCGGGGTCTATGTCAGCCCTCGGTTGAGAAAACTTTGCAGGAAGGCGGACAAGATGTTGTTTTTCAAACCTTACAAGGCTCCGGTAAAGGGCGCCGTGGTGTTGATTACCGGGGCGGGGTCGGGGATTGGCCGGCTGATGGCGGTGGAAGCGGCTCGGCGCGGAGCCAGAGCCGTTATTGTGTGGGATTTGAATGCCGAGGGTGGGGCGGAAACTGCCGGTTTAGCTGAAGCGGCCGCTACGGCGCCGCGGTTCCGTTCCGGGGCGTTCACGGTGGACGTCACCGATGCCGAGACTGTGCACGAAGCCGCCGCACAGACCTTGAGCGAGTACGGCAGGGTCGATATTCTCATCAACAATGCCGGTATCGTCACCGGTAAACCTGTGTTGGAAACGACCGACC
>NZ_CAMYBV010000032.1 GCF_947254095.1 uncultured Mobiluncus sp.
CGCCCGTCCCGCACCGCTTTCATAATCGCTTGGCGAGACACCCCCAGCCAGTCGCAAACATTACCGGTCCGACAAACGGGTCCCACCAGGCTATTGAGCGACATCGGCGCCGCCAGGAAAGCCTGGGCAAAGCGCGCCAAACGGTGCATATTTTCCCGGCTAGCCTCAGCCGCGGCGCGCGGGCGAGCCAAGAGCATCGTGCGGATGGTCTCTAAAAATTGTTCCTCTTCGTCGGTCAGTTCTCTCCGCACCGCTTCGCCTTTCGGTCAGAATAAGTAAACAAGTTTGTCTGATAGCGTCACTGCTACCACCAAGACTATCAAAAGCAAGATAATCGCGGTAATAACCCAGCGTTGCGCCACCCAAATGCGGGCGAACCCGGTGTCGGGAAACAGCCAGCCGAGCCGCATCAGCGCCGCTCCGAGCTGCACCCACAGGACGATTGTGCACATCCAGACGATAAAACAGAACGGGCACAATTTCGTGAACTCGAAAATGGATTGGTGCAGGAAAAATACAATCAACGCCAGCGCTGCGGTCAGTCCCGCCTCAATCAGCACCACCAGCCAGCGTGGCACCCTCCCGCCGAACCAAGCCAGGAACACGCCCGCCAAACCGGCGAACAAACCGACTCCGACCAGTGCATTCGGTATGCCAACCAGCAGGTGAGCCTGCCAGGTCGTCAGCGAAGCGGAGCAGCCAATCAGCGGATTCAAATCGCATCCGAGATGCGCCGTGGGCTGCTTCAGCGCCTGGATTTCGGACAGCACCAGTTCCGCGCTCGCCGCCATCGCAATGACCGCCAGCACAATCAACAGCACGAGGGTGGGGACGCCGGGCCGGGTTGTGCGAGCGTCCGGGGTGTCCGCATCGGCTGGGTTTTCCGGTTCCTCCGGGTTCACAAGGGAGGTTGGGTTCGGCTCTGCGGGGGGCGGCTGTTCAATGGGTGTCCGGGGGGAGTCCGACTCAGCCGAGGTTCCCGAGTTAGCCTGATTCTCGATAGCGTCTGATGCCCCTGGTTCTGTTAGGGTCTGGGGATTCGGGTTCGTTGGGTTCACAAGGGAGGTCGCGCCGGTTGCAGCAGCCGGGGTCGCCGGCGCGTCCGGCGCGGGCGTTGGCGCCGGGCTCGGCGAGTGTGAGGAATCCGGAGGCGTCGCGTCGTCGGGTTCTTGCTTCATGAGGAATATTCTAACTTTTTTGTCCGCTCACCGAGCCTAGTGTTCCCAAACAGCCCTGAAACGAGGCAGCAACCACGACAGCCGCAGCGCAGCTCAGAAAAATAGTCGCAGCACAACCCACCCGAAACCGCCGCAAAAACGCCGCAACCCCCGCAACTCACTTGTGCGCCCGAACCCAACGAACTCGTGACGGGTTTAGCCGACAACCCCACCGAAATCCGGCCCGAGCCGCTTGCTGAGTTCAGTTTGTCACGAGCGGCAGAATCCTGTAAACTAAACTTTCGTTGCCCCGGTAGCTCAGTCGGCAGAGCGTCTCCATGGTAAGGAGAAGGTCCAGAGTTCGATTCTCTGCCGGGGCTCGCTTCACGCTTGACGGTTCGCGCCGCTGAGCAGCGAGGCGGGGTAGCTCAGTTGGTGAGAGCGCACGACTCATAATCGTGAGGTCGAGGGTTCGAATCCCTCCCCCGCTACGAAACCTGACTTGGGGTGTCCCTCGGGGATTCGCGGGGTCGGGGCAAGAAAGCAAGGAAAGAAGAAAAAAGTGGCTGCAAAATCGAAAGACATTCGCCCGAAGATTACGTTGGCGTGCTCTGAATGCAAGGAGCGCAACTACATCACGAAGAAAAACCGGCGCAACACTCCGGATCGCTTGGAGCTGAACAAGTACTGCCCGCGCTGCAAGAAGTCCACGTCGCATAAGGAAACCCGCTAAGCGGTTTTTCACAAGCTTCCCGGCGTCGCCCCTACGGTGACGCCGGTTTTTCGTGTCTCACGAGCCCGGTCACAAGCCCGGGTGGTGGTTTTGCGGGTTTGTGTGCGTGGGGTGTGGCTAGTTGGGGATTAAATCGGGGTTGGTGTTTATACAGGCCAGTTATCCCGATTTATACGCGAATTTTAAACGCTCTGGAAACTGTCGAGGTCCGAGGTGGTAATGCGGGGATACCCCAGGTTTTATTCCCGAGGTACCCGCGGGTGTGTCGCGGGACGGGTGTTTTGCGGGGGTCACAAGCCCGGGGCGCGTCTCCGTGGGGTGCGTGGTGCTTTGGGAGTGGGACCGGGCGCGAAATGGGTGAGGATAAATGAAAGGGGGGGGGCGGCCGCAGCCGCCCCCCAACTTATCCAGAGAACTTACTTCAGCAAGCCCTTGAACTGGTCAACCAGGGAATCAGAGACTACGCCTACACCGCCCAGACCCTTGAATTTACCTGCCAGAGCAGCATTCGCAGCGCGAGCCGCCTTGGCGTAATCGGTCACCTCCGCAGGTGCGGAGTCTTTCTGCGCCAGCAGAACCGGGCCAGCCAACTCGGCCTTGTTGTCGAGGAAACCAGCGACGGTGGCATCTGCCGAAGCCATGCCGTTAGCAACGTAAAGGGCCTTGGCGTTAGCGCCGTTCGGGTACTGCGTCTTGGCAATTTCCAGGGCGGTCAGGTATCGATTCGCTCCGGCAATACGGGAAGCCTTGGCGCCCGCTCCACCCATGTAGGCCTGAACAGCGTCAGTAGTGGGACCGGTAGCCTTGGCAGCTTGGGCTTTCGCCAAATCAGCCCGCGCTACAGCCAGTGCTGCTGTGGATTCTGCCTTTTCCGTTTTGTCAGTCGATTTGGTTTGCACCTCATCATCTACTTTTTCCAGCCCCTTGAAAGTAGCGACTAGGTTCGCTCCGTCTTTCTGCTTGTCTTGAGCCTTTGCTTTCGCGTCAGCCAGTTTACCTGCTGCAGCTTGCCCATCTACTTTGAAAACGGCATCGGCGCAGTCGGCCTTTACTTCGTCGATTTTCAAACGGGGGAACGTTGTGGCGATTAGCTCTTTGGCAGCTTTCTTTGCGGTTTCGTCAGTGGCAATTGTGCAGCCAGACTTCACGAAGTCGTCGGCCGTCTTGCCATCAGCCAGGGTGTACCAGCCCTTTAGCACAAGTTCGGCTTCGCGCTCAGCTTTAGCCAAGTCCGCCTTGACTTTGTTCTCTGCATCGGCTTTGCTCATGCCGCCGCCAGCACCGTTGGCAGTCGCCGCCGCGCTCAATTCCGCGGGCAGAACAGCGCCTTCGCCACCCAGAGCAACAACCTCGGAGGGCTTCAACCGCTTGATTTCATTCAGGGTTGCGGCAGGCAAAGTGCCGGAGCCGCTGGTCAACAGAATCGGGGCGCCATCGGTCATGGTGCCGCCAACCAGGGCATCGACCAAGGTAATGCCGTTAGCCAAGTAAACCTTGGCGCTGGTCTTGCCCTCGGGGAACAAATTCTTAGAAATCTCCGCTGCCGTCTCGAAACGGTTCGCGCCCGCAATCCGGGTTACGGTGGCTTTCCCGGCGACTGCCTTTACCGCGGCATCGCTGACCGAGCCGGTGCCGCCCAGCACCACAACTTTGGTGGCCTTTAACTTCGTGATGGCTTCGGCAACGTTCTTTTGCACGGTGGGCGAATCATTGACCAGCAAAAGGGGACCGTTTGGCAGTTTGCCACCGGCGACCGCGTCGGCTTGGGAGTCGCCGCGGGAGAGATAAACCACGTCGGAGGTGCCAAAAGCGCTAGCCACCGAGATGGCGGTATTGTAGCGATCCGCACCGGCGTAACGGTCAGCTTCCGTCGCCGCCACGGCGGTCATCGGCACGGTCATAGCCAGGGCAGCCGCGGCCGCCCCGAAAGTCAAAACAGACTTCTTCATATTCGTGTTTCCTAACTTGTTGGGTGGATGAATTCCAAACTCATCCTATTGATTACTTCTGCATCTCGCAGGGGATGGTGAAGTCCTTACGCCCCTAATACGTCTCAAAAGTGGTGATTCTTACAGACACCATTAACTATATCATGCCAGCATTTTCGAAAATGCCCTTCGAGGTTAGTGGGTTAGACTTAAACGGTGAGTGAAGAAACGACGAAAGACGAAAACCCGGCGGCCAGCGAGACGGAAATCCGCGCTACCTTGAAAGCTGCTCAGGAAACCTCGAAAGCGATTGAGGCCGACATCGCGGCGGGAAACGTAGGAAAGTACCGCATTCTGACGGGGGACCGGCCCACCGGATTCCTGCACATCGGGCACTATTTCGGCACCTTGAAAACGCGGGTGGACCTGCAGAACCTGGGCATTGACACGACCGTGCTCATCGCGGACTACCAGGTCATTACCGACCGAGACAACCTCGGCAACGTGCGCGAATACGTGTTGAACCTGGTGGCAGATTACCTAGCGGCGGGGATTGACCCCGAAAAATCCACGATTTTTTGCCATTCTCAGATTCCGGCCATTCACGAAATGCTGGTCATTTTCCTGTCCCTGGTGACCGAGGCGGAGCTGCACCGCAATCCTACGGTAAAAGCCGAGCTGGAAGCCGCCGCGCGTCCCATGTCCGGGCTGCTGCTGACTTATCCGGTGCATCAGGCCGCGGACATCCTGTGCGCCAAGGCGAACCTGGTGCCGGTGGGCCAGGATCAGCTGCCGCACCTGGAGCAAACCCGCGTGGTGGCCAAGCGGTTCAACAAACGTTACCCGCAGCGCGACCCCCAGACCGGCAAAAAGACCGGGCGCGGCGTGTTGCCGATGGCGCAGGGCCTGCTGGGGCAGGGCGCAATGATTCTCGGCACTGACGGCCAAAAGATGAGCAAGTCGCGGCACAACACGGTGGAGCTGCGCGCCAGCGAGGACGACACCGCAAAAATCCTGAAAAAGGCCGTGACCGATTCCGACCGGCAAATCACTTATGACCCCGTCCACCGTCCCGAAGTGTCGAACCTGCTGCTCATTGCTTCGCTGTGTACCGGGCGGGCGCCCGAGGACATCGCCGCGGAAATCGGAGCGGGCGGCGGCGGGGCGCTGAAAGCCCTGGTGACCGAGGCGCTGAACGAACACTTGCGCCCGCTGCGCCAGCGTCGCGCCGAACTGATGCGTGACGAAGGCTACCTGTGGAGCGTGTTGGCGCGCGGCAACGAAAAAGTCCGCGATGAAGCCAGCGATGTGCTGCGTGAAATGAAGACCGCTATGGGAATGAACTACGGGGTGTGATGGAACCGGACGACAAGAAGCCAGAGGACTTGATTCGGCGCCGCGACCATGCCCAGGCCGTGGCCGACCGGATGGTGGAGCGCGCCCTGTGGATTATCAACTTGGATAATCAAGGCGCGTCGGTGAGCCCGGAAACCCGCGATGAGCTGGTCGGTGAGACGACGGATATGCTGCTGGAATGGGCTTATGAGGTCGGGGAAGATTCTTTCCGGGCCGGGGAGTTCAAAGGGCGTTCCGGGGCGGCGGGGGAAAACAAGCCCTATCCGTCCTCGCCCGCGAAAGCTAATCCGCAGCGGTTGGGGCGCCGCGACTATTTGTTAGACGAGTAGGCGCATTCACCAGGGCGGGTCACGAGCGCGTCCGGCGGCTCGCCGGTCACGTCACGAGGGTCGGTCACGTCACCAGCGACCCGACCTCACTTGTGCGTTGACCCTGAGGGGTGCGTTTGCGGCCGTTCGCCGCACAAGGCCGTACGTCACCACTACACCGCAGGTCACACCGACCTTACGCGCCACACCCCGGCGCACCCCGACGCAACGCCCTAGTGCTTTTGGACTTTGCGCAAGGTGTTAAGCAAATCGATTTTTTCGTCCCCAGAGGGGTTGTCCGGCACTTCGGCAAAGAAAATCCGCATCGAGAACGGCGCCATCTTGGACCTCATGCCGCGCACCGTCACGGGCAGCTCAGAAATGACTTCGGCCAAACGAATCCCGGAACCGGGAGTGACCCCGACTTCCTCAGCAAACAGCGCGACCGGGTCGTTCGTCTCTTGATGTCGGGCAGAGGGAACAGCGGAGTTCAAACCGGTCAACAGCTGCAACTTTTCCGCCGCGCCGCCTTCGCGGGCACTCGGATCGGGCCAGGTGGAATCCCACACCAGCCGAAACACGCGGGAACGCGCCCGCGGGGGATTAATCTGGACTTCGTCTTTGGTCCCGTTAATCATGACCAGCAAATCCACGTCGTCCCAAGGCGCCCCGGAACGCAGCATCTGGAGCACGCGGTTACCCGGATCGTGCCAGGCACCAGGGGTCAAATGTTCGCCCTCGCGGTTGTACCACGAGAGATCCTGAAGTTTATCGCCGGCTTGCGGCATTCCGGAGGCAAACGCATCGGGACGCATAACCGGGTGCTCGGCGCGCAGACGCAACAGGTAGCGGGCAGTTTCAAACAGCCCCTTTTGCCAAGGTTGCCAACGCCAATCCAACCAGGAAATCGGCCCGTCCTGACAATAGGCGTTATTGTTGCCGTTCTGTGAGTTCCCGAACTCGTCGCCGGCCAAAATCATGGGGGTGCCGGAACTAATCGCCAGGGTTCCCCACAAGTTTCGCAAGGTTTTCAGCCGGTTCGTGGCGACTTCGACCATCTGGGCTTGATTCAGCGGGTCGCCGTGAAAAGGTGTCGTGGGATCCATGCGGCTAAACCGGGGAGAGAAACCCTCACCGGACTGCGGGTCAGGACCGTTTTTCGCGGTAATGCTGGGGAGGTCTTCGTCCCCAAGTTCTTTACCGCTCAACACGTGGCCCTCGTGGCCGTGGTTCCACGAATTATTGTTGTTCGTCCCGTCCCGATTGCCCTCTAAGTTGGCTTCATTGTGTTTGTGGTCAAAAGTCACCAGGTCGGCCAGGGTGAAGCCGTCGTGGGCGGCCACAAAGTTGATGGACGCTCCCGGACCGCGGTTATATTCAGCGATGTTGGAACCGTACAGGTCAGCCGACCCGGAGACGCGGGTAGCAAGCTCGTGCGGGCCGTGCGCGTGACGCCCGTGGGACAGGGCCGCCGCGTCGGTGAGCCAAAAACCCCTGATGCCGTCGCGGTAGCGGTCATTCCAGTCCGCAAAAGGTGAGGGGAAGTTCCCGGTTTGCCACCCGTTTGGACCCATGTCCCACGGCTCGGCGATGAGCTTGCAACCAGCCAGAACCGGGTCGGTCGCCATGCCCACGAAAGAGGGATGACGAATGGCAAACTGTTCCCGGTTGCGTCCCAAAGTCACCCCCAAGTCGAAACGGAAACCGTCCACCCCGACTTCTCCGGCCCAGTACCGCAGCGAATCCAGCAACAGCGCCACCGCCTCGGTAGACGTGAAATCGACCGTGTTGCCACACCCGGTAAAGTCCACCATCTGGTTGGGATAGCCGTGGTTCCAGAGGTAGTAGCATTGCGGATCCAAGCCACGCAAGCTGAGGGACGGCCCCAGGGTGCCGCCCTCGGCGGTGTGGTTATAAACCACGTCCAACAGGACCTCGATACCGGCTTGGTGCAGCAGCGAAACCATGCCGCGGACCTCGTCCAAGACGGCCTGCGGGCCGCGACGCTGGGCGGCTTCGGTTGCGTAGGTCGGTTCGGGGGCGAAATAGCTCAAAGTCGAGTAGCCCCAATAGTTGCTCAGGTTGCGTTCCGCCAGAAACGGTTCGGGCATCTTGGCATGAATCGGCAGCAGCTCAATGGCGGTCACACCCAGGTTTTTCAGGTAATCAATGGTGACCGGGTTCGCCAAGCCGGCATAGGTGCCCTGCAGTTCCGGGGGAATTCCGGGCAATTGGCGGGTCAAACCTTTGACGTGCGCTTCGTAAATGACGGTGCGTCGCCAAGACGTGCGCGGCCGATCCGCCACCGGGAAAGAATGAGTGTTCACCACGACCGACAGCGCGTTGTAGTCCGCGGAATCCAGCGGATCCATAGTGAGTTCGCGGGTCACGGGCTTTAGTTCGGCATCGACCTGATGGGCGTAAAGCTGCGGGCTGAGGACGGGGGGCTGCGTAA
>NZ_CAMYBV010000033.1 GCF_947254095.1 uncultured Mobiluncus sp.
TTTGAGCGCCCCTATCCGTTCCGTAAATATGACCAAATTTTTGTTCCCGAATATAACGCCGGAGCCATGGAAAACGTGGGCTGTGTGACGTTCCGTGACGAATACGTGTTCCGGTCCCGCCCCCTGCAAACCCGAGTGGAACGCCGGGTCGTGACTATTCTGCACGAACTAGCCCATATGTGGTTCGGCGACCTCGTCACCATGAAGTGGTGGAACGACTTGTGGCTCAACGAATCTTTCGCAGAGTTTGTCTCCACAAAGGCCACCGCGGAGGCGACCGAGTGGAGGGACATCTGGACAACCTTTTCCTGTTCAGAAAAGATTTGGGCCTACCGTCAGGACCAGCTGCCCTCCACCCACCCGGTTGTGGCCACCATCAATGACCTCGAAGATGTCCAAGTCAACTTTGACGGCATCACCTACGCAAAAGGCGCCTGCGTACTGTCCCAGTTGGTGACGTACGTGGGGTGGGACAACTTCCGCTTGGGAATTAAGGAATACTTCGCCAAACACGAGTGGTCCAACGCCACTTTGACAGACCTGTTGACCGAGCTGGAGGCCACCTCCGGGAAAGACCTGAAAGCGTGGTCGCGCAAATGGCTGGAAGAAGCCGGGATGACGTGGCTGCGTCCCGAAATCCAAACGGACGACAGTGGGGCCATTACTTTCCTGCGCATTGTCCAAGAGCATTTCAATGCTGATGCCACCCCGCGCCCCCAACACATGGCGGTGTGCGCCTACAACCTAGAACAACGCGATGGCAAGACCGTGTTTGTTCCCGGCCACCGCGAGGAATTCGACATGGAAGCCGAGGAATACATCCTCCCCGGTTTCTATGGGCCGCGTCCCGACGTCATTTTGGTCAATGACGGAGACATGGCTTACGGCAAGGTCCGGTTAGACGAACAGTCGCTACAGACAGCTTGCGAACACATCGACGCCTTCACCGATTCGCTGACTCGGTCCCAGATTCTGTCCATCCTGTGGGATATGGTGCGTGACGGCGAGGTCGGGGCCTCCCACTATGTCGATACTGCCCTGCAGGCTCTCATGGTAGAGACCCACCCCATGGTCGTGTCGGTGACTTTGCGCAACCTTGACACCTGTATCGAAAGCTACCTGGCGGTGGAAAACCGCGAAACGGTTGCCCGAAACGTCTCTTCGCGCCTGCGGATGCTGTCTCGCCTGGCCAAAGCCGATTCTGATACGCAGCTGCAGCTGGTTCGCGCTGCCGCTCGCCGGGCGCACAATCCCGAAGACATCGCCGCCAGCGCCGCCCTGTTGGACGGCAGTGAAACCCTCACGGGTCTGCGCATTGACACGGAACTGCGGTGGAACCTGCTGACCTCCTTGGCGGCGGTCGGACACGTGGACCGCGCCGCCATCGAAGCTGAACTCAGTAACGACGACACCGTAAATGGACGCGAACGTGTCCTGCAGGCCACGGCTTCGCTACCCGACCCTGGGATAAAGGCCGAATTCTTTGACCGTGCCTACAGCGACACCACTCTCACTAACGACCAGCTGGCGTCCATCATTGCCGGCTTCAACCGGGCTCAAGACCCGCTGTTGTTGGCTCCTTTTGCCCAGCGTTACTTTGAGATGCTGCGGGAAACCTACGATGAACGCACCCACGAGATTGGCGAACAGCTCATCGAGGGTATGTATCCCTCCGCGCTGGTCGGATTGGAATCCAGCGGTGTCGACGTGTTGGCACTGACCCGGGAATGGCTCTCGAACCATACGGACGCTCCCGCGGCTCTGCTGCGGATGATGCGCGAGAACCAGTCCGGGGCTGAACGTATCGCGAAAGCTCAGCAGCGCGACCGTGAGGGGTAGCCTCGCGGAACCTCGGCATGTGTCAGAACAATTAGGGATGCTCCCAAGCGCGGGTAGCCCAGGAGCGCTTTACTCTGCGGTTTTCGCCATCTGTTCCCGCTCTGGAGGGCGGTGGTGATGGTTCTGAGCGCCGCGAACGCCTACTGTGGACGCGGTCGATAGGTAGGCTCGGAGGGATTCTCCGGCGGAGCAACCGGTGCCTGCGGTTGGGGCGAGGATGCGGAAAAATTCTGAGCTGGCGGTGTGGCCTGCGGCATAGCCGCAGGGTTATAAGCCGCGGGATATCCGTAGGGTGTTCCTTGGTAACCATAGAGTTGGGGATTATACCCCCCGCCGTACTCCGCGGGATACGTCGGGTATGCTTCGGGATAGCTCGGCGCCTGGTAACCGTAGGGATTTTGGGCATAGCTCTGCTGAGGATAGGCGGGGTTCACAGCGACGGCGGTCTCAGGATAAGCCTCCGGGTAAGCTTCAGCAGACGGGGGCTGCTCAACCTGCTTGTTTACCGGCTCGGATTGCACCAGCGGCACCTCAGGACTTGATTCGGGCGCAAGCGCAACGGTTTCAGCAATCACGGGTTCAGCGGTCACGGGTTGCTCCATAGCCGGCTGGGCGGCAGCAGGCTGAACCGGAGCCGGCAGAACCATAGCAGTTGTTTCAACGACGGGCTCAGAAGGGCGGGGCTGGGCCGGAGCGGGAGAGGTTACGGGGGTCTCCTTGCGCACCGGAGCCGATGCACCAGTCTCGGAAGTGTCCTTAACAGCGGTCGGTTTCGGACTCGTGACGGCAGGGGCGGGCTTCGTTTCCTCGGAGGTGTTGGGGATGCCCATAAACGGTTTCGTAATGTAAGGCACCCCAAATCCACCCAAGTTCAAACGCCGCCCTGTCACTTTCATGGTGAAAATAGCAATCATGACGTATATGGCAGCGAACAGCACCCCTAGGATCAGCAGCACCAGGATGCCTTCTCCGGTTCCCATCCAGCGCATCAAATCCACTAAGCCGGGACCACCCGCCCAGCCGATAGTGACGCCCAAAACCGCGGTGATAGCGTAAGAAAACGCCGAAGCGACCGCGTGTACCAGCAATAGGGCAGGAGCCGCAAAAAACAGCAGATACAGTGCCGGTTTATCGGCTCCAACCAAGAACGTGCTGGCGATCAGGAACCAATACATAATGCGCCAGTATTGGCGGTTGCCGCCCTTCAGCTGCAGCAACAGCACCAGGAACAGCGCTGCCAGCCCGAACGCAACCACCGGATATCCCCCGGCGAGGAACAGGGCCTGCTGACCTTCCATCTGCGTACCGCCATACACAAAACAACGATAGGAACCGTTGAGGGTGTCGCCTTGGGTGGTTTGGCAACTGCCGTAGAGATCATACGGGGCAATATTGAGCAGAGCACTGAATCCAGTAACCTCCGCAATGGGGTGCAGAAAACCGTAGAGTGCCGCCCCTAGGGGGCCCGGAGCAGCCATCATTGCCGTGCCGGCAGCCACGGTGATGATCAGGTATAACAGCTGATAAAACACGCCAACAACAATGCCGAGGACGACTCCGCCAGTCGCGCAAATCATCACGACCAAGGGAATCCCGCTGACCATTCGAGCCCAAGGAGCGACTTTGCGGAACCTGAACTCGCTCCAGCAACTGGCCACCAGGAACCCCACCAAGATTCCACCCATAAGTCCTAAGTCAACGCCAGAAACCTCCCCTTGTGAAGAGGCGGTACTGTAGCGAGACAGAGCCATCGTGGCACCCAAGTAACCGACCCAACCAGCCAGCGCCGCTAATCCGATGGCCGCGTTGGGGCGCTTCGCCGCCGCGAAAGCCAACATGAATGCCACAATCAAGGGGTAATACGATTCCACCGTGGTGCCGACGTAGTACAAAATGTCCGCAATCGGCAAAATCCCCGGAAATACTTTACCAAAGCCCTGGTCACCAAGGATATGGCCCTGCCCCAAACGCAGGGACAACTCGGCCGCGCACAGTACCAAAATCGCAACGAACAGATACTGCAGGAACCGTTCATACCATCCCGGCGCTAGAAAACGGGCAAAACGCTGCTGCTTTACGGCAGTATGAGGAACTTTTGCGCCTTTGGGGCTCTTCGCTGGTTTTTTCGCCGCAGGGGTTTTTCCAGTTTTTTTCTTTGCTTTGCCTGCACGGCTCTCAGCAGCGGAGACACGACCCGATTCAGGATTGTCCACCGCTTTGGCTTTCTTGCCTTTGCCCGCCACGCTGGCACTTCCTTTCCTCAGCATCCTTCGGTCAGATTTTAGTCGCGGATACCGCTGCCAAAACCACCTTTAATTTTGCCACAAATTCTGCGTGAAAAACGGCTTTCGACGTGCTAATAAAGGACTCCCCCAGGGCGAAAAACCTTGGCGGCTATCCCCGGACAAAGACCGGGACTCTCACAGCAATTTTCCTAAGGGAATACTAACTTTCATAGTCTTCGGAACACTGCGGATTCACCAGTTCGCGCATTGCTTCGCAGATTTCGCCCACGCCCACGTAGTATTCCAATTCTTCCACTTTGACCGAGCGTCCCAAGGAGTCCGACAGCGGAATGCGCCAGTTGGGGTATTCGTTATTGGTGCCAGGCTGATTTTGCATCCGCAAGTCCCCCACCGCGTCAACCAAGCTGACCACGGACAGCTTTGCCGGGGTCTTGCCGATAAAACGGTGCAGCGCCAGAATCAATTCGGACTCGGTCGGATAATCATTTTCCAACAGCCCCATGTTTCGCAATTGTTCCACCAGTTTCGCAATGTCGTCATACAACGCGTCCTTGGCCTGTTCCAAAGGCTGGGGCAAGATCCCCAAACGATCCTGGACTTCCAGGTGTCCCGCGCGGAGGAATCCCAAAGTCGGGGGCAAATCGTGCGTGTTCACTGCGGCCATGCACATTTCACGGTACTGCTCCGAGGGTTTGAAATCACTGCCGTTGCGTTCAAACCATAGCACGGAAGTGCCCAAGATACCGCGGTCTTTCAGGTAATCGCGGACCCAGTCCTCGACTGTGCCCAAGTCCTCCCCGACCACTACGGCGTGGGCTCGGGCGGCTTCCAACAGCATGATGCCCACGGTGGCCTCGTGGTTGTAACGAACGTAGGTACCCTCGTTGGGATCAGTTCCCCGCGGAATCCACCACAGGCGAATCAGCCCCATCACATGATCGATACGCAAAGCCCCGCAGTCAGCCAAAGCACGGTGAATAATCCCCCGCAGAGGTTCCCAATCGTGGGTGGCCATGTAACGCGGATTCATCGGCGGCTGGGTCCAGTCTTGCCCCAGCTGGTTGTACATATCCGGCGGAGCCCCCACGCTCATGGACCTCACGTAAGCGTCAGGGGTGGACCATACGTCGGCAGCGTACTTGTGCACCCCTACCGCCAGGTCGTTCATAATGCCAATCGTCATGCCGGCATTTTTCGCGGATTCCTGGGCGGCGTGAAGCTGAGTGGAGGCTATCCATTGCAGCCAGCAATAGAACTCCACTTGCTCGGCGAGTTCCTCCCGCAGCGCCGCCACACGTGGACCAGATACATCGGCAACGTCGTCCTCCCAAGGGCCTTGACCGAAACGGTCATACAGAGCACACCACAGGGCAAAGTTTTGCAGGTCCTGGCCGCGGGCCGCAATAAAGTCGCGGAACTCGGCTTCGCGGGAAGGGCTGCGCTTGACCTTAAAAATGACTTCCAAGGCTTCTCGTTTGGCTTTCCAGGAGCGATCCCGGTCGATGTGTTTCACGGCGTCAACCGGGAAAAGTTCATTGGAGGCCTGAGCGAAAGCGACTTTCACCAGGGATTCGGATGTGGAATCCAAATGTCTATATTCCGCGATGTCGGCAGGGCGGATGTACAGCGGGCTCAAGAAACGCCTGGACACGGGCAGGTAAGGGGAAGGCGTGATAGGCACGTTGGGCTCACCCGCGTGCAACGGATTAGTCAACACGAAGTCAGCGCCCTGACGCCCAAAAATCTCGGCAATATGGCCCAAATCGTGAAAGTCTCCCATCCCCCAAGAACCGCGGGAGGTCACCGAATACAGTTGCGTCATCACGCCCCAGGAGCGGGAATGCTCTAGACTCCCCAGCGGCAGCCGGTCGGGGACGACCGCAACCTGCTGGGAAAATTCGCCCTCAACCGTCTTAGCGTGCAAGGTGTGGTAGCCCCACTCGGTGCCTTCAGGAAGTCGAAATGTCGCCTCGCCGCGCCGGCCTTCGGAACCAAAATCGCGGGCCGGGACCCAAATATCGAGCTGCTCCAAAGGACTGGTATAGCCGTTCTCGGTTTCCAACCAGACTTCCAAGCTGGTGCCGTCAGGCACGTGAACCGGGATATTCGCCCCTTGAGACTGGCGGACCACCAGCCCTTTCGGGAGGGTGGAAAACCAGTATTCCCGGTCCAGTGACTCGTGAGCGCGCTCGATATCATCGCTACTTTGCAGGGTGAAACCGAGAGCGTCAATGACCCGAACCAAAGTCGACTGCGGCACCTCATGATAGTTGCCCGCAAAATCCCAATAGTCCGTATCCACCCCCAGCCGACGGGCTAAGTCCTGGACTTGGGGCAAATAACCTTCAAGATAGTGCTTTGTTTCGGCCACTTTATCGAATCCTCAGAAATCCGTTTACTTTTCATCGCACGCCGAAACCACTACCCGGTACGACGCTGGACGGTCTACATTAACGAATTCTAACCGCTTAGTCATGGTAGTGGGCAAGCACACGGGGTGCTATAACGTTTTTCTGCTTCCCTCTGGTATGGCTAGCCTTACCCGCGAGTCAGTTTCCGGTAAACCACCCGGTGCGGGCGGGCCGCTTCCGGCCCCAGTCGCTCGACCTTATTGGCTTCGTAGCCTTCAAAGTTGCCTTCGAACCAGAACCACTGAGCCGGGTTTTCCTCGGTACCCTCATAGGCCAAAATGTGGGTCGCCACGCGGTCGAGGAACCAGCGGTCGTGGGTGACGACCACGGCACAGCCGGGGAACTGCAACAGGGCGTTTTCCAGCGAACTCAAGGTTTCCACGTCCAAATCGTTCGTCGGTTCGTCGAGCAGCAGCAGGTTTCCGCCCTCTTTCAAAGTCAGAGCCAGGTTGAGACGGTTACGTTCCCCACCGGACAGGACACCCGCAGGTTTCTGCTGGTCAGCGCCCTTGAAGCCGAAAGCGGACACATAGGCGCGCGACGGCATCTGCACCTTGCCGACCTCGATGTAATCCGCCCCGTCGGAGACAACCTCCCACAGCGTCTTTTCCGGGTCAATGCCCGCGCGAGCCTGGTCGACATAAGAAATTTTCACGGTTTCCCCGATTTTCAGCTCGCCGCCATCGAGGGGCTCCAACCCGACAATGGTCTTAAACAGGGTCGTTTTCCCCACCCCGTTAGGCCCGATAACGCCCACGATACCGTTTCGCGGCAAGCTAAAGCTCAACCCGTCAATCAGGGTACGGTCCCCAAAACCTTTCTTTAAGTCCTTTGCCTCCAGCACCAGAGTGCCCAATCGCGGCCCCGGCGGAATCTGGATCTCTTCAAAATCAAGTTTTCGAGACTTCTCAGCCTCCGCGGCCATCGCTTCATACGCCTGCAAACGGGCCTTCGACTTGGCTTGACGTCCCTTCGCGGATTGGCGCACCCACTCCAGCTCTTCCTTCAACCGTTTTTGGAGTTTGGCGTCTTTGCGTCCCTGAACTTCCAAACGTTCCTGCTTCTTTTCCAGGTAGGTGGAGTAGTTGCCCTCATAGGGGTACAGGTG
>NZ_CAMYBV010000034.1 GCF_947254095.1 uncultured Mobiluncus sp.
TCCAGTATTCCCGGCATTGCTCGGTCAGCTTCACGATGGAGGGCGACACCTGGATCTTCGCCAATCCCCCGTCCGTGCCGGCCGTATAGATAAACGGTGTAGCGGTTTCACGAGCGGCCGCGTCCATCTCTACATAGTCCGCCACCGTCGTCGGGTTTTCGGCATTGTCCGGCAGCGGCCTAAAGTGTTTCTTAAACCGCAGCTCAGAGTAGGCGAAATCCGCCGGCGTGTAGGGCAGGTTCATCAGCTGGGTTTTTCCGTCCGCATCGTGGTAGCTGAGTTTGTAGCTCGACCACAGCTTTTTCACATCCGGATTGCCGTCGATGATGAAACGGTCACTGAATTCGGCGTGTGCCGGTTCGTGGACAAACAGCGGGCTGATACGCGATTTCACCGCCAAGCGGCTGTGTTCACTAGCCATGTCGTCCCCGATACCGTGTTCGGGCTGGCAGGGGGTGTACACGTCTATCAGCGCCGGGTAGTCGACCTGGGCCAGGGCGCGCGACACGTTCTTAAGGAAGTGCCCTTGGTAAGCCGTGGAGGTGGACACCACCAGGACGTTGGGGTGCATTGCCGCCAACAGCCCCAGCTCTTTGCGCTGCTCAGACTTGCCTTTCAAGTATTTGCCGTAGCGGGACAGGTCCGCGTCCTGCCCCTCCAGGGAGGCCGTGGAGGCTTGGCCGCCCGTGTTGGAGTAAGCTCCCGTGTTCAACACCAGCATCTTTATGGGGGTTCCGGACGCCAGGATACGGCTCATCGCCCCGAAGCCAATGTCGTAGGACGCACCGTCGCCGCCGATGGTCATCACCGCGGGCATCAACGCGAGTTCCTCGTCCGTGAACTGTTTCCATTCCGGAGCGTCGTTCGGAATGTCCGCGCCGGTCGCGCCCGCCAAAATAGCCCGGGCTTGCCGCAGCGCCAAAACGTCCATCGACAAATCGGCCGCCAGCCCCTCGTAAATGCCTTTCGCCAAGGGCTGCGCGTCTTGGAACAGGCCGTTGACCCACGGCTGCTGGTAAGGGTTAAACGGCGCGGTCGAGGCGTAAACCGAGGAACACCCGGTCGAGTTCGCGACCACCGCGGCCGCCGGGCCCCGCCCTCCTGCCGGCCCTTCGTAACGGTACAGACGCTGCTCCAAACGTGCGCGCACCTGGTCAATCAGGGCACCCAGCTCAGCATCGGTGACGGTTTGGCGCTTGGCATCCAGAGCCGCCACCAACTCCTCGAGTTCCTGGCGGTGGCGCGAAACCCGGCCGTTATTAATATCGTTGGCCAAAGCCATGGTTTGGCGCACAGCCGTGACTTCGCCACACCCGCGGCACGCCCCGTGCCCGCCGATGGTCGCGTAATAGTTGTCGCGGTCCAGGAAAATCCGTTTCATATCCAGGCTGGGCCCACTGTTCGGGTCACTGAATTCAGCAGGCGAATTCGGCAGTTTCGTCAGGAACGCAAACCGCTGCTGGGCCGTGGCCAGCACCTCGTCGTCCTGGTCGGTGCCAATCAGGGCGTTCGGGCCGCACACCGCCACACATTCCAGACAGCCGGTACACTTCCACGGGTCTACGGTCGCGCTAAACAGGACTCCCGCGCCGGGTTGGCGTTTTTCAGTGGAGTCAAAGAACGGTCGGGTGCGTGCCACCGGGAAGGTCCGTAACGTGTCTGCCACCGCCGCCACCGCCGCGGCATCGGCGTTTTGCGAGGTCGCCACCTCGGTAAAGACATCCGCAATTGCCGGACGCGCCTTCGTGTCCAGCAGCGCCTGGCGCATCGCCCCGGCAATGGCGTCCACCTGCGACTTTAGGGAGGCGCCGGCCTCGCCAGACTGCTCTATCGCCGTCTGAAGCAAGGTGTCGATACCAAACACCGTGTTCGGAATCGCCCCGTCCGGGCAGGCCAGGGCGCATTCCATACAGCCGGTACACAGGCTCGCCTCAAACACCGGGATGGTCCGGCGGAACAGACCCTTGTCCTTTGTGGCCGAGGACCCCGGGGGCAGGAAGTAGCCAGTGCCAGGGTAAACCGGGGACTCGCTAATGGTGCCCTGGGCAAAGGGTTCCGCCACGACCCGGTGGAAATAATCCCGGTCAAACAGTCCGGACGTTAGCGCGCAACCGGTAGAGCCGCGCTGGCACATCGTGGCTGACAGGGAGGCGTCCAAAACTGGGCGAGCCTGGGCAGATTCGCCGCCCTGAGCCGCGCCCGCACCACCAGACGCGCCCGGGTCGGCGTCGAGCTGTTCCCAATCGACCTTTTGCGTGGCGGCCGCCCCGTCCTTGACGACCGCCATATTTGCTTCCACAATCGCCGGGCCTTTCGCCCCGAACTTGTGCTCAATCTGTTCGCGAATCTTGGCCAACATATCCGCTTCGCTGGCCCCGGAAGCAATCCGGTCGACCTTGGTGGCGATAGCCCCAATGAAAGCCACGCCCATCATGCGGGTTTGCAAGCCCGGATCCGGGGCGTGCTTCAGCGCAACCCCGAACGCGTCGAGGATAAACAGGTTAATGTGCTTGTCCCGAATGATCTGTTTCGCCCGGCGCGGCAGGCTCGCCCACAGCTCGGCGGGAGTTTTGTCAGACTGCAAGATAAACGTCCCGCCCTCGGCCAAGCCCTTCAGCGGGTTCGTGTGGGCAAACACCATGTGGTCCGGGCTGACCACAATCTCTACGTCCTCCAGCTCGGCGTTCGTAATCCTGATGGTTTCCGGGCTCAACGTGATGTAGTAGTTCGTGGCCGCCCCCGATTTTTCCGAACCGTACTTCGGAGCGGCTTTGCTGTGCAAGTGCAGCATTTCAGCCAAAATGTCGGCCAGCAGTTTCCCGGTCGCAATCGTGCCGTAGCCGCCCACCGAGTGGAACCTAATCCGCATCGCTTCCTTGGGCAGCAGGTCTTTCGGGTTTTCTTCCAGGTGAAGGGCCATTTTGGCGGTTTCCGGGTAGGCTTCGCGCAGCCGGTCCTGCATCGCCTTTTGCTCCCCGGTCGCGTCATCGGCAAAGAACGTCGAGCCAATATAGAACTCGGGAGCGAGGTCGCCGGCCTGCATCGCTTTGAACGTGGCGATGAGGTGGCGCGGCTGGACATCATGGCCGCCCAAGCCAAAGAATCCGGTGGACAGCTGGGGCATTTCCCCGGTTTTCACCGCCGGAATATCCGGGTAGCGCGCGGGCAGGTCACGTTTGGCTGCCCCCGCGTTTTGGCCGGCTTTCACCAGGGCGCCGTTGACGAACTTCGTCAAGGCCGCCTGGTCGGAACGCTCCAGCACCGTCACGGCTTTCGCGCCCTTGAGAGCCGCCACCAACTCGGCCTCCGGGAACGGCTGCAACATGACAATCTGGACCAGACCGACCTTGAGACCCCGATTCCGCAAGTACGGCAGTACCGCCCGCACGTCCTCGCAAATCGAGCCGACACCGACCATGATGAAGTCGGCGTCCTCGCAGTTAAAGGTCTTCACCGGGGCGTAATCGCTGCCGGTCAGGGCGTTATATTCGTCCATCGCCTGACGCACTAGGCGCGGCACGTCCGCGACAAAGTGGGTGTGGTGGTCGGCCACCCCGGCTTGGAAATCGGGCTGGTTTTGCACCGGGCCGGTCAAGCCCGGATTGTCGATATCCACCAGGGAGGGGATAAGTTTGCGGGTGCCTCGCGCCGGAGCGTTGACCCACTGGCGGCGCCACTTGGCGACTTCCGCCGCAGGCAGATGTCCCGCGATTTCTCGGTCAAACAGCTCGCCGCAGCAGTCATTTTCGATGGCTTCGGCGTTATCGGCGCAGTTCAGGAACGACCGCAGCGCCTCGAGGGAGGCGGGCGCCAGCACCGACCTTGTGCTCTCCAGGAACTGACCAAACTGGAAAACCCGGCCTTTGGCACCAAACAAGATTTCCTGAGCGGCGGTGGGGCAGGGAATGTAGCCCTTGGGATCGCCCAAGTATTCCTTAACCAGGTCGGCTTCCGGCAGGCGCGCTTCGCTCATCATGTGGGAAGTCGCGAAACCGTCCATGCAGTTCGCCACGGGAATCAAGGACAGGGATGAGGCGCGGTAAGAAATCAGCGCCAGGTTCGCGGCCTCCTCCGGGTTTGCCCCAAACAGGACCGTATAACCGGCCGGGAGCAGGGCATATACGTCATCGTGGCCGCCCATCACGTTCAGCGAGTGGCGGGAGACGACGCGCGCCGCGACCTGCAGCACGAAGCCGCCGATACGCTTGCCGACAGTGACATAATGGGACTCCAAGCCATAGAGGATACCTTGCGAGCTGGAGGCGTTCGAGATGAACTTGCCGCCGGTCAGCGCCGCGCCCATTGCCCCGGACTGGGCGGAATGCTCGCCCTCGGGCTCAAAGAAGAAGGGGTGCTGGCCCCACACGTTCTTTTGACCTGCCGCCACCGCAGCTTCGAACGTTTCCGAGATTTCCGTCGAAGGGGTGATGGGATAGCCGATGACGCCTCCACACACCATGTTCATTACGCGGGCAACCGCGCCGTTGCCGTTGATAACTTCCACTTTGCCGGGATACTTCGGCTGGTCTACCATTACAGATTCCTCTCCGATGGGATGATTTTGGGATTGCGTGGCCGTGGCCCAGTGATTCGAATCCTACCCCGATTTTAGTAACATCTCTTTACCCGCGCGAGAACTCAGAGTGAGAGGTTGTTGGCTGTGACCCCTGGAATTGTTAGGAATGCATGGGTTAGTGCGGTTTAGCATTTAGGAAAGGTAGGGAATCAGGTATTTGACCAGGAACTCCGATGAGGTGCTGTCGGTGTAGATGTCGCCGGGAATTTTCTGAGGTTTCTCTTTCCCAATAACCCAAGTCGCCCGCCAGTGAATCCGGCAGGTAATCGTGTAACGGCCGATACGTTGATATTTGTGGGTGACGGTGCCGTCCGGCCAGGGCGCTCCCGCGTCCGCGCCGGAATCCGTGGTGTTGCCATCGCCCCATTTCCATTCAAACCGAACCGGGACAGCGGTGATGGTCAAGGTCTGCGACACCACTGATTTTTCGAACTTCTGAGGCTTGGCGTCCGCCCAGACGAACAGGTCTTTATTCACAGCTACGTGACCTTTGCCGGGGTTCATAAACAATTTCGGGGGCTCAACTTTAACTTTCAACGCCTCGCGAAGCTCCCGGTTCCAGTCATAGGAATTTTGCTTGGAAACACCGTTTTTCGGCTTTTTCTTACCTTTCGACCCGCCTTTGCCGTTCGCGCCGGACTTCGAAAGAAGTGGGTTATATTCGTACGAGTGGGAGCCGGCGAAGGACCCGCTGATGACCCCCTGAATCACATTCCCAATCCCGCTGAAATCCCCGACGAGAGCGTTCGCCGAGTCGACCCCCACTCCTGAAAGCGCAAATGAAGTCACGATAGCTGCAGTAAACATACGGACGCGCCGGGAAAAACTCACTTTTTCAAGCTACCGCGCCAGAAGTGCGCCACCCAAGCCGACGCTAGACGGGACGGGAGCCGCCTGCCAGGGATTTCAAGGAAACACACGGAAACGAAGTGTGGATTGCCAACTTTTTTGCCAAGATGAAATATTTTTTGGACTTATAGGGTGGGATATGGGCTGTAGCTGCCATTATTGGCAGCTACAGCCCATATCCCCCTGTTTATCCACAGGGGCAGCAAAAACGGGGTTTTCCACAGGTAATCTGAATCGACGTTGATTTTGTTTCCGGCCGTGCCGCAAGGTGGGGTTATGAAAACGAAAAACTACGGGATTTACACGGCAAAACAGCTGCTCACAGGCTACACGAAGCGGCAGATTGAGGCTTTAGTTAAGGCTGGAAGCCTGGTGCGGATTATGCGCGGCTGGTACGCCGGGCCGGAAGCCGACCCGGATGTCGTCCGCGCGCTAAAACTTGGAGGCAGGCTGGGCTGCCTGTCCGGGTGCGCGAAGTACGGTCTCTGGGTTCCCCGCCAAGCCAAAACGCACGTAATCTTGCCAACCAACGCCAACCTGCCCGCTGCGGGATTCACCGAATTTCACCGCTGCGCCGCTCCCCAGCACTCCCCCGTGTTTGACTTGGAGGACTGCTTGTTCCAAGCCATGCGCCATCATGATGCCGAGACAGGGTTGATTGTGCTGGAATCGGCGCTGCAGTTGCGGCGTATCAGCTACGAACAGGCCAAACATCTGGCATCGCGAGTGCAAAAGAAAAAAATGGCGACCTACCGGTTTCTCGACCGTGGGGCGCAGTCTGGCAGTGAAACTCGGGTCAGGTTATTTTTCCAGCGTCGCGGGGTCAGCGTGCACACCCAGAACCGGACTGCGCCCGGATGGGTAGACTTGCTGGTCGGCAACTCGTGGATTGTGGAATGCGACGGGAGGGAGTTTCACGACAGCTCCAGCGCTTTTGAGACTGACCGCGAGCGAGATTTGTCGAACGCCACCGTCGGATATCTGACTACTAGGCTGAGCTACCGCCAGATTTGGCACGAGTGGGAGCACACGAAACAGAGGCTGAGCGTCATTCTGCAAAGGCGCCGACACCGTATTTGCCCTCGGGTTTGAAAGCGCTCTAGCTTTGAAATCGACCCGAATTCGCAGCCAGGGGGTACTGGCGACCCAGACGTGACGACACCCCAGTGGATTCGCAGGAAGTATTGCCGGGGATTTGCCGACGGTCGACAATCAACTTTGCGACAGAGTTGAAACTAACAACGATATTGGTGCCAATACAGGGGCTAACGTCAGAGCTGGAGCTGGAGCCTGAGTCCGCACCGGCAGCAATGTTTGAGTTGAATCTGGATCCGGCGGATTACAAAATATCGGTAAAAATAGCCCCGGATTCGCGATGCTGCTGGATTAGCCAGGTTGCGAGGCCTCCAAATTTGCCCGATTTGAGAGGCTCGCAAAGGTGCGCGCCAAACTTCATGAATGTAATTGTGGATATTTGATAACAACCGCCGGGATTTTCGGTGCAGCCCCATTCGTCCGCGAGATGCAAGGCGTCCAGATATCTGGAATTGAGAAATCCGCAAAGCATTCGCCATTCCCTGCAAAATACCCCTTTCCGCCTTGATTCCTGTACTGCTTTGTTTGAATCCTGGGATTATAAGGTGGGATTTGGGCAGTAGCTGCCAATAATGGCAGCTACTGCCCAAATCCCACCTTATATCCGCATACCTCACAGCCAATGCCTGTATTCGAACCCAACATTTGACCGGAACCAGGCGACGATTCCACCGTCGAATATCCCTACCAAATGGCTTTCAACTGAGGTTTTGCCATACTAGCAGTAAAGTTGACGATACTTCGGTGGCCGCGTCCCTGCGCTGATTAGCCACCCTTGTTCGCCGCACCCCTGCGCCGATTTGCCATACTGGCTGGCCGCGCCTGAGTACATCAGCGGTTTTACACGGCCGAGCATCCGTCATACTAACCGCGCCCAGAAGCCCTCCCGCGACGGCCAGGAGGACCCAAAACTCGACCTCTCTAAAGCCCAACCGGCACCGAGTAGAATTGTTTATGCTGCTGCCACACCACCCCGCAATCGTTGAATCTGCGCGGTTTTTAAAAACACCCCGGCGGCCTTTTTCAATTCATCTGACCAAAATTCCACCCTTTATTACCCAGAAGAAGGGTTTTTTTGAAGAT
>NZ_CAMYBV010000035.1 GCF_947254095.1 uncultured Mobiluncus sp.
CTTATGCAAACGATTGGCAGCGCTGAGCGTCCGCTCGTGATTGGCACCCGGGCCTCTGCCCTAGCTTTGACTCAAACCCGCGCCGTCGCCTCCGATTTGGAGCAGCGCGGGTTACACGTCCAAGTACAGACGTTTACCACGGAGGGCGACGTCAACCGGGCTTCCCTAGCTAGCCTCGGCGGAGTCGGCGTATTCGCGGCGGCTCTGCGCGTGGCACTGCTGGAGGGCCACTGCGACCTGGTGGTGCACTCTTTGAAAGACCTGCCCACCGTGCCGGTAGACGGTTTGGTCGTGGCGGCCACCCCAACTCGTGAAGATCCGGGGGACGTACTGGTGGCGCGCGACAATCTCGGTTTGGCGGATTTGCCCGCCGGTTCGCGCCTGGGAACCGGCTCGCCGCGCCGAGCTCGCCAGATAGCGGTAGCGCGCCCGGATATTGAGCTGGTAGACATTCGCGGCAACGTCCCCACGCGGGTCGGACGGGTGAAAGGTTTGGCTGCCGTAGCCGAACGGGCCGGCCTGCAGCCGGGCAAGGCCGCCGCGGACCTAGACGGGGTGGTGTTGGCACGAGCCGGGCTGCACCGCTTGGGAATGGACGACGCCATCACGGATAGCCTGGAAGGCACGGTGATTCCGGCCGGCGGGCAGGGCGCGCTAGCCCTGGAAACCCGCCCCGAACTGTTGGACGCCGCAGAGGGGCGAAACTTCGCCCAAATCCTCAAGTTTGTGGACGACGAACCCACCCGTTTAGAGGTCAGTGCGGAACGCGCCCTGCTGCGCTACCTGGAGGCGGGCTGCGCCGCACCCTTGGGTGTGCGCGGAGTCGTGACCTGGGACAAACGAGTCGAAGCGCCCTCGGGACGTCTGGAATTGACCGCCCGAGTGATCGGAAATCAGGGCGAAGTCTTGGAAGTCAACGGGGAAACCACCGTGTTGCTGGGGGCTGAAGCCGCGCAGCGTGATTTCGCGCTGGCCGCTGCCCAACAGTTGGGGGTGGATTTGGCTGGGGAACTGTTAGCGGCCGGAGCAGCAACAATCGCCGACCTCAAGGCCGCTAAAACCGAGCCGACCCAGAGTGGTGCGAATCAGACTGTAGACAATGAAAAGGAATTGTGGGGGGAATAACATTTGATGAAACCTAAACTGTTGGTGCCCAGAGTCCCGGGAGACGTGTTGGCACAGGGACTGAAAAAGGCGGGGCTGCCGGTGGTGTGCGCGCCCGTGACCGAAAAAGTGCCCACCCCTAGCGAGGACTGGTTCGAGCCGATGCAGCGGCTGCAGAGCGGGGAATACGACTGGGTTGTGCTCTCTAGCGTGGCAACAGCCACGTTCCTGGACGCTCACTACGACTTGGAAGATTTGTTTGCTCAAGTGCAGGTCGCAGCCGTGGGTGCCGCCACCGCTGAAGCCATCCGTCAGCTTGACGGTCATGTTGACCTGGTTGGGCCCGATCCGGCCTGTGCCGAGTCGCTGGTCAAGGTGTTTCCGGCGGGAACCGGAACGGTGCTGCTGCCCGGTGCGGTCGGGGCGGCCCCGACCTTGGGGCAAGGGCTGAACCGTAAGGGATACAACGTGGAAAAGCTCCGGCTCTATGAATCCGTGTGCCTGCCCGATTTACCGCTGGAATGGGAGACCGCCCTGGCTCCCGGAACGCAGACCTACGTGCTGGTTACGGCCGGTTCGGTAGCATGCGCCGCCCACGAACTGTTGACGAAAGCCGGCGTGAAACAATGGCCCGAACCCATCGCTTTCGGGAAATCTTCCGCCACCGTGCTGCGAGAATTGGGCTGGTCAGCCGCCGAGGTTTGTGAAACCACGAACACCGAAGGGGTCGTTCGGGCTTATGAAAACGTTGTTCGAGAACTAGAACAGAAAGCCGCACGAGATTAGGGGATAACTATGACAGGATTACCGCACGCCGCAAATTTGGGGGTAGGACCGACCACCCCGAGCGCTACCGGGGGACGGCACACCGGGACTTGTGAAACCGAGTCCAAGGGCGGGATGAATGAAAAGGTCGTGCCCGCGCGGAAACTGCCCCACGGGCTGACCCCTTTTGTGCGTCCCCGCCGGTTGCGCACCTCCGTGGCGATGCGTCGCCTGGTGGCGGAAACCCGCTGGAGCCCCGAACAGCTGATTCTGCCCGTATTCGTGCGTGACGGGATTAGCGAACCGGTAGAGATTCCGTCCATGCCCGGCCAATACCAGCACACGCCCGAGTCTTTGGCGCAGTTGGGTCGGGAAGCGGCGGATGCCGGCATCGGGGGCATGATTGTATTCGGAGTCCCCACCGACGCTGACAAAGACGAAACCGGCTCGGCAGCCTGGGACCCCAACGGGATTCAAAACCGGGGCATCGCCGCACTCGCCGATGCGGTCGGGGATCAGCTGGTGGTCATGGCCGACACCTGCCTGGACGAGACGACTTCGCACGGGCATTGCGGGCCGCTGCGCCCTGACGGTGTGGTAGACAACGATTGGGCGGTGTCCTGTTACGCTGCTACGGCGGTGTCACAAGCGCGGGCCGGGGCGGTCGCGGTCGGCCCCAGCGGCATGATGGACGGCCAGGTCGCCGCGATCCGTGCGGCTTTGGACGAAGCCGGGTACAGTGACGTGGCGATTATGGCCTACTCCGCCAAATATGCTTCCGGCCTGTTCGGACCGTTTCGGGACGCGGTCGGTTGCGCCCTGAAAGGCGACCGGCGCACCTATCAGCAGGACCCCGCCAACCGCCGCGAGGGACTGCGCGAAACCCTGCTGGACATCGAGGAAGGCGCCGACATGGTTATGGTCAAGCCCGCCTCGCTGTACCTGGACGTGCTGGCTGACGTGGCCGCGGCTTCGCCGGTGCCGGTGGCCGCCTACCAGGTGTCTGGCGAATACGCGATGATTGAGGCGGCAGCCGCTAACGGCTGGATTGACCGTTCTCGCGTCATCGACGAGTCCCTGACCTCGATTGTTCGGGCCGGAGCGGACATCGTGTTGACGTACTATGCGATTGAGGCGGCGCAAGGCTTGGCCTAAGCCGTAACCGCGCCACGGTGAGCAATCCGAACACATTACCTGAAAGACCTTGTGACACAGTACTTTCATCACCCAAAGGAGGGCGAAGTGACAACGAATGCTGATTTGTTTGCGGCGGCGCAAGCCGTCATTCCCGGCGGGGTTGATTCTCCCGTGCGCGCCTATGGTTCGGTCGGGGGCGTGCCGGCTTTCGTAGCTCGCGCCAAAGGTCCGCGCGTGTGGGACGCGGAAGGTCACGAGTTCGTTGACCTGGTTTGTTCCTGGGGGCCGATGCTGCTGGGTCACGCCGATGAACGTGTGATGGAGGCCGTGACGCGCGCAGCTGAGGCGGGTCTCAGTTTTGGCGCGCCTACCGAGTCAGAAACGTTGCTGGCCGAGGCTATCCGGCAACGTGTCCCGCTGGCGGAAAAGGTCCGTTTCGTTTCGACCGGGACCGAAGCGACCATGACCGCCATCCGCCTGGCGCGGGGGGCGACCGGTCGGGATTTGATTATCAAGTTCGCCGGTAACTATCACGGGCACTCTGACGGTTTGCTCAGCGAGGCCGGTTCCGGGGTCGCCACCGGCGGTTTGCCCTCCTCCGCGGGAGTACCGGCGGGGATTTCGGCCTTGACCTTGGTGGTGCCCTACAACAATGTGAAAGCTGTGCAGGAGGTGTTTGCCCGGCGCGGTTCCGAGATTGCTGCGGTCATCGTGGAAGGTGCCGCTGCGAATATGGGGGTCGTGGCACCGCGGGCGGGATTCCTACCCGAACTTTCCCGGCTGTGTCGCGAGTACGGGGCGTTGATGATTCAAGACGAGGTGCTGACTGGGTTTCGGGTGTCGCGTTCGGGCTGGTGGGGGTTGTCCACCGGGCGGGAATATTTGGAAAGTCCGGAGGGCACCACGTCCGGGCCGGCGGGACTGTTCCCGATAGGGGTCGCCGCCCAAAATGAGGGTGTGACTTTTGGCGAGTGTTGGACCCCGGACTTGTTGACTTTCGGCAAGGTCATCGGGGGAGGAATGCCCTTGGCGGCCATCGGAGGTCGCGCCGAACTGATGGATCAGCTCGCGCCTCTCGGCCCGGTCTATCAGGCCGGAACCCTGAGCGGCAACCCGCTGTCCTGCGCGGCCGGGTTGGCCACTTTACAAGGTGCCGACACTTCTGTTTACGGCAAGGTTGATGCGGTGGCTGACACGATTGCGGGCGCTCTGGACGCGGCGTTGAAACGCGAGGGCGTGCCCCACTTCATCGGGCGGGCCGGATCGCTGTTCTCCGTGTTTTTTTCCGAGACTCCCGTCACCGATTATGCCGGCGCGAAAGCCCAGGAAACCTGGCGGTTCGCCCCGATGTTCTGGGAGTTTTACCGGCAAGGCGTCATGCTGCCGCCTTCCGTGTTTGAAGCCTGGTTTGTTTCCGCGGCCCACTTCGGTGACGACGGAGCCATCAACCGGATCTTGGATGCGATTCCGGCCGCGGCGAAAGCTGCCGCCACCGCACGGGCGCCCCAGGCCTAAACCTAGGCGCCAACCATCCCTCACAACTATTGAAAGCAAAACAAATGGCAACTGAATTTCCCACCGCACACGTTGATTTAGGGGCGCTAAGCCCGGAGATTGCCCTCGGTTCGCTGGACGGACGATACCGCGGGGTCGTAGCCCCGCTGGTGGACTGGTTTTCCGAAGCGGCGGTGAACCGGGCGCGCCTGTTCGTCGAGATAGAGTGGCTCATTTGGCTCACGGACCAGGAAGTGCTGGACGGTGCGCCGGTGTTGAGCGCGGCGGAAAAATCGTATCTGCGCGGCCTGGTCGGGACTTTCGGGGCAGACGAAATCGCTACGCTGAGCCAAACCGAAGCGAAGACCAAGCATGACGTGAAAGCGGTGGAATACCTGTTGAAGTCCGCCCTTGAGGCCGCCCCGGAGGCTTTAGGCGGCACGGAAGGCCAGGCACTGCCGAGCCTGAAAGAAATGGTGCACATCTTCTGCACTTCCGAGGACATCAACAACCTGACCTACGCGATTTTGATTAAACACGGGGTGGGACGCGTGTGGCTGCCCGCCGCCCGCGCCCTGCAAACCCAAATCACCGACCTGGCTCGGGAAAATGCAGACGTGCCGATGCTCGCCCACACCCACGGGCAGCCCGCCACCCCCACCACCTTGGGACACGAACTTGCCGTGTTTGCCTGGCGTATGAACCGTCAGCTGAAACGCGTCGAAACCCAGGAATACTTGGGCAAAATCAACGGCGCGACCGGCGATTTCGCGGCGCACACGGTGGCAGTGCCCAAAGCGGATTGGGCGGCGCTGTCGCGCGGATTCGTCGAGGACCGGCTCGGACTGACCTGGAATCCTTTGACCACCCAGATTGAGTCCCACGACTATCAAGCGGAACTTTATGCGACGGTAACGCACTTCAACCGCATCGCCCACAATCTCGCTACCGACATTTGGACCTATATTTCCCTGCGGTATTTTGCCCAGGATTTGGCGGCGCAAGGCTCGACCGGATCCTCGACCATGCCGCATAAAATCAACCCGATTCGGTTCGAAAACGCCGAAGCGAACCTCGAGATTTCCTCCGGCCTGTTTGAGGTGCTGGAACAGACCCTGGTCACGACCCGGATGCAGCGCGACCTTACCGATTCCACCACCCAGCGCAATATCGGCACCGCGTTTGGCCACTCCCTGCTGGCAATCGATAACCTACGGCGCGGACTGGCCGGGCTGAAAGTTGATGCGGCCGTGATGGCAGCCGATTTGGACGACAACTGGGAAGTGTTGGGCGAGGCGGTCCAACAGACCATGCGTGTGGCGGGGATTGCCGGAGTTTCCGGCATGGATAATCCATATGAGCGCTTAAAAGAGCTGACCCGCGGGCACAAGGTGGACGGGGCTCGGATGCGCCAGTTCATTGCCGACCTGGGGCTTCCCCCGGAACAAACCGCACGTTTGCAGGCCCTGACCCCCGCGACCTACACCGGGATAGCCGCCCAGCTAGTCGACTATCTCGAATAAGCGTGCTAAGCCCACTAAACAGGGCCGATTCCGGTTTCGCCGGGTGGGAATAATCCGGCGCAACTGGTGGTTAAAATAGACAGTGGCCCTACGAGCGGCCAATATCGCAAAACAGCAACGAAAGGAACCCTAATGGCAACCCTAACCATGAACCTCGACGGACTGACTTGTGACATGTGCGTCAAGCACATCACCGCTGACCTCAGCGACCTAGCGGGTGTGGAGCGCGTCGAAGTGGTGCGTGACGAGGGCCGCGGTGTCGCTACCGTGACCGGCGAAAGCCTGCCCTCCGACCAGGTCCTCACCGAAACCGTGCAGGACGCCGGCAACTACCGCGTCGTGTCCATCGACCGGTAGATTTTGTTTCCTTCGCTGTCTCCAGCGGTGGTGTTGGGGCGGCGCGGGAACGGCCCGGTGGTTTGATGACACACAACGAAACGACAGTTAATTCCTCCGCTGACCTGGAGGTGGATCCGGCGGTGGACCCGACCGGGTTGCGCCGGAAAGACCTGGGGCGTCGCCTGGTGGTGGCCGTGATTTTTGGTCTGCCGGTGATGGCGATCTCCATGCTGGAAGTCCTGCAGTTCCCGGCTTGGCAGTGGGTTGTAGGTGTTTGCAGTCTGCCGGTGGTGGGGTGGGCCGCCGCGCCGTTCCACCGTGGGGCTCTGCGGGCGGCACGAGGGGGGTCCACCACGATGGACACCCTGGTCGCGTTGGGGGTGAGCGTGGCGACGCTGTACTCCTGGGGGGC
>NZ_CAMYBV010000036.1 GCF_947254095.1 uncultured Mobiluncus sp.
GGCTCGCTAAAGTCCCGACGATTGAGGTTGCGATGTCGCTGTTTGAGTATGACCAAGGTCACCTGATTCCGGCCCAGTTTGGCCATCCCGTAGGGCCGGAAGCCCAGGGGGAGATTCTGGATTCTGTCCGCCGTCAGGTTCTCGAAGTCATTGCTCGCCCGCTTTTCCCCGTGACCTGGAACGATATGACTGTGTCGCCGGTGTCCGGGATGCCCGGAGAATTTGCGGAACCTGGGGCGGCACCAGGCCCGGAGGTTCCCGATGCGGACGGGACGGATTCTGGTTTTCCCCAAGAGTCCCCGCGTTTGACCGCTTTGGACGGTTCCGGCCAGGTTGTGCTGGTCGAAGTGGTGAATCGGCTGGATTCCAGCGGTTTAATTGCCGCTTTGGCCCGGCTCGGGGCGGTGTCGAACCTGGGGTGGAACGATTTAGCTGCCGCCTATCCCGGTGGGGTCAGCGCTTTTCGTTCCGGTTGGACCCAGTTCCGTGATGCTATGCCCCCGAACTTGGCGGCGGGGCCGCGCCTGATTTTGGTCGCCACCGAGATTGACCCCGATGTGCGCCCGGCCCTAGATGCTTTGACCCCCTCGGGGCTGGAAGTCCATCACGTCAGTGTGCGCGAGATGTCCAACGGGCGCCGTTTCTTAGATGTGCAGCGGGTCGCATCCTCGCTGTTCAGCCACGATATGAACTTGTTGGCGGGCCGGGGAGCCCGCATTCCGGCGATCACCTCCGCCACCGATGCGGATATGCAAAACGCGGAATCCGTGGTGCCCGAGGTGGCTCCCAGCCCGGAAGAGGTGCCGAGCGTGGGCTTTGCCGACCTGGCGACCCCGATGGCCTCCGGTTCGGTTCCCGCGGCGGTTGCGCCAGATAACGTGCCTGCCGGCTCGGCGCCCGCGGTGCCTGCCCCGGAACCGGCGGCAACCCCGGAACCTGCGACAACCGGCCTTGAGACCGCGGCGGAAAGTCCGGCTCCAGTTGATGAACCTGCGCTGCAAACCGGGTCGATTTCCCGTCACTCTATTATGGAGGTCGCCCGGTCTTCCGCGGTGTCTCCGCTGGCTGCAGGGGAGGACGAGGAGCCTGTGGAGTCGCTGTTTACCACTCATCACGGCAGCGTCGCGGAAAACGACGCCCCGTCCTTTGCGGACATTATTTCCGGCACCGATACCGGAGAATTCCAGACGGCTCATCACTCGCATCGGGCTGCCGCCAGTGAACAGACCCTGGAGGCCGAAGCGCAGGCGCAGGCCGAGAACGAGCCGACGCAACTCGAGGAACCCGCGCAATTTGAGCAACTCGAGGAACCCGGGGAACCTGAGCAAATGGAGCAGCCCGCCGAGTCCGCTGGTGCGGCAAACGCTAGTGCGGGGACTTGGGGAACACCGGAAACCCTAGAAACGCCGGAAACCCCGGAGGCGCTCGGCTCGGATCAGTCGGAGGCAAGCGACCTGCTGAACCGTGACGCCGCCGGTCTTGGGGTGATTGCCCAGGTGACCGGCGAGGACACGCCACTCATGGCCCTGGTGAACTTTGATGGAAGTGCGGCCGAAGTCAACGCTACCCTGGCGGAGCGCGGGGTCATTATCCTGGAAGGCCGCGAATTCGACGACCCCACTGAGGCGGCTGGGGTGCTCGGCCAAGAAGTTGATGGTTGGGAGTTCTGGCACTTGGGCTTCATCGATGGCCCGACCCTCGCCGAAGCTCAAGCTGAAATCAACGCTGAAATCGAGCGCAACCGCTAGGCTTCATGCCCTGAGACAATCCCGGCCCGGGCGTTAATCCTATTAATTCGCCCCGGTGTGCCATATATGGCACACCGAGCCATTTAAATAGGTTTTATTGCGTGTTTTAGTTCTGCGGGTCGTTCGCTCGGGGGCGCTCGCGAGAGGCGGAAGGGGGAGTACCCCCTCGCGTTTTGCGCGACTATTGTCGCAAAACGCTCACCCCCCAGCCTCTCGCTGAGTCGCCCCCAACGCTTCCTGCCCCAGCCAGGCTAAATTCCCGCGGACACTACCACGTCCCGCAGGGATACACTGCACACTCAGCCGGGCTAAATTCCGGTGTGTATTACCGGATTTCAGCGCTGTTTGGACGTGAAACTGTCCAGAGTTTCGGGGCGTGCGTGTTTTAAAGGTGGGATTTGGGCAGTAGCTGCCAATAATGGCAGCTACTGCCCAAATCCCACCTTATATCCGCAACCCAGCGAGTATCTCTTGATTTTTGGGAGCGAGCAATCCTGGATTCTCCGGATGTTTTCCCGGTGCCTTTTGGCTGAGCGCGGACCTGGAGGCTAGGCTTCGACGCGGGCGCTGGGCCCCAGCAGTAGTCGCGCCAGGTGAATCCCCTGGCTGCCGGCTAGCTGTTCTGCCTGGGTGCGGCAGCTGAAGCCGTCAGCCAGGAAAATCGCGTCCGGGTGTGCGCGCAGGGTGGGCAGCAAAGCGTGTTCCGCAATGCGTTTCGACACCTCGACGTGTTCCATGCCGAAATTGCCCGCCATGCCGCAGCAGCCCGCCAGTTCCACGACTTCCGCCCCGGTGGCCGCCAGCAACTTGCGGTCGGTTTCCCAACCCAGGACGCTGTAGTGGTGGCAATGCGGCTGGGCGACAACCTGCACACCTCGCAAATCCGGCAGCTGCCACACGTCCGGATTGGGTGCGGTGTCCGGATTGCTGAGCAGTTCCGCTAAAGTGCGCGTGGCCTGGGCAATCGCCTGGGCGCGCGGATCGTCGGGCAGCAAGCGTTCCAGGTCGTCGCGCAGGGTCGCGGTGCAGGACGGCTCCACGCCAACAATCGGAATTCCGTTGACCGCCAGTGGCCCCAGAATTTGGCACAAGCGCCGCATATTGCGCCGAGCCTTGTCCAGCTGGCCGGTAGTCACGTAGGTCAGCCCGCAGCAGGCTTGGGGTGGTACATACACCTGGTATCCCGCCGTTTCCAGCAGCTCCACCACCGCTTCGGCACCATCGGGGGCAATCCCCTCAGAGAAAGAATCCGCCCACACCGCCACCCACGGTTTAGCTTCGGGAGCGGGACGGCTATCCGCGCTTGCTGTCGAGGCGACGGCATTTACCTGCCCCGTAGTGTCCGGTGTCTGTTTCGTAGTTGGGGTCACAAGCCCGTTCGCGCCGATTTCCGGTTCCGCTGCGTTTCCGCCGTGGCGCCGCGTCCAATCCCGGAATGATTCGGGGGCAAAATGCGCCATCTGACGGCGTGAATCCAGCCCGAATAGTCGAAACACCAGACGGCGTATCCACGCGACCCCGAAAATGCTGTTGGCCAGGCTCGCTCCGCCGGGAATCCGGCGCGCCAAACGCAGCCAGCCCGGCAGGCGACCTAACAGGTAATGCGAACGCGGCCGCAAACTCCGGCGATAGGCCCGATACAGCGACTCGGACTTGTACGCCGCCATGTCAATCCCGGTCGGGCAGGCCGCGGAACAGGCCTTACACGCTAGACACAAATCGAGGGCGCGTAACAGGTTCGGGTCGCGGAAATCCCGAATGAGCGAGCCGTTCGTGACCTCTTGCAGCACCCGGGCGCGCCCGCGCGTGGCATCTTGTTCCTGGCCGGTAGCCAGGTAGCTGGGACACATCCAGGCACCGTTGATCTGGTCCATTGCCAAACATTTGCCAACGCCGGTGCAGCGATGCACGGCCGCGGTAAAATCCGTGTCTTTCGGAAAAGTAAAGCCTTGACCGGGCAAGGCCGGAATGGTCCGAGCCCCCGCCAGACGCAGATTCGCGTCCAGCGGATCGGGATCCACCAACACCCCCGGATTCAGCAAACCCCGCGGGTCAAACAGGGCTTTGACCTGTTTAAACAAACGAATCAGTGCAGGGGAATACATCCGCGGCAACAATTCGGAGCGGGCTCGGCCATCCCCGTGCTCGCCCGAAAGCGAACCGTGATGCTTCCCCACCAAGTCTGCGGCGCGCTCCAGGAACTCCCGAGAACGCCCTTGGTCAGCCGCCGCCCCCAACGGTAGGTTCAACCGCACGTGCAGGCAGCCGTCCCCGAGGTGCCCATAAAGCATCCCGTCCACGTCCATTTCCCGCATCAAATCAGTGAAATCTCGCAAATAAGCGGCCAAATTCTGGGGTGGAACCGCCGCGTCCTCCCAGCCCGGCCAGGCCGGGTCGTTCCCACTGCCGTCAGGGTTCAAGGGGGTCCGCCCGCCAAGCCCGGCTCCATCAGCGCGAATCCTCCAAAGTTTCGTGGCTTGCGTGGAGGGGGGCAGCACCAGGGTGGCGCGAGTGTTGGCGGCTTGTGCCAGGTCATTGGCCCGAGCCAGGGTTGTTTCCAGGTCCTCGGTGGCGCTGCCCATCTCTACCAGCAGCCAAGCGTTGCCCTCCGGCAGTTCGGGCAGCTCGCCAACCCCCGGCTTGTGCGCCAGAGTGTAAACCAGACGCGAATCCATGCCCTCCACCGCGAGGGGCGAAAAGTCGTTGATCAGCGGCACGTCGGTGGCGGCGGCAATTATGTCGGGGTATCCCAGCACCACTAGTACCGGCGCGGCCGGTACCGGCACCAAACGCAGGGTGGCGCGCAGCACGCTAACCAAAGTTCCCTCGCTACCCACCAAGAATTTCGCCAGGTCACGCCCATTTTCCGGCAGCAAGTGTTCCAGGGAATAGCCCGAAACTTGCCGGTGAAAACGCCCGCATTCCGTGCGAATCACGGCCAGGTTTTCATCAACTAAACGCTGTAAACCCGGCACCACGTCCAGTGCACCCTCACCCGAAGCGGCGTGAAATTCCCGCCCGAAACCGTCGATAACGTCCATCGAGATGACATTGTCGGCCACGCGCCCCCAGGCTTGGGCGTGCGGGCCACAGGCGTTGTTGCCAATCGAACCCCCGACGGTGGCCCGCGTCCAGGTGGACGGGTCAGGCCCAAATCGCAGACCAAAGGGCGCCCCGGCCTTTTGAATATCGGCGAGCACCACCCCCGGCTCCACCGTAATCTGGCGCGCGGAAGGGTCCAGGGACAAAATCCGGTTGCAGTGGTGAGACGTATCAATGACCAGGCCAGGCCCGATAGAGTTGCCGGAACATGAGGTTCCCCGGCCGCGCATCGTCAGGGGCACGCCAGCGGACAGGGCTTCCAAAATCGTGTCGCGCAGCTGGTCCAGGTTCTCCGGTTGGGCAATCCGGTCGGGCACGATGCGATAGTTTGAGGCGTCCGAAGCGTAAATGGCCCGGTTCAGGGGGTCTTGGAGGTATTTCACCATGGCCCTAGTGTATGTTACTTTTCCCGGTCTCCTGGCTATCCGTGGGCTTACTCAGAGCCTTTTTCAAAATCCCCAACCCGATAGGAATGACTGAAACCGCGATGATGATGACGGCGATGAGCTCCACGTTGTTGCGGATAAAGGGCACCCCCCCGAGCGAAATACCGGCGACGATGAACACGCCGGTCCAGGCAATACTGCCGATAACATTCCACAGGGTAAAGTGCGCCCAGCCGTAGCGGCCAATTCCGGCCGCGATAGGCACAAAAGTACGCACGAAAGGAACGAAACGGCCCAACACCACCGCCGGTCCACCCCACTTGCGAAAAAACACTTGAGCAGTCTGCAAATATTCGGTTTTCAGCACGCGCGCATCGGGTTTGAAAAACCGTTCGCCAAACAGCAGCCCGAACCAGTAGCCGACCTGGGCTCCGGCGATTGCCGCCACAATCAGCACGAACAGAATCACGGCGAGGTTCACCGGCATGCGGTCTTGCAGCAGCCCCAGCGCAAACAGCATCGAATCGCCGGGCAGCACCGGGAACAGCACTCCTGACTCGATGAACACGATGAGGGCGACGATGGCCACCATCCACACCCCGTAAGCCGAGATGAGGTGTTCCAACAGGGCGCCGGGATCTTTCAGCCAATCCAGCAAATTTGCAGTGAAAACCATGGTTCCAATCTTAATTAATACCGATAGTTGAGGATTCAGACCTCAAGAGCAAACGGGAGGTTATTGCAGCGCCCACGCTACGTCCTGGTCGGACAACGCGCCGGTGCCGCCCACGACGACACCGTGGGAGCCGGTGGAGGCCCACAATTCCTTCAAAAAGGCAGGTTTCGACCCGGCCGGGGGTACCAGCACAAGTTTCGCGCCTTGCTTGACCGTGTA
>NZ_CAMYBV010000037.1 GCF_947254095.1 uncultured Mobiluncus sp.
GGGTAACCTCCCGGAGTACGCTCGGTAAAAACTTTGTTGCGGGTAAACACTGGGTTGCTCATGTCTCTCCTTATTGTCTCAACGGTTTAATCGTAGCGGATTTCCGCGGTTTTGCCACGGCGCAGCCCTCCTGCTGCGGGGTGATTTTTCGGGGCGCAGCCCTGTCGGCGGGGCCGGCAAAAACCAGCTGTGTCACAATAGGTTGGTGACTAAAAGCCAGGAACCCCGCAAGCCCGGAGGTAAAACCGACCCCGCTCGGCGGCAAACCCTGCGCGGAGTCGTGTCGAACGTGTTGCTGCTGGTCACGTTCGTGGTGCTGTTCGGGGTCGGCATTTTGGTGGTGGTCCAAGCGGGTTTCTTGGAACCGCAGGAAAACGTGGCCGCTCGCGGCATGATGGCACTGGTGATTACCCTGCTGATGGTGGTGGCGGTGCTGTTGGCGCGCATTGTTCAGTTGGGACGCGACCGGGTGGACGAGTTGACGTTGCGCAACCGGCAGTTGGAGCTGGAACGCGAGCAGTCCGAGCAGATTGCGGTGGCTGACGAACGCGCCCGGATTGCCCGGGAAATGCACGATATTGTGGCCCATTCTCTGACGGTGTTGATTGCGATGAGTGACGGCGCCACCGCCGCGATTGACAAAAATCCTGAGCTCGCCAAGGAAGCCTTGCGCAATATGAGCGAAACCGGGCGGGCGGCGCTGGCGGACACGCGCCGCCTGGTGGGAGTGCTGCGCCAACCCACCGAAGTGCCCCAGAACCTTGACCCGAACGCTCCTCCGGACGCCCAAACGTCCTCGCTGGAGGAAGTCCGTTTCACTCCCTCCCCGGATTTGGCGGAAATGGACGGACTTATTGCCCAGTTCCGGGCGGCCGGCCTGCCGATTACGTACCGTTATTCCGGGGATGAGGTGCCGGCTGACGGTCCGTTGCAACTGACGATTTATCGGATTGTGCAAGAGTCTTTGACTAACATTTTGCGTCACGCTCCCGCCTCCACCGCAGTTGAAGTCGATTTACAAGTGCGGGACAACGGTATTCATATCGTCGTGTTTAACGCCACTTCCCTGGCGGGGATTAATCCCGGCGGCGGGAAGGGGCTCATTGGAATGCGCGAGCGCGCTGCGGTCTATGACGGTCACGTTCAGGCTGGTCCCACCCCCGGAGGGTGGCGGGTAGAGGCAACCTTGCAATGGCAGGCCGAAGCACCGAAGTCCGAGGGCTGGGTTATGCCCGCATAAACAACTTTTAGGGGACAATATAAACGTGAGTGAAAAAGAAAACGACACTGCCCAAGCTGGACAGTCCACGCCTAGTGAAGCCATCAAAGTGCTGCTGGTCGACGACCAATCCCTAATCCGGATGGGTTTTCGGATGGTGCTGGAGGCGGCGGACGACATCACGGTGGTGGGCGAAGCGGCGGACGGCAAAACCGCACTAAAGATGGTCAAGGCGACCGCGCCGGACGTGGTGCTGATGGACGTGCGGATGCCCAATATGAACGGTATCGAGGCGACCTCGGAAATTGTAGCCAGCAACCCGAACGTGAAAGTCCTTATCCTCACCACTTTTGACCTGGACGAATACGCTTTCGCGGCGCTACGGGCCGGAGCCAGCGGATTCCTACTGAAAGATGCCAAACCAGAGGAACTCATCGGCGCTATCCGCAATGTCGCCCACGGGGACGCCACGATTTCCCCGCGCGTGACGAAACGGATGCTGGAAATGTTTGCCCCGCAGCTGCCCGGTGACCAGGACAGCGACGTGGACGCGAATCTGGTCGACCAAGCCCTGCTGGACAGCCTCACCGATCGAGAAACCGAGGTCCTCACCCTCATCGCCCAAGGGCTAACCAATCAGGAAATCGCAACGCAACTGTTCATTTCGATGACCACGGTGAAAACCCACGTGGGCAATATCTTAAACAAAATCGGTGCCCGCGACCGAGTACAAGCCGTCATTTTTGCTTACGAAAACGGCCTTGTTTCCGCGTAAACCCGCCGAACTGGCGAAAAAACTGTACCCCCGGTCGGATTCGAACCGACACTGAACTGATTTTAAGTCAGCTGCCTCTACCATTGGGCTACGGGGGCGCACACATTTTTCAGACTGGTTAATCATCTATTCATTTGGGGATTTACTCAAATCGACCCTAAACTTTGAATATGGACAAAGAAGTGCCAAGCAATGATAAAGAAAACGAAAATCTCAACAAGGGCCTTTTCGGCGAGCAGGATCTAGCCGGTCCTTCCCCTGAAGATTACGACGCCGCTGTTCGAGCCGGTGAGGAGCGTCTCAGCGCGCAAGAGCGGTTTGCCCGGTTTGTCTCTGACGACATCGTCGGGGGCATGATTCTGATTATCGCCGCCATTATCGCCCTGGTTTTCGCCAATACCCCGTTCCGCGAGGGGTATCAGGCCGTGGCACAGTTTGTGCCCGACCCCGGCTTGGCGCAAGCCGCCGCCGCTGACACCCTGTCGGTACTGCAAAAACTGCACCTGTCCATGCCTATTGAAGAGTGGGCACGTGACGGTATCCTGGCGATTTTCTTTTTCACCGTCGGGTTGGAGCTAAAGGAAGAGTTCACCCACGGTGCCCTGCACGATCCGCGAACCGCGGCGATGCCGATTATCGCTGCCGCCTTTGGCATGGCCGGTCCCGCCCTGGTTTTCCTGGTGGTCACCGCCATTACCGGCTCCGGAGCGTGGCATGGCTGGGCCATTCCGACCGCTACAGATATTGCTTTCGCGGTCGCGATTTTGCAGATTTTTGGCCGCGGCCTGCCCAACGGAGCCAGGACATTCCTGTTGACCCTGGCTGTAGCCGACGACTTGGGCGGGATTATCGTCATCGCCGTGTTCTATGGCTCTAACCTGAATCTCGCTTTCCTGTTGCCGATGGCGGCGTGTGCCGCCCTGTTCGGGTTCCTGTGTCACAAGCGGAAAGGTCACTGGTACTTCCTGATTCCTCTGGGGGTATTGACCTGGTACTTCATGCTGGTTTCCGGTATCCACGCCACTATCGCTGGAGTAGTTTTGGGCATGGTAGTTCCTGCCGACAAGCGCGACTGGGAAGTCCACAACCTGGTGGAACAGATTTCTATGAAAGTCAACCCGGTTTCGGCCGCGTTTGCGGTACCGTTCTTTGCTTTCTTTGCCGCTGGCGTGGACATCGTGGACACCCCAGGCGGAGCGCTCAATATGCTGACCAACCCCGTGGCCGTGGCGGTCATGCTGGCGTTGCCTTTCGGGAAATTGCTGGGAATCTCCGGTTCCGTGTTCGTGATGGAAAAGTTCACTCCCCTCCACTTGGAAAAGGGCGTGACCATGGGTGATGTGGTTCCGATTTCGCTGGTGGCAGGGATTGGTTTCACGGTGGCGCTGTTGATTTCGCACCTGTCTTTCCGCGGCAACGATTTGCTGACCCAGGCCGGTTCTATCGGCGTGGTCATGGGCACCGCGCTGTCCATCGTCCTGGGCGCTATCGCTTTGCAGGTACGCCTGGCGTACCGCCGGTCGCACGCTCACGAGTGAGGACAGCCCGCCCCACCCTTGTGCATCCGCCCGACCCCGCGGACTTGGGAAAGAAAATAACCCAAAAGGGTATATCCGGCATCGAACGCATCTGATATTTTCGAAGTGAGGAATCGGCGTTGGGTCGCTTCCCGAAAACCTAGAAAGGCAAACAAATGCGGAGTTTGCAAAAGAAAAGCCTGGTGGCGGGCATCGCAGCAATCGCGTTGGTGGCGTTGAGCGGCTGCGAAATGGACGTCAAACTGAAGGTTATTGATGAGAAAACCATTGAGCCTTCGGTCATCGTCGCGATGAGCGAAGCCGAAAAGGACCTGCTTTCCTCCATGAGCGACGGCGAGGAAGTAACCTGCCAGGATCTCGCGGATATGGAAGATGAGGACGAGGCCACGGTCAAAGATTTGAGTACTGGCGGGGATATGAAATGCGAGATTATTCTGCCTCAGGAACAGAATTTCGCTTCAAGCGAGAACCTGAAAAAAGACGGCGATGACCTGGTTCTGACCCTTCCCAAAGAGGACATCGACGAACTGAAATCGGGACTGAACGATGCCGGGGATATGAGCGAGTACGGTATGGACTCAATCACCATGAACCTGATAATCCAGATGCCCAACGGCATCAAAACAGCCACCGTGGACAGGCAACCCGTTGATTTCAAGGGAGACACCGTGACGCTGGATCTGACCGACCTCGGCAGCGAGGTTAAAATTGTGTCCTCGCCCGGTATTCCTGGCGGAAATGCCGGCGATAAGGCTGATTCCGAGTACGACCCGGACAGTGACCTCACCGATGCCGGGAAATCTGTGGCGAAAGGAATCGGCAAGTTCCTCGTGGGGATGGCCATTTTTGGGATTCTGATAATCGCCGGCATCGTCATTCTCATTGTGGTGCTGGTGAAAAAGAGCAAGGCAAAGACTGTTCCGGCCAACCAATTCGGACAGCCGATGAACTACGGGCAACCTGGGCAACCTGGGCAACCAGTACAACCGGGACAGCCCCAGTTCGGGCAACCCATGCAACCGGGGCAACCTGGACAACCCGGAGTTAGACAGCCAGTTCAGCCAGGGCAGCCCCAGTTCGGTCAGCCCGGGCAACCCGGGCAACCGCAGCCTTACGCCCAGCCCGGACAGCCCCAGCCAGGGCAACCGGGACAGCCGGTTCAATCCAACCCCTTTGCTCAGCCGAGTGCGGGGCAACCAGGACAACCTGCCCAACCAGCAACTCCCTTTGCTCAGCCGGGTACCCCGGCTCAGCCAACGCAGCCGGGACAGCCGCAAACTCAGTTTGGACAGCAGAATCAGCCTGACCATACCCAGTTTGGTCAACCGCAGTCCTTCGGGCCGAATATCCCCGACCAAGCTGATCCGTCCCCTGAGCCGACCGACCCCACCCAGAATCCAAATCCACAAAACTAACCTCAACAAACTGCCCGAGTTTGGGAGTACTTGGACGGTTGTGGATAAATAGTGGGATTTGGGCAGTAGCTGCCATTATTGGCAACTACTGCCCAAATCCCACTTTTAAACCACGCGCGCCCCGAAACCTAGGAAGGCTTCACACCCAAACAGCGCTGAAATCAGGTTATAGACACCGGAATTTTGGCAGGTTGGTAGCGCAGCCTGAAGTGGGGGGTCCCACCATTAGTGACGCTATTTCAGCCCGGCGGAGAGCGGGGCGTACCCCTGCGGAATGTGATAGCGTCCGCGGGAATTTAGATGGGCTGGGTGCGGAGTGTACCTTTGCGGGACGTAGTAGCGCGGGAATTTCGGCTGGCGGGGCGAGGAGCGTGGGGGGCGACTCAGCGAGAGGCTGGGGGGTGAGCGTTTTGCGACAATAGTCGCGCAAAACGCGAGGGGGCCCTCCCCCTTCCGCCTCTCGCGAGCGCCCCCGAGCGAGCGCCCCGCACCAAATCAACCAAACCCAAAAAACGCGCCCGCAACACAGGGCACCTGCGATTCCGGCACACCCGCCGCAACGCCCTTGCGAACCGCAATAAAACCTATTTAAACGGCTCGGTGTGCCATATATGGCACACCGAGCCAAATTAATAGGATTAACGCCCGGGCGAGAAATTATGGGCGGGGAGCGTTGCGAACGCCCCGCAGAACTAAAACACGCAATAAAACCAGACCCAGAATTCAGGGAATCTGGGACAGGATAATCCCATCGAGGATATCGTTTTCCGAGGTCCGAACCGGGAATGTCCCGCGGGGTGCACCGGCAGGCGCAGTCCCGGAATCCGAGCGACCAGTGCCGGAACCGGGGGCCGGATGGGCCTCCAACCAAGCGAGAATCCGCTCCCACACCAGGACTCCGCCGGCAATCTGGCGCACCCGCTGCGGGTGCATGGGCCCCAACTGGGATTTTTCCGCGTGCGGCATCCGAATCAAACGCCGGGCACGTTCCCGCAGCGCGCCA
>NZ_CAMYBV010000038.1 GCF_947254095.1 uncultured Mobiluncus sp.
CGGCGCGTTCGCGCGCTCCCGGCACGTTTTCCAAAATCCACATAATCTTGGTGATTGAGGCATAGGTGGACAGGGTTTCGCCCACTAGCGGACGCCACCGATCCGGCCCGCCGTTAGCTGCCAACCGGTCCACCATGTCTTGGGAACGAGTATCCTGCCAAACAATCGCGTTATAGACGGGCTGACCAGTGTTTTTGTCCCACACAATCGTGGTTTCGCGCTGGTTGGTGATGCCCAGGGCGGCGATGTCGTGGTGGTTGAGCTCCATCCCGGTCTGTTTCGTGGCGTTCCCCAAGGCACGGCCCACGACTTCCCGCACGTTGAACCAGATTTCGGTCGCATCGTGCTCGACCCAACCGGGAGAGGGAAAAATCTGTTCATGCTCCATCTGACCGACCGAAACTATGCGCCCGTAGTGGTCAAAAATAATGGCTCGAGACGAGGTCGTGCCCTGGTCAATGGCCATAACATATTTTTTCTGAGACATCGTTGTCTGTCCTTTCGTATCGGTTTTCCTCAGGCGTCACTAGGCCGGTGGTCAGATTTTGGGGGCCCGCGCCTTGACCCGGCAGTCCCAGTGCGCGAGCGAGAATCTCGATGGGGTGAACGACTTCGGCGCCGGTTCCTTTCCGGATCTGCCAGCGGCACGTTTCGGTGTCGCAGGCCGCCAAGTGGGGGTTCACGGCTTTAATTTTTGCAAACAGAGGCTTGCCGATGGCTTGGGCCACGGCGAATTTTTCTTTCTTTAGTCCGTAGGTTCCGGCGATACCGCAGCAGGGCTGGCCCGATTCCACCACGTGCACGCCGGGGATAGTTTCCAGCATTCGAATCGCCGGTTTGCCGATACCCTGGGATTTTACCTGACAGGGCTGGTGATAGGTCAAGGTCAGATTCAGCGGGCGCAGGTCGCTTTCCGGGAATTCGCCCTCGTCCATTAGATGCGCGATGAACTCGGACGTCTCGAACAAGCGCGCGCCCACGTCTCGCAACACGGCATCTTCCAACCCCATGATTTCGCGAGCTTCGTGGCGCAGCATTCCCGCGCAAGACCCGGAAGAGGAAACAATCTGCAGGTTCTTCCCGGCGCGCTGCAGTTGGCGTGCCAGCTGTAAAACATGGCGCGAAGCATCGTTGAACAGCCCGTTTGATTGTGACGCCAGCCCGCAGCAGCCTTGTTTCGGCACGATGACGCGATACCCCAGATGTTCCAGCACCTCGACTGTCGCGATGGAGGTGGACACTTCAAAGTACGCTCCGGCGCAGCCGTGGAAGAACACGATAGGGCCGCGGTGCCACTTCATTTCAGAAGGCAGATACATGGTCGATTGGGGACGGCGCGGGACGTAGGGGCCACCGTAGACCGCCTTTTCGTGTCTCTTCCACCAGGTCAAGAAGCTGGTGGATTGAGCCACCGGGGTGGGGGCGTCGGCGTGGACTCCGATAACGGCCTGCACAAGTTTGCGAATCGGCCGGTTTTTCAGCGCCGCGTTGGCGATGGGAGCCAGTGGGGTCAGCAGTTTGCCTTCGAGCTCTGTTTGGGTAATCAGGCGGTCGCGTAAGGGCATGTTGTCGGCCTTCATGACGGCACGCGCCTGGGCGTTCAGCTCGGCAATCTTCACCCCGTGGGGGCACACGGTAGTACAGATGGAGCAGCCGGAACAGTAGTCTAGGGACCTGTCCACGGACTGACCCTTGCGGAAACGTTCCGCTTGGGGACCCACGAACTTGGGCCCGGAAAAATTCGGAGTAACCCGCATGACCGGGCATTGGGTCTCGCAGATGGTGCATTTCAGGCACTGATCCAGGGAAGTGCGCGCCAGGTTCGCTTTGGCGTAATCGAGTGCGGAGATTTCCGTCATGACCGGCTCCTCTCAGGGGACGCCAACGATTGTACGGCCGCCCAGGCGCTGCCTAAGGCGAGGCCTTCCCCGGAAAGCTCGCGCCACGGCGCACAAGCTCCCAGCATTTCGCCCAGGCAATATACATTGTCGTAGAGCCGGCGACCGGATGCGTCAACGGGACGCATCGTGGCATCGACCCTCACTCCTGACATCAGTACTCTCTCGAGCTCCTGGCGATTGTCCAGGTCAATGGGATGAATGGAATTGAGGTAGCCGGTGGCGTCGGGGGCGGGAGTGAACACGGGGAGGTTAAAGACCTTTTCTTGGATATTTAAGTGTGAGTCGCGCTCAAAGTTGCCCGAGGTCATTCCGCCCGCTGCGTCTAATACCGCGTCAACTTTCACTTCGTCCACGCCCCCGGCGCGTGCGACCCGCAGCGCGGTCACGGTGCCGTCCAGGCTGGCGGCGGACAAAACCTCGCAGTTGGTGTGGATGTCGACGCGGGCTTCGCGGCAGCTGTTGACCAAGATGTCGTAGGCGCGTCGGCCCAAGATAGAGGGGGGAACGGTGGGAACTTCGGCGACAGGCGCGTGAACCAGGGCTTGAAATTCGCTAAAGGTTTGCGTGCTCAATCCCAGCAGGGCGGGGATGAGGATGGTTTCCCCGCTTTGCACGGTGTCGTTCAGCAGGTCAGCGAATTTTTGGCGCAGTTTGGCGGCTCGCTGCGGGTCCAGGTCGGCGACGTCCAAGTTTCGGGCATAGTCCGTGGCGGTGACGTCGGCTTCGTGTCCGCGTCCGCTGAAGTCCAGGGTCACCGCCCGCGCGGAAAGCGAGAACCGCTCAGCGCGATTGAGGTTGTCGGCGATGAGGGTGGCGGGGAAGTCTTTGAATTGTTTGAGGCCCACCACCAGCAGCTTCATCTGGTCGTGCAAGGCTCCCGCGGCACAGGTTTGGGGCACCAGGTAGGTGGGACGCACAGAGCCCAGGGCAGAAGCCAGGAATGTGTTTGTGTTCGTGGGGTTGGCCGGTGCCCAAAAAACGGGCAGGGCGCGCCGATACCATTCCATCCCGGCGCGTAAGTGTTCGGTCCCAATCAGGCGGTAGGGGTGGTTATTCGGCAAGTCGTCCACGGCCTGGAAAGGATCGCCAACCACGGGGTCGGGACGGTCTGGGAGGTAACCCAACAGGTCGCCGGTACCGGCGGAAAGTACCAGTCCACCGAGGCCTTTGGTATATACCGTAACTCGGTATCCTTTTTCGTGAGCCATGAGGGCGGCACTCAAACCGGTCAATCCGGCACCGATTACGGCGATTTTCACCGGGCACCTCCTGTCGGTTCGTCACGATCTGTGCCGTGATTTAACGCCAGGTCGCCGGTGGCGCGGCAGGATTCCGGGCTAGGGCCGGGCAGGTGTTCCAGGTCCAAAGTGCCTAAAATCCATCTCTGCAAAGCCATTTCACGAGCCAGCGCACCGTAGAGAATGGGGGTAATTCCGCCCAAACGGTTGGACAAAAACAGGTTCAGTATGGTGGTGCTGACATCGGCGGGCGTGGCTGCGGGGCAGGAGGCACCAGAAGTGGTACCGGGGTCGGGGGTTGGGGTTTCGTGGGTCGTGGCGGAAACGGGCGGCGCCGGGGGATTCTGAGAGCGGAAGTCGTGGATAATGCCCGCGGTGCGTGCCCCGCAGAAACTGCCTTGACAAGGTCCCATGCCGATGCGCAACTGGCGGCGCAAATCGTCGATGTTGGCAAGGGGATTTTCCTGTAGCGCCTCCAGAATCATCCGTTGATTGACCAGTTCGCATTCACAGATGATGGGGTCGTCGTGGCGGTCTGTCTCACGGGCCTGCAGCCGATCGGACAAATGACTGAAACGGCGGGCGCGAGCGGAGGGGACGGGCTCTTGTGCGGTAGTACAAACCCGATTGTCACCCAGCTGGTGACACATAATGTTCACGACCTTTTCCGCCATCAGACGATAAGTCGTGAGTTTGCCGCCCACGATGGTCAGGAAACCGTGAATGTTGTCGCGTTCCAGGTGGTCGAGAATGGCCATGCCACGAGTCATATGCCGGGTGTCTGTGGCGCTGACGCGCGTATCTCGCAGCAGGGGACGGGCGCCAGACCAGACGTGCAGGGGTCGGGCTTGGCGCAAGTCGGGAACCATTTGCTCGCCCTTGTCGAGCATTTGTTGGACTTCTTCGGGCTTGATGGCCAGGAAATCCGGTTTGACGGCGGGTTGGTCGGTGGTCCCGATGATGCAAATGGGGTGGGCCGGTACCAGAATATCGCCGTCTCCGGACAGGGCGCAGCGGTTGATGACGTGGTGGACCAGGCGTTGATTAAAACCAATCATGATACCCCGACCAGGTATAATTTCTATATCGCTGGCGCCAACCATTTCGGCAATCTGACCCGCCCACGGTCCGGCCGCATTGATGACAAAGCGACAATCAACGTGAACGTCCGCACCGGTCTTTTCATCCCGAGCCGACACAGCGCAGATCGCACCGTCCTTGACAGTAATCGATTCAACCCGGTGATAGGGCAGGATTTTTGCGCCGTATTCCTGTGCAGATTCCAGGGCGCCCCAGATGAGTTTCCACCCGTCCACCGCCCCGTCATTGACTTGGAAAGCGCGTTTAATCTGTGGATTCAGCCGCGGTTCCGCCTTGAAAGCGGTACTGAGGGGGATTTCTTCGCAGGTCACACCGGCTTGGAGGGCGGCTGGGAGGAAACGATCCGCATAGTCCTCGGGGTCATCGGGGGTCAACACAAACAGACCGCCCACGTCCTCCAACGCATCGGCGTTGATGCGGCGCAAAATAGCGTTTTCATCGGCGCACTGAGAGGCAGATTCGGGGTCAGAGATGACGTAGCGTCCGCCCGAATGCAGCAGTCCATGGTAGCGGGCGGAAGTACCTTGCCCAATATCGGCCCGTTCCAACAGAATGACATCGTAGCCGCGCATTGCCGCATCGCGCACGACCCCGGCACCGGTTGCGCCGCCGCCGATAACGACGAGGTCAGCGTGCAGGCGGGTGGGGGTACTCATAGTAAAAGCCTATCTGATGTCCAGTGAGATGGGGGCATTACGCGCTGGCGGCGCTGCCTGGGCGGGGGCATTTGGTGGAGTTGATTGCACGACTGACCGTTTTCAAAAGGTGTATGCAGGATTGTTCCTGATTGCAAACTGTGTCTTTGCAGATAGGGACATTTTGCCAGTGGCCATAGGTGAAGTCTGGGAAGTGAAATCGGTCGTTCGGACATATACAGAGAATCGTTACGGCGAATATGAGTTGGGTATGCCGGGCTATGGACAGAAATCCGGGCTGGGGTTACAATGAAATACTTGCCATTGGCAGGGATAACTGAATAGCGGGGGTGATCGGTTTCGACGGTCGGTAGTGTCTTGAGAGAA
>NZ_CAMYBV010000039.1 GCF_947254095.1 uncultured Mobiluncus sp.
GGCGGAGGCGGCTAAGAGCGACGTCCGGGGGATGTCGCGCTGCCGGAGCTCCGAGCAGGAAGGGGCATCGCGTTAGTGGCGTATCGGTTTTAGTGGTGGGTGCTTCGTCTCCGGTCGCGCCCGATGTCCCGGCTCGGGTCACTCTTGAGGATAAAGGGTGGGATTTGGGCTGCAGCTGCCATTATTGGCAGCTGCAGCCCAAATCCCCCTAGTTATCCACGCCAGGGAATCTAGCAGGCGTGCATGAATGACCGATTTCGTTTCGATTTGGCGCACCCTGATTATCCTGGAAACTTGTCAGCTGTTTTACTATCGAGCAGGGGAGCCGTGGGGCGGATTTTGGTTTGAAATCGGTCGTTCGTGCAAGTATCGATAGGATTACGCAAAATGCTCTAAACCGGTTTATGTCCTGAAAATCGCCAATATTGGCGATTTTACGTACTTACTTTCGCCAAATTGTGAGATAATCAGGACATAGTTAGTCGTATCGCGATGTGTGTGAGAAAAGTTCTCGGGGCTAGTTGTGAATGGAGATGGGGAAAATGCAACGTTTTTTGATGAAAAAGCTGTTGGAGTGGCGGGACTTGCCGGGGCGCAAGCCGCTGGTTCTAAATGGAGCCAGGCAGGTGGGAAAGACCTGGCTGCTGCGTGAATTCGGTCGACAGTACTTCGAGAATGTGGCCTATATTAGCTTGGACACTAATCCTGGTTTTGCTGCACAGTTTGAGGCTGGGTTCGACATTGACCGCCTGCTGCTGATGATTCATGCGGAGACCGGGGAAGTGGTCACCCCCGGGAAAACTTTGATAATTTTCGACGAGATTCAAGAATGTCCCCCGGCGTTGACTTCGCTGAAGTATTTTTGCGAAAACGCTCCTGAACAGGCCATTGCTGCGGCCGGTTCGCTGCTAGGGATTACCTTTCATAAGGGTAGTGGTTTCCCAGTGGGGAAAGTTGATTTACTGAATCTTTTTCCCTTGAGTTTCCGCGAGTTTTTGGAGGCTACCGGGAACACTACGTTGCGTGAAGTTGTTGATGCCGCTGATTGGAAATTGCTTAGTGCCTTGTCCACTAAGCTCCAAGATTTACTCAAACAGTATTACTTCGTTGGGGGGATGCCTGAATGTGTGGCATCTTTTGCGCATTCCCACGATCTCAGCCGAGTGCGTCAGATTCAACAGGCTATTCTCTTTGGTTATGAACGCGACATTTCCAAGCATCTCGGAGCAAAAGCTGAGCCTGCTCTCGCGGCATGGCATTCGTTGCCAGCACATCTGGGGCGAGAAAATAAGAAGTTCATCTTCGGCAACATCAAAGAAGGCGCGAGGGCTCGCGATTATCGCAGCGGCATCACGTGGCTGACCGAAGCCGGTATAGCAACTATGGTGCCAAGGGTTTCCAAACCGGGCATTCCGCTGCGAGCTTATGCTGACGACGCGGTGTTCAAAATGTTTGCCCTGGACGTGGGGATTTTGGGGGCGTTGGCAGACATCGATTCCGCCGCCATGGCGACCGGGCACACCTTGTTCACCGAGTTCAAGGGGGCTTTGACGGAACAATACGTGTGCCAGCAATTGCTCTCGGAAGGTGAGTTCACACCCTATTACTGGTCAGCTCCAAACTCACAGGCGGAAATCGATTTCTTGGTGCAAGCCGGGGAAAATATTTACCCCCTGGAAGTCAAAGCTCAGGAAAACCTGCGTTCAAAAAGCCTACGTGCCTTTGTTGAACGCTATCCCGACACTTTCCCGCGCCGGTTTAGCTCTTCGGATTTCCGTGACCAAGATTGGATGAAAAATGTCCCCCTTTACGCGGTTGGCAACCTCGAAGTCTGGACAAATACCCGGCGGAAATGAATGCGCGCGCCTTCGTCGGGTCAGACCCGTGTTGTCGCAGTGACGTCTCTAGTCCTGTGCCGTAGGGGGTTCTGCGTCGCGGTGGGGTCCTGCACTATTTTTCTAGGCAACAAGTTGCCAAGAAAAATGTACGTGCATCCACAGTCTGCCTACGCGCGCCCGCTGCGCCACTTCCTACATTCCCGGTTCGGGGTGGTGTTCGCTGGTGGTGAACAGCGTCCGGGGGTGGGGGTATTTTCTTAGCATTTTGTTACCCAGGTTTTTTCTATCGTTAGGAGTTTGGTTATGGGTGTGAAGAGATGGCTGGTGGGGCTGGTTGCGGCTGGTTCCATGCTTGGTTTGGCTGGTGTGTCGGTAGTACCGGCGGTGGCTGGTGAGTTGGCGCATGAGCGTTTGGCTGGCCCGTCTGGGGTGGAGACGTCTCTGGCGGTGGCGAAGCATACGTGGGGGAGCGCGTGGCCGGTGGTGTATGTGGCGTCTAATCGTAACCCGGTGGATGCGCTACCAGCGGCGACTATTGGGGACGGCCCGGTGGTGTTGACTGATGGTAAGAGTCTGAATCTGGGTGGGGTGAAACCCGGCAAGATTGTGTTGCTTGGTGGCGTGGGTGCGGTGCCGCAGGCTATTGAGGACCAGGCGAAAGCCAGCGGCGCGGAAGTGTTGCGCCTGGCGGGTGCGGATCGTAACGCCACGGCGGGGGCTATCGCGAAACAGTGGGTGAAGGTTAACGGTACCCCAAAGAACGTTTACATTACCAAGAATACGGGTTCGGGTTCCCCGGACGCGGTCGCGGCGAGCGTACTGCGTGATGGCCCGATTTTGACGTTTACGTCTGATGCTTCCGCGGCAGCCTTGCCCGGGGTTGTTTCCGAACTGAAAGCCGGTAAGGTTACTGCCCTGGGTGGTGGGGCTGTTGTGCCGGATAGTGTGTTGAACATGGCTGCTGGTGGGAAAGCGACGGCTCGTTTGGCGGGGGCGAACCGGTATGAGACCGCGTTCACTATCGCTAAATATGCGAAGGCTCAAAAGTCTGGCAGTGTGGTGTATCTGGCGTCGGGTACCGCATTGAAAGACGCGATGGTCGCTGGTGCCGCCAAAGACGGAGTTATCTTACTCAGCCCATCTAATGGGGAGGGTGTGAAAGCGAAAGCTGATGCCCTGGGTGCTAGCAAACTGATGATTATCGGCGGGACCGGCGTCATGCCCGATGCTACCGTACAAGCCGCCACCACCGGCATAATCCCCAAAGCAAAGTCTGCAGCTGACATGTCTATGGACGAGATGCGCGCCAGCCTCACGAAAGCGGACGCGGCAACCTTTAAATATAGGTCAGACTTGGAGTACTTTATGATGGCTCCCAAGCCTTCCCCGAAGGGTGATTACCTGGTGGGTGCGGCTTTTGTAGAGGGGCCGCATTTACAAGCATTTTTCCCGAGCTGGGAGCCCACCGGTCTAACTGCGGAGAATATGAAACATGGGCAATGCTACCCGAATAATACTTCAGTTCGGGTGGGTGGGATACCTTGCGATAGTTTTCTTTCGTGGCAAGAAGTCCTCAATATGGCAGGTGATCCCACACGCGCTTCTGCTTCATTCACCTGGGATGGTCCGGATTTTTATCAACGGAGCGTTATCAAGATGGGCAATATAGAGGGCGTTATTGAATCCAAGCTATGGTATGAGAAGGATTCGGGTGTAGGCGCTGACCCCCAGAAAGTGGCTCGTCTGCAAGAAGGTCAATACATTGAAGCACTAATGCCTGAGGTTAACCTCCAATTTATGTGCGGTGCTTCGGGTGGCACCATGAAGTGTTTCGAATGGTTTACTGACGATTCGGAGCCCTCATCGTACCAAACCAGGAGCAACCCAGTCTGGCTGTCATTCTCCTACAAATAAACCGATAGCCTGACTGATGCGGGTGGCGGGGAACGAAAGCTCTCTGCCACCCGTTTCGGGGCGAGGTGTGTAGCTTGTGACTTCGGGTCAAATCAAGGGTGTCCATACTCTTGATTTCGTGTTGGGTGTGCCTCTCTAATAGCTGGTCAGCGCATTTTCTAGATACCGGTCTGCTGGTTGCGTGGTTGGTCTCTGCGCGGAAAGCCATGCCGAATGAACTATATACAGAAAACCTGTTCAAAAAACTGGGTTCCAGTGAGGGAGCGATGTTGGGAAACCTGCTTGCCGGGAACCGGTGGTGTGGTGGCATATCAAGTGAACAACTTTGGGTAAACTGTAAAGGTGAATGCTAACCAACCCGCGATGATGCCTGTTCCTGATACGGATAAAGAGTTTCCGGTTCCGAAGCCTCTCAAAGGCCACGGCCCGGCGCGGATTATCGCCATGTGTAACCAAAAGGGCGGGGTTGGCAAAACTACGACTTCCATTAACTTGGCGGCAGCCCTAGCGGAATACGGTCGCAAAGTGCTGTTGGTGGATTTCGATCCGCAGGGGGCAGCCTCGGTGGGTTTGGGCATTAACGGTCACGAGATGGACACGACTATCTATTCCCTGATGGTCGGCCCGCACCGCGACTTGACGACTGCCGATGTTATTCACCACACCAGCACGGAAAACCTCGACATCATTCCGGCCAACATTGACCTTTCCGCCGCAGAGTTGCAGCTGGTGAACGAAGTGGCGCGGGAATCTATCCTGGCTCGGGTGCTGCGGGAAGTAGAGCCGGAATATGACGCGATTATTATTGACTGCCAGCCGTCACTAGGCCTGTTGACGGTCAATGCTTTGACCGCGGCTCACGGGGTGATTATTCCGGTATCTACTGAATTTTTCGCCCTGCGCGGGGTGGCGCTACTGATGGAAACTATTGAAACCGTGCGTGACCGGTTGAACCCGAAACTGCAGTTGGACGGTATTTTGGCGACGTTGGTGGACTCGCGGACGCTGCACTCCAAGGAAGTTCAGGAACGCCTGCTCGAAGCTTTTCAAGACAAAATGTTCTCCACCGTCATCAAACGCACCGTGAAGTTCCCCGACTCTACCGTGGCGACCCGGCCTATCACCGAGTTCGCCCCCACCCACGAAGGTGCCCAAGCCTACCGCCGCTTGGCGCGCGAAGTGATAGCTAAGGGCTATGTCGCCTAACCCTGACCCGAACCTGCTCGTCACGGCACCGGACAACCACGCTGCACCGGACTTGGACACGGCGGACACCCCCGCTTTTGAGGTCCATTCACCCGAGTACACCGGACCGTTTCACCTGCTGGCGGACTTGGTCGCGAAACGCAAACTGGACATCACCGCTTTTGCCCTCGCCGAAGTGACCGC
>NZ_CAMYBV010000040.1 GCF_947254095.1 uncultured Mobiluncus sp.
TGGTGGCTCCGACCGGCGTCGATCCGGTGACCTAACGATTTTCAGTCGTTCGCTCTGCCAACTGAGCTACAGAGCCAACGTTCGTCTTAGCTTGTGGCCATCGACGAACTGCGACCCTGACGGGACTCGAACCCGCGACCTCCGCCGTGACAGGGCGGCGCGCTAACCAACTGCGCTACAGGGCCATTCAAACCGCAAGCCCAAAGGCTTACTTGTACTCCCAACGGGATTTGAACCCGTGTTGCCGCCGTGAAAGGGCGGAGTCCTAGGCCGCTAGACGATAGGAGCGTCGCCTAAGCCCAGGGGGCTAAGGACTTGAAATAGTTTAGGTGAAAAAAGCCACAAGTGCAAAACCTCACTTCCCCCGGTCAGCCCGAGCTCGATAACCTATGCTAGAGACATGAGTTTTGTGTTCAGCCAGACCCCGGAGCCCAATCCAACCCCGGATACCCCCGTTAAGGAAGTCTTGGAGACATCCCTGGACGTTATGGCAGTTCTGGCTGCCAGTTTGGTCTGTATCGTGGCTTTACTGGTGGCTGCCCAAATCATCGGCTTCTTGTTGCGGCGCTGGGGACGCAAGCACCGACTGGTTAAATATCTGGAGCGCCGTTCTCGTGTGGGCGGGTCTTTGACCTGCATCGCCTTAGGGGCGACTATCGGATGGCAATGGACTGTACGCAACCCCAACGTCCCTGGTTACGACACGATTTCACACGGCTTGCTGATTTTCATGATTATTGCCGTGACGGTGTGGATGATTGAACTGTGTGCCGTCCTGGAGGACATGACCCGCACACAGCTCGAGGGCGGGGCGAAGCCAAATCGTCTGGTGACCCAAGCCCAAGTCATGCACCGAGTTTCACAAGTTTTCTTTGGGGTTTTCGGGGCTATCGCGATAGCGCTGACGTTCCCAGAAGCGCGTGCGGCCATGGGGTCGGTGCTGGCTTCTGCGGGCATTATCTCCCTGATTGCTGGTATTGCGGCACAAGGGGTGTTGGCCAATATGTTCGCCGGGCTCCAGATTGCTTTCTCCGACCCGATTCGGGTGGGTGATGTCGTCGTGGTGCAAGGCCAGCAAGGCACGATTGAAGAAATCACACTGACGTATATCGTCATTCATCTGTGGGATGAACGCCGCCTCATCCTACCGTCCAAGAAATTCACCGAGGAGCCTTTCGAAAACTGGACCAAACGAGACACCAATTTGTTGGGGGTAGTGGAGCTACGTGTGGATTGGCGTATGCCGTTGGCGGCATTCCGCAACGAAGTGGACCGGTTGTTATCCGAGACGGACTTGTGGGATGGGCGCACCGCCAGCGTGCAGGTCACAGACAGTTCCGAAGAAACCATGCTGGTGCGTTTGGTGGCGAGCGCCGCGAACTCCGGAGATTTGTGGGATCTCAAGTGCTACCTACGAGAACGCCTGATTGAGTGGATTGACAGGGAAGCTCCATATGCCTTGCCGCGTCGCCGCGTTGAAACCGAAACCGTGACGGAAGTGCAGATGCCCGTTGATGAAATCGAGATTGAAAAACAGGCTCGTGAACTGGCTATCGCCACAATCCGGGAAGCGAATGGGGATCGTCACGCCGCGGCCGCCAAAAAACAGGAACATGAAGCAGCCCCGACCAGCCCTTACGGGGAGCCACTTCTGGACCAGTATGCCCGTAAAATTCAGGAAAAACGCCGCTCCTGGCGTTCTAAGGCCCGGCGTCTAGATGAAAGCATGAACGAAATGCCCGGACTGCTACTCCCCTCCCAAGATGCCCTGCAAGACACCAGGGTGTTGAACACCACCGCCACGATGGCTGGTGACCGACTCTTTTCCGGAACTCCTGACGCGGAGGAACGCCGCAAACTTGTCACGGGGCCGAAGCAACATGAACCCAAACCGAATGCTGACAGCGACACCACGACCAAAGGCACCACCCCACCTTCTGAGGAGGCTCAGAAATGAGCCGGAATAAGCGCTCTCGAAAAGCCACTTCTGCCCCAACCCGCTCAACCCCCGAAACTTTGCCGAATCCGGATTACCTGCGGGTTATTACCTGTAATTTGCAGTGGGGTACCCCAGCGGAGGGATGGCCCGATGCCCAAAAGGCAAATTCGCGGGTAGAAGCATTTATCCGGGGCTTGGGGGAACGCTGCCGCAGCCTGTTCAAATCGGGTTCGGTTAATACCCGCACCCAGCTGACTGCGGAAAATCTGCGGCAGACAGCTCGAATCCTCCAGCAGTTAAAACCGGATGTTTTGGCGTTGCAGGAAGTCGACAAAGGACAGCGACGTTCCGGCTACGTCCGCCAAGCACGCGTGCTGGCGGAATCTTTACACCTGCCCTATTGGCGCATCGGAGCGTCTTACGCAGGCCAGTCCCAAGTCCTGCACCGCCGCCCTTTGGACAGCGAGCTAAAGGCGGAAAGCGGGTACGGTATCGCCCTGCTCTCCCGCTGGCCGGTGAAATCTTGGCATTTCAAACGGCTCGGCAGGGTTCGGGCACGCATAGTGTGGGGCAGCGACCCGTGGAAGGGTTTTTCTCACGGCTTTCTCGAGGGGTTACGCGACCTTCCCGATGCTGCAAAAGGGACCGGGGTGCGGTTTGGTCAGATGCGAGTGCTGTTGGCGGCCCGGCTGGCTACTCCGCTGGGGACCGTAGCGCTAGGCACGACCCACCTGGAAATTCACCGTCCCACAGCTGCTTCTCAGCTGCGGCGTGCCTGGCGTTCTCTCTACCACCTACGACCTGAATCATGCCTGCTGATGGGGGATTTCAATCTGCGTGATTACCATATCGACAAGGTACTGCAGCCTTTACCTGCGGAACAACACCCGCAGCTGCACGGGGCTATCCCGTCATATCCGGCAGACAAGCCGTGGATTGCCTTAGATCAGCTGCTGGGCAACGGTTGGGAGTTAGTGAGCGAACCGCGAGCTTTGCGTCTGCCCATCTCGGATCACCGGGCGGTCATCTACGATTTGCGCCCCATAAAGGCCACTCAATAGTTCCCGGACTCGCGGTATCAACTCGCAGGGAGGGGCTAGGCGAGCCTCGGCAGGGAAAAAGTTTCCCAGGCTGATGATGTCACCAGCCTGGGAAACTTGTAGAAACGGAATGAACTTAGCCGCGGAAGCGCGGGAATGCTGACTTGCCGGCGTAAACGGCGGCATCGCCGAGCATATCTTCGATGCGCAGCAGCTCGTTGTACTTGGCGACGCGTTCGCTACGGGCCGGCGCGCCGGTCTTGATTTGGCCGGCATTGGACGCCACCGCCAAGTGCGCAATCGTGGTGTCCTCGGTTTCGCCCGAACGGTGCGAAGTCATGGTGTGGAATCCCGCCCGGTGAGCCATTTCAATAGCTTCGAGGGTTTCGGTTAGGGAACCAATCTGGTTGACCTTTACCAGCAGGGCGTTTGCCACGCCTTCCTTAATACCGCGCTCCAGGCGTTCGGGATTCGTGACGAACAGGTCGTCGCCCACCAGCTGCACCTTGTCGCCAATGGCGGCGGTGAGTTTCTGCCAGTCTTCCCAAGCTTCCTCATTCAGCGGGTCCTCGATGGAAACAATCGGGTATTTGTCGATCAGTTCTTCGTAGTATTTCTCGAGGTAGGCTGCATCGCGAACTTCGCCCTCAAAGTTGTACTTGCCGTTTTCGTAGAATTCGGAAGAGGCCACGTCCAAAGCCAGCGCCACATCCTTGCCGGGCTTGTAACCGGCCTTTTCAATAGCAACCAGAATCAAATCCAGCGCTTCCGCGTTAGACTCCAGGTTCGGCGCGAACCCGCCTTCATCACCCAAACCGGTGGCCAGACCCTTATCCTTCAGAACTGACTTCAAGCAGTGATACACCTCAGCGCCCATCCGTAGCGCTTCGGCGAACGTTTCGGCACCAATCGGCGCAATCATGAACTCTTGAATGTCCACGTTGGAATCCGCGTGGGAACCGCCGTTCAAAATATTCATCATCGGCACCGGCAAGACGTGAGCGTTGGGACCGCCGAGGTATTCAAACAGTTCCAAACCGGCGTCCTCGGCTGAGGCTTTCGCTGCTGCCAGGGACACGCCCAAAATCGCATTCGCCCCCAATTTGCCCTTATTGGGAGTGCCGTCCAGGTCCATCATTGCCGCGTCAATACTGCGCTGTTCGACGGTGTCAAATCCCACCAGCTCGGGAGCAATAATGTCGTTTACCGCCTTGACCGCCTTTAATACGCCTTTACCCTGGTAACGTCCCTTATCACCATCGCGGAGTTCCACCGCTTCGAACTGGCCGGTCGAGGCACCGGACGGAACCGCAGCGCGAACCATACCCCCTTCGTACTCGAGCTCGACTTCGACCGTGGGGTTACCGCGGGAATCGAGAATTTCGCGACCGTAAATGCTTTCGATGATTGCCAACTGAGTCTCCTTATGTGACAGGTTGTTAATTTTCTGCCGCTCCGCCCGAAAGAGGGCACAGGCAGCCACTACTATTCTTTCCTAAAAATGCGCATTTGTCCGGGGATTTCTCCCCGGACAAACAAATTTTTCTCGATTTAACTTTCC
>NZ_CAMYBV010000041.1 GCF_947254095.1 uncultured Mobiluncus sp.
GGGAAAAATGACAAAATGGAATGTCTAGCGAGAAAGATAAGGAAGTCCATGCCCATTCCTGGTGATGCCCTGTTACAGTCGATTGCGCCCGCCGCCACCGACCCGTCCCTGATTCGTAACTTTTCGATTATCGCCCACATCGACCACGGCAAGTCGACACTGGCGGATCGGATGCTGCAGCTAACCGGGGTCGTCTCGGACCGTGAGATGCGTGCCCAATACCTGGACCGGATGGACATTGAACGCGAACGCGGCATCACCATTAAATCCCAAGCCGTGCGGATGCCCTGGCAGGTAGGGGACAAAGCCTACGCCCTAAACATGATTGACACCCCAGGTCACGTGGACTTTACCTATGAAGTATCGCGTTCACTGGCGGCTTGTGAAGGGGCGGTCCTGCTGGTGGACGCCTCCCAAGGTATCGAGGCGCAAACCCTGGCGAACCTCTACCTGGCCCTGGAAGGGGACTTGACCATTATCCCGGTGCTGAACAAAATCGACCTGCCCGGCGCGATGCCGGAAAAGCACGCCGAAGAACTGGCGAACCTCATCGGGTGCCAGCCCGAGGACTGCTTGCGAGTTTCGGGCAAGACCGGGGAGGGCGTACAGGCCCTGCTGGACGAGATTGTCTCCCAGGTCCCCCCGCCCTCCGGACAGCCGGACGCCCCGACCCGCGCACTCATTTTCGACTCGGTCTATGACACGTATCGCGGGGTCGTGACCTACGTGCGCGTCATGGACGGAACGCTCAATGCCCGCCAGCGAATCAACATGATGTCCACCGGCACCACCCACGAACTGCTGGAACTGGGTGTTATCAGCCCCGATCCGATTCCCACGAAAGGTATCGGGGCGGGCGAAGTCGGCTACCTCATTACCGGGGTGAAGGACGTGCGCCAATCCCGCGTGGGCGACACCGTTACTTCTGCGGAAAAGGGCGCTTGCGAACCTTTGCCGGGCTACCGCGACCCGATGCCGATGGTGTTCTCGGGACTGTACCCGATTGACGGAACCGATTTCCCGGTGTTGCGTGACGCGCTGGACAAACTGAAGCTCAACGATGCGTCGCTGACTTTTGAACCGGAATCATCGGCCGCCCTGGGGTCGGGTTTCCGTTGCGGTTTCTTGGGTTTGCTGCACCTCGAGATTATTCGCGAGCGTCTGGAACGCGAGTTTGATCTGGTGCTGATTTCTACCGCCCCGAACGTGGAATACGTGGTGGTGGCGGAAGACGGCACGGAAACTCACGTCATGAACCCTTCTGAGTTCCCCGAAGGCAAAGTCAAGGAGGTGCGCGAGCCGGTGGTGGCCGCGACCATCCTGACGCCCTCGGACTTTGTCGGTCCGGTCATGGAACTGTGCCAGGATCGGCGCGGCACCATGAAGAATATGGAGTACTTGAGCTCGGATCGGGTGGAACTGCACTACACCCTGCCCTTGGGTGAGATTGTTTACGACTTCTTTGATCAGCTGAAGTCCCGCACCAAGGGCTACGCCTCGCTGGACTACCACCTGGACGGAATGGCTCCGGCCGACCTGGTGCGGGTGGACATTTTGCTGAACGGGGAACAGGTTGACGCGTTTTCCGCCATCGTTCACAAGGACAATGCCTACAGTTACGGGACCGCGATGGCGACAAAGCTGCGCAAACTCATCCCGCGCCAACAGTTCGAGGTGCCTATCCAGGCGGCTATCGGCACTCGCATCATCGCCCGGGAAAATATCCGGGCGCTGCGCAAGGATATGCTCGCCAAGTGCTACGGCGGCGACATCAGCCGGAAACGCAAACTGTTGGAAAAGCAAAAGGCCGGCAAGAAACGCATGAAAGCCATTGGGCGCGTTGAGGTTCCCCAGGAGGCTTTCATCGCCGCGCTATCCAATGAGGAGCCGAAAAAGTAATGGGCAAAACGATTCGAGCCGACGCCCAGTCCGGCGGGGACGATGAAACCCCTGACCGCCAGCGGCCTTACCCGCGGGTCAGAACTTTTGCCCGGCGCGGCGACCGCATGGGCCAAACTTTGGAAAAGACCTTTGAAAAGTACAAAGATGCCTACCTGTTGGACGTGAAACGCGGGGCGGGGCCGACGATGGCGGCCGAGGGGGAGCGCCTGGATCCCCGCGTCGTGTTTGGCCGCGAGGCCCCGCTCATTGTCGAGGTCGGCTGCGGTAACGGCGAGCAAATCACTCACGCTGCCGCGCTGCACCCGGAGAACAACTACTTGGGATTTGAAGTGTGGCTGCCGGGGGTGGCGAAAATCGTGTCCTCCGCCGTGCGCAACTACGACGGCCTACCCAACCTGAAAGTCGCGGACGTCGACGCCCTGCAAGCCCTGCCCATTTTGCTCGGTGAAGCGACGGTACACGAGATGTGGACATTTTTCGCTGACCCGTGGCCGAAAACTCGCCATCACAAGCGGCGTCTGGTAGCGCCGGAGTTTGCGGCCATTGTCGCCCGGCTGCTGGAAGACGGGGGTCAGTGGCGCCTGGCGACCGATTGGGACGACTACGCTTGGCAGCAGCGTGACGTGGTTGAGTCCACCCTCGGATTGTCTAACCCGCACGTTGGCCAGCGTCCCGACGTCAACGATCCACAAGGTCAGCGCGGCGGTTTTGCGCCGCGTTTCGACGGTCGGGTGGTGACGGCGTTCGAGCGCCGGGCGGCTCGTGAGGGCCGTGACGTGCATGATTTGTGTGTGGTGCGCTTGGCGCGCGGCTCGTCAGAAGAGCGTGAACAGGCCGCGTCGTTCCAGGTGATGGCCCGTTTGGGGCGGGTCAGCGAGACGGAGAAGCCCGCCGAGTCCGGGTTTGCGCCGCGTGAGCCGTGGTACGGGGCGGGCGAAGCCTGATGAGTTCGCCGCGCACGCTCTGCGCCTACGTGCATGTGCCGTACTGCCTGCGGCGTTGTGGCTATTGCGATTTCAATACGTACTCGAATCTGTTGCTGGGGCCCGGCGTGGAGGGGTACGCCGCGGCGTTGCTCCAGGAAGTCGGCCTGTATGCGCCGGATTATTCCGGGTCGGTCGCGGAGAGTCAGGGCGGGGGTCACAAGGTCGGTGCTGGTCACGAGGGCGGTGCCGGTGGCGCTGGCACAGGCCACGTTGGTGCTGTTCACCAGGACGGTCGGCCGCTGACCAGCGTGTTCTTCGGCGGGGGAACCCCGACAGTCTTACCGGCGACCGATTTGGTGCGAGTCTTGCGCGGCCTGAGCCAAACTTTCGGACTGGTGCCCGGCGCGGAGATAACGACCGAGGCAAACCCCGACACGGTGACGCCGCAGTATTTAGAAGCCCTGGCCACGGGCGGTTTTACGCGGGTGTCTTTTGGAATGCAGTCGGCTATTCCCGCCGTGTTAGCGACTCTGGATCGGACGCATCAGCAAAAGCACCTGGTGGCAGGGGTGCGGGCGGCGCGCGCGCAAGGACTCGAGGTCAGCGTGGACCTCATCTATGGCACGCCGGGAGAGAGCTTGGCGGATTGGCGGGCCTCCCTGGATGCCGCGCTGGAACTTGGGGTGGACCACGTGTCCTGCTACGCCCTGGTCATCGAGCCGGGCACCGCGCTGGGACGTGCACTCGCGCGGGGGGGAATTGCCCCGGTAGACCCCGACGACCAAGCGGATAAATACGAGCTGGCTGATGAGACGCTCAGCGCGGCGGGCCTGGAATGGTACGAGATTTCCAACTGGGCGCGTCCCGGCCACGAATGCCGTCACAACCTGGCCTATTGGCGTGATCAAGATTGGTACGGTTTCGGGCCCGGCGCCCACTCGCATCTGGGCAGCACGCGCTTTTGGAACCTGCGCCACCCCGCGAAGTGGATGCAGTCCCTGCGGGCGGGCCACCGGCCTGTTGACGGCCAGGAAATCATCACCGGCGAAAGCGCCCGCCTGGAAAAACTCCTGCTGAATCTGCGCCTGCGCCAGGGCCTGGATTTGGGCGAATATGCCCGCGAATTCGGAGTCGACGCGGCGGCGTTGCTCGTTGAGGCGCACGAGTTGGCTGCTGAGGGCTTGCTGGACGGCGCGCTGCTGCCCGGTGGTGATTCGCTGCCGGACTGCGATTTGGTGCAAAAGGGCGGTTCACTGCCGGTCGGACAGCTCTCGCAGGGGGACGGGCTTTCGCATCAGGACGAGCTTTTGCACCAGGACGGGTCGGCACCGGACGCTCTGACCAGCGGCGCGGGTCGAGCGGTGCTGACTCGGCGCGGTCGCCTGCTGGCCGACACGGTCATTCAGCGCCTGGCGGGGGTGTCATAGGGGGCACGACCCGGCTGCAAACGTTCACGACACACCGCAGCCGAACTTCCCACTTACTTCCCACTTAACTTCCCCAAGTGTTATGTTAAGTGGGAAGTTCGGGTTAAGTACCAGGTGCAAAGGGGCAAAAATGGACGCGGAAGAACTCTCCAGGATCATCACGCAGCTGCGTTTAGTCGGAGCAGATCAACAAAATGTCGAAGTCAAGACTGGGGTAGGCAA
>NZ_CAMYBV010000042.1 GCF_947254095.1 uncultured Mobiluncus sp.
GCGCAAACGCCGAGTTATTGGGTGCCGAAATAGGCGGGTACGTTTTGGAGCGCCGGCTCGGAACGGGTGCCTCTGCTACCGTCTATCTGGCTCATGACGGTGGGGGTAATCCGGTTGCGTTTAAACTGTTGGCTCCTGGCGCTGACCTGGGGCAGCGTGATGGGGATGCCCGCGAGCGTCTGCGCTCGGAGGCGTTGGCTCTGCAACGGGTCCATGTTCCCGGGGTCGCGACCGTGATGGACTTGGAAGTCGATGGGGTCGATGCTTTTATAGTTACGGAATATGTCCCCGGTCCGACTCTCGCGGAGGATGTGCGGGTTTCCGGCGCTTGGCAGCGCGAAGATGCTTTGGAACTGGGGACCCTGTTGGCCGCCACCCTGCGGGCGGTGCATGAGTCCGGAATCTGCCACCGCGACATCAAACCCGCCAACGTAATTCTTGGACCGAATGGTCCAGTGCTGATTGACTTCGGGATTTCTTCCGTGTTGGAAAACACCAGCGGATTGACGCGAACCGGCTTGGTGGTGGGAACTCCAGGATTTATCTCACCTGAGGTCATCGAGGGTCAGAAAGCGGATTTCGCTGACGACTGGTGGGCTTTAGCGGCACTGTTGCTGTTTACCCTGACCGGACGGCCCCCTTTTGGAACCGGCTCACCCACGGTGATTGTCTCGCGGGTTTTAGCCGGGAATCCGGACGTGACCGGTTTAGAGGCACCCTTGGCCGAGGTTTTTCGTCGGGCTTTGGCTCCTCAGGCGCAGCGAAGCGCGGATTTTGCCGAACTGCTCCAGGCCGTCCGGTCTGGTGCGACCGACGCAGAAACCGCCGCGACCGCGCTTCTGACCTCTACGACCTCGAACGAACCGGGATACACCGCGCTCATGCCCCAAGAACTGAATGGTCGGTACAATCCGGTGGGGGTGGAGGACCCCTCCGCCGGGATGGAATCCGCTCCGGAATGGTCCGCGGACGAAACCGGCGGTGTCGCTGACACCTGGGGGGACATGGATTTTCCGGATCCCCAAACGGCTGTCGAGCCAGACGCCTCTGCCGGCGGTGTGGCGGAGGAATCTGGTGCCAAGCCCGCCCCGGGTGCGTTACCGTTCCTAGGACTGGCAGGCGCACTAGCCTGGGCAGCGTGGGTTCCGTGGCGGCCGGCAGTATCGGGAGTCATCGCGGTGTTTGGCTTTTGGATAGCGGCGGTGGCGGGCTGGCATTGGCGTTCGACCCGAAAAATTCTTTCCTTGCCCGCAGCGTTCATCAAAGGCCTGGCCAGCACCCTGTCAGCCGCCGTCATCGTGGCAGCCGCGCTGTTTCTGGCGGGAGAAATCCTGGGCGGTAACAGGGTTACGCTGCCCACCGAACTGCCCGACACGGTTACCCTTTTTGGAACAATCGTTCCAAAAAGGGTTTATATCACACAAGCCCTGTCCGGGGCGGCGCTGCTGGTGGCGTGGTGGATTCCGCTCAGCGCTCCGCTGCGGATTGGCGCCCGGCGAGTGCTGCGGGCGGCTTTGCCCACCCCGGTGCGTCGTCTCATCCTGGGGATGTTGCTGCTGGGGCTAGCGGCGGCGGCTTTCATCTTGGTCTGAGGTGCTACTGAGAGCCACTCGGGGAAACCGGCTGAATGGAGCCACTTAACAGACTCGAACTGTTGACCGTCCGCTTACAAGGCGGGTGCTCTACCAACTGAGCTAAAGTGGCGGTTGTCCAATTTTCCCATAAATTTGCCCGCGCGACAAAGCCAGTTCTTTCCCCTCATCTGCCCTGGTGAAAAAGCCGGTTATAAAGGGTTCTATAATCGGAAGCAATGTTATTACGAAAGTGACTCGAATCTTCGCGAGCTGTGTCAGGTAAGCCGTCCGGGAAACTTCAGGAAGGAAAGCGACCACCATGACTCGAAGCGCCACAGAAACTCAAGACCTCCAAAAACGTATCCGCCAGCTGGCTCAGGAAAAAGACGCCGTGATTCTGGCGCATAACTACCAATCCGGCGAAGTTCAAGACGTGGCGGATTTCACCGGGGATTCCCTGGCTCTGTCTCGTTTGGCTGCCGAAGCCCCGCAGGGCACCATCGTGTTTGCTGGTGTCCACTTCATGGCGGAAACCGCCAAAATCCTCTCCCCGCAAAAGCGGGTGTTGATTCCTGACGCCACCGCGGGATGTTCGCTGGCGGATTGCATTACTGCCGAGCAGCTGCGGGCTTGGAAAGCCGCCCACCCCGGCGCGGTCGTGGTCAGTTACGTAAACACCACCGCCGCGGTGAAAGCAGAAACCGATGTTTGCTGCACCTCGGCCAACGCTATTGACGTGGTGAACTCGATTCCGGCGCAAACCGAAATTCTGTTCTGTCCCGACCGTAACTTGGGGGCGCACGTGCGGCGCGTGACCGGCCGGAAAAACCTGGTGACCTGGGACGGAGCCTGTCATGTTCACGCCGCGATGACCCCCGACATATTGATGCAAGGAATCCTTGCCGCAGGGGATGCGGATGTCTACATTCACCCCGAATGCGGCGGCACACAAGCAGCCGTGGACCTCATCGAGGCCGGCAAACTCAGCCCGGAAAAGGTCAAGGTGCTTTCGACTGGCGGAATGCTCTCGGAGGCGAAAAAAGCCCCGAAAGGTTCGCGAGTGCTGGTCGCCACCGAGGTCGGGATGCTTCACCCGCTGCGCAAAGCCAATCCAGAGGTCACTTTTGAACCGGTCATGCCCCAGGCGGCCTGCCCGTACATGAACCAAACCACTTTGGAAAACTTGGTCAGCTGTTTGGAAAACGGTCGCGACGAAGTCTTTGTGGATGAAGATATCGCCGCGTGCGCCCGAGCCAGCGTGCAGCGCATGATTGCCATCGGCAACACCGCCTCGCCCCAACAGCACTAGACGCCGGAACACACTCCCATGGATGTCAACTGGACAATGACGACCCCGGTCTTGGTAGTCGGCTCCGGTGCGGCGGGCTTGAGCGCCGTAATCAACCTGGTTTTTGCCGGGGTCGATTGTGTACTGGTGACGAAAAGTGACCTGACCGCCAGCTCTACCGACTGGGCACAAGGGGGGTTGGCTGCGGTTTGGGATCGGCAAGACACTCCCGAAGCCCACTACGAAGACACCATCGTGGCAGGGGCAGGCTTGTGCAGCCAGACGGCAGTACGCACCCTGGTTCAGGAAGCCCCGCGAGCCCTGCAGTGGATGATGAGTATCGGAGCGCGCTTCGACCGCAACGCAGCCGGGGAAATCGACTTGCACCTGGAAGGGGGGCATTCCGCGCGGCGCATCCTGCACTCCAACGGGGACGCTTCGGGTCACGAAATCGAGATTACGCTGGCGAAAAATATTGCCGCTATGGACGGTGCGACCTGGAACACCGGCGGACAAGGTGAACTGAAAGTCCTGGAAGACTGCGAGTTGTGTGATGTCCTGGCCGATAGAGACGGCCGCGCCTGCGGTGCCACGGTAAGGGATTCCCGACGCGGATTCGGGGTCGTTTCCGCTTTTGCGGTCATCCTCGCGACCGGCGGAATCGGCCAGCTGTGGAACGCGACCACGAACCCGGGGGTTGTCAACGGAGCCGGTTTGGCAGCAGCCCTGCGCGCCGGAGCCATCGGCCGCGACCTCGAATTTATGCAGTTCCACCCCACCATTTTTGTACCGCCCGTTAAAGTTAAGGGCGACCGTGGGGTGCTCGTGTCCGAAGCAGTGCGCGGGGAAGGCGCTTTCCTGGTGGACGGGCAGGGCAACCGGGTCATGCGCGGGGTTCATCCCCAAGAGGACTTGGCGCCGCGTGATGTGGTTTCGGCGGCAGAACAGGAATATATGGTGGCTCACGGTTTGGATCACCTCTACCTGGATGCCACCAGTTTCGGGGCACAGAAATGGAAAGAAATGTTCCCCACCATCTATGAGCTGGTTTCCAGCCGCGGGGTAGACCCCATCACCGAGCCCATTCCGGTTCGCCCCGGAGCCCACTACTATTGCGGCGGAATTGCGGCCACCATGAGCGGTCAGACGAACGTGGCGGGGCTCTATGCCATTGGGGAAGTGGCGTGTACCGGGGTACAGGGCGCAAACCGCCTGGCTTCCAACTCCCTGACGGAGGCTTTGGTCATGGGCAGTTTAGTTGCCCAGCAGTTGGCGGAAGTGGACCTGCCACAGCTGCGTCGGCGCCCGGTGGCGAAACCGGCAGCGATTCCTCAGCCGGTGGTCATTGAGCCGACGGTACTGGAAAAAATCCAGGAAATCATGAGCCGCGATGTCTATGTGCTGCGCGATCGCGCCGGCTTGCAGCGGGCGCAGCGTGAACTTGAGAATCTGTCCCCCCACGCCACGCTGGTAGCCCGAGCCCTGGTGGCACCGGCCTTGGCCAGAGAAGAATCCCGCGG
>NZ_CAMYBV010000043.1 GCF_947254095.1 uncultured Mobiluncus sp.
AGTAGCGGGGGCCGGATTTGAACCGACGACCTCCGGGTTATGAGCCCGGCGAGCTACCGAGCTGCTCCACCCCGCGTCAAGCGACCCGTACACTTTACCAGTTCTGAGGTTTTACCTCAACTTGGAGGGCGTCACGGGTCGGGGTCACAAGCCCGTTGCGGCGCTTTCCGGGTCCGCCGGCGGTTTTTCGCGGCCGGCCCTTACCGCGTCAGCTAGCGGATTTCCTGGGTTGCGGACGGGCGCTGGCTGCCGCGGAGGCTTTCGCCTTGGGACTAGCCGCGGAGGCTTTCGCCTTGGGGCTGGCCGCCGGGGTCGCTGCGCCGCTGGGCTGGGTAGTTGGTTGGACGCTCGGCTGAGCACCGGGCGTGTCGGCGGGATTCGCCGGCTGGGTCGCGTCAGGAGCCGCCGGCAGCCCGCCGCCTAGGGTCAAAGCCTGCTGCAGCTGTTGCTTTAGCTCGGTTTGCGCCTTGCCGTAGGCTTCCCAATCGCCCGCTTTCATGGCCGCGTCCGCGTCATCCATCGCCTTGCGTGCGCCTTGCAGAGCCGCCTGGAGCTGCTGCTCGGGCGTCAGTTTCGGTGCGGCAGGGTTCTCGCCATTGCCCTCAGCACTGGCAGCTCCTGGCACTTCATTTTCGGAAGTCTGCACCCCGGCGTCTCCGCCAAAGAGCTGGTCGAGGGAAGCCTGCAGAGTCGGGGCGAATCCAATCTTGTCACCGAACGATGTCAACACGAAACGCAGCAACGGATACGTGGTACCGGATTGGGCCTGGACATAGACCGGCTGGACATACAGCAGGCCGCCGCCCACCGGCAAAGTCAGCAGATTGCCACGAACGACCTCGGTGGACTGCTGAGACAGCAGGTTCAAGGTCTGCGAAACCGTGTCGGTGGTCTTGAACTTGTTGGACACCTGGCCCGGACCGGGAACCGCCAGGTCCGAAGGCAGGGACAGCAGCCGCAGCTTGCCGTACCCGTCACGCACCTTGCCGGGCTTTGACCCCGTTTCCGAATCCACCGTCAAATACCCGGTCAACACGTTTCGGTCTGACTGACCGTAGGGAATGTAAGTCGAGTACAGCGAAAACTCGGTGGATTCCTGACCGGGAGCTTTCATGGTCAAGTAGTAGGGAGGCTGCAACGCCGACAGGACGGTTTGCGAACCCTCGTGAGTCGGGTCATCGGGCAGTTTCCAGAAATCCGAACCGGAATAGAACGAACGCGGATCGGTCGTGTGGTAGCGCGCGATGAGGTTTCGCTGCACCTTGAACAGGTCCTCGGGATACTTAAAGTGCGCCATCAAATCGCCGGAAACCGAACTCAGCGGCTCAATCTGGCCGGGGAACACTTTGCCCCAAGCGTTGACGATGGGGTCTTTCGCGTCCCACTGGTACAGGTGAACCGAACCGTCATAGGCGTCAACCACGGCTTTCACGGAGTTGCGCATGTAGTTCACGCTATTCATGACTTGGTAGCCATAGCCGATGTTGCGCGAATCCGAGATGGAAGTGTTCAAATCCATGTGGTTTGAATAGGGATAAGAGTTCGAGGTCGTGTAACCGTCAATGATCCACACCACCCGTTTCGGGGTTTTCGGGTCGCCGTCCATGTCCACCACCGCGGGATAAGCCCGCGAATCCAGGGTCAGGTACGGAGCGACTTTCGCCACGCGCTGTTCGGGGGAACGGTAGAACAGGATTTGTGAGGAGCTATTGACCTGTTGGGAAAAGAAAATCTCGGAAGAGCGGAACTTGAGGGCATACATGAGCCTCTCCCACAAGTTGCCCACGCTCGGCCCGCCTTTACCAGTGAAAGTGTTGTTAACGCCCTTGTCCTGAGTGACATCGGAGGGGTAATCAAACTCCCGTTTAGGCGCACCCTTCGGTGCCCCCACGATGGAATAATCCGGCGAGAACTGGCCGAAGTAAATCCGCGGCTCATACTCGCCCAGCTCACCCTGGGAGGGAATACCTTTTTCCCAGAAGGCCGGTGAGCCGTCCCCTTCGACCTTGGAACCGTAAGCGGTGACGACCCCGAAGCCGTGGGTGAACACGGTGTGCTGGTTGACCCAAGACTTTTGGGAATCACCCAACTGGTTCGTATCGAGTTCACGCACCGCAATCACGGTGTCTTGGGCCTTACCGTCAATGGTGTAGCGGTCCACCGCCAGGTTGGAGGCAAAACGGTAGTATTGCCGGTTTTGTTCCATCTGACCAAAAGTGCGGGACACGACCGAGGGGTCCAGCAGACGTATCGAGGCGGTAGATTCGCTGTCCGAGCGGAGCTGACCGGCGGTCGCCTCCGTGGTCGCTTTGTAGGTCTCTTCCTTTACGTCAGCGATTCCAAAGGCATCTCGAGTCGCTTTGATGTTGTGAGCGATGTAGGGCGCTTCGAGTTCCTGGGCGGACGGATCGACTTGGAACCGCTGCACCAGCCACGGGTAAAGCCCGCCCACCAGCAGCGAGGACAGTACCATGACGCCGACCCCGGTAGCGGGAATTACCCAAGACTTCCGAAAAGCCCCGATAATAAACAACACGGCGATGACCAGGGAAATCCCCACCAAAATGTTCTTGGCCGGCAAGACGGCATGAATATCGGTGTAGGACGCCCCCGAAAACTTATCGTGCACCCCCAGCAGCAGCACGAACCGATCCAGGTAGTAGCGCAGACCGATGATAGCGGCCAGGATAGCCAGCAAAACTGAGATATGAATCCGGGTGCGGTTGGGAATCTCAGCAATCTTTGTGGACAGGTTGCCCTGCAGGTAGTAGCGAGCCAGGGTAAACAGTCCGGCGGTCACCACCACATAGAACAGCAGGGTGGTCAGCTCGGAAAACACCGGCAGTGAGAACACAAAGAATGACGAATCCCTGGCGAAAATGGGATCTTTGACCCCGAAGTTACTCCGGTGGAACCACGCCGCGAACAGCTCCCACTGCGAAATCAACGGGGTGGCCACCATCAGACCCACCACCAGCGGCAAAACCACAATCAGGAATTTGCGCCACGGCTGCAAAGTATCGTGAAGGGCTGCCACTGCGGGACGCTCGGAGCGGCGGGTGGCACGCCGGAATTCTTCTTCCAAGTCCGCCGTGTCAAAGACGGTGTCGAACTCGGCGTCCAGGTCGATGATTTTTTCCGAATCGGAGGGCTTGTCGGCGCCTTTATTGTCCGCCGATTTTTCTCCAGGATAGAGCGTTTCGTCACTCGGCTGGTCCGGTTTTTCCTGTTTACCGGCATCTGGGGAAGTTTTTTCGCCCTCACTCTGGAGCTTGCGTTTCGCCGCATCCATCTTGCGTTCCGCGTCGCGGCGTTTCTTAGATTTGTTGCGCTGCGAAGCGCTAGGGCTCGCCTGCCCCGCAATCATCAAGTTCACCCACGTCACCACGGCCGCCAGCAGCATCGCCACAGCCACCAGGCCAATGCGCCAACCCCAGGCTGTCAACACCACGGAAATCCGTCCGAGCTGCTGATACCAAGCCAGTTCCGCCCAAACTTTGGACATGACGCCCACCACGGCGATCAGCACCGCGATAATCGCGATGACTATCCCCAAAGTCTTGTTGCCGCCATGGGGACCGGGATTCGCCCCACCAGCGGCGGGACGCGGCATACGGGGCGGCTGCATTCCGCCCGGACCGCGCGAGGCGCCTCCCGGAGGACCGGCGAAAATATTGCCAAAGAACGAACCGTTGGAGGGATGCCCTGTACTCACTTAACACCTCAGTTTCGAATCGGTTACTCAAGTGCCATCTTTCCACAAAACCACGGTGTTCTTCCATTCGGGAAATTTTTTCGTCTCCACTCCCCGCTCGCCTAGCCAATTCCCCGAAGTTTCAACTTTCGATGGGATAATAGAAATCATGAGTGAACCGAGCAACCCTTTGACGAATTTTCCCGCCGGAACCGTAATGGGCATGTCCTTTACCCCCGATGGGAACGTCCGCCCGAACCCTGCTGGGGAAGAGCCTGAGCCGTCGGCATCTGAACAGGTTCCCGTCCCGGCTGAGATTCCTGCGATAGTGCGGGTGGTGTGGGAGATTGACGCCCACACCGAGCCGCTGCCCCAGCTGCAAACCGGTCAACTCTTTACTCTGCACAAGACCGGGGAGGCCGCCGAAATGTTGACGGGCCGTGCCCCGGATGAGCTGGTCGCCGAGATGCGCCACACCGCCGAATCATACCCGGAGTCGTTGACGGCGCTACCTTTTCAGCTGCCCGATGATGGTTTGGATTTCTTAGCCCAGCTGGGACGCGTGGTGTGGAGCGATGAAATCGAAGGCGTGGCGGTGCTCTATGAAACG
>NZ_CAMYBV010000044.1 GCF_947254095.1 uncultured Mobiluncus sp.
TGACCTTTTGCGAGGGCGTCACTAGGGGAGCAGCAGCGGCGAGCCACAGCTTCTCCGGGGTCGGTACTGCCAACGCCCGTCGAATCAACACCACCAGGGCAATCGCGCCGGCAATGCCCACAATCACCAGCAGGCGCCACCCCAGGAAAGCCCCCAAACCCAACATGAGCAGCAGCGGCAGGAACATGAACAGAGCGGTGCGTCCCGCAAATTGTCGCGGAGCTGGGGGTGGAACCAGACGAAGGTCGGACGGGCGGCGGCTCAGGCGCAAAGTGGTGGCTCCAAGTTTCAGGCGCGCTCCTGGCTTGAGACGGCAGACCCGACGTATCCGGTGAGGCCAGGGCAAAGTTTTCCACATCTTGTACACAGGGGTCGAACCGGGGAACGGCAAGGCGCGCAGAGATTGTTTCGACGGCTCCAGGTGCAGATTTTGACGCGAAACTTGCGGGTCGCTCAGTCCGCTCAGTCTGCCAAGAATCCCTGGAATTGCAGGCAAAGCTTGGCCTGAATCGGGTCCGGTGGCGACGACCCAGAGCAGTGGGGAAGACAGAGCCGCTCGTGGCTGCAAAAAATGTTCCATACCCCCAAGTTAGGGACCTCAGCCGATTTTCGCAAACAGTTATCCACAAGCTGTGGATAACTGTGGGTGAGGAGTTGTTGATAACCCCTAAAAGGTTGTGCAAAACCTGTGTAGAGTACAGCTCTGACCCGGTGAACCGGGATAGTAACCGGAGGAACCTAAACCAGGGAAATCAGTGAGTTTGGTAGCAAATCTGGGCAGCGACCTGTTGCGCCTGAGCCTCATCACGCAGCAGAGTAATAATTGCCAACGCAAAGTCAATGGAGGAACCCAGCGCCCGCGCGGTGATAATCCGGCCGTCACGAATCAAACCGGTATCCGTATAGCTGGCATTCCCCAAGCCGTCTTGGAAACCGGGATAGACAGTGGCTTTGTGCCCGTCGAGCAAACCCAGCGCCCCCAATACGGTCGGGCCGGCGCACACCGCCGCCAGATTCCCCTGGTGAGAACGCAAGATTTGGGACAGTTTGGCTGACGCCTTGAGATTGTTCACCCCGAGTTTGCCGCCGGGAATAATCAGGACTTGTTCGTCGCTAGGAGCGAAGCTGTTGATGTGAACATCGCAAATCAAAGGAACCCGGTGCGAACTCACGATGGTTCGCGCCTTTTCATCATCACCAGCGGCATCGTTGACCGCCACCGTTTGTATCTCGATGCCTCCGCGTCGCAACAAGTCCACGACCAGCAGGGCTTCACATTCCTCAACGCCATCGGCCACAAAAATACTGGCTTCCATTTCGTCTCCTAACCATCGGATTCAGTTTCATTTTCAAGTTTAGCGGGGGGAAGGGTTCGCGGTGGGGTCAGAATGTTAGTTCCAGCGAATTTCGAGCGCGACCGCGACAAACTCTCCCCAAATAGCGCCGGGGCGAAACTGCGGATTTTTCGCTTCCGGGTTGGCCCTAAGATGGAATCGTGAATAAAAAAACCGCTATCCCTGAGGCTGCTTTAGCCCAACACGCTGAACTGGTGGACCAAATCGAGGCGGCGCGCACGGACTACTACGACGAAACTTCCGAAACCGGCGTGACCCGGCTGAGTGATGCGGAATACGATACCCTGTTCGTACAGTTACAGCTGTTGGAGGCGGCCTACCCCGACCTGGTGACCCCGGACTCTCCAACGCAAACGGTCGGGGGCGGCGGGCAAACGGCCAGTACGGAAGGGTTTCCTCCGCATCGCCACCTACAACAGATGGGTTCCATCGACGACGTTTTCTCTTACGTTGAGGTTGATGCGTGGTGGGCGCGGGTGGACAAAAGCCTCGAGGGTCAGGATTTCTCGGTTTCCGCCGAGGTCAAGGTGGATGGGCTGGCCATGAGTTTGACCTATCTTCACGGCGCGCTCGCGGTCGGGGCTACGCGCGGGGATGGCTTCACCGGCGAGGATGTGACTGAGAACGTGAAAACCATCGCCACCGTGCCGGTGCGCCTTGGCGGTGAAAAGGTGCCGGAACTGGTGGAAATTCGCGGGGAAGTGTACCTGCCGCTGGCGGATTTCGCCGCTATGAATGCGGCCCGCGAACGGGACGGAGAAAAACTGTTTGCCAATCCGCGCAACGCCGCCACCGGCTCTTTGAAACAAAAAGATCCCGCACAGGCGGCAAAGCGTCCCCTCGCGTTTTTAGCTCACGGGGTCGGGGAAGTCCGTTGGGCTGACCCCGGTGCGGCGGCGCATCTGGAGACCCAAGAGGACTTTTATGAGCTGTTGGAATCGTGGGGTTTGCATTCCGTGCGGGAAACCCCCGCCAGATTGGGGCTACCCCTGGCGGGAATGCGCTCCCTGGCTGAGATTCACACGGTCTTAGACCAGATGACGGCGCATCGCCACGATTTTGCCCATCAGATTGACGGCGTGGTGCTGAAAGTTGACAGCTTTGCGCAACGGGACGCCCTGGGGTCGACGGCGCGGGCGCCACGTTGGGCGTGTGCTTACAAGTTCCCTCCCGAAGAGGTCCACACCCGTTTGCTGGGTATAGAGGTGCAGGTGGGACGCACCGGACGAGTCACACCTTTCGGGGTGATGGAGCGGGTTTTGGTTGACGGCTCCTACGTTTCGCGCGCCACGCTGCACAATGCCAAAGAAGTCGCCCGCAAAGATGTGCGTCCCGGTGATACCGTCGTGTTGCGTAAAGCGGGGGACATTATTCCAGAAATTTTAGGGCCGGTAATGTCCTTTCGACCAGTGGGTTTACCCCAATGGGTGATGCCCGATACCTGCCCCTCCTGCGGGACCAGGCTCGGAGCGCAAAAGGAAGGTGACATTGACTTACGCTGCCCCAATCAGTCGGGGTGTCCGGCACAGATCACCGAGAGGCTCATTCACGTAGGTTCGCGCAATGCTTTGGATATTGAAGGTTTGGGTGAGGAGGGCGCTCTAGCGCTGACTCAGCCGGAGTTCGGGCGCGCCGACGTGGCTGCTGCCCTCGCGGCGGGAGGACGCTGTGAGCTGGAGGACGGAACCGTTGTGGCTGTTCGGCCTGGTCAGGGACTCGGCCTGGAAGCCATCGAGGACCTTTTACCCCCCGTTCAGTCTCCGGTCCTGACTTCAGAAGCGGGTTTGTTCGCTTTGCGGCCTGAGGATTTGCGTGACGTAATGGTGTGGCGCGAGATGCCAGGCACGTCCGGTCGGGATTGGCAACAGGTTCGGTTCTTTTGGGCGAAACCGAAACCGTTGCCGAAAGCCGCTCAGGAAGCAACCGGGCAACGCTTCGGACCTCCCGTGGCCGGGAAAGTCGTCCAGACATTTTTTGAACAGTTACGGGCCGCGAAGTCAAAAGAACTGTGGCGGGTTTTGGTGGCCCTGTCCATTCGGCATCTGGGTCCGGTCGCGGCACGGACCATAGCTCGACAGTTCGCCACAATGTCAGCTATCCGAGCCGCTAGCGTGGAACAGCTCGGTGAAGTTGAGGGAATAGGCGAGGTCATCGCCGCCTCTATTCACGACTGGTTCACAGTCCCGTGGCATCAAGAAATCGTGGATGCGTGGGAGAAAGCCGGTGTGGGAGCCAACTTAGACAGAGACACCGGAGCCAAACGAGAAGAGCCGCAAACCCTGGAGGGCCTGACGGTAGTCGTAACCGGAAACGTCCCCGGCTACACTCGTGAATCCGCCCAGTTAGCGGTAGAGGCCCGCGGGGGGAAAGCGACCAGTTCGGTATCGAAAAAAACTGACCTGGTCGTGGCCGGCGCCGGCGCCGGATCCAAACTAGCGAAAGCCCAGGCGCTGGGCATCCCTGTCATTGAGTCTGCCGACTTCGATAACCTGCTGGAAAAGGGCATATCCAGAAACTAATGAAATCCACCGCTTGGCGACGTTTCGGGCTGCCTCGTGGGTAGTTGGATTCTGGGTGCGGGTTGCTAACTGTGGACAGTCTCAGCGGATTGCTGGTGTGTGGGCGTAATCTCGAAAACGCAGCTCTACAAAACCGAACCCAGGGGGCGTAGCAAACGCTCAATAACCCGATTGACTATGGGCCGTTCTTCCCACTGCTCCAGAGTTAGCTGCCGAGCGTTGGTGAGGTCATTGAGAAAAACCTGTTCCATCTGGTCGGCCAGGTCGGCGGAAGAAATCTCCATATTAATTTCATAGTTACCGGTCATGGACAGGCGGTCGATGTTTGC
>NZ_CAMYBV010000045.1 GCF_947254095.1 uncultured Mobiluncus sp.
CCTACGGCAAAAACCAGGACCCGAGCGGTTTTGCCGGTGCCGTGAGGCAGAGAAACGGTGCCGCGCACCATCTGATCAGCCTTGCGGGGGTCAACGTTCAGACGCATCGCAACCTCTACGGTCGCGTCGAACTTCACGCTGGAAGTTTCCTTGACCAGCTTGAAGGCGTCGTCGATGGGATAGAGAGTGTCGGGAAGAATCTTCTTCGCGGCCTCGTTGTATTTCTTGGCGTGTTTCATGTTCTGCTCCTTACGCAGTCGTGGTGTGGGCAAACACTAAGCCCCTCCACAGTTTTTGACGATTAACCGACCGTGATGCCCATGGACCGAGCGGTACCCGCGATAATCTTTTTCGCGGCCTCGATGTCATTAGCGTTGAGGTCTTGCATTTTTTCCGAGGCGATCTTTTCTACCTGATCCCAGGTCAGATTCGCTACCTTGACGGTGTTCGGGGTGCCCGAGCCCTTCGGAACACCCGCAGCCTTGCGAATCATCTCGGAGGCCGGCGAAGTCTTCAGCACATAGTCGAAGCTGTGATCCTCGTAAACGGTGATTTCCACAGGAACCACGGAGCCGCGCATCGACTCGGTCTTGGCGTTGTAGTCCTTGCAGAATTCCATAATGTTCACGCCGTGTTGGCTCAATGCCGGGCCAATCGGCGGTGCCGGGTTTGCCCCACCGGCCTGAATCTGGAGCTTAATAACTCCGATGACTTTTTTCTTAGCCATATTTTTGGGTCCTTTTCCATAGGGGTGTCGACCTGGCAGGTTTCCACCCAAACTTTTCTGACTTCGTGAGGGCCGTGGTGACACGGTTTTCACTCGGTCTGCGTAGTCTTCTCGCGGCGTTTTCTCCGCGAGATGCCACCCGTTTACAGGCAGCAAAAGGCGCGCGCCATCAAGACGCACAAGGAAATATTCTAACGCTCCCCAGGCTTTTACACCAATTTAGCCGATTCCCAGGTGTGAGGCAGAGGGCCGGGGCAGGAAAACCATCAGCACGTAAAACCCCAGTAGGACCAGGAACCCGTAGTGCAGTCCTACAGCCGCCAACAGCAGTCCCAGCAACAGTGGCGTCACAATCGCACCAATCCCCGAAAGGGAACTGATGACGGCCGCCGCATACTCCTTGCGCACCCCCGGCAAACCGGAGAACTCGGTGGCACTGATGGGATACAGACAGCTGACCCCGACACCGCTGATGAACAAACCGACCACCGCGACACCGACTGAGGGCACGAAAGCGACGGCGGCGGTGCCGAAACACCCCAGACCCACAAAGACCCACCAAGCCCAGTAATACCGCGCAAAGACGGCTCCGCCCAGACGACCCATCGCCATGCCGATGGCGAACGCGGTCGCCAGGCCCGAGGCGAGCGCCAGCTCGACCCCTAACTCTCGCAGGCGTGTCACCGCCCAGGCATACATGGCGAACTCGACTCCGGCCGTGAGACTCAGCCGCAAGATTTGGGAAATCAACAGCCACTTGGAGGGTTTCACGCTGGGCGTGCTGGGTTTTTTGGGGTTCTCCTCAAGGTTCGCTTCCCTAGCAGTGGGGGCCGAATCACCGCTGTCCGGCTCACCGACAGCGTCAGGCGACGCGGCCGCATCGCTCAGACCCTTTTGAAACAGCTTTCGCAAGGGCACGGCTGGGAGCCTCCACCCCCACACCAAGGTCGGCAGGGCCATCACCAGGACAAACCACAGCGCCATTCGGCCAAAACCGGGGAATACGCGCTCAACCAGGGCAAACAGCACCGTCGTAGCGATTGACACCGACGAGCTAATCCCGACGGTCAACGACATATATTTGGTGCCCTCGGTACCGACAAAGGTGCCGGCGACCGCGGCCGAAACCGTAGTGCCTCCCAGGCAAGCCAAAGTCACCCCCACCAAGCTGACCGCAATCGAGGGACTCCACGCCACCAAAGCGGTCCCCAACAGGACTAACAGCGGGGCGAGCCGCAGCGACCAGACTGGACCGTTGCGCATCACCCAGGGCGCCAGCAACCCCGACACCAACATGCCAAAGCCGTAGGCGGCACCCAGCCAGTTGAGAGCCTCGGGTTTCACGCCGAGATCTCGCGACAGGGTGGCGATGAGTGAACCGGCGGCGGTGACATAGAACCCCGCCATCGACAGCCCTACTGCCATCGGCGGGAACATTCGCTTTTGGTCGTGCCAGATTGTCGACCCTATGTTTGCGGGGTTCTGAGGCTTATTCGTGGTCATGTCATACCTTCATTTTCTCGCGGCGACCGGACGCGGTTGACGGGGAAAGAAAACAAAGATAATGGCCACCACCAGCGCTATTGCCAGGAATCCGGCGGATCCTGCAAAGGACAGTACATAGCCGTGGCTCCAGGCGTTCGCTAGGCTCAGGTCCGCCCCCGGCGTGGTAGCTTCCAGCCCGGCGGTCGCTCCAAAGAACACACCAGTGAGAATGGCGGAGCCGATGGCGGTAAAGATACGCTGGCCGGTTTGCTGAATGCCTCCGGCGATACCGCCTCGAGAGGGAGAAACCTCCAGCATCGTTTGAGTTTGGTTTGCCGAACCCATCGAACCCGAGCCGAAACCCAGCACCGCCAGCCCGATACTGATGAGCCACACGGAACCGCCGCGGGCAAACATCACCGCCATCACCGCGGTCAACACCACCCCCACCAGCATTATCGCCAGCGACCAAGCTTGAATAACCCGGCCGTGCTTGATGGTCTGGCGAGCCACCGCGATGGAAGTCACGCCGGACAGTATCGCTCCGGGCATTCCGCTGAGGCCCGCAATGAGCGCGGTTTGGTCGAAACCGTTTTGCAAAAACATAGCGTTGATGGCGTAGACGGAGGGCACGCCCAAGAATTGGATAGCGCCAATCGCGCTGGCAAAGCTATAGGAGGGGATTTTGAACAGTCGCAAACTCACCATCGGGTAGTGTCCGCGCGCCTCGTAAGCCCGTTCCCACCAAATCCAGAGACCCAGCACAGCGAGGGACACAGGAATCAGGACGAAACGCCACAGCGACCCGGTGGTTACGAAAGGCAGCATAATGCCGATAACTGCGGCCCCCAGCAGAATCATTCCCAACGGGTCAAGGTCAACCCGGGAGCGTTTCGGGGCTTTTTTACCGGACTTGACGGCCCGCGCAATGTCGGCTTCCAAGGCTTCGATGCGGGCGCGGCGCGCGAAGATTCGTTCCCGTTTGAACGGCAGCCACAGCAGCGCACAAATGACCCCAATCAGGCCCAACGGCAGGTTCAGGGAAAACGCGAGCCGCCAGCCTTGTTCCCGGCCAAAAATCGCAATCAAGATGCCCGCCAGCATCGGGCCCAAAGCCACGGTAACGGACACAACCAAACCCATCAGGGCATAGGCCATGGCTCGGGCTTGTCCAGAAAAATACTGTTGAATAATTCCCGCGGTCTGGGGACTATAGATACCGGCCGCGAAACCTTGCAGAATCCGCATCCAGTCCAGCATCGACCCGGAGGTTGAGATGGCACACAGGAACGAGGACACGGAAAACAGCGCAAGGCCCAGGACGAACAGGAGCGAGCGGCCAAACAAGTCGCCAATGCGCCCCATCGGCACCATCGACAGCCCGATAGCCAGGGCATACCCAGAAATGACCCATTGCACCTCTTGGGCACTGGCTCCGATAGAGTCGGGCAGCACCGCGAGGGCGACGTTCACGGTCGAGACTTGCAGCAGCGTCAAGGCCAGTCCCATCAGGACCACGACCAGGATTAGCGAGGTGCGATATTTCTTGGAGGAACCGGGGACAGTAATAATCCGCGGGTCACCATCGTTGGTCTCGTGAGGAACCTGCGGGCTGTTGTTTTCGTCGGAAAGCTCGTCGTTTTCGCCGGGAACTTCGGTATTCTTTGCCATGTGCCGCCTGAGATTTCTGTGCCGTAAAAATAACCCAGAATAAAGTGGTGGTGGCGGGTAAGGGATT
>NZ_CAMYBV010000046.1 GCF_947254095.1 uncultured Mobiluncus sp.
GAGCCATCGGGTCGGCCTTTTGCCGCCAGTTCCCGTCCGGGCCTTTGATGTCGTATTTGTAGCGTGCGCCTATCTCGACACCGGGAATGAACAGCTCCCACACACCGGACGCCCCGAGGCTGCGCATCGCGCACCCCGACCCGTCCCAAAAGTTGAAGTCCCCCACGACCTTCACCGCTTGTGCGTTCGGTGCCCACACCGCGAAAGCCACGCCCTTTACGACCCCGAGCGGACCCTCGTACTCCTTAATGTGTGCACCCAAAACGTCCCACAGACGCTCGTGACGGCCTTCTGAGATGAGGTAGGTATCCATTTCGCCCAAGGTCGGCAGGAAACGGTAGGGGTCGTCCCCCAAGACTTCCTGGTCGCCGTAGGTCACTTTCACACGGTAGTCCTCGACTTCGGCGTGCGGGATGACGGCCACCCACACCCCGTCCTGTTCGTGTTCAGCAGGGAATTCGCCGTGCTCGGTGACGATGGTGACGCTTTGCGCCATGTGACGCACGGTGCGGATAGTGACGTCCTCACCGTCCGAGTGCGGTCCCAGCACCGAGTGCGGGGCGTAGTAATTCGCGTAGGCGACCTGGTTCAAAAGTTCCGGGGAAACGGTGATTTTAGCCATGGGGTAATTCTTTCATATTTTGCTAGGCGATGTTTTGGGTTCAGTCGGGAATGGGGCTGAAACTGAGAATATGGCCGGGGCCGGTATAGGGATTGAGCTGGACAAAATTATCCCTTCCCCAGGTATATTCACCGCCGGTCAGTTCATCGCGCACCACGAACAGGCGCTGCCCCGCACCGGGCTCGGCCAGCTCCGGGAACTCCTCTGGGCACAACCCTAGTGACGGCAAATCCAGGTGCACCCAGCCGGTTTGGGTGTTGTGCGGGTCGAGGTTCACGATGACCAACACCGTGTCCGCCCGACCGGTCGGGGAATGCGCGGCGTCAATGTGCTTGGAAAAAGCGATGATGGCGTCGTTTTCGACGGCGTGGAACTTGATGTTGCGCAACTGCAGCAGCGCCGGGTGAGCGGCACGGGCCGCGTTCAAGGTGCGCAGCAGGGAGGCGATGCCGTACTTGTCGCGCGCCGCCCAGTCATAGACTTTCACCTCGTACTTCGGGTTGTCGTTGACTTCCTCGACCCCGGGACGCTGCACGTGTTCGCAAAACTCGTAGCTGCCCCCGAGGATTCCCCAGGTCGGAGCGGCCGTGGCTGCCAGCAGGGCGCGGGCTTTGAACGCCCCTACCCCGGCCGTCATGTAGTCGGTCAAAATGTCTGGGGTCATGGGGAACAGCGCCGGGCGCAGCACGTGGGCCGTTTCATAAGCGAGTTCCTCAAAGTACTCGGTCAGCTCCGTCTTGGAGTTGCGCCACGTAAAGTACGTGTAAGACAGGTGGAACCCCGCTTTTGCCAGCCCCCGCATCATCGCCGGAGCGGTGAACGCCTCGGAGAGCATCACCACTTCGGGGTGGGTTTGGTGCAGATCAGCAGCCAAGCGCTGCCAGAACCGCACCGGCTTCGTGTGCGGGTTATCCATGCGGAAAATCGTGACCCCGTGGTCAATCCAAAACTCGATCACCCGCCGGATTTCGGCATACAGTCCGTCCGGATCGTGGTCAAAGTTCAGGGGATAGATGTCCTGGTATTTCTTTGGGGGATTCTCGGCGTAGGCAATCGAGCCGTCAGCCCGAGCCGAAAACCATTCGGGGTGCGCCTTTACCCACGGGTGGTCCGGGGAACACTGCAGGGCGAAGTCCAGGGCGATCTCCAGGTGGTTGCGTTTCGCCGCCGCCGCGAACTCGTCAAACGCCTCAATCCCACCCAAAGCCGGGTCGACCGCGTCGTGCCCCCCGTCCTCGTTACCAATCGCCCAAGGCGAGCCGGGATCGTTTGGTCCGGCCTCGAGCGCGTTGTTGCGCCCTTTGCGGAAAGCGTGCCCAATCGGGTGGACGGGAGTGAGGTAGATAACATCGAAACCGTCAGCGGCGACCTCGGGCAAAATTTCCGCGGCCGTGCGCAAAGTCCCCGGCACAATCTGGCCGTCCGACCCGTAATAGGACCCGATGGAACGAGGGAAGATTTCGTACCACGCTCCGGCCACCGAACGCGCCCGGTCCACCCGCAGCGGGCACAGCCGGGTACGCGTGACCAAATCCCGCAGCGGATTTTCCGTCAAAATGTTTGCGACCAGCTCATTTGTGGCGGCCGAGAGACGTACCTGGGGGCGGCGCTTTTTCTCGCGCAAGCCCGCAATCGCGCCCTGTAGCACGGCCGCGTCAGCCGCGGGCAGCGGGGCGGCAGGAGTGGCCGTGTCACGAGCCGAACCGTGGGCCGGTTTCGCCTCGCCCGCAATCGCACGTTCCAGCAGGCGGGCGCCCTCTTCGAGGGTCAGCTCCACGTCGATGCCCGCCGGGATTTTCACCTTGGCGTCATGCACCCACGTCCCATAAGGGTCAATCCAAGACTCGACCGCGAAGGCGTAACGTCCCAGGGTGTTGGGCTGGAGCCAGGCTTCAAACTGGTTTTCACCAGTGCCGATTTCATACATCCGGGCGCGGTCCACGACTTCCCAAGCGGCCGGGTCCCCCGGGTCGGGAGCGCCCTCGGGGCTGCCCTCCGGAGCGTAGAGGTCATAACCCCCTTCGCCGCGGCGTTTCGGGTCGGCGGGGCGCAGCAGCACCGCGTCGGCGCCAAAGTGGGAATGCCCGTCGACAAACACGGTGGCGTGGACTGGGAACAGCTCGCCGACCGCGGCTTTGGCCGGGAACAGGCCGTCCTCTACCATGGGGCGCAGCTCGGTGACGCAGATGCGGTTCAGTTCCGCGTCAGCAGGCAGGTGGTAGAGGTTCGGGAGGGTTGCCGGGGTTGGGGTTGCGGCCGCGGATTTTGCGGCAGTTGGGGTTGCTGGGGTTTTAGCGGCTGGGGTTGCCGGAGTTTCCGGGGTTTTCGCAGCAGCCGTGGGAGCCGGTTTCTTCGTTGATTTCGCGGTGCTTCCCGAGGCTTTTGCCGTCGATTTTGTGCCAGAAGTCCGGGTCTTGCGGGCGGCGGTCGGCTTACTCGGCTTGTCAGCCGGGGGCTTCGCTGCCGGCTTCGTAGCCGGACGAGTGTTAGTAGTGGAATGACGCCCGGGTTTCTTGGCGTCGGAATTGCCCGTAGAGTTCGTCGTTTCGCTCACGTCTAAATCTTAAAGCATAACCACAGAATTTATAATCCGTGAGTGCGGGGTATTTACAGCCTTAGTAAAGCCGGGCGCAGAGGTTCAATCAGCGCACCGGCCCCAGAGAGAGCGAAACACCAGGGGAAACTCGGCACCGCGCTTGTGAACCCGGCAAAACCCCGACCCACCGGCCTCGTGAGCTAACCGAAAACCCGACCCAACGCCCTTGTGAGCCTAAACAACGACCCCCAAGAAGTGGCCGACCCCGCCGGTGATAATCATCGCCAGGGCGCCCCCGACCATGACCCGGATGACCGCGCGGAGCCGTGGGGCCTCGCCGCGCCACGCCGAAAGCCAGCCGACCAGCGCTAACGCGACCATCACCATGACGAACGTAGCTTGGATTTTCCACGGGCCGCTGAACAGCAGAATCGCCAACAGCGGCACCAGCGCGCCGACCGTGAAGGACACCGCCGAGGAAAACGCCGCCGCCCAGGGCGACGTAAACTCCTCGGAGCTCAGGCCGTAATGGGCCTGGACGTGGGCCTCGACCGGATCGTGGGCGGAATATTCCTGGGCGACCAGGGTCGCGGTCGCGCGGGTCAGGCCCTTTTCGATGTAGTTTTCCACCAGGCCCTGAAATTCTTTCTCTGGGTCCTCGGCAATGAGGCGGCGCTCCTTTGCCACCACCGCTTTTTCCGTGTCGCGCTGGGTGGACACCGAGACATATTCGCCCGCCGCCATCGACAGCGCCCCCGCGACCACAGCCGCGAT
>NZ_CAMYBV010000047.1 GCF_947254095.1 uncultured Mobiluncus sp.
GAGATCCTGAGATGTCTCGTGGGCTCGGAGATGTGTATAAGAGACAGGCCAAGACGTGCGTGGCCGATCCGCAACCGGGAAAGAATGCGTGTTCACCACGACCGACAGTGCGTTGTAGTCCGCGGAATCCAACGGATCCATAGTGAGTTCGCGAGTCACGGGCTTCAGCTCGGCATCGACCTGATGGGCGTAAAGCTGCGGGCTGAGGACGGGGGGCTGCGTAATCGCTTTCGCATAGGGGTCGAGCAGGACCTTTTGCGGGTTAAAGAACACCCCCGCGTCAGGGTCCCACGGCCCGTAAGCCCGATAACCGTATACTTGGCCGGGGCGTACGCCGCGAATGTTGCCGTGCCAAATCCCGCGGAACGGACCGTGCAGCCGAATCCGGCGTTCGGACTGGTAGTGCCCGTTCTCGTCCGGGGAGTCGAACAGGCACACCTCTACCGCCGTGGCTTGGTGAGAATAGACGGAAAAGGCGACCCCGGATTGGGTAATCGTGGGTCCCAAGTGGTGCGGGTCGAGTTTTGGTTCCTCCGCGACCACGTCAGTGGGAGCAAAAGCCGGTGTCATCCCCTTCTTCTCGACAGTCATAGACTCGACATTACCGGGAAAACGTTCTGCGTGCCGGACTTCGTGAGCTTTGCCTAACTTGTGGCGGGTAAATCCGGCTTTTTTCGGTCCCCAGGTCTCCGCGTTCGCCCGATTTCAATCACTGGCGTTTTTCGTAAATAATTTTTGGGGTCACAAGGGCGGTGCGGCGGCGGTGATGGTCGCTTGGGCGATGACGCGGTCCCCCGGGGGACTGTCCTGGTAGAGCACCAGGGATTGGCCCGGCGCCACCCCGGTGACCTCATCGTCTGGCCGCAGCTCTACCCGCAGTTCGGTCCCGCCGTCTCCGGTTTTCAGGCACACGGACCGCGGGGTAACGGGTTTGCCGTGGGCGCGGAACTGGATAGTCAACCCGACCGGGTCCAACTCGCCCTCACCAGTTGCGCTGAGCCCCAGCTTGGTGGGGTCCACCAGCCAGTTCACCGCCGGGCCGGCGTGAATTTCCGTGACCGTGAGCGCCTGGCGGGGAGCTACGAACACCGTGTTTGTTTCCGGATTTGTACCCGCCACATAACGAGGAGCACCGTCTGCGTGAGGTCGAGGAATATGCAGACCGCGGCGCTGTCCGACCGTGTATTGGAACGCGCCGTCATGCGAGCCCACCACCGCTCCGTCCTCGTCCACAATCGGACCCGGCGCCACCCCGATACAGCCGTGCAAAAATCCTCGTGTGTCCCCGTCGGGGATAAAACAGATGTCGAAAGAATCCCGCTTGCCCGCCACCGGAATCCCCAGCGCCTGAGCCTCAGCGCGGGTGGCGGCCTTGTCCGTGACGTCCCCCAGCGGGAACACAGCTCGTGCCAGCGCCGCGGCTCGCGCCCCCGCCAAAACGTAACTTTGGTCCTTGCCCATCGCCGACCCGCGCAGCAGGGCAAAGTCCGGGAACACGCCGTCCGCACCGGTCTGGGGAACTCCCGCCGGAATCAACCCTGCCTGGCCGGGACGCCACAGTCGGGCGTAGTGGCCGGTCGCGACGTAATCGAATCCCTCTCGCAGAGCGCGTTCGATGACGTAACCGAACTTGATGAAACGGTTGCAATGCACGCACGGATTCGGGGTCAGCCCCTCGCGGTAAGCCTGCACAAACGAATCCATCACGACCCGGTTGAACCGCTCGGCCAAGTCCCACACCTGCAACTCGACCCCCAGGAAATCTGCGACCCGGCGCGCATCAGCCAGGGCATCGACCGGCTCGGCAGAAGCGACAGGACGCGACCACGGGCGGGAGGGGGACTCCAACTGCATAAAGAAGCCCGAAACTTCGTGACCGGCCGCTTGCAAGCGTGCGGTCGCCACGGCGGAATCCACCCCGCCGGATAATCCCATTAAAATTTTCGCCAAGTTTTTCCTCCTCAGTGACCTCACATTCTACCGTTTCCCATTGTGCTGGCTCCCGCCAGCCCCGAGACCTCGGGAATTTGCCTACTTGAAAGGGAAAACAATGGAAGAACTGACAACCACCGACCCCCGCGCTGACTTCGAACCGCGCACTTTCGCCGATTTCGGCCGGATTTGGCTGGAAAGCCGGGTCGACCTCAAGCCGACCACCCGGGCAAGTTATCGTTCGATGTTAAACACGGTCAACCTGGAATTCGGGGAACAGGCTCCGAACCAGGTCAGCTACCTGCAGGTCGTCTCCTGGGTCGCGAAGCTCGCTCAACAGGGCGTCAGCCCTACCGGGGTGCGCCAGGCCTATCAAATTGTGGGGCAGGTGCTGGCCTTGGCCAACCGGTTGGGGGCCATCGAGAGCAACGTGGCGGCCGGGGTGCCGCTGCCGACCGTGTGCCGCACTGGACGCCACCGTTACTTGACCGTGCTGCAGCTAGAATCCCTGGCGCTGGAAATTGGGTGGTGGCGGTTGACCCGCGAACCCTCGGGGGTTATTTTGCCCGGCGGTTTGGGGCAGAATGTGGTGTTTTTGCGCAAGAAGGGTCGTGGCGGGTACCTGACTCGGCGCAAGTCCCGGGCGGGGGCGATAGACACGGGGTTGGCCTCGCTGGCTCGGGCACGCGGTGGGCAAACCCCTACGCCGGGTGGCAACCAACTGGAAATTTTGGTGCGTTTGCTGGGGTACACCGGTTTACGTATCGGGGAAGCCCTGGCGTTGACCCCCGCCGCGGTAGACTTGGAACGCCGCGTGATTCGGATTGAACGGGCGGTGTCGGAGGTGTCGGGGCGGCAAGTATTCGGTACTCCCAAGAACGGGCGTACCCGGGTCGTGCCGATACCGGATTTCTTGCGCCGCGACTTGCGGGTATTGATCCGGGCGGCGTGCGGAGGCGAGGATTTCCTGTTCGCTACGAAACATGGCACCCCGCTGCGGGCCTCCAACCTGCGCTTACACTTCGACATGGCGGCTCTCGCGGTCGGACAGGCCGGACTGCACATACACGACCTGCGCCACACCGCCGCCACTTTGGCCGTGTCGGCGGGAGCTAACGTGAAAGCGGTGCAGCGCATGTTGGGGCATTCCTCGGCTTCGCTGACCCTCGATGTCTATGCGGACTTATTTGAACCGGACTTGGGCGATGTCGCCGGGGCGTTGAGCCGGATGCGGCAAACGACTCTGCGCCGGGCTGCCGCCTAGTGTGAACGAGTTATACACATGGCCTGTGGAAAAAATGTGGATGAAGGAGTTTCCGGCGAAAAAGTGCAGGTAAACTCCAGGTTAATAAAGGGGTGAAAAAATGGCGTAATTTCAGGCGAATTGTTGCAAAGACCCAGTTCATAGCCCTGACGACAGCGAAGGCTTTGTTAATACACCGATTCGCGATTTCCCCAGTAAACTCTGCAAAACTGTCCCCAACACCTGTGGATAACTTGTGGAAACTGTGCGCAGGGGGACGGGTTTTCGTCCCGTTTACCTACGCTGGCTTTGATAGGCTGAAGTCATGAACGAACCTTTGGCGGGCGCCAGCGGGCTGCCTGATGATCAGCCGGTGACCGGAGAGTGTCCCGAGCATGGCGCGGATAGCCTGCCGGGACGGCCCTCTACCAGCCGTGAAGAATACAACCGTGTCGTTTTCCTGGCACGGGTCGTGCTGGGATTCACGGTAGTGGCGGCGGCGACGCTGATAGTCATTGCTCTCACGGCGCACCGGGACTATCCCTCCATCGTGGTCAGCATCGTGATGGTGGCGGCGG
>NZ_CAMYBV010000048.1 GCF_947254095.1 uncultured Mobiluncus sp.
GAACGGCGAATTTCGATTATCGCGATGGTGCACGAGGCGCTGTCGCATACGGTTGATGAAACCGTGTCTTTTGACGACACATTCCGTAAGCTGTTGGCTTTGGTAGCGACTGCCGCGTCTTCGGATCACTTTGTGGAGACGCGTTTCTTGGGCAGCTTTGGGACACTCGGGGCGGACGCGGCCTCCGCCCTGGGGCTGGTGCTTACCGAGCTAGTCACCAACGCGATTGAACACGGTTTGGAGGGCCGCGGCGGGGTGGTTGAGGTCGAGGCACACCGGGACGACGACAACGATACTCTGGTGGTGACGGTGACCGACGACGGACACGGACTCACCGGCAATTCGGTCGGTTCGGGCTTGGGCACCCAGATTGTCCAGACTTTGGTGAAAACAGAACTGGTCGGGACAGTGCAGTGGGAGAACCGAGTGCCGCCCGCGAGCGGTACGATAGTGCGTCTCACCGCTACCAAACTGTGAGTCAGCAGTTTTCGTTCGCCAGGTGGGGCTGGTAAAAAACCGTGGTGGTGAGCTACCTATTGCGCTCACCACCAGCGGGGTCTTTCCTGGGTTTGACGCCCCCAGAAGCGTGTAACTTAGAGGCTCGAAGCGCGGCGCGCACGGGCATTGCGGGCATTGCGACGCTTCAACGAACGACGCTCATCCTCGCTGGTGCCGCCCCAGACGCCGGCATCTTGGTTATTGTCCAGAGCCCACTTCAGGCAAACGTCTACAACCTGGCAGGTCGCGCACACGGCCTTGGCTTCTTCAATCTGAGCCAAAGCGGGGCCGGTGTTGCCTACGGGGAAGAAAAGTTCAGGATCTACGGTTAAGCAAGCTGCTTGATCACGCCAGTCCATAATTACTCCTTAGAGTTCAGTGCAAAAGATTCGGTTAGGGATTTGTAAAACTTTTGCGTGTAACAAATTCGACTTATTAAGACTGACATCATTCGGATGCTTTTTCAAGAGTTGTAGATGAAGAATTTTTCAAAAATCACGTGATATGTGTCACATTAGCACTCGGAGGGATCAGTCCACCCAACTCGGAGCCGTCCCGATAAATCGCTGAGAATCCGCCAATAATCTGGAGTTTTCGGACGAAATCCATATCGATATCGAGATGATTTGCTACCCGGTGCCGGGCCTCTAGGGTGTTTCCTAAATGGGTCAAGGTAACTTTCCGATTGGTAAAATTTGGTAATGAGAGGGTTAAATTTCCAGACATAATCCCAGGTGAACGCAATTCTAAGAATGTTAAGTCAAACTTCAGGCTACTCTCAATAGGCTCCCATAAAATATTCAGGTTAGGGGTGTTGCGTTCAGATCTGGAGACAATGATTAAGGTATCCCGGTCGATATGTTCAATTTCAAAATCTTCCGCCTCAATTACCTGATAACCAAGACGGCGATATTCACGTTTCAACTGAGCCACCAGGGGACGCAACTCGGCGAGGTCGTCCACTACCCAGTGACGCTGCGCGGGTGAAAAGCTCAGCCAATCGCGGCGCAATGAGGACCAGCCTAACGTAACCTGCCGAGCGGCGCGGGGCATTTCTCGATGGGAAAATAATTTCGGCATCTCTGTTAGGACAATTGCCTCACCGTTCGGGGCCGTCGGCGCATCGTCAGGAGAGTCCACATCGAGCACAGTGCCGGCCATTTCGGCTAAGCCCTCAGGGTTGGGCAGGCCGATTTGGGCGGTGGCACACATGTTTCCGATTTGCCACACCCCGCGGCCGGGCGTTATTACGGCAGGCAAAGCCTCGCTCAAACGCCCGCGCACTCCGTTCGATTCGATGCCGGCAGAATGCAAATCCACCGTATCGCGCGGACACAACACGTATTTCTCGCCAGCCAAGGCTCCCCAAGCACTATGCCCAGCATTCAAAGGAGCGGTGAAAGCCAGCGCATAGCCACCCGTCGCGGTCTCGCTCAGCAACGTTTCCAGTCGCTTGACCCCCTGGCCCGGATAGAGCCGCTCCAACTCGTCAGCCAGCAGGTCCGCTCGGTCAATAGCCACCGCGGCTCCCTCTAAACCACGGTTAGCCGTCAAAGATATGAATTGATTGAGTTTCCACAAGTCTTTCGCCGCGAACACGGTGAGTAAACGAGAGAGCGGGGACGTCAATGGTTGGCCCAGTCCGCCCAACTGGTCCCAAAACGCTGATGGGTCGGGAGTGACGACTACCGTAGAACGACTTTGCCGGAGCCACGTCTTAGTCAGGGTGGCCAGGGCGGTGGTCCGTCCGCTGCCGGGATTGCCGAAAATCCCCAAGCTCGTTTGAGGCAAACGCCAGGTCTGGCGAGCCTGGTGGGGAAAGTCCAGCAGGGCGAAACTTTCGGGAGGGCACGGCACAGCCAGAGGCAAATCGGGACACCAAATCTCCGGTAAGGGCGTATTTTCGTGGCATTGTTCCCAGGCCTGGCGAACCTGATCCACGCAATGGCGCACCCAGTCGGCTCTACCGCACCAGGCGGCTTGTGCCACTCCGGAGGTGAGTCCCTCCCAATACAGACGCCCCGGAATGGGCGGAAGATCCGCCGCCCGTGTATCGCTGAGTATCTCGGTAGAGTCTTGGGCGGAACGAACCCGCAAGGCGATGCGCAGGTTGGTATTAGCCAAAATCTGTCCGTTAACCACCCCACCGGGCTTTTGCGTAGCCAATATCAGGTGCAGACCCAGTGAGCGTCCGTGCGTAGCCAAGCGAATCAGGTTTTCCAAAGTCTCGGGATGATCCGTGGCTAGGGCGCGAAATTCATCCACCACGATGAGGACTCGGGGCAGCCGTTGCCCGGTAAGCTGGTGATAATGTTCCAGGTCGCGGGCTTTAGCACGTGACAGGATTGTCTCGCGCTGCTTCAAAAACGCTTCCAGGGAAGCGAGGGCACGAGCGGTGAGCTGGGGTGTCAAGTCCGTCAGTACGCCGTGCGTGTGGGGCAGAGCGCCCAGCGCCGAAAACGCCGCTCCGCCCTTGTAATCAAGCAAAATAAACCGTAGGTCGCGGGGAGAATAGCGCAAAGCCAATGCCAGCAACCAGGTGGTCAGTAGCTCGGACTTCCCGGCCCCGGTCGTGCCCGCCACCAGGGCGTGAGGTCCCTCTTTCACCAGATCGACCACCCAGGGACGTTCGGCAGCGCTGACCCCGAGCTGAGCGCACAAGCCTGCGGGAGGCGTCTGCCAGTTGTGGGTGATAGCCTCGGGACTGGTTTGCCACCACTGACTCACATCTACCAGGTCGGGTAGGTTTTCGGCGGGAGGCATGGTGGTCAAGCTCAGGCGCTGCGGATTGTCCCCCAGTGCGTCCATAAGTGAGCTAAACCAGGCGGCGGTGATAGCGCGGCGGCGCGAGGGTGGGTTAAAGATGCGTTGCGCCCACGGCGGAGGCGTCTCGATGGTAATACTCACCCCGACTTCGTCCCTCTCTAAATGCGGGGTCTCGCCGGGGGCGAATACGCGAATCACCAGGGTTTGCGGTGGAGTTTTTTCGGATTCTTCGCGCGGCTTGAGCCCCCGCCACGGGTCGGGGTTCTTTTCGCTGAGCCGAGCTTGGCCAAACAGGACAGCTTGGGCAATGACCCACCGGGCTTGGTCCGCGCCTTTCGCTCCGGTGAAACACAGCGTTTCTCCCGGTTGAATCTGCAGGACTCGCCGGCGCAGTTTCCGACCCGAAAACACTCGAATCACGCTGACCTTTTGCGAGGGCGTCACTAGGGGAGCAGCAGCGGCGAGCCACAGCTTCTC
>NZ_CAMYBV010000049.1 GCF_947254095.1 uncultured Mobiluncus sp.
TTCACGTCAGTTTGGACGATGCCCAGGAAGGTGCCCACCACGATGGTCGCGATGATTACTATCCACATGAGGACCACGAAGTCCCAGCTCAGCTGCGTGTAGAGGAAACTGTACAAGTGCAGCAGAGCGCCGAAAGCAGCGACTTTCACCCCGGCCGCCATGAAGCCGGAAATCGGCGAGGGCGCACCTTGGTAAACATCGGGAGCCCAAGCGTGGAACGGCACGGCGGAAACCTTGAAGAACAAGCCGACCAGCAGCATAGCTCCGCCGGTCAGGAGCATCCAGTCCAAGCCCGGATTCAAGGACACCGCGCTGGACATCTCCACCAGGTTCAAAGTCCCGGTGTAACCGTAGAGCATAGTGATACCCATCAGGAAGAATGCCGAAGCAAAAGCGCCGAGGATAAAGTATTTCAGACCGGCTTCCTGGCTCAGCAGGCGACGACGGCGACCCATCGCGCTCATGATGTAGAGCGGCAAGCTCATCAGCTCCAGCGCCACGAACAGGGTCAACAGGTTCCCCGAGCTGATGAAGGCCATCATGCCGCCCAGCGAGTAGAGGTACAAGGCGTACATTTCCGTGCGCTGGTAGCGAATCTTAATCGCGTAGTCCTCCTGGGACGAGCCGGGGGTATCAGCCGCTTGGGGAGCAAACGAGCCGTCGTTCGGGGTAGAGCGGTCAATGACCACGATAGCCGCCAACAACCCGACAACCAGCAAAACCAGCTGGAAACCCAGCGAAATCTGATCCTCGAGCAGGGTTCCCGCTGCAATTTGGCGCGCTCCCTGCTGACCGACCACGGTGAAACGCCAGGCGACCAGGATAATCGCTGCAATGATGCCGCCAAGGGTCAGGAAAGCGTTGACGCTTTTACGGAAGCCAGGCCAGGGGAAAGCCTCGATGAGGGTCGCCAACACGGCGGCACCCAGCAGGACCAGCAAGGGGCTCAGTGCATCCCATTCCACCACGGGGCTAACCTCCAAGGTTTTCACAATCACCGGAAGAATCGCGTTCATTTGGCGCCTCCTTCGCTCGTGGCTAAGACGGCCGGGGCAGACGTCAATCCGCTGCTAGACACCGCTTGATACATGAGGGCGGCGTCGGGCTTAATCAGATCCAAGGTCGGTCCGGGCCAGACACCCAAACCGAACATCGCCAACACTAGGGGAACCATGATGAACTTTTCTCGCCAGTTCAAATCCTTGGCTTCGCGTACCGCGCCGTCAATCGGCCCGGTAAACACATTCAGATAAGGCACCAGTAGGTAAACCGAAGCCAACACTACGCCCAAGATAGACAGGATTGCGGCCGCGATGTTCATCTTAAACGTGCCGACCAGAATCAAGTATTCGGGCAGAAAACCAGACAGGCCGGGCAGGGCGATAGCCGCCAACCCCGACACCAGGAACAAGCCTGCCAAAGTCGGGGTGACCCGCTGGAAACCGCGGTAGGCCGCGATTCCTTGGGTACCGCCGCGGGTGGTCAGCCAACCACTCAACAGGAACAGGCCGGCGATAGAGACCCCGTGGGCGACCATGTAGAGCATGGCGCCCTCGATCGCGGTCTGGGAGCCAATGTACAGAGCCAACACCATGAAACCGAAGTGGCTCACGGAAGTGAAGGACACCAAACGCAGCAGATCCTTTTGCGAAATCGCCGCCAGCGCCCCCCACAGAATCGAGATGACCGCCAGCACCACAATGACCGGCGCAACTTTTGCGGAGGCCGCGGGGAACAGCTGCCAGCAGAACATAATCATGCCCCAGGTACCGACCTTGTCCAGTACGCCCACCAGCAGCACGGAAGTGCCGCCGCGGGCGACCGCCGCGGTGGAGGGTAGCCAGGTGTGCACCGGCACCATCGGCGCCTTAATCGCGAAAGCAATGAGGAAAGTCGTCATAATCCACATCTCGGCTGTACCGGGGTGGAAGTTCCCGGAGGTCAGGTAATCCATGTGGAAAGCCCGATTCCCGCCGCCGGAATACACGTACACGCCGATGACACCGAACAGCATGACCAAACCGCCCACCAGGGAATACAGCACGAACTTGATGGCGGCGTGGCGGCGCACTTGTGCATCCCCATTACCGTAACGACCCACCAGGAAGTACAGCGGAATCAGCATCCCTTCAAAGGCGATATAGAACAGCAGCAGGTCACGGGCGGCAAACAGCAGCACCATGAAGGATTCCAAAGCCAGGATGAGGGCGGCGTATCCAGCTGCCGCGTTCGAGTCGGTGTCGTCCCGCCAGGAGGCCAGAATGACTAGGGGGGTCAGGGCGGTGGCGAGGATAATCATCACCATGCCCAGCCCGTTGACGCCCAACGCCCAAGACAGGCCAATTGCGGGCATCCAAGCGTAGGACTCGCCCAGTTGGAAAGCTCCCGGCGTTTTCGGGGCAAAGTCATAGCTGGTAAACAGGGCCACCAGCACGCCCGCCAGGACCGCGGTGGACACGGCGAGGGAAACTTCCCGGCCGATGGAACGCAGCCAGGGGATGAGCCAGATTGCCAGGGCAAACCCCATCGGAATGCACACCAGCAAGGACAACCACGGGAAACCAGCCGTTGTCGGAATAGTTGTTTGAGTCAAAACCATGTTCATCCTTTGTTTACCTCACAGCCTTGTCGCCAATACCAAGACAAGAGCCAAAACTGTGCCGAACAGGGTCCAGCCAGCGTAGCGGCGCGGAGAACCGGAGTGAGCCAGCGCCCCGACCTTACCGAGCCAGAGAGAAAGTCGACCGGAGCCTTCCACGATGCCGTCGATGACCACCCGGTCTGCCACCGCCACCCCGGAGGACAGCGCCAGCGTGGGGATAATAGCAACCTTTTCGTTGACGGCGTCTTGGTAGAGGTCCTCGCGGGCCGCCATGATGAAGGCGTTGGCTTCGGGCACAGACTTTTCGACCGGACGTTTCATGAACAGTGCCCAAGCGGTGACCACACCGATGATGACGACTGCTAGGGTCAAACCAATCAGCAGGGCTTCGGGCATGACCGGCTCGCCGTGTTCAACCATTTGACCGCGGGTACCGATATTCACGATGGGGTTCAACCACGTCACGAACAGGTTGCCTACCGAGAGCAGGCCGCCGAGCGCAATGGAGAACACGGACAGCACCAGGAGCGGAATGGTCATCCACGGACCAGCCTCATGCGGGTGTACCGGGGCACCCTCCGCTTCGGTGGTCCAGCGAGCCTCACCGTGGAAGATGAGGAAGAACAGGCGGGACATGTAGAAAGCGGTGATACCGGCGCCGACCAAGGCAACGAGACCGAATACCCAGGGGTACCAGGACCCGAAGTTCGGGTTGGGCAGGAAAGCCGCCTCGATGATTTTGTCCTTGGAAAAGAACCCGGAGAACGGCGGGATTCCCAGGATAGCCAGCCAGCCGATGAAGAACGCGAACCAGGTAATCTTCATGACCTTGAACAGCCCGCCGAACCGGCGAATGTTGACCTGTTCGCTCATCGCGTGCATGACCGCACCGGCAGACAGGAACAGTTGGGCTTTAAAGAACCCGTGGGTAATGAGGTGGAAGATGGCGAATGCCCAACCGACCGGACCCA
>NZ_CAMYBV010000050.1 GCF_947254095.1 uncultured Mobiluncus sp.
GGGACGCGTGGTGTGGAGCGATGAAATCGAAGGCGTGGCGGTGCTCTATGAAACGGATGCCATGCTGACCGCCGCAGACATGGCTGAGGCCCCCGCTGACCCCCAAGAACGTAAGGCTTTCCTGGAGAAAAAGACTGCCGGTCAGGAACGGGCCCGTTTTGTCGTGGCCGCCACCCGCACCGAAGCCTGGTCGATTGTTCACCCGCACTTCGACACCGACCCGGAGCATATCGAACAGGGCCCGGCGTTGGTCGCGGATTTGTTGCAACTCATCACCAACGGCATGAACGGCGAGCCCAACCCTACCTCTTGACCTGCACTAACGCTGGCCAGACCCGGTTTAGTGCCTGCTGGAACGCCGCAACGTGGCACTGCGCCGGGGCCAAAACGGTGCCAAGAAACGGCACGCCTCGCGCTCTTGGGCGGCTCCGTCGCGACGGGCTTTGGCAAAAGACACGATGAGCCGGCTGCGCGCCCGCGTCACCCCGACGTAGCACAAACGGCGTTCTTCCTCGATGGCCGTGGCGGTTTTTGCCAAGCTAATAGGCAGCCACCCTTCGCTGGCTCCCGCCAGAAATACGACTTCCCACTCGAGTCCCTTTGCCGAGTGCAGGGAAGCTAACGTTACGCCGCCGGGCTCGTCGTCCTCCGTGCCTGTCCCGCTGTCCGCGGTTGCTCCCGCTAGGTTCGTGACCCGGTCCTTGATGACAAAAGGAATTCGTTTCGCCCCCAACGCCACCCCGAACAGCGCGGCTTGGGCGTTGGTGCGGAACAGCACCGCAATCTGGCTGGGTTTCAGGCCCTCCGTCAGCAGGTCTTGAATGCGGCGGGCGATTTCCTTGGCCTCGGTTTCGTCGTCTGGCGCCGCGAACCAAGACACCGCCGGACCGGCTTCGCGTTGGGACACCAGCCGGACGGTACCGCCCAGGGGCTTGCCGTCCGACCCTTTTGCCTGGGCCAACACCTGATTCGCCAAGTTCACGATCTGAGGGGTGGAGCGATAGTCCCGGATTAGTTCCATGACTTTTGCTTCGGGGTAGGTTTGGGTGAACTCGGTCAAGTATTCTGGGGTGGCACCGGCAAAAGAGTAGATGGTTTGCGCCGCGTCCCCCACTACCGCCAGGTCGCGGCGGCGGCCCAGCCAGCTCATCAACAGGTAGTTTTGCAGCGGCGAAACGTCCTGATATTCGTCCACCACGAAGTAGCGGTACTGGTTGCGGATCGCCCGCGCCACGTCCTCGCGCTCGTCCATCATGCCCGCGCACAGCAGCAAAATATCTTCAAAATCCAGCTGTCCGGCCTCTATTTTCACATCCTCATAGGCGTCCAGCAGCTGCGCAACCCGCTCGGTACTCACATCGGCTACGGCTTCGCGTCCTGCCGCCCGTGCCGCCGCGGCGTAATGCGGTGGGTCCACCAGCGAGACTTTTGCCCACTCGATTTCCCCGGCCAACGCCCGCACCTGTGCTTTTCCGAGGTCCATTCCCAGGCGTGTCCCCGCCGCCGTCACCAGGGTCGCTTTCAGCCCGGTCAGGTCGGGCATAGTTCCGCCCATAACCTGCGGCCAAAAGTACCTGACCTGCGCCAGCGCCGCGGAGTGAAAGGTGCGCGCCTCGACCTGTCCCACTCCCAAGCCTTCCAACCGGGTTTTCATCTCTGCCGCGGCTTTTTGGGTAAACGTCAACGCCAACACGTTTTCCGGATTGATCTGTCCGCTGCGCACGCCGTAGGCGATGCGATAGGTAATCGCCCGGGTTTTCCCGGTGCCCGCCCCCGCCAGCACACACAGCGCCCCGTGCTGGTGCTGGGCAACCTCGCGCTGCTGTTCGTCCAGTTCATCGAGCAGTTGCGCGGCGCTCAGAACCGCACTGGACGGCGCAGCGTGGGGTTTGGTGTTCACGTTTCCCTCCTCTCGACTCCGCGTTTCATTGCTCCCCCAAGTTTCCCACGCGGGGCGACACGGCACGAAACCGGGGTCCTGTCCAGCGCGGATACGAAGTTATCCACAAGTGCCGGATTGCCATTTGAGTTTATTATATATCTTTTGAGATGCTTTGAATAGAGGTGAGAGATTATGAAACTAAATGAGGGTATTCACTTGGTTAGACTGCCTGATGGTTCAGTCGAGCTGTGCGCCGGGCTGGAAACCATGTTTTGTTTTCCGCAGTGTTCCGAAAAGGAGTTCCAGCTTCTGCAACGCCTGGTGGCGGGCTGTACCCGCCCGGATTTGTCCGACTTTGCCAAAGCCTGCCGCATTCCCCTGACCAGAGTCTCGGAAATCCTGCGAACCTTGGTTGACGCCGAGTTGCTGCAGCTGCGCAGTCCCCGTCTGCACGGCGGGCCCGACGATGGGTTTTGGTCACGAGTGGGGGGCGCCAAGATGCGCCGTGCCTACCGACATCGCCAGGAACAGTGCGTTTCTCTCGATCGCGCCGACCGCATGGCCCAACTGCTGGCCGTGGAACTGGGCGCCGCCGGTATCGGCAAGATTCAAGTCCCCGCCACCAACCGCAGTCCCGAACCGGACTTGGAAACCGCCCTTGACCCGCGACACACCATGAAAGACCTGGTGGAACAGCGGCTGCGACACGCCACTGTGACGACCCGGCGAAGCTCGGTGGACTTGGCGGTGCAGTTCAGCTGGGGTATTCCCGACCCGGTGGCGGCGCAAAAAGCGATGCAGGCCGCTCAGCCGTTCCTGGCGGTGGTGGCCGGTCACGATTTTGTCGAGGTCGGGCCGCTGGTCGTGCCCGGTTTGACGCCGTGCACGTCCTGTATCGCCCTGCACCAGGCCACAGAAGTGGCGCACCTGGCAGAACGCGCCGCGAACCTGCACTGGGCGGCGTTTCCGCGGGTGGAAACGGCATTGGCAGGAGCGGGGGCGGCGCTGGCGGCGACGCAAGCCTTGGCGTTTCTGGATTGCCGCGCCCTACACCCCGGCGATGTCACGCGCATCTCGGTGGATGGAACGGTCACGACCAGGCACTTTGAGTCTCACCCGGAATGTGACTGCAGCTATCTTCCGGTCGATCTCGACGTTCCCCCAGAACCGGCGTTTGCGAAGCGGGCGCGCGCGGTGACAGCCGCCTGATTAGGCGTCAGAAGTGGGGTGCTCTGGGCTGTCCGGGTCCGTCCCGTGCCCGGAACCGTCGGGCGAATCGGTGTCGGGACGGTCTTGTGACACTTCCGCGTCCCCCTCCGAATCGATACCGGGCTCCAGCCCTTTGGCGTATCCCAAAGTCCCTTGCAGCATAGCCTCCAAATCGGCCTCCAGCTGGTCTTTCGGGCCTTCTCCGGCCAGGCGCGCCACGAACTCGTCGGGGGCGTCGAAGTCGCTTTCCTCCGGCAGCAGGTCCGGGTGGTCCCACAAGCCTTCCGCTCCGGCTTCCCCGAGCTTGGCCACCAGTTTGGACCACAAGGCGCTGGCTTCGCGCAACCGCTTGGGTCGCAGTTCCAAGCCGATAAGGGCGGCGAACGCTTTTTCGGCCGGCCCTCCGGTGGCGCGGCGCCGATTCATCATCTCTCGCAAGGCTCCCATCTGGGGTA
>NZ_CAMYBV010000051.1 GCF_947254095.1 uncultured Mobiluncus sp.
GCAACACGGTAAATGTGGTGAGGACCAGGGGTTTGCCTGGTGCGGCTGAATCCGAGCTGGAGCTGGGGGTCCCGCCGCACCCGCTGAGAGAGGCTCCCAGGCACAAAAGCGCGGCTACGGTCAAGGTTTCTTTAATTTGCTTGTTTTTAAATCTCTTCATGGGTATAGCCTAAGTTAGGCATACCTAAGTTCGCAAGCCCGAAACTGTTGAAATCCCGTAATTTAGCGATTTTTTTGTACTGACAAATCCTAAAAAACCAAGGATACGAGCTTTGGAGCACGCACGATAATCCGTTTCGGCTCCCGCCCGTCCAGCAACTTCACCACCGCCGGTTCCGCCAGGACCTTCGCCTGCAAATCCGCCTCGGAAATCTCGGGGTCCACCGACACTTTCGCGCGCACCTTGCCCGCCACCTGCACCACGCAAGTGACCTCGTCGGCCGCCAACAGCGACTCATCGGTCACGACCGGGAACGCGGCCCGGGCGATTCCGCCCTGGTGACCCAAACGTTCCCACAGTTCCTCCGCAATGTGCGGAGCGATGGGGGCGACCATCACGACCAGCGCTTCTGCGGCCTCACGCGGCACCTGGGACAGTCCGGTGAGGTGATTGTTCAGCACAATCATCTTGGCGATAGCCGTGTTCACGCGCAGATTGTCATACTCCACGGTGACATCGTGAATGGTGCGAGCCAGCACTTTTGCGGTCGCCAAATCCGGGGCGTCATCGGTCACGGTGAGCGCGCCGGTGTTCTCATCGACGATATTGCGCCACAGTCGCTGCAGGAAACGCTGGGAACCGACCACCGCGCGCGTGTCCCACGGACGGGACATATCCAGCGGTCCCATCGACATCTCGTAAACCCGGAACGTGTCCGCGCCGTAATCCGCGCACATCTGATCAGGGGTGACAATGTTCTTGAGCGACTTGCCCATCTTGCCGAACTCGCGGTTGACGGGCTGACCCTGCCAGGTAAAGCCGTCCTCCTCGCTACCCTCCACCTCGTCAGCCGGGACGTATTGCCCACGTGAATCCGTGTAGGCATAAGCCTCAATCATGCCCTGGTTGAACAGGCGATGGAACGGCTCTGAACTGGACACATACCCCAAGTCGTAGAGGACCTTGTGCCAAAAACGCGCGTACAGCAGGTGTTTCTCCGACCTGCAACCAAGGCGGCATCGCCATCGTCGAACCCGACGTTGTGAGCGCCTCGAAGGCAGACTTCTTCTGCCGAGGCAACGTCAATATTGCTGGCGCTCTGTTGGCTTCGGACTCAACTGAGCCGCCCCTGGTCACTGACCCTGGCATGCCCAAATACCGCGTGAGACGCTTAACCCCCACCGAATGCGCCCGCCTACAAGGATTCCCTGATACTTGGACAGACGGACTCGCCATCGAGAACCCGAGCGAAGACGTGCTGGATTATTGGTGGCAGGTCTGGGCTAGCTGGGCCAAGGTGCAAGGATTGAAAAAACCTAAAACCCGCAACCAAGTACGCAAATGGCTGGCTAATCCAGCGTCCGACCGGGCACTCTACAAGCTGTGGGGAAACGGGATAGCTTTGCCGTGCGCCAAACTCGTGCTTTCCCAGATAGTCGCCGAGAGCACTAAAACTCCTTGATTTTAAGGCAAAAATTACTGGATAAGTACGCGCTCCTATGGCTGTATGTACATGACCAAACAACCAGCAAGAAAGAGAGGGTTTGGTGATGATGGGACAGCTATATGTCGATCTAGAAGAAATCGAAAACCTCGGAGTCGACCTCACCGATATTGGTGCGGTGTGGAATGCGGCCAAAGACCACGGCTACGAGCACGTAGAAATGATCGTCTCCAACTTTCCAGACAACTACCTGCGCCTCATCCGCACATGGATGGACGTTCAAAGCATCGAATTTGATGGTGAGGAGGATGAGCAATGGTGAACACCAAAAAGGCTGAAAACTACGGGCTCTTAGTCACCCTGCCCGCCACGCTTGATGAGACTGAGCTGGCAAGGCTGCATGAACTTATCGCTGCCAAGAAAGACTTGATCGCTAAAGCGCTCGGCGCGAGCCATCTCGACATCACCACCAGTAGCGAGGGGCTGAGTTTTCCTTGGTGGGATGAGCTGCCAGAGTTCGAGAAGATCACGGCATACACCGAGTTCCTAAGCAAAATGGTCGCATATGCGAAACGCATCGGGCTCACCACCCACCGCGCCGCGAGTGACAAGGTGGTGAATGAGAAGTATGAACTGCGCTCCCTGCTTTACCGCATCGGACTTTCTGGTAAAGAACATAAGGAAGTACGCAAGATCTTACTTGCACCATTAAGCGGTGATTCTGCGTGGAAAACCCCGCCACTAATAAACACTAACCAAGAGATGTAAACCACTATTTATTAGGCAAAATAGGCGGCAAAATGACTGGATAAGTAGCGAAGTCTATGGCTGTATATACATACCGAAACGGTACACAACACATAAGGAAACAGCCATGAACACCAAAGAAGCTGAATGCAGCGTCGAGGAAGAAAACACCGAACGCCTTATCGGACGTGCTAACCGGTTGGGATACACCATCACCAGCATTGAGATTGAACCTGGCCGGGTCGCGATTTCTATTGTTCCTTCCCCGCTGTTCCCCTACACCCCGGAGCTTGACCGGGATTTTGAAACCGATCAATGGCGGGTGCAAACCACCGCCTACGGAGCGTTGAACCTAGACAACATCGAACAAGTCACCGAGGGATACGGGCGGGCAGCAGCGATGGTGCGTGAACTTGAACATGCTACACCAGGAAACGTTGTCAACTACCACCTGACCCGTTAAAACTAAACACACAGGCAACCCCACCTGGCGTGGGGTTTTCCTTTATCGTGAAGCGTTATGACCTAGAGATGTACATCTCTAAGTTTTCTTGAAAATAGGCGGAAAATGACTGGATAAATAGGCGGGTCTATGGCTGTATATACATACCGAAACGGTACACAACAGAAAGGCACCAGCCATGAACAGCACAAAGGTCACCAGCGAAACCCTCCAGATGCGCGTTGATTCCTACGGGACGGTTCTTGCCTACGGGAACTACACGCTAGCAAGTTTTGCTACCTGGACCAAGACTGAAGGATTTGGCAATAACGCCCAAATCTACCGGTTGATGGAAGAACCCGTCAGCGGGTTCGGGCCTAACTCGAGGAGCCGCGGAGAATGCGAACTCGAACTCATCGCGAAGTCAGACCACCTTTTCGCTGACGCCGGACATGCGATCGCCTGGGCGTTAGCTAATCTGCCCGAAGCCTAGCCCCGCCGGGTATGAGGGTACCTGTTATCGCTGGTAGTAACTGACTTTTTAACCAATAGAAGGTAACTGATTCGTATGCGTCAGCTAGCTGAATATCAACCGACACGGTTCATGGCTGAAAGCTCGCGCTATGACAAGCGCCGAGCCGACTTTGCAGTCGCGTTTATCGAAGCTTTAAAGCATACGAAAGGACGGTGGTCAGGAAAACCTTTTAAGTTGATTGATTGGCAAGAA
>NZ_CAMYBV010000052.1 GCF_947254095.1 uncultured Mobiluncus sp.
CTTTAATCGAGACGCTCATTTCCTCCGCACCAGCAGCGACGGTTTGAATAGAGCGGGAAACTTGTTCAGCCGCCGCCGCTCCGCTGTTGATGTAGTCGGTTGCTTTCTGGGTGGCACCCACTGCTCCGCGAGAGCCTTCCCCAATCCCTTCGGTAATCTTGCCGACGTTCTCTGCCGCCCCAACGGTTACGGCGAGGCTTTGGCGCAAGCCGCCCATAGCATCGTTGAAGTGGTCGCCCATATCGCCGACCTCGTCTCTGCTCTGACGCTGTACCTCAGCGGTGAAGTCGCCTCCCATCAGTTTGTCCATTCCAGCGGAGAGGGCGCGGACCGACTTAATCATGGGAGCTACCAGCAAACGCACCATCAAGAAAACCAGCACCGCTCCCACAACGAGGATAACGATAGAGATGACGATGGTGGTGCCTTCGGTAGAGGCTCGCGCCTGTGCGGAAGCCTCACGTTCGGCCTCGTAAGTGTCCAACAGGGCACGAGACTTGTCCGCGAAAACGAAACCATTTTCTTCTTGGAACCGACCAAAGACATTCGAGGCATCCACGGCTTGGGCTTCGTTGCCAGCCGCATTCTGGGTGAACTGAGCCCACGCTGCGGAATAGTCTTCTGCAGCGGAGCGCATATCCGCGACCAGGGCCTTTTGCTCGCTGGTCAGCGAGGCCTTTTCGAGACTGCCAAGGCCGTCATTGACCTTACCCAGCAACTCGTTGACCTCGTTGACGGTATCGCCTGAGCCGCTCAGGTTCCCAATCTTTCCAGCTTGCAGCTGGGTGAGTAGCATAATGTCTTGGGAACGAAGATTGGACCAGTTGATTCTGGCGTCTTCGACCAATTCTACTTCGTCAAAGCTGGCAACCTCTTCTTGGAATACTCCCCGGTATGCCTGTAACGATATAATCATGTAGATTAGCATCAGACCCAACAGTACTGCCGTGAGCAGCACTATGATGTGGGTCTTCATAGCGACAGAAAGCTTCTTTTGTTTCACTTGCAACTCCTGATTATTCACATCCGTGTCAATCGGATAGTGTCTGACTATCGGAGTTAAGTATATTAAAAATACCAAGGAAAATTAGGGCTTTTTAGAGAATTATCAAGAAAAACTCCCCCTGGGAGGAAAGTTAACCTAAGAAATCGGTAAATTTTCTGATTCTCCGCAGAGTTTCTTCCTTCCCCAGGATACCCATGGAATCGAAAACCGGGATGGATACGTTTGTACCGGTAATGGCCACAAACAACGGCGCAAAAGCCACGCGCGGCTTGACGCCCAAGCCATCAATGAGCGCCGTGTTCAAGACCTCGTGAATCGTCTCAGCGTCGGCAAATGCCTGGTCGCCTGCGGTTTCCAGCGCTTTAGCAGCCGCCTCCAGAATCGCGGCGGGCTCACCTTTCAACTTCGAGACGGCCTTTTCGTCGTATTCCACGTCGTCACGGAACAGGAACCCAATCAGTCCCGGGAGCTGATCCAGCTGCTGAACACGGGTTTGTGCCAGCGATGCCGCCTGATCCAGCACGGCGCGTTGCGCCTGGCTCAGGGAATCGTATTCTTCTGCCTCGACTAAACCGGCTGCCGCCAGGAAAGGCACCGTCCGACGGGTGAAATCGGACACCTCCAGCAGGCGGATATGCTCGGCATTAATCGCGTTGCATTTCTTAAGATCAAACCGGGCCGGGTTCGGGTTTACGGCACGGATATCGAAAGCCTGCGCCATCTGTTCGCGGCTGAAAATATCGTTATCCGCGGCGTATGCCCAGCCCAGCAGCGCCAGGTAGTTGACCAAGCCCTCGGGAATAATGCCGTGCTGTTTATGCAGCAACAAGTTCGATTCCGGATCCCGCTTGGAGAGCTTCTTATTTCCCTCGCCCATCACGTAAGGCAGGTGCCCGAAATAGGGCATGAACTTCGCCACCCCCAGGGCATAAAGTGCCCGGTAGAGCACGATTTGGCGGGGGGTGGAGGACAGCAGGTCCTCGCCGCGCAGGACGTGGGTAATCTCCATCAGCGCATCATCTACTGGGTTCACCAGGGTGTAGAGCGGCTCTCCGTTGGCGCGCACGATGACGTAGTCGGGTACGGAGCCAGCCTTAAATGTAATGTCGCCACGCACCAGGTCGGTGAAGGTGATGTCCTCGTCCGGCATTCGCAGACGCAACACAGGTTTACGGCCTTCTTTTAGGTATGCCTCGCGCTGGGCAGCGGTGAGGTCGCGGTCGAAGCCGTCGTAGCCCAGCTTCGGATCCTCGCCGCGTTCGCGGTGACGCGCCTCGACTTCCTCGGGAGTCGAGAAAGATTCATACGCAAAGCCCGCTTCTAGCAGCTGACCAGCCACTTCGCGATAGATATCCATACGCTGTGATTGGCGGTAGGGTCCGTGCGGGCCACCCACGTTGATGCCTTCGTCCCAATCCAAGCCCAGCCAGTCCAGCGATTCGAGAATCTGGTTAAAGGATTCTTCGGAGTCACGCGCCGAGTCGGTGTCCTCAATACGGAACACGAAAGTCCCCCCTTGGGAACGCGCATAAGCCCAGTTGAACAGGCAGGTGCGCACCATGCCGACGTGGGGGGTGCCGGTCGGGGAGGGACAGAACCGCACGCGGGTTTTCGGTCCGTCCGCAGGCGGCACAGGGATTGCAGAGACTTCAGGCAATTCGGTATTCATCACAGAGTCAATCATATATCCCCGGCTCAAAGCTTTTTTCCGAGGAGCCTCGAATCGCTGTTCCGGGGCAGATACTGGTGTCTATAACCAGATTTCAGCATTGTTCGGGCGTGAAACTTTCCTCGGTATCGGGGTGTGCGTGGATTAAAGGTGAAAATAGGGTCGTAGCTGCCAATAATGGCAGCTACTGCCTAAATCCCACCTTTTATCCGCAAGAGTGACCCGAACCGGGGTACCGGGCGCGACCGGAGCAGGGGGGCGACTCAGCGAGAGGCTGGGGGGTGAGCGTTTTGCGACAATAGTCGCGCAAAACGCGAGGGGGTACTCCCCCTTCCGCCTCTCGCGAGCGCCCCCGCGACGAAGCGCCCCCACCGAATCCGCTCTCTCACCGCGACGCAGACTTTGGCAGCGCAAGCTCGCTGGCATTGCCAAAGTCCAGGAAGCGGTACGGAAAGCGCAGCTTTCCAAGTATTTCTGCGACTAAGAGCCCCCGAACGCCGCCAAACCTCGCGGCCCAAATCCCGCATACTCACCGGATGGGACGCGCAGTTCCGCGATTGATAAACTGACCCCATGCGAGTTATACGTTTTGATAAAGGCGACGATACCTACGGTTTTGGCGTGATGGAGGACGACACGGACCGGATTACGGTCTTGGCGGAAAACCCCCTGTACAGTCCCGACAAAATCACCCCCACCGGTCAAATCCTGCAACTGGCGGACGTGCGCCTGGTCGC
>NZ_CAMYBV010000053.1 GCF_947254095.1 uncultured Mobiluncus sp.
TCCGGGTCGGTCCAGAACAGCAGGTCGCGATTGCGCGCCCCCAGCACCAGGGTCACGTGATTGCCCAGCTCCAAGTGTTTGCGCACAATCGGATAGGCGGGCGCTAACCCGACCCCACCAGCCACGAAGCACACGCTTTGGGTGGCGGAGTCGAAATGTTCCATCTTTGACGCCAAGCCCAGCGGCCCGGCAATCCCGTAAAACGCCTGGCCGACTTCCATCGCGCACATAATCTGGGTCGATTTGCCTACCGCTTGCACCACGATGGAAATCCAGCCTTGCTCCCGGTCGAAATCGGCCACGGTCAGGGGAATCAGCTCGCCTTTTTCGTGGGTCATGAACCGGGCGAACTGGCCGGGCTGCACCGCGCGGGCGACCGCGGGGGCGTGCAGTTTCATCTCCCAAGTCCGTTCCGACAGTTGTCGTTTCTCCAAGATTCGGTAGGCCGAGGCGGCGCTTTGCGTGTATTCCAAAGCGCGTTGCACCCGCTGGTGGACTTCTTCCGGTTCCAGGTGAACGGCCAGGTCCCCCATCTGGCGGGCGGCCGCTTGGCCGTCTCCGGCTGCTTTGATCGCGGTAGAACCGCCGCGAGAAGCGTCTCCGCCGGAGTAGATTCCCTCTAGGTTGGTGGCTTGCGAAGGGGTTTCGGCGACACTTCCAGCCGCACCAGCCGCACCAGCCGCGTCCCCACCAGCGCCGCCAGCCTCACCGGCAGCCTCTTTCCCGACCTTGATAGCGCCCCACTGCTGCACTGCCAGGTCAGGCTGCGAATCGCGAATAATCGGGTTGGAACTGTTACCGAGCGCCATAATCACCAGGTCAGCGTCCATTTCCAGGATTTCCCCGGTTGGTTGGGGCCGGCGCCGCCCAGACTCGTCAGGCTCCCCCAGCTCCATCACCCCCACGCTCGCCCCGGCGACATGGTGGTTTTCGTCCTCGTGAAACTCGGTGGGCGCCCGCAGCTCAGCCACGACAATGCCCTCTTCCAAAGCGTGATGCAGTTCCTCCACACGGGCCGGCATCTCGGCCTTGGTGCGCCGGTACACGATGGTGACGTGACCGCCCAAGCGCCGGGCGGTGCGTGCCGCGTCCATCGCCGTGTTTCCTCCGCCAATGACCAGGATTTCTTTCCCGGCGACTTCGGGCAGGGGCGTGTCATAGTCGGGCAGGTTCGCGTGCATCAGGTTTACGCGAGTCAGGAACTCGTTGGCGCTCATGACCCCGTTGAGGTGCTCGCCGGGCACGTTCATGAATTTCGGCAAACCGGCGCCGGTACCGACGAAAATGCGCCAAAAACCGGCCGCTTTCAAGTCATCTAAGGTCGCGGTCTTGCCCACCACAAAGTTCGTCACGAAACGCCCGCCCAGCAGGCAAATCTTGTCCACCACGTCGTCGACCAGCTCGTTGGGTAGGCGGAACTCGGGAATCCCGTACTTCAACACCCCGCCCAGGGTGTGGAACGCCTCGAACACGGTGACCGGGAAACCCTGGTTTGCCAGCAAGAACGCGTTAATCAACCCGGAAGGACCCGAACCGACGATAGCAATCGGGGGCTTTTCCGCGGTCTGCCACGGGTCGGGACGGCCCTCGAAACGCTTGAGAATCGCCTCGTTGCCGTGCACGATTTTCTCTCGCTGGGGCAAGAACCACTCCAACTGACCAATCTCGATGGGACGCGCCTTGTGCACGCACACCCCTTGACACTGCAGCTCCTGAGGACAAACCCGACCGGTCACGTTCGGCAGCGGGTTCGACTCCTCCACGATACGCAGCGCTCGGTCAAAATCCCCCTCCGCGATGGCCTGCATGACGTCCGGGACATGAATCTGGACCGGGCAGCCCCCGACTTTGCGGCCCCGCAGAAATTCGCCCAGCTCACAGGGCCGATCCGCGCAGTGCTTGTCCCGCATCGATTCGAGCCACACGAACAGGTCGACTTCCCGCTGGGAATAGCCCTGGGTCAGATACCCCAGATACCCTTGCGTAACCAAGTCAAAGTCATGTACCCGCTGGGACGCCGGCCGCACGTAGGGGGCGACATGGTTGGCGGCGGGCCAGTTTTCGCTCACCCCCGCAAACATCGGGTAGCGTTCGGACAGCCAGGTGTCAATCGCGCGGATAAACACGCGTTTCTTGCCCAGCGGCAAGTTCCACAGGAAACGCATCATGATGCGCCCCACCATGTCCTCGCGCTCCAGTAGCTCCCAAATTTTCAGGGTCATGGCCTCGGGCAGTTCTCCGGCGTCAAAAGCCGCGTGCAGCTGAGCCAGACCCTCGGCCACAAACATGGATTGAAACAGTTTCGGGTCGGCATTAAACCGGCGTTCCAAAATGTTGAGCTGGACCGTGTTCGTCGTGTTAAGCATCGGTTTCCCCTCCCTGGTCACAAGATGATTTCCGCGTCACAGTTCGCGACAACTTTCGCGACCCGGGCGCGCAGTTCGTCGGTCACTTCCACGCTTTCCAGCGAGCCGGGAATGAGCCGCGCCACCGGGGTAGGCTTGCCGTCAATGATTTCCGTGGACGGCTCGAAGTATTCGGGAATCTCTTGGTAGCAGGTCTTGCAGTCCGTGCATTGGGCTATTTTCTCTAGCTCGTAGCGAAACGGCGCGCCCGAGTCTGCCGGGGCGGCGTCGGACGCGGCTGCTCCGGAGGCGCCCCCAGCCGTACTCGCTCCCCCGCCGAATCCGCCCAAGAACGGTAGCGGCGTCGTGGTCGTGCCGGTCGCGGCGACTTCTGCCATCGCTTTCGCGATGAGTTCAATGGTTTCTTCCTGTGACTTCGCGGCGGCGTCACGAGCTTCGGTCAGCTCCTTTTCCAGGTCGGCTTGGGCTTTCCGCGCCGCAGCCAGGTCTTGCCCGGCCAGGTATTGCAGGAAAGTCCAGTATTCCCGGCATTGCTCGGTCAGCTTCACGATGGAGGGCGACACCTGGAT
>NZ_CAMYBV010000054.1 GCF_947254095.1 uncultured Mobiluncus sp.
TAATATATTCTTCTAAGACAAGGAAGGTTTCCCATGCTTGAGAAAGACTGGCACAAGGACGCCGTGCTGCTCTACATTGTGGTCAATGACCAGATGGCCTCCAAAGTCATTGCCGAAGCGAAAAAACACGGGATTCGCGGCGCCACGGTGATGCTGGGACGCGGCACCATCAAAAACAAGTGGCTCAACGCCATCGGCATGATAGATTCCCGCAAAGAAGTCCTCATCATGGGGGCGGACACCGCAACCGCAAAAACGGCGATGGACGCCTTGGCGAAACGTTTCCACTTCGAGAAACCCAACCGGGGTATCGCTTTTGCGGTTGAGATGGAGGGCATCGCGGGAACGTCCGCCATCGAGCACTGGCCCGAACCTCCTGCGGACTCCGCTGCGCAACCCGTACAGTGGCAGCTCATCACCACCATTGTGGAACACGGTCGGGCCGAGTACGTGGTCGAAGCCGCGCAAAGTGCCGGGGCTCGCGGCGGCACCATCATCGCCGGGCGCGGCTCGGGGGTCGCCCAAACCGAACTGGTGCTGGGCATGGAAATCGAACCGGAAAAAGACATTGTGTTTATGCTGGCCCCGGCTCAAAATGCCCCCCAAATCGAGGACGCCATCGACCAGCGACTCGACTTGAATAAACCCAACCACGGCATTCTTTTCACCCAAAACGTGGTCGCCGTCAGCGGACTTTACCAGGGAGCTTAGATGAATACCCTAACCGCAAAGCTATGGGAAACGACCAAATCGGTCCTTCCCATTGCTGCTGTTGTGGTGCTGATGCATGTCACGGTCGTTCCCCTGCCGGGAGTGCTGTTGCCGCGTTTTGGGCTGGGCGCCATCGCGGTTATTGCCGGGCTGTCGCTGTTCCTGCTGGGGGTCGAGGTCGGTATCGCCCCTATCGGACGAATTATGTCCTCCACCGTGGTGAAGTCCGGACGGATTACGGTGGTCATGACAGTCACTTTCGTGCTGGGTTTCCTGTTGACCATGGCGGAACCGGATATTCTCATCTATGCCGCGCAGGTCAACACGCTAACCCGCGGGATAGTGTCCTCAATCCTGTTGATTATGGTGGTTTCAGCAGGGTTGGCGGTGTTGCTGTGCCTGGGCATGGTGCGGATTTTGCGCGGCTGGAAACTGCGTTGGGTGCTGCTGGGGTCTTATGGCCTGGTGGCACTGTTGGCGCTGGTGGCGCCCATGCAGTATCTGGCGATTGCTTTCGATGCGTCCGGCGCCACCACCGGACCGCTGACGGTGCCGGTCGTGTTGGCTTTCGCTACCGGGGTGGCGTCTTTGAAACGCGACTCGGCGCGCAGCGAAGCGGACTCGTTCGGGCTGGTGGCAATTGCTTGCGTGGGGGCGATTTTGGCTCTGCAAATTACGTCTATCCTGCTGCACTTGGGCGCCCTGCCGACCACCGGACCGACCCTGACCCCGGACACGACCCACCTCTTTGAACCGCTGGTGCGGCATTTCCCGATGGAAGCCCGCAGTGTCAGCCTCGCCCTCGCCCCGCTGCTGGCGCTGTTCCTGATTGGGAACGTCACGGTTTTCAAACTGCACAAGTCCGTGCGCCGCAGTGTCATCGCGGGTATCGTGATGGCGTTTTTGGGTCTGACTTTCTTCCTGACCGGCGCAAACGGCGGATTCATGGACGTGGGACGCACGATCGGGGTGAGCTTGGCGCTGCGCGGCAGCGCGCCGCTGCTGCTAGGTATCGCTTTTGCGCTGGGGTTCCTGGCGGTGTTGGCGGAACCGGCGGTACACGTCCTGACCGAACAGGTCCAGGAGGTCACTTCCGGTTCGGTGCGGGCTTCAGCGGTGATGGCAGCGATGGCACTAGGAGTGGGCTCGGCAGTTCTGTTGTCTACGTTGCGCCTGGTGATGCCTGGTTTAGAGCTGTGGCATATGCTGTTGCCGGGATACCTGGTGGCGGTCGGTCTGACGTTCGTGTCCTCCGAGCTATTCGGCGGGCTAGCTTTTGACGGCGGCGGGGTCGCTCCCGGTCCGATGCTGACCACGTTTGTGCTAGCTTTTGCCCAAGGTGCGGCTGCTGGCACACCTACTGCGGACGTGGTGGAGGACGGTTTAGGACTGATCACCATGGTCGCGCTGATGCCCCCGATTGTGTTGCAGCTGCTCGGTATCGTGTTCCAGGCTCGCGCCCGGCGCCGCACCAACCTACACAACAAAGACCCGTGGGCCGGCCCCACCCCTACTGGTGAAACCAAACCCAACTCGACCCACTCTGCTGGTGAAAAAACCACCACCCGCGCTTCTGCCGCCTCGGCAGGGCACCAACTGGCTGAAACCAGCCATCAAAAGAAGGAAAACTCATGATTCAGGTGATATTGACCGTCGTGGAAAAAGGCCACGCCGAAGAGGTTATCGACGCGGCGGTGCAGGCTGGCTCGCACGGTGGAACGATTATTAATGCGCGTGGCTCTGGGGTTCACGAGACTGCCACCCTGTTCGGTTTGGGCATTGAACCGGAAAAAGAGCTGGTGATAATCCTGGCCGACCAGGCGAATACTCCGCAAATAGTGGAGACGATTTACGAAACTCTGGATTTGCGCCAGCCCGGAAACGGCATTGTTTTCGTGCAAAACACGGCCCGTGTGCGCGGACTTTACCAACCGACAGAGTAGGGCGGGCACAGCGTACAAAACGGGCAAAGCGGGCAAAAAATAATAGTTGGAGGAAAACCTCTTGTTTTTTAGAGCGTACTATGATATACTGCTATTATCCTGATTTGAGGAGTC
>NZ_CAMYBV010000055.1 GCF_947254095.1 uncultured Mobiluncus sp.
ACAGGCACACGCCGGTGTGTGGGAGAGTAGGGAACCGCCGCACTAACACTTCAAAAACGTTTCGCCCCCCACCCCGTGGGGGCGAAACTCTTTAAGCTTTTATCACCAGAAAGCCAGCCCTATAATTTTTAAATCGGCTCACCCAGAACACATTCTTACAGGAAAAATTCAGCTAGAAAGCTGAAGATAAGGTGTTCCAGTCAAACATACATATGTAAGAACAGCAAGGTAAACGCGATTTGAAAGTCTCATTGTTCGAACAAAGACTCAGGAAACTTTCAGTTTTTGTCCAGTGTGTTTATGGTTAAACGGTCAACAGGTTGAAACAGCCAATGCATGCAGGGTTGCTAAGCAGGTTGCAGAAACCACTACATACATCGATTTTTGAAGGGAATCATTTTTTATGAACAAGAAGTTTGTTACTTTGGCTGTGGCGGTTGCGATTGCTATTCCGGGTATGACGATGATGCCGGCGTTGGCAGATGACGAAGTTCCCACCAACGAAGTTCCAACCGTTGAGGTTACCGAACCCGCTGTTGATGCTGTCGAAGCTGCTGAAGCCGCGCCACAGAGCGATGCGGCCGAACCTGCCGAAGTTTCTGATCAATCCGAAGCTGCCCCAGCCGGCGAGTCCGAAGCTGAAGAAACCGCGGAAGTTGTAGCCGCGGATGAGGCCCCGGCTGCTGTCACCGCTGAGCGTTCCGCTGATATTACCCCTGCAGAAGCTCAGGGCGCTATCAACGATATTAACGCAGCTGTGGCGACCTTGAAAGAGATTCAGTCTGAAGAGCCGAAGGCTGACTGGTCCAAAGAGTTCGATAAACTCTTCGCTACTGCTGCCGAGCTGACTCAGTCTCTGGCTGTCGTCGCAGGTGGCTACCAGACCTTGGCGAATCCGGATTTGATTATGGCTCGTACCCACCTCATTGTGGAGATTGGTCTGACTGTTGATAAGTCTGCAAATAACCTGCGCTACAAGATTCAGAAAGCTCACGTGGAGCTGGGCTTTGCGGTGACCCGCGCTATCATGCGGGTGGCAAACATTGGTGCAACCGAGTACCAGTTGAATGACTCTATCAGCGACTTGCGCGCCACTTATGATCGTGTTTCTACCTACCGTGACTTGAAGTCCACCGATACCGCTACCATTTACGTGAAGGACCTGTTGAACAAGGCCATCTGGAATACTCGCGTGGCTCGCGATAAGGAAATCTTGACCCACAAGAACTTCCGCACCTACTACACTTTGAACAAAGAAATCACCAAGGCGGTTGGTGTTTGGTTCAAGGCCAAGGCTACCGTTGCTGACTGCGATGCTGCAATCGCTAGGCTGAATTCTGCTTACGCGACTGCCTATGCTGCTCCGAGCGTTCGCTAAGCTCTGATTACTATCCTGACACGGGAACCCGGCCATACGGTCGGGTTCCCGTGTTTAACCTCTCTAACGACTAATTCTCAGCCTGGTGTTGCGGCTGTTAGGAAAGCAAGCAAGCGCATCCCAGCTCTGGCAAGCAATAAGTCGTAGACTTAAATCATGGAAACTCTTGACGATGCAACGATGCAACAGCTAGAGACTTTAGCGGGATGGATGAGAGGAAAAAAGACCGTGCTGGTCACGGGGGCTGGGATGTCTACCGACACCGGCATTCCTGATTATCGCGGCAAAGGCAATACCGAGATTCCTTCGGTGGAATATGACCAGTTTGTCAGCGACCCGGTGTGGCAACGCTGGGTCTGGGCTCGCAACCACCAGACTTGGCAAACCATGTTGTCCCTAGACCCCGCCCCAGCGCATCTCGCGCAAGCGAGACTGGAACGTGCCGGGCTGCTGACTGGCATCGCGACCCAAAACGTTGACGGCCTGGATTTGAAAGCCGGATGCAAAGAAGTCTATGAAATGCACGGTTCTTTCGTGCGCGTCGAATGCGTAGATTGTGGGGAAGTCACCGACAGACAAGCGCTGCACGAACGGCTCACCGAGGCAAACCCGGATTATCCACTTGACCTGGATCCCGCGCACGTCGCCATTCTGGCGGTGGCGGACCGGAAAGCCGCCGAGGCCTGCACGTTCAAAACCGTGCCTTGTGAACGTTGCGGCGGATTGCTGAAACCGGCGGTCGTGTTTTTTGGGCAGTTACTTCCTGCAGAGGTGATGTCCCGGGCGTATGCAGCCGCGGCAAAGGCCGACGTAGTGCTGGTGGTGGGTTCTTCGCTGGTGGTGGGGACGGCAACATATGTGATGCAGGCGGGTTTGGCAGAAGGAGCCCCGTTGGCAATCATCAATCAGGGGCGCACCATGTACGACCGGGCGGCGGATCTGCGTGTCGAAGGCGGAGCTTCTCAATGCCTTACGGCCTTGGCGGATTTACTGGGAGCCTGACGGAAGGGTAGCTCAGCGCAGCTTAGTGGCCTAAAGCCGCGAGCATCTCGTCGGCGACGTCCGTAAAAATCCCGTCGACTCCCCAACTGGCGAGTTCACGAGCGCGGGAAGGATCGTTGACCGTCCACACGTTTATCTGCAGCCCTGCGTCCTTGAGGCGTCGAGTCATTTCGGCGGTGAGCCCGCTGTCCTCGGGATGAATCGCGGTGGCGCCGACCTGTTCGCAGCGGCTAATCGCGTCATCCCACAGACATTCTTTGGTAAATAGGCAGGCCAGCTGTAAATCGGGACGTTGCTGGTGAATCTGGTACAGAAATACGTGATTGAACGAGCTGATGAA
>NZ_CAMYBV010000056.1 GCF_947254095.1 uncultured Mobiluncus sp.
TCAATCTGTTGCACCGCCAAAATCACAATCAGCATGATGACGGCCGCCATGAAACCTTTATCCAACAGCAAAATCAGCACGGCGATAGCCCCGGTAGTGACCGCACCAACAATCGGAATAAAGGAACCTATGAAAATGAGCAAAGCCAGCGGGATAGTCATCGACCCCGCGCCCAGAACCGCCGCCCCGATGGAAATAAATACCGAGTCCACCAGAGCCACCAGCGCCTGCGCCCTAATGTAGCCATTCAGCGTGGTCCAGCCGCGAATCGCCGCTTCGTGAACCGGCTCGCGGGCAGGAACCGGCAGCATCCGAATCAACCAAATCCAAATCTGGCGACCGTCCTTGAGGAAAAAGAACAGGCAGAACAGAGAAATTAAGATGGTGGTGACCACGCTGGCGACCGAGGAAGTCACCGACAGCGCCGAGGACGCAATCGAGGAAGAATACTTGGTGGCAAAAGCGGTGAGCTGGGTGGTCAACTCGTTAATATATTTATCGATTTGCGCCTGATCCAATGCCAGAGGGCCTTCGCTCAACCAGGCCAAAGCCTTATCGAAGCCACCTCCGGCTTTTGCCAACAGGGCTGGCGCACCGTGAGCCAGCTGGGAGGTTGCAATCCAAATCATCGCCACAACCAGCCCTACACCCACCACCAGGGAAATGACCGCGGACAGGGTCTTGGGAACATGCCACTTTTGCAGCCGGAAATGCATCGGCTCCAGCAGCAGCGTCAACAGCAACGCCACCGCGAGGGGAACGAAGATGATAGAAACTTTTGTAATTCCGTACAGAATCAGTCCCAGCGCCGTGACGATAACCAGGAAACGCCACGCCCAACTGGCCGCCACCCGAATCCGCCACGATACTGCATAAGCTGAGTTCGGGCCGTTTTCCACCTCGGGCGGAGCGGTCGGTTCCAGTCCGTCGAAGTCCGGAACCCGACTTTGCATGTCCCGCCGGGAAATGACCTCGCGCCACCACCCGCGTCTGAATTCGGCTCCGGCGTTCAATAACGGTTTTTTCTCCATCGCACTTCCGTTTTCGGTTGTTTGTTTTCTGAGGTTTTCACAGTCTTGTCGCGGTCCTACCAGGAACGTCGCGGCGGGGCGAGCGGGGGCCTGGGGAAAAGAAAAATTTTCAGCGCACCATCCGGTTCAAGGTCAGCCCGTAGTTGACCTCACGGCCGGTCATCGCCCCGTCCGAGAGGAACCCGGCCCGGCGATAAAACCGGTGGGCCTGTTTTTCTCCCGGATACCCCGAAGGTAGCCACATTTGGGCTGGCTCCTGCGGTCCGACCACGTACTCCAACAAGCGCCGCCCCAAGCCTTGCCCCTGATATTCAGGCATTAGGTAGTGCATGGACACTTCCCGTTCCCGAGCGGGCGGGGCCACATGCTCGTTGCGTACCGTCTGCACCGTCATAGCGATACCGACTACCCGACCGTGTTCGACCGCAATAGCGATGCGGCGGCCTGCCGGATCCGAGGTCAACAGGTTGTGCCATTGACCGACCAAAGTTGGCTCGTCAAAGCGGTAACGGTATTTTTCGTCAATAAATTCGCCATAGTTCGCCAACCACATACGGGCGTGAGCCACCCCCATGCCGGCGGCATCCTGAATCTCAGGTGGGCGAATGTTGACAGTCATTACTCTCGATTCCGTGAGTCGTTTTCTCTAAGTCTAGCTTCTGAGGGCGGGCGAGGAGAACCCTCCCCGCGGGAAACGCGAAACCGCTTCGTGCCCGAGCCGGAAACTTCGGGAACTTCGGAAGCTTCGGGACACGAACCTAGTTATCGGACGCAAAGTAGGCAAAAATCCGCAGGAACTCAATATATAGCCAGACCAAGGTCACCATCAAGCCAAAAGCGGCCGTCCAGGCGGTCTCCTGGGGCGCCCCGTTATCAACCGCAGTAACAATGTAGTCAAAGTCCGTGACCAGCGAAAACGCCGCTAAACCGATCGCGATGAGGCTGACGATAATCCACAGGGGGAAGCCACCGATAGTCGGGGCATTCGGACCGTAGAAAGACCAAGCCGGGTTGATGAGGCTGACCACCAGGTTGCCCAGGTAGAACACAAAAATCGAGAACATACCGACCATGACGACCCGCATCAAAGTCGGGGAGTTGCGTACCACCTTGGTCTTGAACAGCACCAGCATCACCAGGGTGGTAACCAGGGTCGCCGCGATAGCTTTCATCACCACGCCGTCATAAAGTGCGGCGAACAAGCTGGAAATACCGCCCAGCATGAGACCTTCAAAAGCGGCGTAACCCAAAATCAGAACCGGGGAAGGACGACGCTTAAAGGAGTTCACCAGCCCCAACACCAAGGCCACAATCATCGAGGTAAACGCCACGTTCATGCCCAGACCCGGATTGGATGCGGTCAACATCCAAGCCCCTGCTCCGAAAAGCAGGAGAGTCCCGAAAGTCAGCACCGTCTTAATCAAAACGTCGTCCATAGTGACGGGACGGCTGGCAGAGACCGTGCCGTACTGTTCTTGGCCTTGCGGGGTGGGGAACTGCTGGGGTTGTTCCGGCGCGTAGCTCACGTGAGGAGCGTCGCCGGGATAGGTTTGGGTCGCCCCGCCGCCGACCTGGTAGCCGGGCATAGTTGGGTAACCTCCCGGAGTACGCTCGGTAAAAACTTTGTTGCGGGTAAACACTGGGT
>NZ_CAMYBV010000057.1 GCF_947254095.1 uncultured Mobiluncus sp.
GAATCTGGGCGGGAATCTGGAGTTGCACCGCCTCGTTAGCAAAATACTTGGACTGAAAATCGTACATTCCAGGGGTAGAAACCATCACGACTTCGCCCGGCGGGGTGGTGCGGGGGGCTCCCCCGGCGCGGCCCTCCAACACGGCACATTCAATTTCACGAGCGCCCTGCACCGCGGCTTCCACGATAACTTTCGGGTCGTGGCGGCGAGCGGCGACGACCGCAGCCTCAAAGTCCTGCCACGAATCCACCCTGGTGACCCCTAAGGAAGACCCGGCACGCGCCGGCTTCACAAAGACCGGCAACCCCCACGCCAGAATCGGGGCCGGAACTTCGTCAGAACGGTGGCGCCAATCGAAGTCGGTAATGACGTGGTAGCGCCCCACCGGAATCCCCCCGTGTTCCAACAGAACTTTCGCACACCCCTTGTCCATACCGTTAGAGGAGGCGCCCACCCCGCAACCGGTGTAGGGCACGCCAACCATCTCACACAGACCCTGGATCGTCCCGTCCTCTCCGTAAGGTCCGTGAAGCAGCGGCATAACCACGTCGATGCGCCCCAGGTCCTTGATGGGGGCGCTGGAGGTGCGGGAATCCCAGAAGAACAGATGCTGGTTTTGCGGCACCAACGCCACAAACGTCCCGTTGTCCTCAATCTCGGCCCCTTGTCCGTCCTGCAGACGCAGCGAATCGGACTCATCGGGCATCAACACCCACGCTCCGGCCTTGGTAATTCCAATCGGTATCGGTTCAAAACGTGTGCGGTCGATGTGGTCGAGCACTCCCGCTGCCGTGGCGCAAGAAATCGCGTGTTCCCCGCTGCGCCCGCCGAAAATAACCGCTACTCGGGTCTTTTGTTCGCCTTCACTCATGGGTAAAACTTTAGTCCTTTCGGGGGTTTTTCTTGAATTCCTTTAGGCTGGCTCGGTTACCGTAGGCGTAGGAGCCGGTTTCGGGGCAAAGTTTTCCAGCCAACCGTCCAGTTTCGATTCCTGTTCGGGACACAGGGACATCGCCGCGGATTGTTCCACCCCAATCCAGAACTGTACCTGGGTCGCGGGCATCGGCAACTTATCCGCATCAAAGCCGCTGTCGCTTTCGGAGATGAACGCCAGCACCTGGGTGGGGCTCCAGCCGGACTCCAGCTTTCCGCACGCCCGCCACCCCATTTTGGTGACCTCTTTGCGCAGGTCGGTCGGGAAACCGGGGTTCAAGAAAGTGATTTGCTTCCAGTAGGTTTCCTCACGTGCTGACGCGTCGGCAGGGCGCTGGTCTGGGTTGTTGCCGTTGATATTGCCAAAGGCCCACGCCAGCAGCAATCCGGCGGCAAAGAAAACGAATGCACCAATCATGGTTTTTTTCATTCTCTTGTCCCAGATTTTGGCTTCGTCGGCGTCATCGTCGAAGTCTCGCAACACTCGCCCCCCTTACGTTCCGGGTATTCCACCAGGTCTAGCGTGGTTTCTTGCCACCTTTGGGGTGCTTCCGCTGGCGTCCGTAGCGGTCGCCGTCAACCTTCATATCCCACACTTTCGCGGGAGGCTCTTCACCGGGTCGCAGACTCCGCAAAAGTTCCGTCAGGTCAGCCATGATTCGCCGGGTCGCCTCCGTCACGGCCTCGTGATCATCATGTTTTCCGTAAAGGTCGCTCAAGTCGACGGGCGAACCGACCACCATCGACACCCGACCGCGGGGCGGCCAGTGCAGTTTTCCGTAGGGCGCCAGGGTCTTGTGCGCCCCCCACTGGGCGACGGGCACCACCGGAACCTGGGTTTCCAACGCCAATCGTGCCGCGCCGGTGTGGCCTTTCATCGGCCACAAGCCGGGGTCACGAGTGAGGGTCCCTTCCGGAAACATTCCCACGCACTCTCCCACTTTCAGGGCGGCTTTGGCGGCAATCAGGGAATCTGCCGCTTGGGAGGTTTCCCGAAACACCGGAATCATCCGCGAGTGCCGGGCGCAAAACCCCACCACCGGCCAGTGCATCATTTCTTCTTTCATCAGCATTCGCGGGGAATAGTGATTAGCCACCAGGAAGTGCGAAAACGTGACCGAGTCGATTTCCGTGACGTGATTGGACACGGCGATGAAACCGCCGCTTTCAGGCAAGTTTTCCACCCCCGAATAGTGCCGCTTCATCAGCGCTATCAGCACCGCACGCACCGGCAGTGAAGCCCAAAAATACACCCATCCCATCGCGGGATGTCCCGCGCGGTTGCGCCGAAAGGGACGGGAAAACTGCGCGACCAGCCTGGTGCGGTCAGGATTGGAAGATTTCGTCATGAGTGCAGCTCCACCTGTGCGTCCAAAGCTTTTAGCTTGTTCATGAAGTTTTCGTAGCCGCGGTTGATGATGTCCACTCCGGAAACATTCGATACGCCCTGAGCCGCCAAAGCGGCGATGAGGTGTGAAAAACCGCCGCGCAAATCCGGAACCTCGATGTCCGTGCCGTGCAGCGGGGTCGGCCCGGAAATGACCGCGGAATGGTAAAAGTTTCGTGCCCCGAAACGGCACCGCAGCCCGCCCAAACACTCGCGGTAAACCTGGATATGCGCACCCATCCGGCGCAGTGCCTCAGTGAAACCGAAACGATTTTCGTACACGGTCTCGTGCACAATCGACAAAC